>JBDIVL010000017.1:0-74082 GCA_039794405.1 Candidatus Jinrextremum sp. | reverse complement strand
ACGTCTACCTCCGGAGGTTGTGAAAAGGTCTTATGCTCAAATTGCTCGGTAAATATACTGATGCTCCATCTCTTTTTGTGGACATCCATACCAACATAGATTTTTTGACCTATGAAATCAAGTTTGTCAAGATTGTTCATGGCAAGCCTCCTTTGAGTTTATTGAACTTATTGGCATCTACCCAATAATATAACTCAATCAAGACTTGCTTTCACTTTTTAAACATGACGTCTGTGGTTTCAATCCCTTTTTATTAGTCTGAGGCTTTGACTCGTTAGTCCTTTGAAAGCATGGATAAAATGGCTTTTTTGCACTCTATCAGATTGGAAAGCGTCAGGCCGAAAATACGTTGCCCGAAGTTAGGGGTCCACGCCCTTGCAGATAACCGGCAGAATCGTTTCCCTTCCTTTTCCGGAAGAGATGGATAAATTGCCACATCATATCCAGATGCCTTCCGGAAGATATTTTCATGCTCTTGTTGCCAAACCTGTTTATCGACCTCCAAATCAAGTCCAAATTTTATAAAATGCTCTCCCAATGGTGCCTCGCAATACAACTTATCCTCTAGAGGATAATCTTTAAATCTTATGACAAAAACCCCGTTCCAATTGCCCTCAAAGGGAAAGTCTTCTGATTCAAGTTTAAAATCGTGTTTAGCACATGCAAAGTCCAGTATTTGATTTCTGATGGCCTCAAGATCAGACCTGTCCGGTTTCCTTTTTTCTTTCATAATAGTTTCTACTCCATTCAAGATTACTTTTCTGCAAGGATAATAAATCCCTTCATCAATTTCAGGCTTAAGCCGCTTCTCAAACTATTCAATAAATTATACTCAGACTGCATCAACATTCTATTTTCTCATAACAAACCATTTAAATTAACTTTCCAAATGGTTGTATTATCACCATCGAGAAGACCTCGACGTATCCCCAATGTAATCGCAGCTTTGAATTCATTCCAAACGTATCCATTTTCTCTTACTCTTTGGAATTCAATACGTCCTTTGTCTTTCAAGGATTTTGCTGCCACACGAATAGCCTCGCCTCTCAACATTGGCTCTTGGGAAGGCATTATTGAGAGTATCGCTTCTAACTTTTCTTCACGATCAGCATATTTGCCAGTCTTTTTTTGAGAACTAAATAAGCTCAGTTGTTTCTGGAATTCGTTTTGATTATCTTTCTTTATTTGCTCTCTGTCCACGATCTTCTCATTTTTAAGACATTCTTTATGTCGGGATGATGGAGAATCCTTCTTTTCTTCATTTTTTGAGTTATTATTTTCTTTAAATTTATTATCAATAATTTCAATATCTTCACCACCTGGAGCGATACGAAGCTTCTTTAGTAACTCCCATAAGGACGACAAAGCTCTCTCAGGATTATAATAGAACTCACTTCCACGTATACGCCAAAAAGTCCACCCACAACGCTCAAGCATTCTTTGGCGCATCATATCATTTTCGTATCTATCAGGCCCATGCCATTTATCACCATCGCACTCAACTGCCAGGCGACCATGCATTCCCTCTACAACCATGTCAATAAAATATCCAGCAAATTCAAACTGTGGAATAACCCGGTAGCCCTTACCAATAATTTGTAAAAATACATCTATTTCAAACCAGCTACCAAATGGTTTTGGAAAATTATCTTCCGTTCGGTTTCTATTACTTGCTTCAGATTTTAGTTGCTCTATATTTATCCCTTCTATACTTGAAGATTGTACCTTTGGATTCAGACAATAACTCAATAATTTATATCGCAAACATTCTTTATTCCGAAAGTCGTTTATCGTTGGTGTATGGAATAACCACATCTGATCCCGTGCGCGACTTGCTGCGACATTAAAGCGACGCATATATCTTTGACTCGTAAGAGCGGTCATGGCAGTTTCCCCCGGAGCGGCTACAAGACTCAGGAATATAACATCCCTTTCATCACCCTGAAATGCATAGGCATCACCGCAAATTAAATTTCTCCGTTCAATTTCCTCTGGTTCAAGATACTCTAACAGTTTTTGCTCGATAAGGCGCACTTGATATTCTCCAAGCAAACTGATTACACCCATTGTTTTGTTCTCATATACCGGATTCTTACAACATTCTGAAATTATTTTAACAATTTCCTCTGCTTCAGGTGGATTCCGGGGCGTACGAGTATCACCTTCACGGTAACCTTCAGGCACATACCGTGTAACTACAGGTTTAAGTCGGTTGGGTGGATACTGTCTCAGTGGAATCAATGGAGTGTTTCGATAGCAGAGTTCATTGGAAAACTGGATAATTTCTGGCATGCAACGAAAATGTTCTCTGAGAATAATACGGCCACCAAATAGGATTTCGGCTAAATGGAAAAAAGACGTCTCTTCGACTCCTAATGCTCCAATATGCGGCAATGGCAAATCCTTTATATATCGATCTTGTAAACGATCTACATCATCACGCGTAACACCAATCGACTCAGGGCTGATTTGCATGTCATCACCAACTACAATGATTTTTTTTGCAATGAACTGCAAGAAGAAGGCTTCTGGACCCGATTGGCTAGCTTCATCTATAATTACAACATCAAAGGCATCCCTGGTGGGTTTAATTGTTTCTGCAACACGATACAGAGGCATAATCCATGATTGAATTGCATTAAGACAAACTTCCATAAGTTTCCTTGCATCTCTTCGATGTATTTCAACGCGCTTTCCTGTCCATTTACCTCCTCGTCTCATTGCCTGCTTCCACGCAATAAGAGACTCCCGTTCATATGGAGAATTTATGAGCCGATTGAGACAATTACTCCATGCCATAGCAGCAGCCAAACTTCCGGTAATAATACCAATCCGGTGCTGAATATCATGAATCTCATGACTTATTTGTGCCTCACTGGCACCTTCGATATACTTTTCAATCCATGTCTTTACCTGTGCCCATCGCCAACTCTCAACAAAACATGCTAAATATCCATCCAATGATGCCTCATGAACTTTTGCTTTTATATAGCAAACGATTGATGGCGCGGCTTTACTAAGTTTTTTCTCAAGCTCCAATTGTCGTATAAAACTATTTCGATCTCCATTTAAATTTAAAAGCTTCTCATAAAATACACCATAAGCCTTTTCATCACGCTCCAAAAGCGCACGGTATCCCTCTGTGACCACTGGGTGCACATCGGGTTTCGTTAATGCCATTCTGAATACCTGATCCGCTTTATTTAAGGTACTTCTTATATCTTCTAGATTTTGTTCATGAATAATACCTTCCAATATTCGCTGATACATTTCGACATTTTCCGTATTTTGCCAGGCTGGTAGTGGTAAACCTACAATATCTTTACTTACAGTCATAGCTTCTTCAGTAAGTTTGTGTAAGTTTAATACATCCTTGAGTTGATTACACAAATATTCAAGTTCTATAACCTGTGAAGAGAGACTACTTTCAATACGGTTTATATAGGATTTCCAATATGACCAGAGTTTATCGAGTATCTCTTCAACAACAAGAGTATCAATGAGGATTTTGATAGTATGTATCTCATTGCATAGTTTACCATTCACTTTGGTTTTGCTAATGATGTACCATGCAGATTTTATTGGTTTTGGACGAAAGACAGGGATACCAAATCCCCCGCCATTTTGCAAGTGTTCTAGAAGTGTTTTCGCATCTGTAAGAATTACTACTCTATCATAGTCCTTTGGTAAGTTTATAGTTCTTTCTTCAGCATCCTGAGCCTTTTTCAAAAGTCCATCGAGTAGTTTAGATGACTTATCATATAATTCTCTCCAAACACGATCACGATTGGAAAGGATATCGTTTACTGCCTTGTCAATCCAAGGCTGACTATTCCTGAGAATACTTATACGTGTAGTTTGTAACATATCAATAGCATCTTTCAATTGATTACAATGATCAGTATTTAATGACTTCATTCTTCTATAAATATCAGATTGGGTGATATTAGCAAACTGGTCGTAATTGGCTTGTGCAAGCTTTTCCTTATCACACAATTTAATAAACTCTTCAGGTGTAGGTATTTCACCTAAGAAAACAATAGGTCTTCTTACTTCATTAATACGTTCCGGAAATAATTCACGGTAAAGTCTTAACAATTCAAGAGCTTCCTGATTGGTTAAGGGTGGCGCTTCAGTCAGATTGACTTGAATTGGCATTATCCAGTGATATTTTATTTGTTCTCTTGCTATATGTTGCGCAATCTGTTGAGCTTTGCCATGATATAAACCATCCAGTAGAGAGTGAACATATGTTTCTCGTTCGCGTATTTCTCGAAGTTGTCGGGTTAAACCATCATTTTTTCTTCGAAGTTTATCAAGTTCTTGCCTTAATTCACAAATACGTTGAGAATTGCGTTGAGAATCCCATCTGTGTAAATGCTCTACAATACCCAAAACTGCATCTTCCATATCTTTCAGGGCAGAACTGTCATGCCCAAGAAGACTTACACAGAGAGGAGCTATGTTTCTGGTACTCCCTTCATTGAGTATTTTTTCCTTGAGCACTTTCAAAGCACGAGGTGTTTGGCTAGTAACCAGTACCTTTTTGCCTGTAGCCAAAAGATGACAGATAAGATTTACAATAGTGTGACTTTTACCAGTTCCAGGAGGCCCTTGAACTAATACTCCTTGATGGGCATTGAGAGTCTCAATAATCCTCTTTTGTTCATCATTTGCGGGTAATGGAAAAAATATTTCATGAAACTCATTTATACCACTCATAACACCAGAACTGCCATCATTACCATGACGGTCATCAATAATTTCGACAACTCGAATAACACCAGGTGGAATTTCATTACCCGATCTTAATTGTTCAATGATATCCTGATAAACTTTTACAAGCCCCCGACTCGTTCGCTTACGAAGAATAATTGCTGGGCTATAGGAAACAAACGGCTTATGAGTGGATTCAACAGATCGGGTAAGATCTCTTTTATAAGTGCCCTCAGAAGATACTGAGTAAACCCAACTCCGCAGTACTTCTTCAATCTTTGCCGTATTCCAGATTGCATCATCGATTTCGGAAATCTTTTGTTCTATTTTGTTTTGGTCATCGGGAATTGGACGCTCTGAAGCCTCTAACATATCCTGCTCTAGAGTTAATTTTATTCCCTCTGCTGGTGAAACAACGGAAAGTGTTCCACTATAAGAGTCAAACATGATCGTGGCTTGTACAGTAATAAGATGTCGGAATATCTTTTGATTATTCGGAGTTTGCCAACTCAATAAACCAAAGCCAATGATAATCTCATATGTTTCACCCAGGCTTTTCTGTTTTTGATACATGGAAAATAGTTTTGCATAACATGCTTGAACCCTTTTCAATCTCTTACATTCCTTCGCCCATGGTTTCCATTCTTTCTCAAGGTATTCGGACCATAGATCAAGGATGTGTAAGTGATCATTGAGTTCAATATACTTTGTTTCTGAGAGTGATGTATCTGTTTGATTAGTTTGTGTCTGAATAACAGGTACGGGAATGCGTTGAAGTAATTCTGGCTCATCTTTTGATGAATCTGCAAGGTCTGATTCTTTTACCCAAGGACTAATTTCTTCAGATGGGGGAGGGAAAGGTAAAAGCTTCGGTTTCTTAATTTCTAACCAAACTTCTTCATTCTCATCTCGTGCTGCACCCCATGCTAGCGTAAAACACTCCTGCTCATGGGGAATATCAGAAAGCCACATCACACTATCATAATTTTCAATAGCCCTGATAACTTTACTGCGTAATTGAGTAAGTTCTAGAAGGTATGTAAAAAGGCGAATTGCCTTATCACGAATATGACCGCAAGACTGCATATTGTCGTTTTTTCCTTCACTCACTTATAATTATCCTTACATTAGTTTTTATGGATTAAGTATCAATTACTTATGGGAAAAAGGCTGATTAAACTATTCATTTTTCTCCGTTTTCTGAATTTATGTTTGATCTAATTTCTTTTGCTCTTGGGTGGGACGCTTGATGGTAAGTTCGTCGTAGACAATAATTTTCTGGTAAAACAAAAAAATTATATAATTTAAGGTATACAGGACCAAATACTCTAATTTTTTAAGAAAAATGGCTTTTGCTCTACACGATTCAGGCTATGGCTGCCTCAAATAAATAGGAAGTGAACCCTCCTGTCTTCCGTCAATAGCCAAATCGAGGGCATATTTACCGTACTTCTCAAACTTTAATCCCTGAATGTTCAGGACGATATTTATCGCACATGAATCAACATGAGGAGGAAAATCTATTTTGGCTTTGGTCTCTAAAGCAGGCAATATGAATTTACCATCTTCATCAACAAGGTTCAGTCTTATTTTATGCTCTCCCTTTTCTATCTGGCTAAAACGCATTCTGAGTGCAACGGCACAAAGACGATGAGTAGCTGGCAGGTTTTTTGAATAAATCGTGTCGAATGCACCCAATATATTTAATTTCCCTTGCGATTCGGTTGCAGCATCACAAAGGGCCATAACTTCTATGTTCATTATCACTCCTTTAATACTTTTTCTGCAATTTATCATCACAGAAGAGCCACGTTTTAAGAGTTACCTGGATTGTATAAGCAATCAGCTATCATCGGTCAGCTTGCAGCATACATGATTACTAACAATGGATGGGTGCATATTCATTTATTCACTGGATAGGAAAGAGATTAATCAGAGATATCTCCCAATTGCTTATTCTTTTGTCCCCAGCAATACCTGGATTTCTGCACAGGTATTATTGGCTATATTGAGTGCCCTTTTTGCGTCTGATTCAGAGGGTTATCCAAGGGGAAGTAATCCTGCTTCTGCAGGATTACTTCCCCTATAGATACTATCAATAAAAGTGGCATCATCATCTGAGATGCTTACCGATGTCCCAAAATCATTGGAAAGAGATAATAGTCTTTCGATGCTATGGATTCTCTCCAACTCCCACCCCTTAGCCAACAAGCCTGCCTTGATAAATTTTTCTATTGACTGCTGAGCATGATAGCATGATCCTTTATAATATCCACCCTTTAGTAAATACTTTGCCATATCGAGTTCATCTTTTGCCTGTTTCAACCACTCTTTTACGGCATCTTTCATATATAAAGACCTTCCTTCTTTTAAGATTAATCTCAAAAACGGACTGCCTTTACGATGGTACTCGTATAAGACCGACCGGGGAATAATGAATGGATCAATGGCAAATCTTTTATAAAATGGTTTTAGACACTTGTTTACTATGAGATTGATTTCATTCAATGTTTTAGGGCTGTCCTCCGTAATAATCAATAAGTCCAGATCCTCTCCGATTCCCTTTTTGGCAACAGAACCAAACACCACAATGGAAATTGGGTGCAGTATATTCACGACCACATCCGTTATGTCTTTTGCATCACGAAGGAGAATCATTGGTCTTCCTTATTTATACGTTAAACTGTTCTTTACTTCTTCAACAACCATTGTGCAGCATCCTTTGCCCAATACGTGAGAATCATATCTGCGCCAGCGCGCTTGATTCCTGTCAAAATTTCCAGCGCCACACGTTTTTCATCAATCCAGCCCTTTTCTGCCGCAGCCTTCACCAGAGAAAACTCGCCGCTCACATTATAAGCTGCAATTGGATAGTCGAAATTATCTTTTATCATCCGGATAATATCAAGGTAGGCCAATGCCGGCTTTACCATCACAATATCGGCCCCCTCCTCTATATCAAGGGATACTTCACGCAGCGCCTCAACAGCGTTGTGTGGGTCCATCTGATACGATGAACGATCGCCAAAACCGGGTGTGGATTCTGCTGCCTCACGGAAGGGACCGTAAAAACCAGAGGAGTATTTCGCCGAGTATGCCATAATAGGAATATGGTCAAACCCCTCGTCATCAAGTGCATCCCGGATCGCCTCCACACGACCATCCATCATGTCACTGGGGGCTACAATATCCGCACCTGCCCTTACGTGAGAAACAGCCTCTTTTGTCAGCAGTTCCAGGGTCATATCATTGTCTACTTCAAAATGACCTGTCTTATCATCCTTCTTGATAAATCCACAGTGCCCGTGATTGGTGTATTCACACATACAGACATCGGTAATTACCAGGATATCCTTTACCTCTTTCTTTATAGCAACAATTGCCTTTTGGATTATGCCTTCATCAGCATAGGCATCGGAACCCACCTCATCCTTTTTATCAGGAATCCCAAAGAGGATAATACCGGGAATACCAAGCCCTTCTATGACCTTTACCTCCTCAACCAGTTTATCAACGGACATCTGATAATTTCCCGGCATAGAGGATATCGGTTGTTTAATCCCTTTTCCGGGTCTGACAAAAAGGGGCATGATCAAATCATCAAGAGAAAGATGCGTCTCTCTTACAAGTCTCCTTATATTCTCATTTCTTCGTAACCGGCGTAAACGTTGTATTGGAAATCCCATATTCTTTTTCCCTTCCAAAATGTTTTGAAAAATTTAACTCTTCTCTTCCTCAACTAATAGTTTTTTACTTCTTCCGCCAAAATATTATATTTTTGGCTCATAACTTTCTCCTATTATAGTCAAAAAAATCTATTTTTCGAAAAGTTTCTGGAGAATCCTTTGATCTTAAGCCCTATTCGAGTACTTAAATTTCTAAAATCGAATTTGTTTTACTATAACAAAATCTCAAAGACCTTCTGCTCCTTAATTTCCTTAATAACCAAAACATTTAAAAAAGCGTTCTCTGAACATGTTGCTTTGTCATTTTTAAATATTCCAGTATCTCCTCTGTGGAAGCGCCTTTTGCTTTCATGCTATAAAAAGTATTTTCACCCAAGAGTGCATAAGACCACTCACATCCATCACGATCATCTGGTTTTAGTTCATTTACCTTCTTTAACCAGTCAAGAGATGACTGCTTCTTCAGTAGGACATTTTCATCTTTAATATCCTTTTGAGCCTTCGTTTCTACCAGGTAAATCTGGATAATATCTTCTCTTCACCGAGATCTCCTGATTGCTTCAAAAATCCGACAACAAAGGGAGAAACTGCTGTGTCCTCGCATATAACAAGCATCTTGGGATGTTTATCAGTAATGCCATTTTTATCTTGTGTAAAATCTGTAAATTCCTTTTCCAGGATTTTGAGTTTTGTTAGACCGGCACGAAGCATCAATTTCTGCCCCTCTGATAATCCTATTACTTTATTGCCATCGCGCATAGCCCTGAAATCAAGCTCCATGGTTGCTATCTCTTTTCTCCTGTCAAGGGTGATTGTTTTTACAAGCCCTCCGTGAATTGCACTCCTCAAATCAAAATCAACAATAATGTGTGGAAAGTATGTTTTGTACTGCGCTGTCCGCTTCCTGTCACATCATAGGGGGTTGCGGAAAAATCAATTTGAATAAATTTCTTACCCTTATTTTCCGATATTCTATTCAACGACTTCTGCCACTCAACCTCTAAGACAATCCCCGTCCGTTTTGTCTCGTGTATGTGATGTGCCTCATCATTGAAAGCAACGATACTTTCTAAATTTGCAAGATACTCAATCTCACCACCGCTTAAATATTTGTTGTCCAGGGTATTTAAATCATGTCCGGCAGAAGTGCCTGGCGTTACAGGAAATATTTCTTTTACTGCTGTAGAAGGGTCTTCAAGGGGTGTAATGTTGTTATCAACCCCTTCTTCCTCCCCGGCAAGCAAATGCCAGTTGGTTATAGCAATTAAACCTGTGCCCGTTATTTTACGTCCAATTTCTTCCTTCCTGACAACACAGGTCTGGATAAATCCATAGATTTCATCCCTGTATGCAGGTAGGATAAACAGCTTCTCATACTGCTTAAAGTCTGAAGTCTCAAAGTCACGGCTTCCATCTTCTTTTTGTTTTCCAAGATATGCGTCCAGCAATCTTTCATATACGATCAAACCGGGGGCAACAAGCAGGAAATTCGTGGAATAGCATCCGCTTGGTTTCTCTTCATGTCTTGCATTCAAGTACTGCCAGATAAGCAGGGCGTTCATTACCCACGTCTTGCCAGTGCCGGTTGCCATCTTCATGCAATACTTTGGATGGCTAAATTTGTCCTTTTTCTGATAACTCAAATCCATCTCTGCCAGAATCTCATTGCTTATCATTGAGTATAAATCAAATACAGACTCTGGCTTTGGTATTTCATGCGCATAAATCGTATTTAATATAGCCTGACGTTGTCCTGCGTGAAAGTTAATGTGACGGGTTTCCATGAAGGAATCAAAGAACCAGAATCTCAGTAAATCCTGGGTTATAGGCGTTACTTTTGCAAGAAATTCACCACAATCCCACGCATTACGAACAATTTTTGTTATTTTACTGGCGAATTTTAAGGGAATTTCTCTGGTTCCTGTGTTTAAGGATATGGATATTACGAAATTCCCTTCCCTGTAGATACAGTTATAATCACCTTACATTCACTCTCTTTAACATCAAACTCTGATTAGTATTGCCTAAGATTCATCGAAATGCTTCTAATTTCTATCTAAATAACTTTTTATAACTATTGATTTATCAAATAGTTAAAAAATTGCTTCTTCTAATTTACTTCTAAAATTGAGTCAAAATCCAATTAGACTTTTTATTTGATCCCGTATTCTTAATGCTTTTATCTTTCTTAGACATTTCAGAAAGTAAGTTTGTAATTTTATTTCGTTTTGTCATTTCGCCCCATTCTTTCTGTCACTTCTATCCCTCATTTCTGTCATTTCACCCCCTTCGTTCCTGTCATTTCGAGGAGTGAAGCGACGAGAAATCTTCCGCCCAGGGCAGGCTCTAGGAGAAATCTTATAACCCTTCCAAACTCAAGTCTTTCCATGCAGGATTCATGCGATTTACTAATTGATCCTTCTTCTCTCTTCGCCATTTCTTAATTTCTTTTTCTCTGGTAATGGCAGCTATAACATCTCCGGTTTTTTCAAAATAAACTAACTTGTTTACATTGTATTTTTCTGTAAATCCTTTAACGATCTTATTTTTATGTTCATAAATCCGTCGTATAAGATTATTAGTTATTCCCACATACATCACTTTATTGTTCCAGTTTGTAAGAATGTACACGTAATAGCTTTTCATTATGGGTGTAAGGTTTTCCCCGTTGTCGAAATAAAGATTTCTCGCTCCGCTCCTTCGAAATGACACCGTGCTGAGATTTCACACTAATAAAATGATAACTTTTTTAACCATTGACTATAAATAGTATCTGAACAGAAACTGTCTAAACTGTCATCTATAAAAAAGTATGTCATTTCGAGCGGAGCGAGAAATCTTTCAAATATTAAAGTTGCACAACGTATAGATTCCTCACTTCGTTCGGAATGACAGACTAAGGGGCAGCAGCGAGATTTCGTGCTCCTTTATAACTAAAAGTTATGGATGTTTCATATTATTATTCTATCTCTTTCACTACCACGCTCTCAAACCCAAACACATCAATCGCTTTTACGCATATTTTCCTCTTATGGTTGACCTTGCGTACTTTCAATTTCGCTTCAAGGACTACGTGGTGTGGGTCTGAGTCGTTTGATGTATTATCCCTATAATCCTGCCATTTACTCCTGAACGTCTCGCCGTCATAATCAGGGTCAACAGACCAGTATTCAATTAATGCACGAGGGTCTTTTTCTATGACCTCCTGCAACCTCTTTTTGTTTACCTCGTCGAGCGGCAGGGCATCTGGCGAAAGCAGGACGTAGTTATCCAAGGTAACAGTCAATTCATCCATATGAGCAAGATCACCAACACGGCGGAATAACCTGCTTGACGTAAAGGCCTCTTTTTGATAATCGCCAATGGACTGATAAAGAAACGGCCTTGCCTCCTGATCAATAAGGCGTTTGCGGGTGATCATGATGGCTGGTTTACCGATACAGGTATCTGAATAGGCTGCCTGTTCAACAACAGTGGGTCTTTGTTCTAATGTTGCACCCAGCAAGATAACCTTTGTACGATAATCGGCCTTGCTGTCAAAGGGCGGATCAATATAGATCAAATCAATCTTCCCGTACATGGATGGCAAACCTGTCACCGGATCACCTGCAAGTAACGCCTGCATCACAAGGAGATTATCGCCGTAACACAAACGGTTTACCCATTCACCACCAATTTCTGAATATAGTTTTTGCTGGCCACTATCAGATATCCTCGCGAACCCAAGTTGTTGTTCACCTAGGTATTTCTTAGCCTTAAACTTGAAATCCGGGATTTGCCCCTTGAAAAGACCCGATTTGTCCTTACACGGCAGTACAAATTCATTTGTCTGCAACGTCAACTTATGAGGAGAAGAAATCCTTTCCAGTATCCTTTCTACTTCTTTCTTCCCTTCAGCAACAATCTTTGGGAGTTCTTCGATTAACGATAAACTCATTTATTTATCCTCTTTCAATCAATCTACTAACATTTCTTTAATTATTGCTTTGATACTTATGATGGTATCGTCAAGTCACACGACCTAATATTTTGACCAGCCTCCTGCAGTCTACAGTCCTTATCCGAGCAAAACCATCCAGCCTGTTTTTCTTCTCAAAAGTTACTTTTACCCTGGTTAGGTAGCTGTGGGATTTTGTTGTCATAGGGACAATTAATAATTGTTTGAATGTTTCTGTTCGTTCTCTCTATGTAGCGAAGTATAGGTTATATAAAAAATTATTTCAATACTATTTTAAGTCAGGATAATAGCTTGCTATGCAGAGCGTTAGCCATACGTGAGCGTAACGAGACCAGACAAGGTAAACATGATTATTTAAGAAATAGACGATTGTTCATCATCCTTCGGTTGACTTCAATAAAAATAATTGCTAGAATTCTTTATATACCATTGTATCTGACGATTAAAGGGTACAAAATGAAAGGAAAGAAGATTTGAGGAATTGAAAAATTAAAGAGTTTCAGAGTTTGAGAATTGGGAACTCAAATAAACACCTTGACTCTTCAACTTTTCAATTCCTCAGTCCTTCAACTCATAATCAAATAAATTTTAAACCGTTTACATTATCAATGAGCACATCCGAGGCAAAATTTACTTCATTATTGAACGATCTTATTGAATTAATGCAAAAATTGCGCGGAAAGGATGGGTGCCCCTGGGATAAAGAACAAAATCATGCATCCTTAAAGCCACATCTAGTAGAGGAAACCTATGAGGTAATTGATGCAATAGATTCCGGAGAACCGCACAAACTGAAAGAAGAACTAGCAGACCTCTTCTTCCACATCATCTTTCACTGCCAGATTGCGAAGGAAAAAAATGAATTTGACATAGGAGATGTAATTGCGCTTTGCCTTGATAAAATGACACGCCGCCACCCCCACGTCTTTGGAGACGCCACGGCAGCCACCCCGGAAGAGGTAATTCGCCAATGGGAACAGATCAAAAAAGAGGAAAAGGGAAACGAAGAGAGGAAGTTTATAGTAGATGGCCTGCCCAAATATCTCCCCGCCCTCCAAAAGGCCCAAAAATTGCAAAAAAAGGTAGCCAAGGTAGGTTTTGACTGGACAAATATTAAGGATGTAATTGCCAAGGTAGATGAGGAACTGGCGGAAGTGAAGGAGGCAATTCAGGAGAACAAGCCTGAAAATATCGAAGAAGAGATCGGTGATCTCTTATTTTCAATCGTCAATCTCTCCCGTTTTTTGAAACTTGAAACGGAAAATGTCCTCCATAAAACTATCTATAAGTTTGTCAATCGTTTTAAAAGGGTTGAGATGGAACTCGCTTCTATGGGAAAGGATATTGAGAAATGTACCTTAGATGAGTTGGATGCTGTCTGGAATAAGGTAAAGAATACCTTATCCGCAGAAAATGCAAAACCACAATGAAAAACAACCGTTAATAGTTGATGGGTCTGCTTCGCTTGACCCATCCTACATTTACGTATAGGAATTTCAAACGTAGGGTTGAAAATCTTTAACTCCTACTCAAATTCATAAAAAGCCACCAAAGGCCTAATCCGACTTTGAGATTTTCGAGCATTTCAATAAATTTTATTTCATCGCGCAAAGCCGCAAAAGTCACAGAATTTTTCATTATTCTCCTGCGACCTCCATGTTTTTGTGTAAATTTTAACCAAGTAGGGTAGGCATTGCTTACCAAAAATTGAATGGTCCGTGGATGGGGTCTGATTTTGGCAGGCAGTGCCTGCCCTACCCGGCTTTTTCCGCCATGAAGACACCAAAAACACGAAGTTTTTCTTTGGGCCTTAGTGGCTTGGTGGCATTTTGAGATTCCTACACATGAACTTATCACCTTCAGCAGACTGTTCATTCCGTATTTCATAACAACAATTTACGAGAAACAGAGTTTCTTCGCACCTAGTGTTCCCAAACAAAGTTTTGGAACAAGCAGAAGCAGAGGCCAGGCAAGTATATCATTCTATGGTTGAACAACTTATAGCAACACACGCCAGCAAACTCACTTGCACAAAATAAAAATTCCTCTACGATCAAGTTACAGAAATATCGCCTGGCAGGAACCACCTCTGACGGTTATTGACAATTCCCATCGATTTGCAAAATATCATACGGTTATCGAAGTACCTCGACTCTACCCCCCACAGCATAGTCAAAGCTCTTAACATTGACTCATGAAAATTTTTTTAATCTTATTGTTGCAAACTCAAAAATATGTGACTTATAACAATATCGAACATGGAAATACAGAAAGAATACAAAAAACTGAAACACAGCCTGAAATGGCTAAAGAGGCAGGTAGTGCGCACCTCCCACAAGCGTGCTACCTTTGCCCCTTATCCGTTCTATAAGAAAGGAGTGTGATTAATTTGGGCACAGAGCTCCGAAAAACAGAAGAGACCACAAGCAGGAGAATGTTAACAAACACAGAAGTGAAATTGCTTTTAGAAGGGCTTCAGGGTAAAAACAGGGTCATTGTTTTGATAAGCCTCTTCACGGGTATGAAGCTGAAAGACATCCTATCGTTAAGGTGGGATGATATTGACTTGAGAAATGCCCTTATGACATATAGTGCTTCAGAAACAGGCCGTAAAGTGGTTATTCCCCTGACAGACCTTTTAGTTGATGTTTTATCAAGATACAAGAGAGAATACATTACAGGGACTTCTCTTTTTCATGCAGGAGAGATAACCCGTGATGTACAGGTAAAATACCGCAACCATTTTAAACGTTTATTTAAAGAGTTAGGAATTATGAACTTTGGCTTCCACCAGCTAAGACATTCCAGCGCCGTATTAATAACGAACGTTAGCAGTAAGTATCATGATTCCGTTTCACGTAAACCGAATGTTATGTCTCTCTTAAATCAATCCACTGAGGAAGATGTGGTGATGGTTTGTAATAAATGAGATCGGATAATAGTTTTTCAGGGTTGTCAGATGTTATAATCATCCGATAATGTTTTTTTTGTATAAAGCGTTCCTGCAAAACATGGTTAATAAATGTCAGTAATAAATCAAAATAACCCTCTACATTCAGTAAACCAATCGGCTTTGTATGCAGTCCAAGTTGTGCCCAGGTAAGAATTTCAAAAAATTCTTCAAAAGTGCCAAAACCGCCCGGCATTGCAATAAAGGCATCAGCTAGCTCAGCCATCATAGCCTTTCGTTCATGCATACTTGTTACAAAGTGAAGTTTTGTCAGGCCGGGATGGGCAAATTCCCTGGAAGAGAGCGCTTTGGGGATAACACCAAATACTTTTCCATTTTCTTTTAAGACGGCATTTGCAATAACCCCCATCAAACCAATACTTCCGCCACCATACACAAGTTCCATTCCACGTGATACAATAGCTTTTCCTAATTGCTGAGCAACGTCTGTATAGTTGGGACGTGCACCAAGGCTGGAACCACAAAAAACGCAAACACGTTTTATGGAATTATTGTTCTCCATCTCATTTGCCTACATCTTTATACCCATTTTATATAAAGTATTCAAGATATTCATAGCAAGCTCCATAGCCTGAGGTTTCGAGAGCATTAATTCATAATCGTCATTCTCACCCTCTACCACGATCTCAACACCCTCAGTTCTTGCAACGACAACAATTTTTTTGTCTTTTTCCATTTCTCTCCCCTCCCTCAAAAATAAACATTCTAAAGATTTTTTACAATTTCCATTTTTAAATGGGCAATAGATCCAGAAGGGTCCAAATCTTTTGGACATACCTCCTGACAGTTAAAAATTGTATGACAACGCCATACACCATGCTCATCATTTACTATCGCCAGGCGCTCTTCCTTTGCATTATCCCTCGTATCAGAAAAAAAACGGTCTATATTGATAAAGGCCATAGGTCCTAGATATTTTTTCTGTGACGCAGTAACAGGACACGAGGAATGACAACAGGCACAAAGAATGCAATCTATCAAGACATCTATCTTTCTTCTCTCCTCCGGACTCTGAAGTCTCTCCCCCGTTACTGGTAATGATTTGCCGGGAATCAAATAAGGCTTGATATATTCATATTTTTCCCAAAAGGGACTCATATCAACACAAAGATCTTTAAGGATGGCCATATGGGCTAGAGGTCGAATTGTAACGATTTCTGATTTGAGTTTTGAGACTAAGGTATTACAGGCTAACCGGTATTTACCGTTGATATGCATTGCGCAGGAACCACAAACTCCAGCCCTGCAAGAAGACCGAAAGGCAAGGGAGTTATCCAAGCGCTGCTGGATATAATAAAGGCCCTCAAGTACCGTTAAGTCCTCTCGTAGAAAAGGGACTTCAAATTTCTGAAAATACGGCCTTTTATCATCGTCTGGATTAAACCGAAAGATTTTAAAAAGAACTCTGTCTCTTTTTGTCATAAGGCATCTTATTATTCAAACAAGGCATCTACAAAGGCATCAGGATCAAATTTTTCTATATCGTCAGCTTTCTCACCTAACCCAACAAATTTTACCGGGATATCTATTTCGTTGCGCATGCCCAATACAATACCACCTTTTGCCGTTCCATCTAATTTCGCCAGGAATATTCCTGTAACGTCTACTGCCTGCTTAAACATCTTCGCCTGAGAAATGGCATTTTGTCCCGTTGTTGCATCAAGAACCATTAACACCTCGTGAGGGGCACCAGGGATCCTCTTCGAAACGACCCGTTTGATCTTGCTAAGTTCATTCATGAGATTTTCATGCGTATGGAGACGGCCCGCAGTATCTATGATCAACACATCGATATCCCTTGCAATACTGGCCTCTATGGCATCATAAGCAACTGCTGCAGGGTCGGAACCGGCCTGATGTTTGACAATTTCAGCGCCAATACGCTTGCTCCAAATGTCCAGTTGATCTACGGCAGCGGCCCTAAATGTATCGCTTGCCGCAACCATAACCTTTTTTCCCTCCTGAATGAACGTGTTCGATAGTTTTGCTATGGCAGTGGTTTTCCCTACACCGTTTACACCAACGACCATAATAATAGTGGGGGAAGTCGGGGCATAATGAATATCGATTTCCCAGGACCGCAGATATTCTTTCAGCCTGTTTTTTATAAAATCATGTATTTCCGAGGTCTCAGTTACTGTTTTAGCCTCCCATGCCTCACGTATTTCATGGATAAGTTTCTGGACAGGTTTTACACCAACATCTGCACTAATTAAAATATCTTCCAATTCCTCCAGTACAGAATCATCAATCCCTCTCCTAAAAGAGAAAAAACCTTTCAATCGCGACCAAAAACGGTTACGAGTCTTCTCTAAACCCTTTTTCAGCTTCTCAGAAGAAACTACGGTCTGTTCTTTCGTTTGCTCCTCAACAATAGTATCCGGAGAAATCGAGACCAGATTCTCTATATCTTCTTTAATTGTTATTTCCGGTGGAACTAAAACAGACACTCCGGTATCAACTTCTCTTACGATACTTTCTTCTGAAGGCAGAACAATCTTCTCAACCCGATCTTCGACGAGAGATATTTTTTGCTTTTCAGCACCGTCCACGGATGTTACAGGTTCTCGTGGGATTGGAACTAATTTTATGGTATCACCTTCCCAAATAACCGTTTTCCGTGATTCTACCGTGAAATTTTTTAACCGATACCAAAAACTGCGGCGGTTTCTGTTCCCATCCTTTTTGGATCTTTCAGAAGAGTCCAAAGTCCTGATCTCAGTATTATTTTCTAAAACACTTTTGTCTTTTTTTGAAAATTCTTCCATAAGTTATTATTAACTCCTTTTATCTATTATAATAGGCCTCCCAAACAACACCAATATTCAGTATGGCCTTTCTTAATCTGTAGTGTATTGGTAAATTACCTTATTAATAAATTATAAAACAAATTACCCCACTTTAGAAGGGCATCTTTGTTTCAGCTTATTGACAAGATCGCCTGGTACCGTTACTTTTGCAATGGGATTATCCACCTTTCTTTCTCCATGGAAATCAGAACCACCCGTTACAACCAGGTTATACTTCTTCGCAATCTTCAGATACTTCTCAACAAGTTGTGGAGTATGCGATGGATAATATACTTCTATTCCTTGCAAGCCGTATTTTACCAGTTCTTCAATGATATGATCTTTCTGGGTTAGACCGGGGTGGGCCAGGACTGCAACTCCTTGAGCGTTCACGATTAATTCAATAGCCTGCTGTGGATTCAGCGTTTTTTTAGGAACATACGCAGGAGAATTATCACCTATGTACTTCATGAATGCCTCTATGATGGTACTGCAATAACCACGCTTCCATATCACCTCGGCCATATGCATACGCCCGGGGGAACCTTTTCCTGCGAGCATTAAGACCTCCTGGGGATCAATATCGACACGGAGCTTATGTAATTTCTCTACCATAGCATAGATACGTTTTAACCGGTCTTCATAGGATTGTTTTAATGCCTCCTGGAGAGAAGCATTATGAATATCAATAAAATAACCAAGGATATGAATCTCTGAAGGACTGAGGTAAGAAGAAAGTTCTATGCCGGGAATAATATGAATATTTTTGCCCTGACCGTACCGAGAAGCAATCATAACACCTTCAACAGTATCATGGTCAGTAATGGAAATAGATGAAACACCAATCCGGATAGCCTCTTCGGTAACCTCTTCGGGCGTCATGGTACCGTCAGAGTAATTCGTATGTATGTGCAGGTCTGAATTACCATACTCAATTTCCGGTGCCTCATGACCGGATCGGGTGTCCTGGACGCCGTGTAACCTTCCATTTACAAACTGGGTATAAATCTTATCTAAAATTCCATTCACAAAGGTTCCTGAGTTTTTCGTGCTAAATTTTTTAGCGAGTTCAATCGCCTCATTGATCGAAACTTTTGGCGGAATATCGTCTCTATACAAAAGTTCATACACTCCCAAACGCAGAATATTTTTATCGATGGTAGCCATGCGGCGCAGTTCCCAGTGCTCTGTAACCACTGATATCTTTTCATCAATTTCCTTGATGTGCAGCCGACAACCGTTAACCAGTGATATGGCAAACTTGTGTATATCCTGCTTTTCAGCACCCGCCTTACAAAAGGCATCGATCTGACCAATAATCTCGTCTCCACGTAAATCGATTTGATAAAGGGCCTGAAGGGCGATTTCACGAGCAATCGTTCTATTACGCATGGGGTATCGATTTTAATAAGAGCAATAAAACCAAACTAATAAAATAAATATGTTCCTGTTATGATTATAAACGCGCAGTATAGGGAGAGGAAGGTAATACGTAAAACAAGCAGGTTAAAAACCTTTGATTGTTTTCACACCGGTTTGTATTTGTTCAAAAAGGTTTACCATCTCAATAGCTGATAAAGCAGCCTCTGCTCCTTTGTTCCCGGTTTTTGCACCAGCACGGTTAATGGCCTGTTCTAATGTTTCTGTAGTAATAATACCATAAATAGTTGGAACACCAGTAGATAATCCAACCTGCGCAATACCTTTTGCTGACTCACTTGCAATGTAGTCGAAATGAGGTGTTTCTCCGCGAATAACAGCACCTAGACAGATTACTGCATCATATTTAGCACTTTGTGCTACTTTAAGGGCTGCCATCGGTATTTCGTAAGAACCGGGAACCCAAAAAACATCTATATCCTCTTCTTTTACACCATGTCTCACAAGCCCATCTATTGCACCGTCTAACAAACGCTTTGTGATAAAATTATTAAATCGGCTGACGATAATTCCAAAAGCCTTTCCTGTACCGAATAAATTTCCCTGAAATTCGATGCCCATAAAAATTCGATTCTCCCCCTTTTTGGACTACCGATACGATTTCCTAATGTTAGCAACTCCTCTAGGCAGAATAGTAGCATATAGCTGGAAATCTTTCAAGGCTTTTCTCGTGAGAAGAAAAATCCCTTCGATAAAAAGCTGCGAATTGTTTCTTGTAATTTTAGAGGTATGTCTGTATTATGAAATCGCTTATTTTTTACATTGGTTTAAAGGATTAATATACAAACGAGGCCTATGGTGGAAAATACAGAAACAGAAGAAGCAACGAATGAAATTGAAGGCGTAAGGATGCCATTAGGTAAACATCTGGAAGAACTTCGGCGCAGGGTTGTTTATTCCCTTATCGCTATTATCCTCTGCTTTGTTATATGCTGGTTTTTTAAAATACAAATACTTGAGCTAGCAAAAAAACCCCATAAAATTGCCATGGGGAAGGCTGGCCTTTCGACAGAATTACAAGTTTTGAGTTACCAGGAAGGTTTTTACGCCTATATGAAACTTTGTTTTATTACATCAATCTTTCTGGCTTATCCGCTCATTATTTATCAAGTATGGCAGTTTGTTAGCGTAGGACTTTATAAAAAAGAACAGAGATATTTACTTTTATACCTTCCTATCTCGTATATAGCATTTGTAATGGGAGCACTTTTTGGGTACTTCCTATTAATCCCTTTTGGCCTGCAATTTCTCATCGGGATCCTCGGTCCAGGGATACAACCCATTATTACTATGCAACAGTATATTTCATTTGTTTTTATGCTAACCGTGGCATTGGGATTAGTATTCCAATTACCCTTAATCATGCTGCTCCTCTCAAAGATCGGATTCATTACACCTGATAAGTTTATCTCATGGAGAAAATATGCTATTTTTGCAATATTTATCATTGCCGCCGTGGTTACTCCACCCGATCCATTCACACAAACCATGACTGCCGTACCTATGATCGTCCTTTATGAACTTGGGATACTCATTTCAAAGCCTACAAAAAAGGGATTTATACTCCTCGGTACCATAGTCGGTGGCGGAATGATTATCTTATGTGGGATATACTTTTACTTTACCTATAGAGGCGGAGAGATTAACTTACTGAAAACCCATGGAGACGTTCAGCTCCTCTATCCGGGAAGTACGCAATGGAATAAGGTGTCAAACCATATCGATTTCAGAAATGGTATTACCTTAAAAACAGGCAGTGAAGGCAGAACTGCCTTATCTACAAAAAAAGGCTCGGATATAGGTATGGATGTAAACACCGAGGTACATTTCATCGATCCCTGGAAGATTCAACTTAAAACTGGCCAAATATTTATCTATGTAAAAGACACAAAAATACCTGTGGAAATCGATACCGCTCATGGAAGAATACGGATAAATAAGGGCATGTTAAACATTCAGGCAACGAATCTTGCTGTCATCGTAACCGCGATAAAAGGTGAAGCGACATTACTTTTAGAAGGAGAAGAGAAAAAGTTATTAGAGGGCCGACAACATAAAATGTCAATTGGAGGTGAACCAGTGGATATCTGGTCTATTATAAATTGGTCAGAGGATGTATTAACAAAATCTGATACAGTAAAATAAAAAGGTGCATCACGAAAGATACAGACTATTACAAAAGCAAGGGTTTCCCTTTCAACACTGCGCAGTTGATACTCTTTTTAATAATACTTCTCTATCCCTGCCAATCTGGGTCTTTAATTCTTCAGTTGTTTCAAATGGCATTTCATCTCTTATCTTAAAAAGGAATTGTACCTCTATGTCTTTTCCATAAAGAGACCCGTGGAAATCAAGGATATGCACCTCTATTTCTAATGTTTCATCTTCACTTGAAAAGGAATCTTTGGCAAATGTAGGCCTTAAACCTATATTGGTTAAAGCAAGGTATTCCTGGTTAGACAGATAGACTTTTGTACCGTACACGCCTCTAGGCGGCCTGACCTCATGATGCAGATTCAGATTAGCCGTAGGATACCCTAACAATCTTCCTCTGCCAGACTTTTTCACTACCGTACCGAGGATAGAAACGGGTCTGCCAAGCATCCCCTCTGCTTTTTCTAGTGCACCATTGAGAATTGCCTCCCGGATAGCGGTACTGCTAATTATTTGACCACGATATATCACCGGGGGGCACGCATAAACTACAAATCCATATTTGTCCGCCAGTTCCCGAACCAGGGATATATTTCCTTCACGGTCCTTTCCAAAGCGGCAGTTGAACCCCAGTACAACACACTTTACACCTAACCATTGAACCAATATCTCTCGGACAAAATCTTCAGCAGTCATTTGAGCAAGCTTCTGATCAAAAGCAGCTACAATGGTATAGTCAACACCAAGACGCTCAAATAGTACTAATCGATGTCCTAATGAAGTAATGAATGAAGGTGGTCTGTTTTTAATAACACTTTTTGGGTGGCGGTCAAAAGTAATTACTACCGATTCACCCTTCTTCTCTAAGGCATGATATCTTACGTTCTCAATAATTTTCTGATGTCCTCGGTGCACGCCATCAAACATTCCAAGGGTAACCACAGGATTGTGAATTTTTCTGGCCAGTTCCTTTATGCCATAAATCGTTTCCAAAGTTAATTCTGCTCAATAAGTTTTCTTTTACTGAAATTTTACATATATCTCCGTATTTCTGTTAAGATCAGTTTGCCATCCAGACAAAAAGGTTTCTTGTTTCTCATACAAGTACCGCTTCGTTACATTCTCTTTATCCCTCTCAAAAGCCATTTTATCTGCAGGTTTTTTATCAGTTACACTGATAATATAACAGGCCTTTTCATCAGAAGTTTCTAATGCAATCCCTAATTGACCTTGTTTCAATTCAAATGCCTTCTTTGCCACATTAGGCCGGTCACTTTTCAACGCCTCAATATACCGTGAATCTTTATTAAAAAGTTTTATGGGACGAGCAATATAATCGGTTTCACAAACCGGTGCATCCTTATCTCCAATTTCTGCCTTAATGAATTTTACGACATCATCAAAGGAGGCGTCTTTTGTTGTACCAAGACAATTTTCAGCAATCTCCTTTGCCTTAAGAAGCCCTTTTTCCAGCTTAAGGTCACTAATCACCCTGTCCCGGACTTCGTCTAATGGCATCGGTGCCGACGGTTTTTTATCAATGACTTGGAAAATAACCTTGCCCTCTGCGTACTCAAAAGGGATGGAAGGCTCAAACTTATCCCTATCAAATACTGCTTGTGTAATTTGATCTGAAGCCGGGAATATTTCCCATAAATCATTTTCCGTTAGGAGTTCATTGCTGGATTTCTTACCTTTTGGAACCTCATATGCTATATTATATCTGTTTGCCAGATCCTTAAAGCTCGGACGTTCAGCTTTATCCAGGGTTTCGTATATCTCTTCATCTAACCTATTCATTATTTCAGTAGCCTTTTCCACTGCCTTTTGCCTCGTGAACGTTTTTTGAATCTCTTCCTTTACTTCAGCAAAAGATTTATAGCGGGAAGTCCCCTTGTCTTTTAAAATGACTTCCTCTCCTGCTTTTTCCAACTTCTTATTTTCAGTAGATGAGGCGTCCTTTACCCCGGTTTTATCCTTTTCCTCATCTTCTGCTTTAGATTCCGGAATCTTAAATTGTGTTTCCTTATTATCATCATAATACTTTTTCATATCTTCTTCGGCAGGAATAGATACTTGCTTTTCAATATCATCGTACCTCGCTATCAGGCATTCTATTTTAACTCTTTCTGGGGCTTTGTACCCGGGTTTCTCAGAATCCATACTATATTCAATATCTTTATGCTTTTCATAATAAGCGGAAATTTCATCTTCAGTTACCTGAACTGAATCAATAAAATCCTTTGCTTTTAACGTAAGCACTTTAAATTTTACTTGTTCATTTTCAAACGAATATCTTTGCCAAATCTCTTCAGATGTTATTTTCGTAGATGATTGCAGCATAGATTCCAGTTTTTCTACAAGCAATGCCTCTCTCAATGTACGTACTATTTGCTCCTGGTTGAGCCGGAAATTAGTACAGAGGAACTGTATAAGCTCCAGTTTGTTCATATTCGGCTGCTGCCCACCAAATATTTGAAAAGCAAGCCGCTGAAGACCGTCTTCAACCTCTTGATCTGTTACAACAACGCCCATTCTCTTAGCCTCTTCTATAAACATGAGCTGCTTCCAGACCAAAGAGACAATTGAACTACTTTCTTGAGGAAAGAATAATCTTTGCCATCGACCTAACATGTCTGCAAATTCGTTTTGAGTAACCTTTCTGCCAAACATCTTCCCTATGGGCTTTTTGGGAATCATCTCCATTGCAGAGTAGCTAATACCCCATACAAACATTGCAAAAATCATGATAATGTAAACTGTCTTCTGATGCCTTCGAAACCAAGAACTCGAAACCATATCTCCCTCTTAATAAATACTGCCAATATTAATGATAAATAAGAAGTTTGTCATAAAAATATTATTTTATCTATATTCATAACAATTATCAATGGTTTTTTAATTATCGTAATTGTAACAAAAAAACCTTGACACTATTTACAGCCTTTGCTTAAATTCTTATTTCGAGGTGTAAAAATGGCAAAATCAAAAAATAATATGGTAATAGTTGAATCCCCTACCAAGGCAAAGACTATTGGTAAATTTCTTGGATCATCATTCTTTGTCCGTTCATCGATGGGACATGTGCGGGATTTACCTGAAAAAAAATTATCTGTTGATATAGAGAACAATTTTACTCCGGAATATAAAATAATTCCAAGCCGGAAAAAATTGGTTTCAGAGCTGCTTGCAGAGTCAAAAAACGCGGATGCTGTTTACCTGGCATCCGATCTCGACCGTGAGGGAGAGGCAATTGCATGGCATTTGGCGCAGGTTCTTAAAATACCCGATGAAAAGGTGCATCGCGTTACTTTTCATGAGATTACAAAAGATGCTATCCTAGAAGCTTTTGAACATCCCCACCCTATCAATATGGACAAGGTCAATGCCCAGCAAGCACGCAGGATACTTGATCGTCTTGTAGGATATCAAATAAGTCCTCTGTTATGGAAAAAGATCACCAAGGGGCTCAGTGCCGGACGTGTTCAATCCGTTGCAGTCAGACTTATTGTAGAGCGTGAAAAGGAAATCAAGGCATTTAAGCCGCAAGAATATTGGAAAATTACCGCCGAATTAAAAGGCATTCCAAAGGGTAAAGATAAATCAGATGATACGAAAACTTTCAAAGCTATCTTGCAAAAATTTAACAATGAGAATATTGAAATAAAAAATGAGCAACAAGCTAAGAACATCATTGACGAACTTCAAAAGGCAGATTACATTGTTGCTAACGTAAAGAAACAAATAAAACGCAATAATGCCCCCCCTCCTTTTACTACAAGCCTTCTCCAGCAGCAGGCGTCTACGCGGCTACAGTTTAGCGCAAAAAAGACCATGCTTATCGCCCAGCAGCTTTACGAGGGTATTGATATTGGTGCAAAAGGTATGGTAGGACTTATTACCTACATGAGAACAGATTCTTTCCATATTTCTGAACAAGCATTATCCTCTTGCCGGCAGTTCATTACAAATAAATATGGTAAAGATTATTTGCCAGAGAAACCTAATATTCATGCATCAAATAAAAAAGGAACACAAGGTGCGCATGAGGCCGTCCGACCTACCGGAGTAGAATATACACCTGAATCGATTAAAGACTTCCTGACAAAAGATCAGTATAAACTTTACGAACTTATCTGGAATCGGTTCGTCGCCAGTCAGATGAAACCCGCACTCTATGCTGTGACAGATGTTGAGATCACTGCAGAACGGTATACTCTTAAGGTTACAGGAAGAGAATTACTATTTGATGGTCATACCCGGATTTCAGGACATGAACTGGAAAAGGAAGAACAAATCCTTCCACCTTTGGAAAAAGACCAAAAACTTGAATTAATAGCGTTAGCGCCTACCCAGCACTTTACCCAGCCTCCCCCACGCTTTACAGAGGCATCACTCGTCAAAACCTTGGAGAAAATGGGAATAGGAAGACCAAGCACGTATGCAGCTATTATTTCTACAATACAAGACCGGGGATACGTCAAACAAGAAAAACGTGCATTTTATGCGACAGAACTGGGAACACTCGTTACAGAGAAACTCATTGAGCATTTTTCAAAAATAATGGACGTAAAGTTCACGTCATACATGGAAGACGAGCTCGATAAAATTGAAGACGAAAAGGTAGACTGGCTTACGGTCCTTAAGGAGTTTTACGAACCCTTTAAGACCGACTTGGAGAAGGCAATGGGTGAGATGAAAAGTGTAAAAGGAATACCTGAGGAGAGTAATCAAACATGTACAATCTGCGGGCAACCGATGGTTATACGATGGGGAAAACATGGAAAGTTTTTAGGGTGTTCAGCATTTCCCAAATGTAAAAACACACTTCCTCTGGACGAAAAAGGTGAGCCTTCCCATCCTGAAATTACTGATCAAAAATGTGAAAAATGCGGAAGCCCTATGGTAGTAAAGACAAGCCGCCATGGGAAATTCCTGGCATGTTCTGCATACCCCAATTGCAAAAGTACAAAATCACTTAATAATGAAACACCTAAGGTTGAGCCAACTAATGAGAAATGCGAAAAATGCGGAAGTCCCATGGTTATTCGATTCAGTAAGAAAGGGCGCTTTATGGGCTGTTCCGGCTATCCAAAATGCAGGAATATCAAATCACTCCCAACGGGCGTAAAATGTCCAAAAGAAGATTGTGGCGGAGACTTGATACAGCGTCGATCAAAAAAAGGCGGTATCTTCTTTGGATGTAGTAGATATCCTGAATGTGATTATATTACCAAAGAATTACCAAGTACCGCTGGAGAGAGTAATGCGCTGTAGCAAAATAAGGTTTTCAGATAAAACGAAAATGGACTCAATTTTAACAACCAAGTAGCGGGAATTTGTAAAGCAAGAGAAATGATTCAATTGTATGTAGTATAAGAGCTATTTTAATGTCACAAAACCCTTATTCTTTATATATACGCTTACAACCTTGCTTGTCCCTAAGAACTCATCCATAAGGGCCATAAACTTAAGAACAGAATCCACATCTTCTGTACCAACTTTCGTGATTAAATCACCAGGTTTTATGCCAGCACGGTCAGCTGGACTATTCTCCTCAACAGAAACAACCAAGACACCTTCCTCACCCTCAAGACCCATTGATTTTGCAATCTCCGGGTTTAAATCATTGACGACCAGACCTAAGGAAAATTTTGTAGGCTCGTCCAACTTACGAATAGCAATATAGCTTTTCCCCGCAAGGTCTTCTGGCTGCCGCTCCACCATAATCTCTAATGCATTTTCTAAACCATCTCGTATAACCCTCACGATGATTTTTTTATCTACTGTTGCACGACGGATAGCATGCTGAAGATCTGTCGTATTTCTAATCTTCTTTCCACCTATTTCAGAAATAACATCGCCAGGAAGAATCCCCGCCTTTGATGCAGGGGTGTCACTCCAGACCTCTAAAACAAATGCCCCCATCTCAGTCGGCAGGCCAAAATAATGGATAATTTCTTTTTTATCTTTCAGGCCTAGTGTCGTAGCCAAATCATCATCAATATCATGTGTTCCTACACCTAAATACCCCCTAATAACAGTCCCTGTAGCTATAATATTTTCAGCCGTTTCTTTTGCAATGCTTGCAGAAATAGCAAAGCCCACACCCTGAAACCCTCCAGATCGTGTTGCAATAGCGGTATTCACACCAATCACTTCTCCTCTAAGGTTGACAAGCGGACCTCCACTATTTCCCGGATTGATAGCTGCATCTGTTTGGAAAAAATCTTCATAAATAAAAGGAAGCACAATTGGAATAACGTGAGTTCGTCCCTTAGCGCTTATAATCCCTGTAGAGACTGTCTGCTGATAACCGAATGGGCTACCAATAGCAATAACCCAATCCCCCACTCGCACTTCTTCAGAATTGCCAAATTCGGCAGGCAGCAAGCCTTTTTCTTCAATCTTGATAACTGCCAAATCTGTATTAGGATCAACACCGATAACTTTGACACGTTTATATTGCTCTCCATTGTAAGCAATTACCGTAATTTCGTCTTCAGAAAAACCGCTGATGACATGATTATTCGTTAATATATACCCATTCTCATTGACAATAATACCTGAACCCAACCCTTTTTTCGGCACATTATCCGTGTGAGGATCGCGCTTGGATGGAAATTCTGGTAAGGGTTGCGGTGGTTCACTCTCTTGAACACTTGTACGTTCCTTTTTTTCGGTAATCAAACTGACAACAGAGGGGCTAACAAGTTGTGATACTTTTTGGAAGGTTTGAATAAGTGGTTTAGTGACCTTTTCAAGTTCCAAAAGCTCTTGCTTTAATTTATCAACCTCTATACTTTGGTTTGCAAAAGCAGGGTAATTAGAGAAGGAAAATATTGATAGAAATACTGGTATTACTAATAAAATTAACATTTTTATACACTTCATTTTTTCTTCGTCGGAACTTTCATTCTGTACGCCAGATATCCGCCGCCTGCAAATATAAACGCATTAGTGAAAAAGGTTAAAATAACTACTTTTTTTGCCCGTACCGGGTCGTTCATCCTATGAACCCTTGAAACTGCATTAAAGGTTACATATATAATCAAAATGGACGCAACACACACACCCATTATCAAGAGTGTTTTTTTAAACGAATCCATATGAATACATCTGTTTTTTCAAAAAATCTTCTTAATAATTGTCAATCAAATACCCGTAGCTCTCATTTGTTTAATTATAAGAGTTGGGAGGTAAATTATTTAAAGGGACTGATGGCTCGCCCTTCCCTTTTACTTCCAACTTTATCAACTCTAACCGGTTGGATAATTCAATTTCAGCCTTCTTAACATCATCTATATTTCTCCTCAGGCCATCGATTTCTTTATTCAAACTTTCTCCCATAGCCTTAAAATTAATCCCTAAATTACGGATCTGTTCATCTAAATTCCTGATAACCAAAATTACCTCTTCAATTTTCTGCTCAGTGTCTTTATCGTTATCTCTCATATCATCTAATTCATTATGGATAAAATTTCCATCATTAACCAGTAATGAAATGGACTTGGATAAATCATCTACTCTCCTTTCCAGGGTTTCGGTCATTTTAGAAAGCTCAACCACCCTTCGATCCGTATCTTCCCATCTTTTATATGACGCAGTACTACAACCGAGAAAAAACATTATTGGTAGAGAGATGCAAACCCGCATATATTTTATCATACGTAACAATTATAATTTAATATTATCTGAAACAAAAATAAAATTTTTCATACTGGAACCATTTTCCAATTTTTCATGTTGTTATAGTTGATTGTTCTCCTTTAGCAAGCTGGCGTTTCGCTTTCCTCCTTTTCTTCGAAAGTCAGCTTGCTACCTTTTTATAAATAAACATCCAGAAAAGTACCTATTGGCTCTCTATACCTTTTTTCTGGGTTTATCTGCTTAGGCACTTCCTGTAACTGTATATATCTTTCTTTATTTTCCTTTTTTATATCTTCAATCATCTGAGCAGATATCTCTGCCTTTTTTTGTATTTCTTCTAGTTTTTGTGTTTTTTCCAGCGTTTGCAGGTTTTTAATATTATTCGCGTAATCACTTATTACATTATTCTTGCGGTTTAGATAACTTCCTTCGTTTTTTGTTGTCTCTGCAGACAACCTCTTTATTTGTTCAAGAAGTTTTGAAGCTGGTGAGCTTGATGATGAATTTACATTATTTACCATTACCTTCTCTCCTAAAATGATATACAGAATTGCAATATATATACAATAGTACTTAACGTAAGCGATTTTTATACCCAAATACAATTCAGCTTTTAAATACCATTGCAGAATATCTTAAAATCATAAAATATTACATAATATATTATTTTAAAATAAGTTATGGATATATCACTACTTGTTGAACAGAATAACAACCCACCGATTATCATTAATAAAACCATACAATCCGTTGTAAAATTCAACGCACAAGACGGTGTTATACGTTATCGTGTAGTTAAATTGCATTTTGCATTTGTATATGTTATAATGTTTACTATAAATATGTGTTTTCCATGCTATTATTGATTCTACTACTAATTATTGTGCAAGTAATAGTTATCTGTTACTTGACCTCACCTTTTCATAACAGATCATCATAGGGGGCGAAAGGATTCGACCGGACAGGTTGAAGTGTAAGTGGCGTATTGAGGTTGTCAGGCGGCCTCATTAAACACCTGGCAAAATGTTTAAATGCCGAATATCCAATGGCAATGGCTGCTTAATTAACAGCCACGTTTAATTAATCTTACCTGCGAGATTAATTAAACGACGACTAGCAGGTTAGTTTAACCCTTAAGCCTGGTGGGGGTTAAACGAACCCTTATAACTGGGATAGCTTATAGAAATCCTGTCTATTGGAGTTCTGGATAGCGAAAATTAAAAAAATGGACTATATACGTAGAAGCTTACACTGAAATGTCTAGGGACGCGGGTTCAATTCCCGCCGCCTCCACCATAACCTATTGATATTTAATGACTTATAGAACCAATTTTTCGGCTGGTGACGGTTGGTGATGATTTTGTCTTTTAGCGATAGATTTGTTATATCTACTTTTAACCTTTTTAAACGGTGTGAGCGTATTCTCCGTCATCTTTTACTCTGCTATAACTGGACAGATGGGACGCTTAGAAGTGGAACCCCCATATTGACTAGCTAAGATGCAACGTATGTCTTGTTGCATCGGAAAGCCTTGATTGATTTACCCAAACCTGCTTTCTCCCTGACTTCGCTCCATATCTTTTTAACTTGTTTTCTGAATAATAATCTCTGATTTTAGAATTAATAAATACATATGCACCCGGTAAATTACTCCCCTACTCGATTTTTTATATAAGACAATAATTCTGGATGGACAGGTATTGTTACATCCTTTGCATTTTTACCTTTCCGCTTTTCCCTGTAAACCCTTCTCCCGAGAAGGTTGCAAATGTAGTTATTATCCCCTTCTCTAAAATCCATATCTTTACATTTTAATACACTCGCTTCCCATGGGCCGACAGCCTTGCAACATAAGGAGCACTATTATAAGCTTTATCTTCTTCACAAACGCACTCTATAGCCTTTTTCTGAACGTCTAACGTGTTTTCGGCTTTGCCATCTCTATTATAGGGAATGAAAGTATAATTTTAAAAACAGATACATACTAATATACTTTAAAATATATGTACTTAAATAAATTTATATTTTCATAACTTTTTTTGCCCTGTAGCCCTTTTTATCCTTAACTACTTCAAACTCTACCTTATCTCCCTCAGCAAGAGTTCTAAACCCCTTACTTTCAATATCGGTCTGATGTACAAAAACATCGGTTCCGTCATCTTGGGCAATAAAACCAAATCCTTTTTTATCATTAAACCATTTTACTGTTCCGGTCGCCATTTTAAATTACCCCCTTTACATTATAAAAACAGAAAAACCACAAAAATTATTATTACGATATTTATAGTACGTCAAGTATATAATGTAGGTCAAATATGAAGAATTAGATACACTTCGTGATTAGTTAGAATTTAGCATATATTACTATTTTCATTTGTCTTCGATAGCCAAGACAGTTACCATCGTGAATAAGATCGTAAACTCACATAAATTCATCTCCCTTTCATTATAATTATTTCTTTTACCAGTGCTGCATCAGTAAGCAAGTAAACATTAGAATCTTTGAGTTCATCAGATCAAATTATGTACCAGTTGCCAGGAAGTTTTCCAATACATCATTTTAGACACTTGATTCTACTTCAGAAAGGCAGATTGTATTGTAAGCACCTTCATAAATGGAAATTAACACAACAAATGCCAACAACAATAAAGTTAAATGTGTACCAGATTTAACAATAGAATAAATTTCAGATATATACCCTTACTTTTAAATAATGGGCTTACTTGTATAAGTAGTTCCTTTGCCATGAAATATAAGTTTCTTGTGTAATATTTGTGTTAGGAAGAATCTTAATGCCGACATCCAGGAGGGTTTATAAGTACTGTTATTTCAATGGATTATGAAACGCATACACATATTAATCAAACAACTAAGTCTTGAAAAACCAATAGCTTAAGGATCAAACCTGTTGAATGCCGGTTCATATAGTTGATTCAATTTAAAGTAGTAAAGTTTTGGGGTACTTTAGGGTACATGGTAAAATGTTTCAGCAAAAATAAATTACCAATAAATTAAGATAAAATGAAAAGGAATTAAGCTATTCAATAGAGTAACCACCTGTGCCAAGCCACAACAGTGTGCCAGCACGAAAGTGTATCATTGCACACTTTATAATAGACTATAAACACATTGGGTATAATCTTATCACAAATATGCGTTTTTTATTTGGGAATTCTTCACCTGAGAAAACGCAATCCCTTTTTATCTTCCCTATCAGTATTTCTGTGACTTTTCTGTGTCATAAATCAAAGTGCCTTAAAGTCAAAGTTTACCCATTTTACTTATCTTTATTATATTTGTATAATTATACTACATTATAGAATTTCCTATATACTTAACCGTATAATCCATAAAGTTGATATTACATTTTATAGCAAAATACAATATATGGTACCTACAATTTGTATACTCACAGGACCTACAGCGAGTGGCAAGACAGATATTGCGTTAAAAATTGCCGAAGACACCAATACAGAAATAGTTTCCGTTGATTCCATGCTTGTATACCAAAGCATGGACATTGGTACAGAGAAGCCTTCAGCCTCCATAAGGCGCAAAATTCCCCACCATCTCATTGATATTGTAGAACCCTGGGAGGAATACAGTGTAGGAAAATATGTTAAAAATTTTGAAACCGTTGCTTATGATCTTCACCAAAGAGGTAAGCCGTTTATCGTTGTGGGTGGAACAGCACTTTACATAAAGGCCATCATGGATGGCCTATTTGAAGGTCCCTCTGCAGACTGGGAATACAGGAGTTATTTGAGATCTATCGCTATACAACAAGGTCCAGACTTCCTCCATAGAATGCTTGCGAACATAGACCCGGAAGCTGCTAGTAAATTACATTTCAATGATCAAAAGAGAATTATCCGTGCGCTTGAAGTCATAACAAAAACAGGGCAGAGCATTTCCCGCCTTCAAACTCAGTTTGGGAATAAAAACCCTAAATACCACTGCATACTCGTAGCCATTGAACATGACCGGAATGTATTGTACAGGCGCATAGAAAACCGCGTAGATCGCATGTTTCAGCGAGGTCTCATAGACGAAGTCCGTACTTTATTAAATAATCCATCAGGATTAAGTAAGCAAGCATCACAGGCACTTGGATATAAAGAAGTTATTGACTTTTTCAATAAAAAATATACACTTTCAGAGGCTATTGATGAAATTAAGAAAAGAACACGCCGATTTGCGAAAAGGCAAATGACCTGGTTTAGGAGTTTCCCGAACATTCATTGGATCTTTCCATCTGCAGGAGATGATGTGGCAAATCTTTCAGAAAAGGTTTTTGAGTGTTTTACGCAAAATAAATCCTTACCGGATAAAAAATAAAACAATATCATGAAACCCGATCGCACACACGCACTCTTTACCAAAGGAAGTAAACCAGGCATTCAAAGGTTATCACGAGCATTCAAGCAATATAAAACAAGAACTGCATGGGGGTTCGATATTGATGGACACGCTTTGAAGGCAGTAAAAATTACACAAACAGCAGAAGGGTTATTGATTGAAGATTTCGGTATTATTGAATATCCTGACCTCCCATCTAATATAAATTTCTTACAATCTTTGCATATTAAAGACGTTGTCCAGGCTTTTTTGGCAAAACATCATATTACCAAGACTGATCGTGTATTAGCATCAATTCCAGGACAGCTCGTATTGTCCAGATTCACAACTATCCCTCCTGCAGATAAAAAACAACTAAAAAATATTATTAGTTACGAGGCAAAGCAACAAATTCCTTTTGATCTTAAGGATGTTGTATGGGACTATCAGCAATTATCCGAGCCAGTTCCGGATGCCGAGGGCATAGAAGTTGGGCTTTTTGCATCAAAGAGGACAACACTTGATCACCTGATGGCAAACCTCACACCCGTTAAAGCCAAACTCACTACATTGCAGGTCTCGCCTCTTGCCATTTACAACTATGTTTTCTTTGACCAACAAACGAATGGCACAACCGTTATCATAAACGTAGAAGACGAAAACACTGACCTTATCATTGTCAGTGGTTTACATTTTTGGCTCAGAAGTATTCCTCTTTACACGATAGATGCAGATCTCATTAAAGAGGTACAGAGATCAATGGAATATTATAAATCCTTAACAAAGGAAACCGTTCATTTCCAGACTATTCTATTAATGGGTAACACCAAAGACCCACGAAGTTTTGAATTTATAACTAGCAATCTCCCATACGAATTGAAAATTCTTAAAACATTAAACAATTTGAGATTAGCCAATACAATAGATTCATCGTATTTCCGTGAGAATTTAACAAATTTAGCTACTGCGATAGGACTTGCACTCCAAGGTCTGGGATTAAGCCGGATAAATATCAATTTACTCCCACCGGAGTTAATTAGAGCAGTAGAAATGTCAAAGAAGAAACCTTATGCCATGGCTGCTCTCGGTTGTTTAGCCTTGTCACTCATCGTTCAGTACGGTGGGTTACACATGAAAATTAATCAGCTTCATCATTCCAATAATTACCATCAAAAGGTATTGCAGAACATAAGGAAATTTGAAAGTGACTATAGAAATGCAGAAACAATCGCTCAAACACGCAGGTCTGCACTCGATCTTATTTCTTCCATTGACTCATCCCGGTTCTTTTGGATAGAAGCGTTGGATAAACTGTTATCCACATTACCAGATGATATATCAATAATAAGTATACAATCCTCTTGGGTAGATGCGGATACCATAAAAACCGAAAGAATAGGAAAGCAAACATCAACGGGTTTCTTCCAGGCGAAGAAAACAGCAGCAAAAACGGATATTCCTTCCAAAAAGTTACTTCTCATGGGAATAAAAGGAGAAAGTAAAGAACCAAGTATAAGTTTTATAGAAAAATTTGTCATAAAACCTATTCAAAATTTAACCTTCCTTGATCAAAAAGTTATTGCATTCAAAAATGTAGAAATTGTTCCAGGCTCTTGCCGTCAGGTAAAACACGGAAGCGAACAAGAGGACTATATTAGTTTTGAGATACGTTGGATTGTAAAATCGCAAGATGAAATCCAAACGGAAATTGAACTATTATCATTAGCGTCCGGAACATCAACCTCTCCTGAAAAATTATAAAAGTATACCATTAAAAATTACATGAGAAAAAAATTCTTTCTCGTTTCCTTCCGCAGTTCTTTGGGCGAGTTTAACAATACTCGTTTGTGAAATGAATAAAGGCACAAGTTTTTTACAACTTAAAATAAACTTCTTGAAAATTTACACCGGGGTTCTCGGTTTTTGGATATGTATTGGTATTGTTTTCCTTATTATCTTATCCCTTCTGCTCATATTTATTTACCCTCTTTCAAATCAGTACACCAAAACCCATAAAGATCTTGAAGATTTATCGGCGGCATTGGAAAAGTACACATTAAAAAAGGATCTTTACAATGAAAAATGGATTGCATCAAAAAAACAGGAGGGAGATCTCTATCATGAAGAGATAGAAAAATGCAAATCTTTTCTCAAAGGGAAAGACGATCAATTAGAAGCCATTTTTTTAACAGAAAACCCTGAAAAAGGTCTAACCGAAATTAAAGATGCAGCCCTCTGGAAAAATGAATACCTCAGAAAGATCTCGACATTATTAACACGATTAAAGGCAAGTAACGTTGTCCTAAGCGATGGAGCATTACCGTTTTCTGAATGGGGCTTGAATATCCCGGCATGGGATACAATTTTGCCTGCTCAAAAACGGTTTTGGATATTAGAAGCGCTTGTCAATATTACAACGAAAGATACAGGAATCATGAGACTTGAGAAAATTGTATTTCGGGACTCATCCAGCAGTTATAATACCTCTCTTTCTCACTTGTATGCTGCTATACCTATTACCCTTAAGGCCAAGTTGCAAGCAAATCACATAACAGTTCTTTTGTATGAAATCCTTAAATCAAATATCCTCTTTGTTATCGAAGGCATCACAATTTTAAGTACTGATAAAACATACGGCGCAGAGCCATTAGAAAAAGACGTTTTCATGAAAGAGAATAATAATTATCTCTCAAATCCAATCATCGATATAACTATTGATGCCTATGTTATTGACTACAAAACATAACTTATGATTGTTTATGATGGGATTTAAAATTGGACATTAAAAATTTTATATTTAAACATACCGAAAAATTTATTCTTGGCGCTGCAATATGTTATCTTATCTATACGATAATTCATACTTTTATCATATTAAGTTTAGAAACAAATGAAATTGAAACAAGGCTGCTATCACTATCCGACACCCTCGATAGGAAGATCAAAACAAGCATGCCTAAATCAGGAGGTGCCGAACGAAACGAAGCTAAATGTCTGGAATTGCGCCTTACAAATCCACCATCCGTAAACCTTCTACAACGACCCCAAATCTTCGGTAAAATCGTAAGGTCAGAAGTAACCTCAGACATAACAATCAAAGATTTATTAAAAAAATCAGAGCCCAACACCCATACCCGGTTAGAGATTACCTCTCCAGGAGATACGGAATTTATCTTTAAAGGAGGAACCGAAGACCTTGCATTGATTCAAGTCAGAAAATTGTATAAAGACATTTGGTGGACAGAAAGCTTTGCTGTAGAAAAGGGGAAAACTATCGGACAGAAAAAAACCGTAAGAGGGGAAACAGTCGATTTTGATACCCATTGTAAATTAAGAGAAATTATTCCTCTCGCACAAAAACCGCTCGTTATGAAAAAAACGACAGTTCTACGAGATGAAAAAGGTACGTTTTTGGGCACTTCCCTTTCACAAGAAACACACATAATCTCAACCTCAAGGATTATATTTGAGAACAAAAACGGGGAATCTTACAACCTGTGGATAGGAGAACTGGTAAATTTAGGGACAGAAACTGTTACTGTTCATACATCAGTAGATACCACTTCGGCTAATTAGCAGATTTCTTTAAAGGGGGTGACATGAAAATATTTTCAACTCTTATTCCAATTATTATCCTGAGTGCATTTTTGTCTCTTCTTACTCTAAAACAAATCCTGGCACAAAATAAAGTTATTTCAAAAACAGAATCTTCCTATACGAGTAATTATTACCTTAAATCTGCTAAAATATATTTCGAACAAAAAGATTATGAAAAGGCCATTGACGCCCTGGAATTATCCATCCTTCTGGAACCAAACAATACGGAATCACATGCATTACGAAAAGAGATAAATCAGCTTTTCAGGGAAAAGGCTTTATCTGATACACCGAATAAGGCCAATGAAACAAAAGAAATAATTACTTACCATTCCCCTGATAAAGAAAAAGAACTATCACTTTTAATACAAAATGCACACACAGCTCTACGGGAAAAGCAGTATGAGAAAGCAGTCGAAATCTCGAATTTAATACTCACCATAGACCCTTCTCACAAAGAGGCGTTATATATTAAAGAACAGTCAAATAAATTAAAGTACAAGCTTACTTCTGAGTATTTAAAAGTTACCGAAGAACAAGAAGAACTAAAGGCACGGGAAAACCTCAAGGAATCGTCGATACTCTATCAGGATATTTTACGATTTCCAGCAAAAGATCAATGGGAAAACATTCTGGAACGAAAACTTCCGAAATTAGACACCATGGTAAAAGAAAACAAAAGAAAAACAAAACAACTCCAGATAAATCCTAACCCTGCAAAAGATCAGATTCCAAAAACCATTGAAAATGCCCTGAACACAATTATCTCATTTGAATTTTTAGATATACCTTTAAGAGATGTTGTCGTTTTTCTGAGAGAGAAAACAAATATTAATATGATTATTGATGCAGAAGCAAGAGATGCTTCGATCACCTTAAAACTTAAGGATATACCATTAAGAACTGCTCTAAGGTACATCCTTCCCAAAGGATATGAATATGTAATTGAAGGAGATATAATCCATATTTACCGGCAAAAGATGGAACTACGTATCTACGATGTGAGGGATATATTAATCAATTTGGATGATAAAGAACCTCTAAAATTTGATATTACAGCGGCAGCAGCGTCGTCTCAATTAAGTATGGCAAAAAAAGAAGAAACAGAAATAAAGAATGCTTATGAACGGGTATTAGACCTGATAGAAATGATTGTTACTACTATAGAACCATCCTCGTGGTCATCCAATGTTAGTATTATCGGAGCCCCTTCAACTGCCGGACAACGGCGGATAAATATCCCTGGTCAAGGCGAAGGGAGCATTACAGCAAGGACAGGGCAACCCGGCGACTTAGTGGTGGTAAATAGTAAATATGTCCACGAACAAATTGAGTATCTCCTCGCTTCTCTAAGAACAACGCAAAATTTACAGGTAAGCATTGAAGCACGTTTTATCACCGTTACTGATGAATTTTTAGAGGATATCGGAAACAAATTTACTGAATTTTTTAGTGACCGGGCATCTATTAATACAGATGGAAGTGATAGTTTAAGTAATCTTGTTAATGAAGGAGGCGGACTACAGATTAATTACTCTATATTCAATGATGCCATGTTGAAAGGATTCCTGCGTGCAGTTCAGGAGAGCAAAGACTCCGAGATACTTACTTCTCCCCGAATAACACTTTCTAATACTCAGCGTGGAAATATCGCTGTTATCCAGACGAGGAACTACGTTCAAAGCACATCTGTTTCCGAAGGCATTGTAACCCCAGTTATTGGTACAATACCAGAAGGTACTACCTTTGATGTGAGACCTATCGTAGGTGCCGATAGAAAGTACATCTATTTGGAAGTAACCCCTTCTGTATTTCAAATCGAGAGTATTGACGAGTTTACTTTCAGTGGGTTAACTACAGACATTACGGTAGGAGGCACAACGGGTGGGACTGTTGTTGTTCCACCGGAACAAACGGTTCAACTGCCAAGATTAAATGTTTCCCAGGTATCCGTAACGGTGTGTGTACCTGACAAGGGGACACTTATGATCGGCGGGCTCGGTTCTATCAACAAAAATACGATAACAACCGGCATACCCATATTGTCCAAGATACCTATATTAAAAATGCTATTTTCCCGCAACCAGAAGACAAGCGAAAAATCAAATCTTATTATCCTTTTAAAACCTACAATTATCATTAAGGAAGAGCAGGCACTAAATACTCTCAAACTATCAGACACAACGAATTCAAGGAATAAAATAAAGAATTAATACAATTCGCTACAAATTAATATGGAAAAATGTCCAATTAATTCAGGAGATATAAAACTATGCATAAGAAATATAGCCTAAACACAATCTTACTTATAGTCGTTGTTTTACTCCTGATAACCCTAATCGTTAAAAACACAACAAATTACGTTATTGCACAAGGTGATGGAAGTACACGACATGTTTTTGGTGTCGTAGGGGAACGACTCGGTAATAGGCAGCCATTCTACCTTGTAGATACAAGTGAACAGACAATTATGATTTATGAGTATTTTCAAGGAGGTGGATTAGGACTTGCTGCTGTGCGGAGTTACAAATACGACAAAAATTTACAGCAATATGGAAAACTTTACGGTTTATCTGTTGAAGATGTAAAGACAGAACTTCTCAAAGCACAAACAAAACAGCCTAAATAAAACTACGCTAGAGTTTTTTGATATGATCACTCGGATTTGAAGCAATTTGGTGAAGTCGTGTCTTTAGCTTTGCAACCGGGAAATTTTTGCCCGGACACGCCGTGCCTTTTTGATGTACCTGTTTATGCAATAAGATATTGGATAAAGGAATATTATATTTTCCAGAAAGATATTGGATAAGCCCAACTAAAGATTCGAATTGGTTATCAGTAGGAACCCCTTCGTTTTCGAAGTCGCCAACTAAACAAATTCCAATTGCAACACGATTGCAGTTCATATTTGCCGTATGTGCTCCATGGATTTGTTTTTTCCACCGCTCAGAAACTTCAATCTCGCCATCCCCGGAAAAAGACCCATTTCCAATCACAAAATGGTAAGCCAGGCCGTACTCCCATCCTCTCTTTTCCCTATGATAATGATCAAACCTGGCGGCATTTCCTTTTGCCGTAGCGCTATGATGAACAACAATATATTCCCATTGATTTTCGTTTACATTCGTACGGCAAAGCTGCATGAGATTGGACTTAGAATAAGGATCTTCAGTATTCGCATCATCAAAAAAGGAAATGGAAACCGGCTTTTTGATCTTTGTATTATCAAAAAATGGCAAAGAAACAAGTATGCCCGACGTGAATATTATCGTACCCAGCGAAAAATATTGAATAATCTTCTCGTATTTATGCATTTTTTTATTTAAGCAAAACAAACGATTATTCATTATTATTTATAAGCACCATTTTTTTCAGTTTGTCAACAAATAAAAAAGCCTTACTGTGAAAATATTCATGAGAACACTTTCGGCAGTAAGGCTATCTTTAAAATTCCTTGCAACGCTAGCATCGTTGTAGCATTTTAAGATTATTTAATACTTCCGTGTATTAATATTAAACCCCTGCTACTTTAAAGACCCTATTACTTTGCGTCCCCCGATCACTCGAGGTTTGCCCTTATCGTTTTTATTATTATAAATAAAAATTCTTTATAGTCAACGAATAATTTAATTCGACAAATAATTCATGAATTAAACGAATAACAAATAAAGAATTTAAGATTAACCACAGAAAGCGCAGGGATTACTCTATTCATGAAGATGGAACAAAACATTATTTTTTCTCAAGCTTACGAATAACCTCATCTATGTCTTCTGCCATAGGTTGCCGCGGATTTAATCGTAACGTTTCTTTCAGGTGAAATAGTGCCTTAGAAGGATTATTTAAGAAATTTGCATAGATAACACCAAGCATCTTATGCGCCAGTGGATTATTCGGCTGGTAGTGAATTGATTGATAAAGTGCATTTACTGCTTCAGTATATTGTGTTGACCGGTAAAAGGTATTCCCAAGGTAGTAATATATCTCTGCGTCTGCAGGATTATAAGTAATAGCCTCTTTAAATTCAGAAATGGCTTCTTCCTTAAAATCCTTTGAAATATACGCATTTCCTAAATTGCAATGAGTATTGCTATCCTGAGGATTAAATTTCAAGGCTAATTTAAGTTCAACAATTGCATCATCCGTTAATCCCTTCGTCAGGTAAACACCTGCTAAATTATTATGTACATCTGCGTTATCAAACCCTAACGCTACAGCACAATTCATTTCGTAAATAGCGTTATCGAGATCGCCTTTTTTTGCATGAACAATGCCAAGGTTATTATGCACATTGGCCAATTTTGGGTTGAGCAGAATTGCAGTTTTAAACTCTTCCAAAGCCTCTTCCAATTGATCTTTATTCGTATAGAGGATACCCAGGTTATTGTGAGTATCCGCATTATTAGGATCCGATTCGATCGCTGTTTTATATTCAATAAAAGACTTCTCGAAGTTTCCCATTTCTTTGTAAATATTTCCTATATTATTATATGCGGAAGACATCTGAGGATCTATTTTTAACGCCTTTTTAAATTCAAGAATAGCATCTTCGTAAAGCTTATTCTCGTAATAACACAGCCCAAGATTATTATAATAGTTGGGATTAAAAGGATTACATTGGATTGCTTTCTTATAAAATTCAATAGCTTTATCCAAGAGGTGATTTTTTTTGAATATACTACCTAAATTATTATATGCATTGGCATAAAATGGATTACCATGGATCGCCTCCTGGTATTCTTTTATCGCATCATCTGTCATCCCCTTCCTCTCGTAAGCATTTCCCAAGTTATAATGCGCTTCTGTATCACGTGGATTAATTTGAAGTGTTTTTTTGTACTCTAACTCGGCATACTCATAAAAACCTTTTGTGCTATGCACTACACCAAGGTTATGGTGAGCCCGGGCACTATTAGGCTCCCGATGAGAAGTTGAATACCATAAGGTTAATTCATCACGCCATGTCCCATTCCGGTGAATACCCGCACAACCAAAGATAACAATAACAATTCCAAAACCTACCATTGTTATGTTTCTTCTTGCAGTACAATTCTGGATCAGAGTACCAGCAACACCTAAAAATCCCATAATTGGAATATAAAGATACCTCTCAGCCATAATGTTCCCTATCGGAATGATATTCGACACCGGTAATAGTGTAATAAAAAACCACGATATAAAAAAACAATATCGTTTGTTACCTTTATACAGCCTTGCTATAAGGATAATCACAGTGATGATTATGCATATTGAAATTATCAGTGATGTAACTCCTGATGTTATGGATGGAACTACATAATCAGCATTGAGATTCAACGGTAAAAACAAAAGTTTTATATACGATGCAATGACCTTGAGCATGACAAGTAAACTTTGGTGGGTTTGATCCAACCTGATATGTGTATGCCGGAACAGTACGAACTGAATAATCAGATAAAAAACTGTAATAATAAAGTATCCGACGTAAATACCTTTTACTCTTTTGATAACCTCCCGGAAGGCATTACCCGGAGACGAATAAAAGATCGTAAGTAATACCATCAAGATAGGTAAAGTAACTGCCATCTCTTTTGAAAAGAGAGCTAACAGATACGAACATAAAGAACTAGCATAATACAGCAAATATTTAATTCCGTATAAGGATTTACCGTCAATTTTCAGAAATAAAATAAAGGAAATTAAGAGAAAGAAAGCTGCGAGGAGATCTTCTCGATAACTGACAGAATTTACTGTCTCGGTAAGAATTGGGTGGACAGCAAAGAGGAGTGCAGAAACAAAAGCAAACGTATTTACCCTAAGCACCTGTTTATAATTCTCTGAAAAACCAGCATCTGAGTCCCGCTTTGGATTGGAAGCAAAAGAAGAACGATTGAGAACCAAATTATTCGTAAGATTTTGATGATTCCCTAAAGCGGCAATCTTTTTTAGGAAGGTATAGAATAATACTGTATTTCCTCCTTGAAGGAGGATATTCGTAAGGTGAAAGCCTAATGGGTTTAGACCCCAAAAGGAATGATCAACAAAATACGATAACGTAACAATAGGCCGATAACTTAATTCACCGGAAAGGATAAAGTAGTTAAATGAAAAAATTTTATAAAAATTTTTCCAACTTTTAATGAAGGTATTATTAACAATAGTTGCGGAATCATCATAAACAAAAGCATTCCCTAGTGAATTACAAAAAATGATGACTGATATTGTAGACAAAATAATATAAGGGATTATATCTTTTCTATATTTTTGTTGTCCTTTCGAAAGGCAAGGAGATGCAGTAATCTCGGTATCTTTATTCATAATCGTCTAGCAAGGTGAAGCCTCAGACCGATAAAAAGAGATTGCAACCACAGATTTCACAGATTACACAGATTTTGATATAGTAATGTTACAACAAAATGTCACTTTTATAGTCTTCAGAAGCCCTGTATTTCCCGGAAAAGCGGCTATGCTATGTGATATTTTGTTTTAAGATCGCTATAGATGAGTAAATGGGTAGATGGGCTGAATACCCATTTACTCATCCACTAACTTTAAATTCTTATCTGTGAAACTTGTCCTCGTGCAAACGGGAATATGTGCAATCTGTGGTTTCAGCAATCTTCTAAAACTTGACTCATTTGTGAAGATAAATCTTAGATAAAGATTTTTAATTATAATGAAAGCTTGATGAATGTCAAAGACTTCACGAAAAATGGTGTAATAAATTTCAACCCACTATATGAGGAACTGTATAAGTTTTAAACACGACTCTTACATGCCAAAATCATGAAGAATATTTGTTACTTCTTGTATAGCAGTATCTTACATGTTATATGAAAAACTTTATTAAGAATGGTATATAACATGCCACGCCTTTTGAAGACTACTATCTGAAGACTCATCTGGACAGTTGGGAGGGATATAAATATACGTTCAGGAATTTCAATCTTTTTTGTTAAGCAATGAATAAACATACCCCTAGCCCTTCCCAAGAGAGGAACTCGATAAGTTCCCTCTCGGTAGGGGACTTCGTCGTGAGCTCGGTCGAACGATTGTAGGGTAGGTAAAAAATCGTTGGATTTTACCTTTTAAAACCCAACTTAACTAAAAGTATAGACTAAAAAGGGGAAAAGTACATGAAAATTAAGGTCGGTATTTTAGGGTTCGTATTTTTATTTACCTTACACATACTCCTGCACCATGAGAAGGCATTTTCTGCTCTCCAAAAGGTAAATTTAGGTGTGTACGGTGCACAAGTTAGAGATATTACAGCATACAATAATAGTGGCACAACAGAGATACTCATTGCTATTGATAGCATTACGGGTGTATATCGATGGGTGTCCGGTTCCTCTTCATCGTGGCAGGCAGTAACGTATCCAACTATTGTTGGGAAGGCTTCTCAAATAGAAGCAAATCTTGCTCCTGGATACGAGAACGATATTTACACGATAATTACTGAAACGTCAAGTGGTCCGCAAGTCTACGGGAACGATAGCGGCGGAGCATCGGGAAGTTGGGTAGGTATCTCCACTCCTATTACAAACCCTAATATTTTATTAGGGCACAGTTCAGGGATGCATATTGGAACCTTTAATGGAGACATTTACAGAAGTACTGGTGGTGTAACAGATTCCTTTGATTTAATTTATTCCTTTGGTTCAGGTACTGAAATACCTCTATTTCCGTATATGATGCAAATACCATTTTTGTAGTTACGAGAACCAGTGGCAGCACTGTAAGTCTTTATAAATTGGTATCCAGTGGTTCCTCCATTTCTTCTACTTCTCTTACTCTCCCAACCAGCAGCGCTTCCGGAGGATTAGTAGAAATACACCTCGTCGGTGTTGATCCAGCGAACGTAGATACCATCTTCATTGCAGGTAGTTCTGTAAACCCACAAGTTTACAAATCTGTCGATGGAGGTATAACATGGATCTCATCATGGGATTTTACCAGCACCGGTACCAATAATTTTTCTGGTGGGTACCCCCAGTATATCGAGTTCAGTAACAATAATGTTTTTGTCAGCGCGTCAGTACTGGACAACACTTCTGCAACATGGTCTCATGCCCCCATTCTTTCATCAGTAGTAGGCTCATATACAGTAGAAACCCATGTAAATGATGGTGCATTAAAGATTGACCCGGTTGATCCTGCAATTGTCTATATGGGAACAGATTGGGGAATTGGTCAGATGACTTATACCTCCGGTTCCTGGACAACTGGCTCAGAAATAGGAAATAATGAAGGAATAGAAGGCGTTGTTCTCAATGACATGGAATTTTACGAATATTCCTCAACATCTAAAGAACTCTGGATTGCTGCAAAAAGCGGCGCTGGAAGGGCAAATAACTTCGATCCTACTGATTCAACAACAACTGATGATCCAACTGATTGGAACTTTCCAATCTATCCCGAAGTTGATGGACCACCGGTTACTGAAGTTGCTATTCACCCTACCGATTCTTCTGTCGTCTTCGTAGGAAACAATGCGGGAAGGGTATACAAGACAACAAATGGAACGTCTGCCTCTATCACCTGGACAAAGGTGTTCCAGACTGAGGACTACACCAGTGTTTTTGGAAGTACTCGCCCAGACCATTCCAATATAACCTCCATCCAATTTGTACCCTCTACACCAAACAGAATGTATCTTTCTGGTTATAACTGGGAGACCGGTACAGATGGAGGTGTTTATTACAGCGACGATACGGGTGATAGTTGGACAGAAGATACATCAATAAGCGGGGTGCCGGTAAATACCCTCTGGGTTACTGATACTACAACCTGGGCAGGAGTTGGAAGTTCTGCAAGTTCTGAAACAGGACTCCGGGCAAGAACTTCTGTTACTGGTGCCGGCAATTGGTGGTCACCCAGTACAGGTCTATCTCTGGATAACGAGATTGTTAAGAGCATTGCAGGAACAACGGTTGGGGATTACATGACCGTCTATGTTGCAACCACTGGCGGGGTTTACAAAGGGACACTCTACATTCCCACATCATCTGGTTTTTCAAGCTGGAGCTGGACGTCATTAACGTCAGCAATTGGCTCAACAAATACCGACTTCACATCGGTCACCCTTGATCCAAACAACCCGGATACTGCTTATGCAGCCGCAGGTAATTGTATCTATGAGACCACGGATGGAGGGGTTACCTGGTCGGTATTTGGTACATCGTGTAGCAGTACCTATGAAGATGTGAACGTATTAAAATTTGACGACCTGATGGCCGGCACTGCCATAGGATTATTTTCCTTCGCTTCCGATGGTTCATCAACGACTCCCACACCATTGTCATCACCGGTTCCTACGCCGTTATCGTCACCAACTCCTATACCACAATCATCACCTGCAATTAAAGGTAAAATTTCAGGAACTATCGTAGATACCAAAGGTAACCCAATTGACTCTGTAAGGGTAAGGCTCAAAGGTATAAGAACAAAATTTTCCAGTGCCACTTTATCAAATATAAATGGGTCTTTCGAATTTACAGACTTGAATGAAGGTACATACATGATCTTTACAAAGAAAAAAGGGTACAAAAGATCAAAACAAAAGATAAAACTTAAAGATGGTGAAGTAAAAACAGACGTTAAGATTGAGTTGAAAAAATTAAAAAGAGGTATTTTTCGTAATATAAAATAGATTTACATTCAACAGGCACGGCAGTTTTTTACTCTGCCGTGCCTATAAGTTTGAGCAGGTTGGGTTGAACGAAGTGAAAACTCAACAGCAATAATCCATTACTCCACTATTCCATACCGAAGATTTTCGTTGCAGCTATGCCGCTCCAGGACATTTTTATCTCCAAACAAATCATTCCTACCGTGACTACATTATAGGCTAGACTGGTTTTGAATTCCCATGGCTCTATCGGAGTCAACTGTTTATAGCATTGAATACGAATAGTCTATTTAGCTCCAGAGGAGCGGCCTGATTTACTTATCCACTCGTAACAACGCTCTCCATCATATTTACTATAATAATCGGATATGTTTCCAAGATGATATGGATTGCACAGTAATGGTTGCAACCCAAAAAATGTCTTTATAGACCTCTCATATTTCAAAATAAAGTAAAATCGTTCATTTGATACAGTCTGAGAACACTGGAACGAGATAAAGATCGGGGGGTTTATCCATTTGGTGGATTTGCTCCGCTTAATCCACCATTGCACCGGAGAAGATCCAAAAATTTATATTGACATTTACAGTAAATATTTTAAGTATGAGTGTTATTTATTGTAGGGGCAGGTTTAAAACCTGCCCCTACGCTGCATGTAATACATTGTTAATATCAGGAATTTTTCAAAAAACGAAATTGTTACCAGAAATCGAATTTTAGGTAAGCAACAATTCTAATAAAAAATTTTTCTAAAATAACAAACCGATGAACACACAACAACGAGATATAGTTTTACTCTCTACCGCCGATTGGAACAACCCATTTTGGACTAATAAACAACACGTCGCAGTTCAACTTGCAGCATCAGGATATAAGGTATTTTACATCGATTCCCTTGGTTTGCGGCGTCCAAGCACAAGCACGCAGGATATCGGAAGGATTTTTAAACGCCTGTATAAATCAGCTATAGGCCCGCAGCAGGTACAGAAAAATATTTGGGTCTGGTCACCACCAACTATTCCTCTTCAGCATAATCCTCTCATACGCCGATTTAATAAGCTCCTCTTATCCATAATGCTTAAGTTCTATATGAACAGAAGGGGAATGAAACAAGAAATTTTATGGACATATAACCCTTTGACACTCCATTTATTACATGTAAAAGATTTTAAGAAAATCATTTACCATTGTGTTGATGATATAAAGGCGCAGCCGTGTATGCCAGGAAATATACTCGAACGGGGAGAGCAAGACTTAGCAAAACAATCGCATCTTGTTTTTACTACGTCGCAGAAATTAACTGAAATGCAAAAGAGGTGGAACCCTAATACCCATTATTTTCCCAACGTCGCTGATTTTAAGCACTTTTCAAAAGCCCGCAGTGAATCCACTATTATTCCATATGACCTCCTGAAAATCCCTGGTCCCCGTATAGGGTTCATTGGAGCTATTACCGATTACAAAATGGATTTCAGACTTCTACGCTTCATAGCAGAAAAGAGAAGCGATTGGTCCATTGTGCTCATTGGAAAAATAGGTGAAGGCGATCCATGGACGAAGAGCAATTTACTTCAAAACGTGCCGAATATTCATCTCATGGGTCCACGATCTTACGACGAATTACCCGGTTATCTGAAAGGGTTTGATGTCGCCATTTTACCCAACATGTTAAATACCTATACAGAATCTATGTTTCCCATGAAGTTTTTTGAATATCTGGCATCAGGAAAGCCAGTTGTTAGTGTCGATCTGCCGGCGCTGCGCGAATACCGAAATGTTGTCCATATAGCACAAACACCCCAGGACTTTGTTACTTGTATCGATGAAATCTTAAAAGGAAACACCATATCGTTAGCAGAACGTATTTCAGTAGCCCAAATGCATACGTACGAAATTCGCACTCAAAAAATGTTACAACTTATCGAAAATCTCTACAAAATGTAAATAATCGCCGAAAAAATTGCATGAAATTAAAAATGTTTTTAACTATTGCCATATTGTTAATGAGAAATTTTTGTTTTGCAGGCGATCCAACTCTCAAAGAAACATTGGATTGGTTGCAGATAAAAATTCCCCAATATACGCAGGAAAATCGTGGTAATATTTTCAGTTATCTTTTCGAGGAAAACCAGGATAATAATCATGATTCAGATTCTGTGTCTTATTGGGAGTTATCATATAATACAGATAATTTATGTAATTTGATTATTACTCTTAAAGGTATGAGGAAATATGGATTTAATCTATCTGATGTTGTTAGAGTATACACAAAGCAAAGAGGTGAGTACGTAAAGCTTGTTATTGAAACGGAAAAAGATCAGGTAATCTTTGAACAAATTCAAAATGGTGATAATCCTGAAATAACAAAAGAACAGGGAAGGAAAAATATCATTGTTATAGATTTTCCAATTTTTGCAAAGGATATGGCATTAAACATTGCTAAAGCATTCAAACATGCAGTATCTTTCTGTAAAGATAATTAATGTAGCAAAATTATAAGGGCGGAGAAATATTTCGACAGAGGATTATGTAAAAGAGAACAGAAAAAATTGGAGAAATAGCATTGAGAAAGATATTAAACTTATCATCTTTTGCACATTATCTCTCATTTATATAATCTGACAATATCCTCCAAGCAGGTTTATGATATATTGAGAAGGCTCATAGATTGTAATATTCAAACCGCCTTCCACGAAGAAGCAACGAATCCCGAAGGGATGAAATGATTATAGACGATTACAAAAAACCTGCGATAAACCCCTAATGGGTGATATGTTTGTTTTTCCACGAAATGTCCCACGTGGAGGTCATTATGCCATCCCTTTGGGATTGGGTATTGTTTCCACTTTTTCTTCTATAATCATTTTACCCCTTCGGGGTTCATGTTTTTAAATAAATCACATTTTGTGAGCACGTTATGTATCGTATCAAAGGATGAAACCGAACATTACTTAGGTTCTGTATACGTTGAGGATTTTAACGTTAAAGGGGTGGCACGGATAAACCCTGTCCCCGTATGCATTGAACAGGAATGGTTTATCCATGCTTATGTCTGATGTAATCAAATTCTGATTCGTTTTGTTCGGTTTTGTTTTTGGATTACTTGTAGAATAGAACCCGGTTCAGAAGCATACGTATACAACAAATTTAGTATGGTTATAGTTATTTTAAAAGAGAAGCATAGAAAGAAGTTTAATGATGCCCTAAGGTAAGTATATTAATAAGGTTGGCTAAATTCCTAACGAATGGATTAAACAATAAAAGACTGTGAGAATATTAGTAAATTATGTTTGGATTATCTCTTTTACCTGCGGCATATGTTTCTTTTAATAACCATTACTTTCTATTTTAAATCTAAAACACTGTAAAGTCATTATATGAATTGAAGTGGATAACCTAACAGTCCAATACTATAAAGATTTGCATTTAAATCTAGAAAAACCTAAAGTTGCCAACAGGTAAAAATGGTTTCGTTCGGCAATTTAATTGTAAAAACCTCTGAAGACACTACTCAATTTAGTTAGAATTGATGCTAATTACTCCTGTTCATCATCGCTGCAAAATTCTTCAAAACCTTCATCGATATTTATAATAGGTTCTCCTTCACGCTTCATGTACTTCTCGATTTCTTTCAATAATTCCGCAGCACGATTTTTATGCCTCTGAGCCTCCTTAAGACAATTAATAATTTTATCAAATAGTTGTTTATCAGTCGGTGAATCATAAGATAAAAATGTTGGCTCCTTTATTCTAAACCGTAAAACATAAAGAAACATTCTCACAGCTTGAAAAAACTTGTTAGCATATATATTTTGACTTGCCTCTGCTTCCATAATCTTTAGTGCATCTTTAACAAACTTTTCCGCATGCGACCTTTCCATTATATCGGGTGCATATTCCCGTAAAGATAAAATTCTCCAGATTGCACACATCCAATAGATATTAAATTGGTTTTGACGGGCTGCGGCTCTATAAAAAAGCCTCATGTCGTTATCTTCTTTAAAACATCGTCCTGCACCATCTATTGTGTGTCTATTTATTACAATTTCCTTTTCCTTCTCTAATATTTTTCTTAAGTACATATATATTTCAGAAGATGCCGCACCAAAAAGCCATGTTGCAGCAGAACAAATTACTTTCTCAATTCTACTATCCAATTTGCGCGATACGGCTATATTTAAATCATCCCCTAATTTTTTTGATATTTTATCAATAATTTTTTGCCCCTCTGGGTTACCCGTCTTCCCATCTTGGTTAATTACTTTACCGATAATCAACTTATCTTGGTCATTTCTGAATTGAGCTGGCTCTCGTAACTTATCTCTAAGTTTACGAACAATCCGAATATATTCTGGATTGTTTATATCTTTATTCAGAAAATTATTACATAATTCTTGAAAATTCGGATTTAAAATCTTCGCATCATTCGGGTCGGTTTGCATATTTGTTATCGGAGGAAATCCTAGTTTTGGTTGTGGAAGAGTTTCTGTTTCTTCCATGTTGTTGTAATCTAAAAATATTCTTGCGCCACCTAAAAATTCCTTTTCCTCTGGAACCAATTCCACTTGCGCAAGTCCACCAGCAGATGCCATACGTACATGTACATCCAATGGCATATCCTTTAATGGTGCATAAGGAAAATGGAATTTTGTTTCTTTGAACACCTTACTATCACCCTTTTTTAATAAAGCATTCAAAATTTTTCCACGATTTAAACTAAATATTTTTTTAATTTTATTTTGATGCAATTTACTACCTGCAATTTCGAGTTCATCTTCTTTCAATAATGATACCCAAACTTGCTTACCCCTCTTATTTGCTAAAGTATATAATTGTGTAAGTGTATCAAGATAAGTAGGTTCTCCCAACAATAATCGTTCACCGTATATGTATGCTCCTTCTGATACTACATCTATATCAAAGGGAGGAACCCAAATTTGACCGAGTTCTGCCATTTTTGAAAATGCGCATAATAACCCCCTTGATTCCAACAAATTCACAACACCCCTAAGCCAGAAAGTAGGATTAACAGAGGCAAGTGTACCACTGAGTATAACTCCCCGGAGTTTGCCACCTATATGATTATTTAATAAATCGAGAATGCATTTTTGAAAAAGTTCCTGCCATGAGTTATAAGGTAAAATATGACGTTTGTGGCCACAATTTTTCTTTGTCAATTCTTCCAGGCATTGTGAAACCCTCACTTCTAATTGCCATATTACATCACGTAGATTTTCTTCTGGTTCCCACAAGTCCCATTCCCATGTATTTTCAGATTTCCCTTGACTCCACACCCTTGGCAACTTTTCTTTATTCCATGGACGTTGTGCCAGGGTTTCCCATATCTCAGGAAAATTAGTAAATATCTCCCAGATGGCTATAGGATCGTCAGTCTTAAACGCATGCCGAATAAGCTCTGTTACCCAATCACTGCCACATAAGGGAACCTCAACTTTAGGTTGCTCACGAAGTGGTACTAAAAATCGCTTGTTATTGTATTCTCTTTCCCTCAAACGGAAGGTGGTAAATTCAATACAGTCAGAACCTATATGCACTACAAGGATAAAATCATTTTGTGGTATCGGTTTTTCAAATTGATCCTGGACTTTATCTAACCATGCTAATGCTGCCGCAACTGGTCTCCATAAAAGACATGGTTTCTTCTCGGCCGCATGCGAAACAATTCCCAGAGATGCAAGGTCTTTTATCAGTGATTCTTGCCCAAATTCATCAAGGTGATTAGGTATTGCAATAACGACATAATCTGCATTCTTCCCATCATCGCCTAAGCGTCCACTAATATGCTCTGCTAAAATCTTGCTGATATTAAAAGAAACTCCATTTCCTACATTCCATCGTACAAATTTGTCTTTAGCATCAACCAATAACCTCCACGCCCATGAAACAGGGACTCGTCTCAAATGACCTTCTAAAATGCCGGCATCTGGAGGCCAGTGTAATCCGCATGAGATACGATTTTGTTTTGCTTCATCACGCACCAAAAACTTTCCCCCGTATTGTGAAGGAAGAATGACATCGGCCAGGCAAAAATCATTGCTCTTTGGTGATTGAACCCCATTAACAAAAAAACGATCCTTCAAACCGTCAAAAGAACATCCAATAATCTTACTCATAGCATTGTTTCAACATTTTCTCTATTGCAACACAGAGATTATCTATGGCAGAAGCCCACGTCTCTGGAGCAGCAGGGACAATTAACACAGGCAACTTTTCCTTATTGCCATGAAAGAATATACTATCCTGTACTTTCAATGAACTTGCAATTATCATCCCTTCTTTAAGCAGGGGAAATCCCTGTTCCCTACGTCTTGCACTTAGACTATAATGGTGCCATAGCTTTATATGCAGAAGTCCCCATCTTATCACTATCCTCTTCAATACCCCCTGCGCCATTTACGCTCCAGAAGACAAAAACCCTCTTTTTAATACTGCAAGTACCCAATGGATACAGAACCATATAGAGGTGCCCACCAACCCTTCCAAGGTGGGTAAGTATTTGATGTTTTTGAGCAATATCAGGATGAACTATCTCAAGCACCATTTTTTCACATAGCGTACCATTAACAACTCTAGTAATGAGGAAAGGGCCTGGTAAGGCATCAGGAATGATGCGGCTCCCTCGTTCTTGTTCTAATCTCAAATGGAGCGGGGCTTTAGCCAGAGGCTCAAATAAGAATCCATGCTGTATTTCTTGTTTTTCCTTTTTTCTCACTCCATAATTCATGAGTGCTGCGCCTATTAATAATCGCACTACGTCCGCCCATGTCCTTGGCTGCCAGTCCCATAGGCTGTCTTCCGTATGTTCGCGTCTTAACAATTTTTTATACCACTCCCAGACTTTTTTATATCGAGTATCCTGCTGAAGTACATAATTCGGCTGAATACTATGAGGTGGTTTTACAACCTCTTCAAAGATAGTTTCTTTCATAGAAATATTACAAATCCCTCTATAACTCTGTACGAGCATTGCTCTGGTAGAGTTACTCTTGTCCGGAGGAAGTTCGCTCTGTAAGTAACGTGATGATTCAAGGTAGCACCGATTAATGAAATCTTTCAATACCTGGTTTTCAAGGGTATTAAAGGACTCCTTCCGGACTACGGCAAGAAGCCGTTGTTTGTTTCCTGCCTTTTCTTCTTCCGTTCCTCCCGGCTGCTGCACATACCATCGTAAGCAATGTACATCGCTTTCCTGAAAACGATGAATTGGGACAAGATCACGATAACGCAAAAGTATTTTTCTCGCAGAGGCAACCGTTACTGGAAGGCGATTTATCATATCTTCTGCTATACTTACTATTAAGGCCTTTCTCGGTTCTTTTATGGCATCTTTTTTTATTTCATTCAAATAATCGAGAATAACTGACCATGATATTTCTGAGGTATATTCACCCTTAGAATCAGTAGCTTTATCAAGCAAGTCATCAAAGACCTGAGACCAGTCATTAATGTGTATGGCAGTGCGAGTTTTTTGGGAAGGATTCGAACTATCTGGGATAAATCTTTTAGCTGCACCTTTTGCATTAAATTCAAGATTAAAGGTTTTATCAACAACACGAACCCTTAATTTTTTTGGCGCTGTTTGATCTGCTAAAATACCATGGGGAGTTTCATATACCTGATAACGCGCATTATCATAAGGAATTCCTAATTGCTTGAATTGTTCCATACGTGAGGGAATATACAATTTGGCTTCGCGAGATATCGATAAAACGGGACTGCCATAAAAAGGAAATTCAACACAGCCACCTGTTAAGTCTTCGCTCTCTTCAGGTATTTCAACCGACCATGGCCATAAATGGAGTTGGATTTCAACTTCTTCTAAGATATTTGGCATTTTTGTGTATTTAAATGTCGAAACAATCCTGAATTTGTTTCATGAACTTTGTTTCGAAAATATTTATAAGTTTAAAATATCAAACATGCATATCATCCAGAGAACGGATAACGCCCCTCCATACAAACGTTCCCATAGAATGATCTTCCATACTCTGACGAAAGGCATTCGCTAGTTCTTCATCCTCTAAATCAACAATTAAGCGATATATGATATCAAGACTTTCATTCAAGTGTGTACCACTAAAATCAATACCCCGCAATTTAGGAATAACCTTTTGTTCTATTTGATCGGCAAATGCAATTTTATGAGTCCGTCCGTCGTCTACACCAGGATAATTTGCAACATACTCACACATTGCCTGTTGAACACGATGTCCAAAAGGTCTTCCAACCTTTTCCAACGCATCGTTTATCCGATTTATCCATTCATTGGTATCGTTTCGCCAAGGGTCGTTTACAGACGGCTTCTTTATCCACTCTTTCCATAGTCTATAAGGAAGAAATTTATTCTGTAATTGAGTCATTGCATGTTCGTTTTGAATTCCAGTGAGATTATTTGGTGGTTTACCAAATCGTAATACATTTGCCCTGTCAAGCACCTTATCTGATAATGCCTGCGTGGATTCATCCTCATTCATGGTTCCAACAAAAATGACATTTCTCCCTACCCATAATCGAAATTCGCCTTTCCCATCACTTTTTTCTTTTTCTGTATTGCCGCGTGGGCCTGTTTCTAACACAAATTCTGCAATACTTCTATTATCCACTTCTGCATTCTTAATTGCCCTGCGTAATTCCAATTTAGAAAGGAACTCACTAAAGTAGTATTCAATGCGTGCGAGATTCATCTCATCCAGTAAAACGAGTAATATTCGGTCTGCCATTCTTTCTTCATCTTTAATTTGCTCTCTAAAGTTATATTGATCCATACGAATAAGGGCGCGAGCGAGGTCAGTACCCTTGTATTTGTGTTCCATATAATTGTAAAATCCAAAAAGATCGTGAGGAGAATCCCATCGAGGCTGCACTGAAACAACCATGCTGTGCATTCCCATAGCTTCTGCGTATTTAACCGGCAACAGTGTTTTCCCAGTACCAGAAATGCCTGCTAACACGGTAATTGGACTGATGTTATTAATCTTCAGAGAAGTATGGAATGCATAAACTGTTCTTTTGGGAAAAGAAAGCCCCTGGTTCTTCAAGAATTGTAGTATGTCAGAAAGCGATTGTACCTCGCTTCTATTTTTATAGTTACCCCCAGAGAAAACTTCAGTTATAAAGCATTCTGGTTTTATCTTAAAAAGATCGTCGTATGAACCTTTGTCACCTGTACCAGCACCAATACCTACAGGTCGTTTAATTCCTTCAAGTTCTTCGTTTGAGCGCTTTATTTTACCTTTTATTTCTTCAAGCTGTGCTTGCTTTATATTAACTTCAACAATCAATCCTTGATGCTTTATTTCATGCTGGCTAACACTCATTAAAATATTTTTGAGTTCTTGTTGTAAACAAGTTATTTTTAGTTGAAGACTTTCTAGTTCCTGACGTAATAACTCTTGCTGTTTCCGCTCTGCATCAAGTCTTTGCAATTCTTTTATCATATTATCGAGACGGTTTTGATATCGTTCGATTTCATTCTCTAATTTAATTTTTTCAGACAATAATTCCTTTACCTTTTGTTCAAGTATTTTCAATTTCTCAGTTTCTTCCCGATATTGTTGAACTACGTTATCCAATAGACGTTTGGTGTTTTCAATTTCAACTTTTGCCCTTATAATATCATTTTGAGTTTGATCAAGTAATCCCTTGCCAGCGGTAATTTCATTCGCGATTCGGTCACGATCCTCGACAAGTGTTGAAATAACGTTTTGAAGGATTGTTGACTCCTTACTCAGATCATCCACCTTCTGCTGTTCTTGTGCAGCCTTCATTTGGAGACTAGCAAGTTCCTGACGTAATTCTTCTTGTTGCTTGCGTTCTACATCTAATCTTAGCAACTCTTCCCTATTATTCTTTAGCCAATCTTGACATTGATTAATCTCTGCTTCTAATCTCTCTTTCTTAGCCGCCAAGTCAGCCACATCCTCAGAATCCTTAAGCACTGATTTAAAGCGCTTGTGATACCATGCATACATACAACAAGCTAACAACACAAGTACTAGACTTAGTCCTGCTATCAATCCCCATAGAGAAGTAGGCAAAAAAGGAATTTCTATTGATTTTGCAGTATTTTCTAACATTATCAGGTTAAATCTCAATATTTGAAAAGACATCATCTTGTTTCTCCCTATTGCTTAGTTGCCTTTACACCTTCGTCCCTCGGCGGTATACTAACGGTTTTTCTTAACCCATCAAATTCTTTTTGGAGTTTTAAATTAACCTCTCGAAGTTCCTCTATTCTCTTGATTGCATCTGATGCTTCTCCTTTTAATTTCCTGTATGTTTCCTGTAATCCTAATTTGTCAGAGGTGAAATTCTCCGCACTACTTTCTATTTGCTTAAGTGTCGTTGCAAATCTATTCTGTATTTCTACCATAGCTACCTGTTTTTGCTGGAAGCTGTTCAGTTCTTTAACTAAGCCTTCAAACAACTTATCTGACTGAGTAAATACGTTTGACAGTTGGTCAACACTTGCTTTTAAATTATTGGTTGACTGGTCAACTCCATTTTTTAAATCAGCAGCAGAGCTTTTCAAATTTGCGAATTCCTGGTCAAATTTAATAGTTGCGCTATGCATATTCTTTGTGGCATCTTCAAGCGTCTGAGCAGCTATATCCAGCTTACCAGCAGATAATCCTTCCGCACTATTCTCTACCTTTAAAATGGCAGTTTCAAATTTATTCTGAATTTCTGACATAACTATTTGTTTCTGATTGAGACCATCTGTTGAGTTTTTAAGATTCGTAACTTCATGGTCAATTTTAGCAATAGATCCACGCATGGTTTGGGTAGTATCTTCCAACACACTAGTAGCGCTTTTTAAATTAATCTTCACCTCGTTTTGATACTGAGCAAATTCAGTACATTCTGATTTTAAATTTGCGATTACACTTGAGAATTCTGTGTTCAATTTTCGTAACTCATCCTCTCTGGTTTCCAATCTCACGATTTTAACTTCAAGACCTTTTTCTTCACCTCGTAATTTATTTACCCTTTCCTGCAAGGCATTGAATTCTAAATTGTACTCCTTGATTTTAGATTCAAGGGCACTAACTTCCTCATGAAAATTCTTTTGCTGTACCTGTAATTCTTCACACTTTGCTTTCCGCTCCGTAAGTAGATTATCTGTATTCTTTAACCGACTTTCGGTAAATTCATTGGCAGATTTAAGGTCATTTGCTTTTTGTTCAAACTGTTTCAATTCACCAAGGATCATTGTTTTTCTTTTTTCCAGGGTATCAACAACTCCTTGAAGCTCCAGTTTTTTCATTTCGAGGTCTGAAGTTGTTTTTTGCAAATCTGGCAATTGTTGCTTGAGCATATGAAAGTTTTGTCTTTCAGCTTCAAATGATGCTTTTTCTCTTTCCAGGTTCATTATCTTCCATGCTGAAAGACTTTGTAAAAAGAACACAACCCCAAGGATACCTAAAAGTGTTTTACCCATCGGAAAACCACGATCCAAATATGACCCTTTACGCTCTGGTGTTTCATTCATCGCTGTTTCTGTCATATTATTCGCTCCATACCTTAAAGATTTTATGGACACAATCATCTAAATTTTCACGAATTTGATATACCCAAAAGCGCATAACCCGCCAACCAGCGCTTTGTAATTGAATATCACGCCAAACATCATCCCTTTTCCTCGTTCCATCAGGATTGCGATGGTGGCTATCGCCGTCGACCTCAATATCAATCTTTTTATTTTCATCACGAATAAGCGCCATATCAAGCCGACGCCCCATTACGTGATATTGAGGTTCAGGTTCCAATCCTTTCTCTTTTAAGGCGTTATATAGAACCTTCTCCCAAGGTGACTCATGCGGATGCCAACGTGATTGAGTACCCAAACCCTTTGGAATAGTATCTCTCCCCGTAAACGCAAGTTTTTCAAGATGGGGAATACCCGATTGTGAAACCCATGATTTGTTTCCTACCACATGAAGTACTGCCCGCGCACGACTCACGGCAACGTTCATCAAATTTGCCGTCTGCCTTATAAATCCCCTGGAGCCTGGTGGCATATCAGGACCGACACATAAGCTCATAATCATAACGTCACGCTCGTCACCTTGAAAACCATGGGCTGTATCAATAAGTAGTTGCGTACGCATCCTATGCTCTAAAGGTATCTCCTGGCATAAATTATCGTACAAACGAATCTTTTGTTGAACAAATGGCGTTACCACACCAACAGTACCTTCGAATTGATTCTCCAGCAACAGCCTTTTCACGATATTAACAACACAAACCACCTCTTCCGGTGCAATACATCCATGAGGACCTGCACTCTTTATCTCAGAAACAACCTCTGTCCAATGTATTCCAGGCCTTACATTTCTGGGAATATTTAAACGATCTGTTGCCGTTAAAACCCGAAGTTGTCCTCCATAGAAATTTTGATTGGAATATTCGGCAATCTCAGATGTTGACCTATACGTCTCTTTAAGCATAACGGGATTTATGCCGTTCGTTTGGGCAAATAGATCATAGAGAGATGTATCCGGGTATGAAAATCTCTGCTCATTGTTCATTTGTGTAATTCCGTGACGCTTTCTCAGAAGTGCATCTCTTGATCCCTTAATTTTTGTTACGTGGGAAAGTTGTTGAGGGTCGCCTACAACGCCAACCCGCCTGGCTCGGAATAAAATCGGTATCGCTGAAGGTATATCACATTGACTTGCCTCATCTATTATTGCAAGATCAAAAAGCCCGCTCAATAGGGGGAACTTCGATCCCGTAGATAAATTAGTAACAGCCCATAGTGGAAAATGTCTAAGGATATAAGGCGTATAATTTGCGAGAGCATCTTGCACGGCCTTTCTGTCTTCTACATCAGAAACGGGCTGATCCAATCCCCTCAATGCAGACCTGAGCGATGCAAGAGATTCACGGTCAGCATCTCGTGGCAAACCAGTTCTGCGTACAATATCTAGCCGAAGCATATCTTGAACTATTTTTTCTAATTCTTCTGAAATTGACTTTATTTTCTCAGTCAGTTTATCAATAGATGGCATATTCCTTAGCTCTTCTTCAATAGGTTCTGCCTCTTTTCTTAGTGCACAATACTTAGATGCTGCGATATACTGTGGCAGAATCTCTGATAATTCACATAATCCAACATAATCCTTATGCTGTGGAATCTCTGGCCAGGTCGGACAACTATTTTTCATAAAGTTACGAACCCGATTGGTCACTCCAGAAAGAAAAATGCTCTTAAACCTTCCTCCAAAACGGTCAAACAAAGATATCCTCTTTTTTACTCTCAAATGACCAACACTACATTCTAATCTTTCAATAGCTCTTACGGGAAACGTATCAAATACCATATTAAGTTCTTCTATCATGCGGAAACTCCAACCCTCGGAAATATTTTCCATGCGTTGTCCTATGTTTCCAAGGCAGTCACGCAGTTGTTGGAGCTTATCGACCTGTATACCATACTCGCCACGCTTTTGAAGTAAGTGCATAACCCTGGATTGTACCTTTTGCCATCGTTCCTTTGCACCTTCGTCATATTCCATGCTCAACAATTGCTTTATTGCTTCCTCAAATCCGAAGCTAAGGGATGGATCTTTCTTCGCATTTGCACGAGCAACAAGTGGTTGCCCGTTGTCCAGAACCAGCCTATCTACAACAGCATCTATCGCTTTATGATTACGACTTGAAAAGATAACATTTTGATCTCTTAGCCTTGCATTAGCCATCGACACGGCAACAACCTGGCTTTTTCCGGTTCCGGGAGGCCCTGTAACTACCGTTAGATTCTCAAACAGTAAAGATGCTATACATTGTCTTTGTTCCCCGTTTAATTGGTCAGTTTCAAGCACTGCACACTCGTGAATATTTTCCTGTGATATGCCAGGTTCCTGAAAAGAATCAGGGCTTTGATCCCGATTTTTAAAAATAAATCTCAATGCAGTTTGATCTAACTGTTCATCACTGCATGAGGCAATTTGGGCAAGCTCTTTTAACAATGTCTTAGTATATCTTGTCCTATTTCCAATCATCAACACCGCCTTGTTATATATACCACTCGATAATTTTTTTGGCAAATAAGATGACACACTTTCGGGTAAAAGAGGCTCACGTAGTTTTTCCGAAAAAAACTTTGTAACTCCACTGGCGAGAGTTTTGAGATCTGGCGCATCTGCAAATCTGCTTCCATCACCAAAAGATTCGTCTATTTGTCCGCGATCCATTAAACCACATGCTGCCAAAAAGGCCCTCTGGTGTTCTGCCTGCTTTATTGCATAACTCAGCCAATCCAAATTAGCCTCAGGCCATGGGTCTTCACAGATAATCTGAAACCCATTAGTTTCGTGTGCCACTGTAAGCTGATAAGTAAAAATTGGTTTCATAAAAACACTTTCTATTCCCTCAGCATCTGTTTTTGTCCATATTTGTAAGGGATAACCTAATAAAAGCACTCCTGATTCTCCTAACGAGCTAAGATTCCTTGCAAAACCTTGTAAACTTTGACCCAAATGAATATGTATTCTCCACATTTGACCAACTTGGGGATACCAATAACCAACCTTGTCTAAAAATATAAACCGTTTCCCACAATCATCTAAATAGCAAGATGCCTCACACCCCTCATCATTTTTAATACAGTCAGCATAATAACCAAGTAGTTTACGGAATGTACCCCACGGCCCTGAAAATTCGGCTGGTTTTTGAACAATAGGTTTATTTTCAGCAGAAATGGCAACGTTATTTAATATACGACTTTTGCTGGGAGACCATGGAGGAGTTATTTCTGAAAAGGGTGATTGTGTCGATGGTGCGGTCGTATTTGAAAGGGAAGATTGTATTTTAATCGATGGAGAACTATTCGGTATTTTAGGAGCAGTGGTAATCCAACGACCTCGTTCAAGACGGACAATACCTTCAAATTGAAGTGTTCTCAATTCTTTTAGTACTTCGTATTCGGCTAACCTCAATGATTTGGCATGCAGTCTTGTTCGAAGCTCAGATGAAGTAAACCCAATTGAGTTTTCTTTTAGAAGATCCAATACTAATTCTCTTTTAACCATTCTAGTTGTACTATACAGAGGGATACTTCAATAGAATAAGCAGATCAATATGGCTTTGGTTATTTACAACAGCCTTGTGGTTAGTATTGTTCAGGAATTACAAATCGCTTTCTTTTATTTCAACAATTTTCATAATACTTTTAATAAATCCAATCTTAAATCCCTTAACATGTACAAGATACTTATACACTCTTTTTTCTGTAAGCCATGCAATAAAACGGGCTACTTTAGAAACTTTCTGTACCTGTATCAGAAATTTACCGTTCCGTTTTGGATGGTAATCTTTAAGCAAATTTAATTTCAGACATTTCCGAAGTTCAGATGTAGCACTCTACCGTCGGTAATCCAATGTTTTTATATGATTTCAATCGCCGAGCAAGTTTCTTTCAAACTTTAGATTGAACAATAGACTTTTATTTTCTCAATATTTCCTGGATGTATCTCAAAATTGATAAATAAGGTATGAACTCATGGAAAGATTTTAGCCTGTTCAGTTTTATAGTCAAGTGAAATAATCAAGGGCTTCCTTATAGGGCAAATCTTTTCTTTATGATAAATCTGGACACAGTCGATATAATACATTTTTGATAAAAATAGGTGAATTCTGGTGACACCATACTTAATTTTGGAGGTTCCCAATTTTCTTTTAAGCCATGCAGAATAGGTACCGCAATAAATGTATGCTTTCTCATATTCGTGTCTTTCCCGCACAAATCCTCTATCTAACCTTTCAACCTCTATCCATTGCCTCTCTTATATCCTCCTCACTATCATGTAAATGTTTATACGCAGGGAGCGTTGTAATTCGTGGATCATCAATTCTTTTCCCCACCGTGAAATGATATACGACCTGTTGTTCTGATGGTGTCTTGAGAAAGGTATGTACGTCATCGTCAAGAAAGGCCCCAATGCCTGTTGCATCAAATCCCGTTGTTGTTGCACCTAAATATAAAGCCTGACCCAGAAATCCTGCCTCGTAATGTATATAGCGGTATCCTCTATCACCGTATTTCCGTAAAGCAAAATCAAAGTTGCTGATAAAGCTAACGGCAAACGCTGAATCACCGGCAATATCCTGGTTTAAACTTAACCCCTTCGCAGTATTTCGCATGTCACCTTTGGATAACAAATACAACTGTCTGCCTATCCTGTCAAAATAGTATACCCCCCTCTCCAACCCCTCTACCCGATGAATATATAAGTAAGGAACAACCAGAGGTGGGCCATCGTGAGTGGAGAAATCCGCTTTATAGGGAAGATGCAGCAGCCACAGGAGGAAATAAAATATGTTTCTCGGTAGCGGTGTTTTACCATCAAAATCAACAGCGGATCTCCTGTGTCTTATGGTCCATTTTAATAAATATTCACTGACATCAGGCACAACCGTATCAACTTTAATGATTTTTTTAGCATTCAGGGCAAAATTGTTTGCAAATGATATATACTCCTCCTGTGGAGGACTCATATGATATTTTTCACAGGTAAGTGCATGCCCATCCCGAATGAGTGGATACTCAACTTCTTCGCTTGAAAGCCTGTTTATCTGTGCTGAGGCATGTATACTGTCCTTTTGAATTTTTTTCGAGTGCCTGTCGATTGCAGGTTGTTTTGTATCAAGGGACAAAAATAAGAGTATTTGTTCATCCGTCTCATTCAGACAAAGATACTTCCGTATATTATCGTCGTAAAATTCACCGATAAAAAATCCGGAAAGTCCTAACGCATGTGCCGCTGCCATAATACATGCCATAGCATGTCCTAAATCTAAATAACAATAGCGTAAAGCCCTGGATTGATATTTCCATGCCTCACGCCAGAAGATGGAATTCAATCCAATAATAATGGGTGGTGTTTCGGAGATACCACCAAGAGATTGCCATAAATGTGGTACAAAATCTCCAACGACCCTTTGCTCTATCTGATGATCTTTCACAAAATAATGGTATGCGCCGGAGAAAATGCCTTCCACATTGTGTACATAAAGATGTGTCTCCGTAGGATGAAGATCTCCACTGCTTGGATTAACTCTTAACGACCAGGGTCTTGCACCGGGGTACGATTTCCATGCACTGATGGCCATTGAATAATAAAGAAGTGTAGATATGGTATTTAGCGTAATAGGTTTATTTCTTGGTCTAACACTCCTAAAAGGCCAGATACCGGATAGTGAACTTTCCATCTTCTCAAAGTTACTTCCCAAATTTATCCTTGGAGAATCTAGGTAAGTACGAAAAGGATTTGGCTCGTTTGACCAGTCAATGACATGGCGGTCTTGATAAAGTCTTTCCCAACTATGCTTTGTTGCTTCGTGGTATTCCCGAATAGATTTCATGTATTCCTGTTGTATAGAAGTATTGATTTATGCGCAATACACATACTTATCGTTACAAAAAACTTAACCTTTCAAAACAGAAAAGGAAAATTCCTATACAATCAAGGTCGTGCAGAATGTTTATATACAACACACCTCAAAAGCTCTTGGAAACACCCGGGTAATGTTCTGTTAACGGATCTTTATCCTTTATAATTCGCTTTTGTCTTTGAATGTCTGTTCGCAAATACTTTGGCAGATTAAATAAGGCGTGATGGGTGATACTATCGTAAAAACGAAGGGTACCAGTAACCCTTGAGGCAATTCTGTTATCGATCTCGTCACCAGTAATATCTAAGTTGCCTGGATTTTGTGTCGATAAAGTAAAACCCCATTGCAGTGCATAAGAGGGAATATAAACAGTATAAGGAAATACATGCTGAAATACCTTACCCAGGGTATTACAAATGCTCGTAAATGCGTCATTTTCTGTAATTGAAGCAGCGCCTGATTGCACAATAAGTATTCCATCCTTTTTCAGCTTTTCCGCTATGATTTGGTAAAATTCCATGGTAAAAAGCATATAAGAATGCCCTCCCTCCAGCGGATCATTTACATCTATAATAACAACATCAAATCGTTCTTCCACATGTTCAAGATACTTCCTGCCGTCTTCAATAATCAGCTTTGTACGGTTATCATCAAATGCACCCGCATGGAATGAGGGAAGAAACTTTTTTGCACAGGTGATCATCTCCTGATCAAGATCAACCATTACAGCCTTTTTTACCATTTGATATCGCAGCACCTCCCGGAGAGTCGCACCCTCACCGCCGCCGATAATAAGCACATCCTCCACACCCTGATGTAAAATAAGAGAAGGATGCACAAGGGCCTCATGATAAACAAATTCATCTGCCTCCGCTGATTGAAATTCATTATCAAGGATAAGGCATTTCCCATAATTATAGGTGTCCGCGATTATGATCTTTTGAATTTTTGATTGAACCTGGCATACAACGTTTTTAAAAGCATGTTTGTGCAGTTCGTATTGATTGAAATAATCATCTATCCAGTTTACAGGTGCATTTTCCATAAAACTCTCATCGTTTCTCAATTAAGATTTTAAAGTATTAAGATTCATTTTTATTGGTTCATCATTACAAACCATCGGAGACAAGATGTCCCCTCTTTTTAACTCCAGTGCCGAGGTTTCTTTTGCATGGAATGATTGTATCACATAAGAGGCAGCATTTCCCGGATTGACCGCATTGCCACAGATGAAAATATCAACGGCAACATATCCATACTCAGGCCATGTATGGACAGAAATGTGTGATTCAGCAAGGATAGCAACACCTGTTACCCCATGAGGACTAAACCGGTGACACACGACATCAACCAGGGTTGCCCTCATGGCTTCCGTAGCCTTCGTAAGGATATCCCTTACAGCATCAACGTTGTTAATAGTCTCCTTACAACATCCCTTCATTTCAAGAATAATATGTTTACCTAAAGTTGCCACAATTTCTCCTGTCCTTAATCAATATCAGGGCAGATAACAGCCATGTTCTTTTTCGATGCCATCTGCCTGATAATAATCGAGCATTTTCCTTGATGATACTTGATAAAAAGTGTTTGTTTAAAGCATGAAAAAACAATAATTCGAGGGGTTTCGATTCTAGAATGAATCAAAGGACTTGTCAAGGATGAATATATCCGGGAGAAATATTTTGACAATTTAAAACCCATTGTGTATAGTCCTAACCCGAACGAAATTGATAACATTTTGCCGATGTTGGGCGTTAAGCGCCAAAAAATTTATGAAAGAAACAAATAAGCAGAATATGTCTCAAATCCCTTCTCATCCAGTTTTGTTAACTTCTCCGAATTCCGGGGAGAACGGGAATGCAAAGGATTCAGGAAGATACTCATACCATTTTGTCGGTATAGGTGGCATCGGGATGAGCGCCATCGCCCAGGTGCTTAAGGAGCAAAATCATACCGTCAGCGGCTCCGACAGAAACTATGATAAACAAATTACCCCTTATATATTTTCCAGACTCGTATCCCAGGGTATCTCACTGCATCCTCAAGATGGTTCGGGTGTAAGTGAAAACACAGATTTTGTAATTGTATCCTCTGCTATTGAGGAAGACAATCCTGACATTAAGAAAACCCGCATGTTTGGCAAAAAGATTGTAAAGCGCGCCAATCTTTTAGCCGAAATGTTTAATCAAAAATATGGAATTGCCATTGGAGGAACAAACGGGAAAACTACGGTGAGCTGCATGGTAGGTTATATACTGGATTATGCCGGCTTATCACCTACAGTTATTGTGGGTGGTTTTATCAAAAATTATGTGAATAACCCCCTCCTCGGTAATGCAAAAACAGGTTCGTCTGATATTATTTCCATTGAAGCCGATGAAAGTGACGGCAGCATCATCCTATACACACCTCATGTATCTGTTATTACAAATATTTCTAAAGACCACAAACCTATCGAGAGCATATCAGAGTTGTTCGAGGCCTTTTCTTATAACACGAAAGAAACACTCATCATCAATGCTGACTGTCCGCATCTCAAGATGATACATTTTAAACATAAGAATATCATTAGCTACGGGTTACATGGCAATCCTGCCCTTTGTGCAAAAGATATCGTTTACAAATCATTCCAGTCCACATTCAAGATAGACAATCAGCCTTTTGAAATACAACTCCCGGGTGCTTACAATGTATCGAATGCGCTTGCAGCCATAGCAGTGGCCAGAAATTTCAATATCCGGGATAGCGAGACGGCAGCGGCACTCCGTCAATTCATGGGTATACAACGCCGGATGGATATTATTGGAGAACATAACGAAGTAAAGGTAATAGACGATTATGCCCACAACCCGGAAAAAATTAAGGCAGCAATACACGCCGTTAAACCGGGCTGCAAACGCGTTATTGCCATCTTTCAGCCTCATGGATATGGCCCTGCAAGTTTTATGAAAGAAGAATTCATTGATGCATTTATCAGTGTCCTCTCCCCCCATGATATCCTCTTCATGCCAGAAATATTTTATGCCGGTGGCTCCACCAGTAAAAACATCTCTTCTGCCGATATCATAAAGGGGATATATAATGGTGGGAAGAATGCCTTTTTTGTTGAAAAGCGGGATGATATTATCCAAATATTGAAAAAAGAAGTCCGTGCAGGAGACTGTATCCTTGTCATGGGAGCCCGGGATAATACGCTGGCAGATTTTTGTCAAAAGATTTTACAATCACTCTCCAGTATTGAAAACCTGTAAGACAAATTACCGAAGATAGTTCAAAAACATGCTAAAAAAAGAAGTTTTTATACGGTAATACGATAATTCCACCCTACTTATTAATACTAACCCTTCTATTCTCAGCATCTTATTCTACATTCCAATCCGATTTTACAACAAGCCTTACATATGCAAGAAAAGGCAAAGAATTCCGTTAGATTCTAAAATATCCAAATTTTTCCTAAATTTTTTTTCCTCCAATCCGATAATTAGGGGTAACAAATGCAATTTAATGACAATTCATGTCAAGAGGTGCCTATTTATGCAAAACCAAGAGATTATGACAATAAAACAAGTTGCAGAGTATCTTAAGGTAAGCCCCCGATCTGTATACAAATTGGTAAAAGAAGGGACCATTCCTACATTTAAGATTATGAATATGTGGAGATTTGAACGATCCAAAATTGACCGGTGGATAAACGAAAAAAGTGAAGGTGTTAAAAAATAATTTAAAGAGAAAGTGAGGTTTTCACGATGACAAAGGTATTGATTATCGATGATTCCGCAGTTATGCGAAAGATTATTCAAAGGAATATTCAACAATCCGGACTACTCGTAGATGAGTTTATTGAAGCAGGAGACGGAAAGGAGGGCCTTGAAAAGGCTACGGCAAATGACATCAATCTTATTCTTTGTGATTGGAACATGCCGAATATGTCCGGAATAGATTTTGTTAAGGCGCTCAGGGGATCAGGGCAGAAAAGTAATATCCCAATCGTCATGGTAACAACGGAAGGCAGTGATGCAAAGGTTGAAGAGGCAAAGAATAGCGGTGCGAATGGTTACCTGACAAAACCATTTACACCGGATCAGCTAAAATCGAAATTAGGAAATTTTCTCCTAATAAAATGATACACGTATTTTCATTCCAATTATTGCCTGTGAATTTATAAATCTAAAAGAAAGGGAAATATATTATGGGATTAGATACTGTTATGGGAAATATCGCATCGGATATAACCGAATCTACAAAAACCCTGTTTGAAACGATGATCATGATGGATTTGAAGCACCACGGTGCTTTTTTAGTAGATGATACAAAGATACACACCGATATTATCGGACTGGTAACTTTCACAGGCAAATACCATGGCGTTATCGGTCTGTTCTGTACAAGGCAATTCGCATTAAAAGTTGCATCAAGCATGTTGATGACAGAATTGACCAGCTTTAACAACGAAGTTAAAGATGCAATCGGTGAGATAACAAACATGATTGCAGGGAATGTAAAGACAAAACTCTCAGCACAGTATGGTGAAATGAATCTATCCATACCTATTGTGATTGCCGGAGAAGGGCTTTCAATTACAGCAGTAAATAACCTCCCCGTTGTATCGGACGCTGCTATTTCATGTTTCAGCAAGGACCCATGGTTGATGACGCCTTTCATCTCTCAAGACGAAAGATTCAATATTGGCTTACTCCTCAAAGAATCAAAAAATTAGGTAATTATCAAGAGAATATGATCACGGAATGAGAAAAGTAACAGAAAAGATGATTTATGGAAAAACAACAAACTCATAAGACCTCGGCGTCTAAGTTGGAAGAAACACTCGTAAGCACATTCCCCAGAATATGTACCGATTGTGGCAAGCTGACTAATAAGCAGTTTTTCCTTACAAACCCGGCATTACAGAGTACAACCCTGGATTCATTTATCAAGAAATCCGGCGCAAATTATGTAATGGCAAAATTAGCGATTGAAGAGTTCTACGAAGGAGAAATGTATTTAATCTTCACGGCCAAAACAGCTATCACCATTGGTAGTATGCTGTTGGTCCTCGAAGACGCTGTAATACGTGAAAACGCAAACAAGGGCATTTTGGACGGAGACTGCGCAGATGCATTTAAGGAATTTTCCAACCAAGTCTGCGGCATGCTAGATAATGAATTAAGACCGAAACTGCCAAAACCTATCCATCTTAAATTAACCAATACCATTTTGATTAATAAAGAAAATGCAAGTGAAGCTCTCAGTGAAGAAGCTTTGAACGAGGAATGTCTTATCTTAACAGTTACCCTGCGAATTCTCGGTTTTGACGAAGATCAATTCGTAATATCGCTGTCAAAACTTATCGGTGAAGAATTTTTTTCTGAAATCATCGAAGATGAGAATAAACAATTTAAAGGAACTATATTGGCCATTGATGACTCTAATACGGACTTACGAATTATTAGAAAACTCCTAAGCAGTGAGTATAAGGTTCTGGTCACAAGCCAGGCAAACGAGGCTCTTTCTTTACTTCAGAAAAACAGAGTCGATCTTGTTTTGATGGATGTGTATATGCCGGGCGTTGATGGCATAACACTTTGTGAACGGATTAAGAGAAATGCTTTATCCAAGAACATACCGATCATCATATGTTCATCATCTCCAACCCAGGATAATGTAATACAGGCTATCCGTGCAGGCGCATCTGATTTCCTGGTAAAACCTTTCTCAAGGCAAAAAATAATTGAAAAGATTACGAAACACCTGAGTCATCCCAATTCACTTCTCCACTGTTAATTTTATGAGCGAGGATATACGATATGGAAGATAACATAGATTTCATTGATGATATTGAAATTGTTAAAGAATTTCTCGTTGAATCTAACGATCATCTGGATGATGTTGAATCCAAGATCTTACAATTAGAAGAAAATCCCGGAGATATGGATATTATCAACGGGATATTCCGTCCTATCCATAGCATGAAGGGAAGCGCCGGTTTTCTGGGTTTGAATGATATCGGCAAAGTAAGCCATGAGCTGGAAACCCTCTTGGATGAAGCAAGAAAGGCTAAAATTAAAGTCACACCGGAAATCTTTGAAATCTTATATGAGGGTGTAGATATACTCAAGAAATTGAGAGAGATTGTAGCAAAGAAAACCGACAACAAAAATGCTCCGGTAGATACCGTAGATTACCAATCACTCTTATCAAAAATAGCAACCGTTCTCAGGAAAGAGGCGGACACGATCAAACAAGAAAATGCCCCCCCACCTGCTACAGAGGAAGGAAAGCAGCTTGGTGAAATACTCGTAGAAAAGGGTGATATCAGCAGTGAACAACTGGAAATTGCACTCAAAGAGAAAGAGAAACTCCTGGGTGAAATACTCATTGAAAAAGGAATAACAACGCCGGAAAAAATCAAAACTGCACTCAAGATTCAAACTGCTATGGGTAAACCTTCGGATACGGTAAAAGTAGATACGCAAAAATTGGATAATCTCGTTAATCTCGTAGGAGAACTGGTAATAGCCAATGCCCTCATCGGCGAAGGATTAGGAACAGTCCATAACGGCATGAATAAGAACCTTTCCCACCTTAATAAAATAGTTAAGGAAATACAGGATCAGGTTATGTCCATGAGGATGATACCGTTAAAATCTACCTTCCAGAAAATGGCCAGGTTGGTGAGGGATGTTTCTGCCAAGGTAGGCAAAAAAGTACGATTGGAAATTTCAGGTGAAGACACAGAATTGGATAAAACGGTAATTGAAGAAATTGGTGATCCCCTTGTGCATATTATCAGAAACTCGGTAGACCATGGAATTGAACCACAAGAAGAACGCCTGACGAAAGGAAAACCCGCCGATGGACATATACGGTTAAACGCCTTTCACCGAAGTGGAAATATCGTTATCGAGATTGAAGATGATGGTAAAGGGCTCTCGAAAGATAAAATTCTCAGAAAAGCCATTGAAAAAGGGCTCGTTGAAGAAAATGCATCACTTTCCGATCAGCAAGTTTATAACCTTATCTTTGCCGCCGGGTTTTCTACCGCAGAGAAAGTAACTGACATTTCAGGACGCGGCGTAGGAATGGATGTAGTAAAAAAGAATATAGAACGTTTACGTGGTAAAGTAGAACTGACTACGGAGGAGGGCAAGGGCACAAAAACGATAATTAAGCTGCCCCTTACTCTGGCAATTATTGATGGTATGATTGTACAGGTAGGCGATGAAAAATATATTGTACCTATGCTTTCCATTGAAGAATCCATACGCCCAAGGAAAGAAGACGTCTCAACGGTGCAGCAACGTGGGGAATTAATTAACGTACGCGGTGATTTACTGCCCATGGTACGGCTTCATAACCTGTATAACGTCAAACCGAAAAAAACAGACCCCTGGGAGGCCCTTATCTTAATCGTCGAAGGTGAGGGACAGAGATGTGGAATCCTTGTAGATGACCTTATCGGCCAGCAACAAATAGTTATTAAGAGTCTTGGAGAGCAGTTCCACAATGTAAAGGGTGTTTCCGGCAGCGCAATACTGGGTGATGGTCGTGTGGGACTCATTCTCGACGTGGGGGGTATTATGAGCATAGCCTTAAATTAACTACAGATTAGCACGGATAACCACCGATAAAATATTACTCTGGGGTTGGGTAAGGCAAAGCCATCCAATAAATTTTATATGGTCACGGGTCAAGAGCAAAGGTATTTTCCCAGGGCTGGTTCAATCTTGCAGATTGAACCATACGTTTGGCATCGGCCTGTACGTTTTTGATTGGTGCCGGGCATAGAAAATACTAGGTAATAAAAGGAGGAACCATGTTGAGAGAATATTGACTGCAAGAGAAAATGAAACACCGAAGTAATGAAATAACAATATGGAAAAACAGGATGAGAAAAACTATATAACCTTTTTAAGGAAAAGACGTATGCGGATTAATTTGAGTACAAAGATTATTTCACTATTTATCCTGGGTGGTATCATACCAATGGTTGCCATTGGAATTTTAAGTTATACCAATTCATCTAAATCATTGGAAAAACAGGCTTTTAATCAATTAATTACCGTAAGAGATGTAAAGCGGGCATTTATTGACGACTGGTTCACAAAAAGAAAATGCAACATTGTTACTCTTGCAAAAGATGAAATGGTTATTCATGCCATAAAGGAGTTTAAGACAGCCTTTCATGAACTGGGCGCTGAAAGGGCACGTGATTTATATATTACCCAAAATCCCTATCCAGCCGGTAAAAAACTGGAATACTTCGATGCCAGGGATGGAAGCAATTATAGTAAACTCCATGCACGTTTCCATCCAATCTTCAAACAGTATCTTGAGGAATACGGATACTACGATATATTTCTTGTGGATGAAGAGTCAGGAGATATCCTTTACACCGTCTATAAAGAATTGGATTTCGGTACCAGTTTAATTTCCGGAATGTACAACACGACCGGTATTGCAAGATTATTTAAAGAAGCCAAAACAACACAAGACCTTGGTTTTGTAAAATTAACTGATTTTGAAGCCTATGCCCCCTCAAACGGGGCGCCGGCCTCTTTTATTGCCCATCCCGTTTATGACGGCAACCAGAAGGTGGGTGTCCTTATTTTCCAGATGCCTATCGATAAAATTGATGCGGTTATGCAGGAACGATCAGGTATGGGAGAGACGGGTGAGACCTATCTGGTAGGACCGGATAAGCTCATGCGGTCTAATTCCCGGTTCTCAGAAAAGGCCACTATCCTGAGCAGCAAAATAGACACCATTGCTGCAAAAGATGCAGTGGAGGGAAATACTGACTGTAAGATTATCAACGATTACCGGGGCACACCTGTTCTGAGCGCTTATGCACCATTCAATGTACTTGGTTTGAAATGGGCCATTATCGCGGAAATTGATAAAGCCGAGGCATTTAAATCTGTTGATAATTTAAGGAAGTGGATGATTATTATCGGGCTGGCTTCAGCAGGGTTTGTCGCCGGACTGGGCATCCTTGTCGTCAGAATCACAAGCAAGATTTCTGGCCTCTTTAAAAATATGCTCGTAGAACTTACCAACGGCGCCTCTCAAGTAGCATCGGCATCAGAACAAATTTCTGCCTCAAGCCAGAGTCTTTCCCAGGGGACTTCTGAGCAAGCGGCCTCAATAGAAGAAACCTCATCGACCATGGAGGAGATATCTTCCATGACAAGACAAAATGCCGATAATGCTTCAGAGGCATCCAAACTGGCAAAGGCATGTAATGACACGGCCGGACACGGTAACACGGCTGTTCATGAGATGGACGATGCAATGAAAAAGATTTTTGAGAGCAGTGGAAAGATTGCCGATATTATCAAGATTATTGAAGGAATTGCCTTTCAGACGAATTTGTTGGCATTAAATGCAGCCGTTGAAGCTGCAAGGGCAGGAGAACATGGACGAGGATTTGCCGTTGTTGCAGAAGAGGTAAGAAATCTTGCCCAGAGAAGTTCAACCGCGGCAAAAGATATTACGGCCTTAATTACCGATAGCGTAAAAAAGGCAGAAAGCGGAACAACACTCGTTAAAAGGACAAAAGAGGTATTCACAGAGGTAGTTGTTCAGATAAAAAAAGTTACTGACCTGGTAAGCGAGATAGCTACGGCATCAGAAGAGCAAACAAATGGGATACAGCAGATCAGCAAAGCCATCCAGCAGATGGAGCAGGTAATCCAGCAGAATGCGGCAAATGCCGAACAGACTGCGGCTGCCAGTGAGGAACTATCTTCCCAGG
>JBDIVL010000016.1:0-76902 GCA_039794405.1 Candidatus Jinrextremum sp. | reverse complement strand
TGTATAAACACCTCCTTATCATTACTTTCAAGTTAGGCCTTCGGTGACTTTTGTACTACTATACCATAGCCGGGTAGGGTGGGCATTGCCCACCAAAATATCGCCCATTCGTCCACGTTATTTATTTTGCTGATGTTAACTTGAGTGCAGTCTTTATATTCTCAACGGTAAATGCTTCGCCCCTACAACTCCTGAAAAAGGTACAGAAATTTATGTTCAGATACTTATAACCGTTAAACTCCTGGTACAGTAAATCTGCAACCAACAAAAACATACTAGAATACAAAAAGAAAGAGGAATCCAATAAACTATTGGAAGAAGGACGATCTTTTCCAGGAAAACAATATTAGGAATGGATAAAGGGAGTTCCTTATCGGTAATAAGCGGATAGCGAGATCAAAATCTTATAAACTGAAGAGACTGAAGAGAAGGACTACAGAAGGGTCTTGAAGATCCGAGCCCTATCCACCAAACCTGGAAATGGCACCGCCACCTCTGTAGGCTTACTCACCCATATTTGAGTAATATGCATATTTTCCAGATCATGGGTTAGACTCCAAAAATGTGATATGAGTTATATAGGTAAAACACTTTCAGGGTTTTCAGGGTGGGCCCAATCGTCCACGATCGAACAGAAACATTTGGCACTTCTCATATCCCTGGCATCAATCGAAGATTTATAAGTCAATTCCAAACGTTGTGATTCCACCTGCAAGTTAAACCGGCCCTGAGATACCCCTACATCCATATTATCTTGCTTGATTATACATATGAATCAATATTTTTCAATTGCCAAAATTTCCCTTTCTTATCACGTATGAATGGTATTGATCTTTGCAGCCAGAATAAAATCACTTTCTGTCAGACCATTAATCTTGTGGGTATAAATAACAATCTCCACTTTCCCCCAGGTTAAAGTAATTACGGGATGGTGACTCTCTTCTTCAGCAATAGCACCTACCCGGTTTACAAAATCAAGTGCCTTGCGGAAATCCGGAAATTTAAAGGTCTTTACCAGATGATGCTCATCTACTACATTCCAGCCCTCTACCTGTTTTTGTAATGCTTGTAATTCTTCACCTTTTAAAGGTGGTACACCACCTTTACAGGGTACACATTTTTTTGCAGCTAGTTCAGCCATAGGAGTATCCTCCATAAAAATTTCTTGAAAAATGGAATGTTTAAAGTAGAAATTCTCTATATTTAATGAGACCTTCGGCAACTTTTATCTGCTATGAAAAATGTGGGGCAAGGCTTTAGCCTTGCTTCCCTCGCCGAAACACGGGCACAGGATAGCAACCCTAAAGGGTTGCCCTACTTTGAAATTCCTAAGCATTAAACTAAGCCTCTGGTTGGTTCAATCGTCCACGATTGAACCGGAACGTTTGGACATGCTACTGGCACCTGACATCAATCCAGAGCCTATGTACCAATTCGAAAATATGGTTTAATCCGCAGGATTGAACCAACCCAGAGCCATCTGCTGACTGCTGAGCGCTGACTGCTTTTACCAATGATCAAAGATCTTGCAGACAGGTTCTTACCCCGGTATCGTGACCCCTCTTTCCTTTGCCACCCTGGCGGCTGTTTCATAGCCTGCGTCAACGTATCTGGCAATCCCAATCCCCGGATCTGCCGCTAAAACCCTTTCGATCCGTTTATCACGTTCTTTCGTACCATCGGCCACGATAGCCATACCTGCGTGAAAGGAATTGCCAATTCCAGTCCCGCCTCCCTGATGAAAACTTACCCAACTGGCACCGCTTGCAGCATTCAGGGCGAAGTTTATTAATGGCCAATCGGCAATAGCATCACTGCCATCTCTCATATCCTCGGTCTCCTGATAAGGAGAAGCTGCAGACCCACATTCAAGGTGATCCCTGCCGATAACTACCGGTGCTTTAACAATACCCTTTCTTACCATATCATTTATTATGAAACCCATCCTGATACGATCATCATACCCTAACCAGCATACCCTTGCCGGTAGTCCTTGCTGAGGTACTTTTTCTCTCGCTAACTTTATCCACTTCACAAGCGATGCATCTTCGGGGAAATTCTGTATGGCGGCTTCATCGATCTTTTCGATATCTGCTTTATCGCCTGACAGCGATACCCACCGAAACGGCCCCTTTCCCTGACAAAATAAAGGCCGTAGAAATGCAGATACAAAACCCGGATACCAATAGCGCCCGCTGGGATCTCTCATAGATACGCCAGCCATCTCCGCCTGGGATCTTAGATTGTTACCATAGTCAAAGCATACAGCTCCGTTCCTCTGCATGGAGAGGATGGCTTTTGCATGATCAATAATGGCATCCAATACTTTTTCTCTATAGGCACGTTTGTTCCTCTCCTTCTGTTTATCAAGCCCATCCACTTCCCCAACGGGTACATAAGACATCAGATCATGGGCAGGGGTCTGGTCTGTTACGACATCGGGAGTAATGTTTCTGTTTACCAGTTCCGGATAAACGACCGCAGCGTTTCCGGCCAGTCCAACCGATAATGGCATTTGTTTGGATTTGGCATCCAAGACCCATTGAAGTGCCTCATCAAGATTATCCGTTATCTTGTCGCAGTAGCCTTCTTTGACCCTTTTCTCTATACGTGCCCTCCGTACTTCAACACAGAGAATTACACCGCCATTCATCGTTACTGCCAACGGTTGAGCACTACTCATTCCCCCCATACCTGATGTTAGTATAAATTTACCTTTCAAACCTTCCGGGAGAAATGCCTTCCGAGCTAGTGAGGCAAAGGTTTCATAGGTGCCCTGTAGTACGCCCTGTACACCAGTATAAATCCAACTCCCTGCCATCATCTGACCATACATGGTAAGTCCCATTTCTTCGTACGTGTCGAATACCTCCTGCTTCGTCCATGCAGGAACCAGGTTTGAGTTAGCAATGATGACGCGTGGCGACCATTCATGGGTCTTTGCAACATACACAGGTTTACCTGACTGGATGCAGAGTGTTTCGTCTTTTTCCAGCATTTTCAGGCTATCAATAATCCTTTGATATTCCTTCCAGTTCCTTACGGCACTGCCCGTACCTCCATAGACGATAAGTTCTTCAGGCTGAGTTGCAATAGCCGGGTCAAGATTATTCATTAACATCCTCAGCGCCGCCTCGCTGTCCCAGTTTTTGCATATTAAGGTTGTATCTGTCGGCGCCTTTATGGGTGCCTGCGGTCTGTATTCATAGAACATCGGTCGTGTCATAAGAGATTATTCCTTTTCAATTATACCTCGGGTAAAAATTTAGCCAGTTCTTGCATCCATTTCCACGTTTCGTTCTTCATTTCTTCAGCCTCAACGCCATCTTTGAATGCATCCTCATTATTTTCAATAAAACAATAAACCTTTCCTAAAAACTCTTTCAATTCAGCTACCTGTCTCAATACATCCATGATTATTTTCCTCCAAAAAGAAAATATAATTTATTCTCAATTCCCTTAGAAGATAAATCAAAGATATTAAACCATAGAAAAGCAAAAAATACAAAAGCTAAGAATGAAAATCCCTATAACAATCGTTCAGAAAGACAAGAGCAAAGGGCTCGAAACGACATCTTCCGCAAATTTACGTCCAAACGCCAATTAGGCTGTCCTTTTGATAGCAATTTTAGTATAATTTCATCTCAGAAACGTACAGGAATTTTTTACCTGTAATTATTATTTCTCTCCCTCCGCTTTCTGTTATTTCGAGAAGCGGAACGATGAGAAGCCTTTTGCTCAGAACAAACGCTGGGAGAAATCCTTGTTCCAAATGTATTGAGGAATCTCAAGACTCCTCGCGGAGTTTACACTGAACGAAATGGATATGCTCGGAATAATATCCGAAAGAAATATTCCATCCCCCTTTTGCGACCAAGTACCACAGACGTTTCATTATATGTATTGATGAGAAAGTTTGGATAGTAATCTCAAAACAAAATGTCACATAGCAGGTTCTGCCAAAAAATATAGAACTTCTGAAGATTATAAAAGCAACACTTTGTTTTAACATTACTATAGAAAGAAAAACAACCGTGAACCTGACAACCAGAGGAGTTACATGCCTGAATATAAATTTGACTTCTCGACAGGCACTCTGTAACAATTAAGTTTTATAAAGCGAAAAAGCCGGAATGATAAAACGAGGGAGGGATTTTCATTCAGACATTATTTAGCCTGTATTATTCATAAATTTTCGTATTATAAAGACACTAAGCCCCGGGGATATTGAACTTACCTGGGACATGGCTTCAAAACTGAGTTATCAAAATGGCAAAAGAGAAATATGAGAATATAGCAAAAAACCTTGAAGAAGTCCTTCTGGAATTCGAGAAAGAATGTTTTGTTTTCCATCTTTATATAACTGGTGCATCAAAGAAATCTTCAGAGGCAGTAAGAAACATAAAAAATTTCTGTGATAAATATCTTAAGGATCATTACAAACTTGAGGTAATTGATATTTATCAGCAGCCGGAATTTACCAAGAGGAATCAGGTGATAGTTGCCCCTACACTTATCAAACAGATGCCCCCGCCCTTGAAAAAATTTATTGGCGATCTGTCGAATGTCAACCAAATCCTTGTGGGAATTCCCATAAATCTCCTGGCAGGGAAAACGAGTAAGCAGAAAACAAATAAGAGGAAAACGAAAAAGAAAAAACCACAACGATCACATAACCCGAAGGAGAAGAAGCCGGAAGAGTAACCACCGGGACACGGAGCAGACTAAGAGCACAGATTATAATATCCAAAGGATAAGACAGGATATTTCTCAGGTTCTGTATATGTGAGGATTTTAACATGAAAAGGTGGCACGGACAAACTTGTTTGTCCGTGATTGTTTAAATATGCACATGGGTATGGAATGTAACACACTGACAAACAGAGTTTGTCAGTGCCACCCCGGACCAGGCTTAAATAAATGCCATGTGTATGCCTATAATAATTATCTGTGTTGGTTATTGAACCATACGTTTTGAATCGTTCTGTAAGCCATGGATCGCCTCCGGGTATATAAAAAAGTGCCAAACGTTTCGGCCCAATCGTAGACGATTGGATCAGCTTAAAACATTCAAGAAGTGATATGGGGAAAAAAACAAAAAGTGAACTAATTAAAGAAATTCGTGAGCTTCGAAACAGGCTTCATGAAGCAGAAGATATCCTGCATGCTATAAGAAACGGAGAGGTGGACGCTATTCTCGTTAATAGTCCCAGAGGGGAACAAGTCTATTCATTAAAAAGTGCAGAACATCCATACCGGGCGATTGTTGAAAGCATCAACGAAGGGGCAGTAACACTCACCAACGATGGCATTATCCTCTATTCCAACATGCGTTTTGCGGAAATGACAAAACAGCCTCTCGAGAAAATCATAAGTGCTTCATTTTACGACTTCATACCAAGAAGACAAAGAAATCTCTTTTCTGAACTTCTCAAAACAGGAATGAAAGAGGGAACAAAAGGAAGATTCAATCTCATTACTGGCGTTGAGGGAGTAGTTCTCCCTGTACATATTTCTCTCAATTCATTACTCATTGATAATAAACCCAGCCTGAGTATGGTAATAACTAATTTAACGGAGACAATGAAGAAAGAAATATTCGCAGATACGATCTTAGATCAGGCTACTGAATCTATCATTGTTTGCAGTAAAGATGGTCTCATTATCCGTTTGAACCAGGCGGCACAAGCTTTATGCCGGAAAAACTCATACTTGCAACCATTTGATAAGACATTTCCACTTCGATACCCTGAAGGAAAACACAATAACAGGAAAACGGCATTTTCCATTTCAACCATCTTAAAGAAGAAAACCATTAAAAACCTTGAGGTGGATATGGAATCGGAAAATGGACAGCCCCTTCATTTTATCTTAAATACCGGACCACTCCTGGACGTGCAGAATAAGAATCTGGGCTATGTAATCACGCTTACAGACATAACAGCGTTGAAAGAGACTAAAAAGACCCTCGAGATAGATCAGTTGCGGTTCTTTTCCCTCCTGAACGAACTTCCTGGTTATGTTGTCCTTCAGGCCCCTGATTATTCCATCCGTTTCGCAAATCGCTATTTTCGCAAAATTTTTGGAGATACTGACGGGAGATTATGCTACGAAACGATGCATGGTTACTCAAGCCCGTGCAAAAATTGTCCTACGTTCCGTGTCTTTGAGACAAAAAGTACGGTAACGTGGGAGTGGACATCACCGGCTGGAAGGGTTTATCAAGTCTACGATTATCCCTTTGTTGACATTGATGGTTCACCTCTTGTGCTGGAACTGGGAATTGATATAAGCGACCGCAAGCAGGTAGAGAATGAGCTTCGCGCAAGCGAGAGTAAGTACCGCTTACTTCTTGAAAACCTCCCGCAAAGAATATACTACAAAGATAAAGATTCAGTGTACGTGTCCTGTAACGAAAATTTGGCCAGAGATCTGCATATTAGTTCGGATAAAATTAAGGGGAAAACAGACTATAACTTCTTCCCTGAAGAACTTGCTGAAAAATACAGGGCGGACGACAAGAGGATTATGGAATCAGGAAAGGCAGAAGAAATAGAGGAAAAATATACCAGGGATGGAAAGGAATTGATTATCCACACTATCAGGACCCCTATACGTGATCAGAAAGGCAACATTATTGGTATCCTGGGTGTTTTCTGGGATATCACAGAGAAGATACTGTTGGAAAGAGCGGCCGAACGTTCCAGGCATCTGGCAGCACTGGGAGAACTGGCAGCAGGCGTAGGTCATGAAATCAATAATCCAATGACGGGTATTATTAACTGTGCTCAGATATTATTTAATAAAAGTAAAGAGGGGAGCAGAGAAAAGGATATTTCCAGTCGAATTATTAAGGAAGGTGACCGCATTACGAATATCGTTCATAGACTTCTTGTCTTCTCTAGACCTATTAATAAAGAAGAGAAAAGGAGTATTGTACGTATCCACGATATCCTCTCTGATACCCTTATTTTGACTGAATCTCAATTAAGAAAAGAGGGCATCAGGCTACAGTCGTATATCCCACGGGATTTACCGGCAATATTTGTACATCCACAACAGATCCAGCAGGTTTTTTTAAATATCTTGAGTAACGCACGATATGCATTAAATAAAAAATATCATGGAAAGGGAATAACTGGCGATAAGGTCCTTGAGATCCTGGCAAAAGAGATAGCTATCGATAACCAGCCGCATGTAAAACTTACGTTTTATGATCATGGAACCGGCATACCTTCAGATATAAGAAAGAAAATAATGTCCCCGTTTTTTACCACAAAACCAAGAGGTGAGGGGACGGGATTGGGGTTAAGCATTAGCTACAACATTATTAAGGACCACGGTGGCAAACTGATGATTGATAGTGTTGAGGGAAAATTTACCAAAGTTATCGTTATCCTACCGGCAAAGGGGAATACCAATGGAACTGGCCTATAAATCTTCGGTTGGTGCTTATAGTAATCCACGATTGAAACCAAACAGAATATGTTGGAAATTAAGTCTTTAACTTATATTCGAGCACATGCAAGCATACTGAATCCTTAAAAATGTCATTGTAAGGAGTGAAACGACGAAGCAATCTCTGCCTTTGAGATTGCTTCGGAAAAGGTATTTTGGTGGGCAATGTCCACCCTACATAGCTCGTTCCAACTTTTAGAACAAGAGGGTCATTGATTCAGTCCGGAAGCGTTGAAACGAGATAAAAGATGTGGGTAAGGATAAGTTGTTTTGATCTATAATCCTTAACTTAATAACATTGGGTTGCAAAACTGAACCTGCCGTGGGAAAAGGAGCTAGGGGTGTGTTTATTCATTGCTTAACAGAAAAAGATCGAACTAACCAGAATGTTTTCGATTTTTAACAGTGTAGTGGCAAGACGCGCCTTGCCACTACATATCGGGAGGCGATTTGAAATCACTTTATTTTGCACTGGCAGTGCATGCTTGAACAATAATACCTTGCATGAGGTGAGACGGAACAGTATCATAGTGTGAAAATTCCATGGAAAATGAACCCTGTCCACCAGTCATAGATTTCAATTCTGTCTCATAACGAGCAACAGATGACATCGGAATAGCAGCCCGCACAATTTGTAAATCACCTGCCGTGTCCATTCCTTTGATGTGTCCGCGATGACTGGAAAGGTTTCCGGTAATTTCACCCATAAATTTTGCAGGGACCGTAACCTCTATATTCATTATAGGCTCAAGAAGGACTGGTTTTGCATGATGAAAGGCTTCGTGGAATGCGTGTGCGGCTGCAATTTTGAACGATGCTTCAGAAGAATCCACATCATGATAGGAACCATAAAACAACCGGACACGGAGATCTACAATAGGATGACCAATTAATATGCCCTTATCTAATGTCTCCCGAATCCCCTTTTCAACCGCCGGAATATATTGACGGGGGATAGCACCACCTACGATCTCATCTACAAATTCAAAACCTGCACCCCTCGGTAACGGCTCAATCTTGATATGCACCTCTCCGTATTGTCCATGGCCACCGGTCTGTTTCTTGTGTTTATACTGTGCACGGGCATGAGCCGTGATGGTTTCCTTGTAAGGAACCTTCGGAATATGGGTCTCTACATCAATCCCAAAACGGCGTTTTAACCGGTTAACTATTACCTGTAAATGAAGGTTGCTCATACCGGTAACGATGAGCTCACTGGTCAACGTATCATGTGAAACCTTGAAAGTCTTATCTTCTTCAGTAAGTTTGTGGAGACATTCGCTGATTTTCTTTTCTGCCCCCTTGCTTGCAAGCACCAACGCGAGTGAAGACATCGGTGTAGGAAAAGAAATTTCGGGAAACTTTACCGGATGTTTCGGATCACAAATTGTATCAGAGATGTGGATATCTTCTAATTTGGATACAGCAATAATATCTCCCGGAATGGCCCGGGAAACCTGTTGCTGTTCCTTTCCAAAGATGCGGTACATGTGTCCGATTTTGTTCGTTTTTTTATTCGTCGCATTATAAAATAACACCTCTCCTTCCAACATACCGGAGATAACCCTGAAGTAACTTAATTTACCGACAAACGGGTCTATAACAGATTTAAACACATACGCGCTAAACGGGGCATCTCTTGAAATCTCAGGCGTAATTTCCTGATTCTTTTGTACATCAAGAGCGACCCTCTTAACCCCTTCAGACGGAGACGGAGAAAAATTCGCTATCGTATCCAATACAGCTTCGATTCCCAATATTTTCTTATGCGAGCAACAGAGGACTGGTACAACGAGTCCGGACACAACAGCCTTAGCAAGACAGGATTGTAATATCACGCCGTCAATTTCTTTTCCATCAAGATATTTTTCCATTAATGCATCATTAGTAGAAACAATGGCTTCAACTAAAGTATCATGGGCAGAATGGATATCGACGGTAATACCATCAGGTAAAGGATCAGGCACTTCAAATACATTGACAACGCCGCGAAAATTATGCCCAGCCCCAATCGGTAAAACCAATGGAATACACATACTTCCCAGGGTATCCCTGATAGAATCAAGAATGGTCTGATAATCGATATTTTCTCCATCAACCTTGGTTACAACAATAATCTTTGCAAGTTTCTTTTGACAGGCGAGATTCCACAGTTTTCTGGTGTTAACCTGGATACCGTCAATGGCGGATACGGTGATGAGGGCGGTTTCTACAGCAACAAGAGAGGCAACGGTATCCCGAATAAAATCAGGATAGCCAGGGGTATCAATGATGTTGATTTCACACCCTTTCCAATTGCAGTGAAGGATAGAAGAATCGATGGTATGTCTTTTCTCTTTTGCATCAATATCGTGGTCTGCTACGGAAGTACCATCTTCGACGCTACCAGGGCGTGAAGTAGCGCTGGATTTAAAAAGTATGGAGTCTACCAGTGAAGTCTTTCCTGAGGCACCATGTCCAAGTAATACAATGGTCCGAATGTCTTTTATTTCATACGGAATCATAGGTTACCTCCTAAACAAATATTGGAGTTGCCGAAAGAGTTCACCACAGACGTTACGGAATTCTACCAGACGGAAGCGAGGTTACATGATAGTTTTTACACTCTAATTTTTATTCAGATATGGTTCGGTATTCCGTACTCTTCGTGGTGGGTTGTCACGTTATTTACATAGTTGTTTTGCCTCCGAAAGTTTTATATGTCCTGTATATAATGCCTTCCCAATAATCATACCCATAATAGGTAATTGAATAAGCGCCTCAATATCCCTGAGGGAGGAGATTCCTCCAGAAGCAATGACGGGAGTTTTTACCGTCATCACCAGTTCTTTCAGGCTTGAGGTATTCGGACCTTGCAGCATGCCGTCTCTTGAAATATCAGTAAAGATTAAGGCACATGGCGACACCTTTTCGATTTCCCTGGCGAACTCCAACGCAGTCCATTCACACAGGGAAGTCCATCCCTGCACAGCCACCTTGCCATTTCTTGCATCGATTCCGACCGCGATGCGTCCAGGAAATGTTTTACAAAGTTCTCCCACCCAGGAGGAAGAATCTATGGCCTTCGTCCCTATAATAACACGGTCTGCACCCAGATCAAGCACTGTTTTAATGGACTGAGCAGTCCTCAGGCCACCCCCAAATTCAACAGGGATTTTTACCTGTTTAATAATCTGTTCAACAATCGTAAGATTTTTGGGAATCCCCTCAAAAGCGCCATCCAGATCTACAACGTGCAAGTAGTCAGCACCCTGATCTTGCCAGGATTTGGCTACATCTACAGGGTCGTCAGAAAAGATTGTCTCAGCATCCTTCTGTCCCTGAGTCAACCGGACACACTTGCCACCTTTTAAATCAATAGCTGGAATGATAAGCATAGGTATCTATAAATTACCGAAATTTTCAAGTATTGCCAGTCCATACCGCTGGCTTTTTTCAGGATGAAATTGTGTTGCAAAAATGTTCTTGTACCATATCATAGAGGTAAAATGGATACCATAATCCGTTTCCGTAGCAATAACGCCTTCATCTTCCGGACAAACGTAATAAGAATGCACAAAATACATGTAGGTATTATCCGGTACGTTTTTCAGGATAGGATTATTCTTTTTCCGGAAACACACCTGATTCCAGCCCATGTGAGGAACCTTCAGTTTTCCGTTCATACCATCTACATCTGAGGTCTCCCGAATTTCCCCTTCCGCAAAGGGAAGTCGATGGACGTTAAGGGGATTTTCGTTTGTAACGTTAGAAAAATCAAATCGAACAACCTTGCCTGGTATAATACCCAAACCCGTATGTTCACCGTCTTCATAGCTTTTGGAAAACAGAAGCTGCAGTCCGAGGCATATACCAAGAAACGGTTTTCCAGACAGAGTCCAATCGACAACGGGTTCTATAAGCCCCCGATGCCTTAATCCACTCATCGCGTCCAGAAATGCCCCAACACCGGGAAGGACTAATTTATCTGCATTTTCTACTTCTTTGGGATTATCAGTAACTCTGACATCAAAGCCAAAACGCTCAAAACCCTTCGCAACGCTACGGAGATTTCCCATCCCATAATCAACAATCGTAATCATACAATCTTATCCGCCAACCCTCGGTACTACAACGAACTCAACACGTCGGTTTTTCGCCTTACCGTTTTTTGATTTGTTATCCGCTACGGGCTGATATTGTCCAAACCCTGCAATATAAACCCGTGTGGGTGAAATACCACACTCCTCAACCATAAAATGAAGAACGGCTGCAGCCCTCGATGCAGATAATTCCCAGTTTGATTTATACCTGTCTTTTTGTTTCTGAATAGGGTCATTATCGGTATGGCCTTCGATCCGAACCATTTCATTCGGCACATCGGTCTTCAGTATACCAGCAATCTTTTTCAACGATGCCTTGGATTGAGGACGCAGTGTTGTTTGTCCCGAATCAAATAATACAGAACCAGGTAATGATACAGCAACCGTACCATCCTTTATCCTTACAGTCGCCCCTGTACCTTGTAACTTGGCTTCAAGATTTCGTCTCGAGTTCTCAAGCCGGTTCAGCTCGCTTTCGTACTGACTTGCCCTTGATGCAAGATCGGTATTTTCCTGCTGCAAGTCTGCAACATTCTCATGCAACGCCTGATTTTCCTTACGTAATTTCTTAAGCTCACCACAACCTGTACCCATGGATGCCAAGCCCAATATTCCGACCAGACAAAAGCCGCGCACCAAGCCCCTTTTCCCTAACCCCAACATATAGCCTTTCCTCCTTTCAAGGTAAAGAAATTTTCAGTCTTCTGCAAAATGAATAAAACGGCTTACCTTATCATTTCGACCGAAGGGAGAAATCCTTTCATTACCATGGTTAAAAGGTTCTTCACTCCATTCGGAATGACAATTCCTGTTTTCGGATAGGCGCTTAGCGCCTACAAAGTATTAAACCCTATAAATAAAACGGTAAAAATTTGAATATATAAATCGATATATCCTATAAAATAATCCTGCATGAGAATACACACCAAGGTAGCTAATGACAAAAACGGTCCATACGGAATCATATGACTTTTTTTAAGCAATAACACAGGAATGGACATCAACAGGCCAAAAAATGGTGCGACAAAAAATATTGCTATAGCCAGCTTCCAGCCAACGAACCCGCCAATCATACCCATAAGTTTTACGTCCCCGAAGCCCATGGCATCCTTCTTAAGCACCCATTTCCCTAAAACGCTGCAGAGAAAGATCAGGCATCCACCCACAAGCATCCCGATTATTGATGCAATCAATGCATCCAGCCGGTAGACACCAACCAACGAAAAATCTCTCAGGGTATGCCGGGCATCGTGCAAACCTGGACATATCATGCTAAAAACAAGAGCAAGTGGAATGCCCGTAATGGTAACCTCATTAGGAATGATAAGCAGCTTAAGATCAATAAATGTCGATATAATCAGGGCACAACAGAGAATTACGTAACTAATGAAAATACAGGGTGATTCATGTCTACTTTGTATAAAGACGTAGTAAAGATGTACAAACACATATCCTGTTAGTAATTCTACAATCGGATATTGTACAGAAATTTTCGCCTTACAGTTCCGACAGCGTCCCCATAGTAATATATAACTTAATACAGGAATATTATCATACCACCGAATAGTTACGTTACAATCAGGGCAAGATGAACGGGGCAATACCAGGGATTCTTTTCTTGGAATCCGATAGATACAGACATTTAAAAAACTGCCTATTATGAGTCCCATGATAAAAAAAATAATCCAGGGACTTACATTTGCCGTATCCGGGAAATTGATATGGATACCAACATCCCCCTTTATATGAGTAATTGTTTCAAGTACATTTACTAAAATATGTTAAGGAATATTATCAAAACGAATTATCAATTGCAAGATCAAAAGCGGTAGAATTGTATGATTCCTGAAGCAGCAAGTACGACAAAGGTTACCCATAATCCTAAGTATCCTAAGTTGGGCAAATTAATTAAGATAATTCCAAAACGTACGAAAAACCCGCCGTTTTGCAAATAACTTGAATCTATAAAATTTTCTGTTAAACTATCATCAACCTGTTAAATTATCTTTAAAAACTTTCTCTGCGGTTTATCTTTACCCATGAGCAAGTTTTTAATGCACGATTGCTTGTATCTTGCATTGTGTATCGAGCATCTCGCTTTTCATTAGTCTGAGGTTTTGTCTCGTTAGATAATTAATCTTCAGAACTATAAAGATCCACGAAACTTATTAGGAATAAAGACCAAATTACCCCCCTCTATATTCCCTTTATAAGGGAGAATAAAGGGGGGTAAAAAATTTCCCTCAGATACGCTTATAAAGTTTTTACTATTTCTCATAGATAAACCATGGACAATGTAATTTCTATAATACTCGGCGGAGGTCGCGGAACAAGGCTTTACCCTTTAACAAAAGAAAGGTCAAAACCTGCAGTCCCGCTTGCTGGCAAGTACAGAATCATAGATATACCCATAAGTAATTGCTTAAATTCTGATCTGAATAAAATTTATGTACTCACACAATTCAACTCGGCATCCCTTCACAGGCATATTACCAGGGCATATAAATTTGATAATTTCTCGAGGGGTTTTATTGAGATATTAGCTGCAACCCAAACCATAGAGAGTATGGATTGGTATCAGGGTACTGCTGATGCTGTCCGGCAAAATCTTCGGTTTTTCAATCAGCCTAATATTGAATTTGCTCTTATACTTTCCGGTGATCAACTTTACCGGATGAATTACCAGGAGTTTATTAAAGAACATATCAGAACCAACGCAGAAGTAACCGTCTCGGTAATCCCTATTACAAGAGAAAAGGTTCGCCATTTTGGTGTTTTAAAGGTAGACGAACAGGGACGTATCAGCGATTTTGTTGAAAAGCCAAAAGATGAGGAGGTTATTGATTCTTTCTCAATAAGTGCACCTGCTTTTGACAGGCACGGCATTAAAGCTGGAAACCGTTCCCTTATTGCTTCAATGGGTATTTACGTATTCAATATTGATGTGCTCAACGAGGTACTAAAAGAAACAAAGAAATCAGACTTTGGTAAAGAAATTATCCCCGATATTATTAAAAAAAGACGGGTATTTGCTTATTTCTTTGATGGATATTGGGAAGATATAGGAACAATAAAATCGTTTTATGAAGCCAACCTGGAATTAGCCTCCACTACACCAAGCTTTGATTTACTGGACGAAAGAGCACCAATCTATACAAATCCCCTCTTTTTACCCGGCTCACTTATCAATGATTGTAAAATTACCCAATCTATTATTGCAGATGGATGCTCTATTCACGGTTCAGAAATAGAGCATTCTGTTATTGGAATTAGAAGTATCATTGGTAAAAACACCGTTATCCAGGATTCCATTATTATGGGCGCAGATTACTATGAGTCAGAGTCTAACTTTCGGGCAAACCGGTTTAAAAAAATACCAGATATAGGAATAGGCAATAATTCCAACATCAAAAAGGCCATCATTGATAAGAATGTACACATTGGAGAAAACGTAACTATAGAAAATACCGGAAACATAGAACAAGTTGATGCAGAAAATTACATGATTCGTGACTCGATAGTTATCATACCCAAAGGCAGTGTTATACCATCGAATACGGTTATATAATTCAACACGAATGAGGCAGAACCTCAGACCGATAAAAAGAGACTGGAACCACAGATTCCACAATGAGAAATCATGTCTGAATCACACAACATATTTCGTTCTGTAAGAATTATCAGTATTTGTACCTTCTTAAGCCGCATACTTGGTCTTGCCAGAGATATGATATGTGCCAGTGTCTTTGGAACCGGTATGGTCTGGGATGCCTTTACTGTCGCTTTTAAGATCCCCAATCTGTTTCGGCGGCTCTTTGGAGAAGGAGCACTCAGTGCGGCCTTCATTCCCATCTTCACAGAACACATCGAAAAACGTGGCAGGACGGATGCATGGAAATTTGCAAATCTTATCGCTACTTTACTTATCATCATCCTGGGTGGAATTGTATTCATAGGGGAAGGGTCGTTCTTCGCCATTCCCAGGATATTTCATGTACAGGAAAAATGGCAACTCATCTTTAAATTGCTTATCATTATGTTTCCCTATGTTCTATTCATATGTTTAGTTGCCTTCATTGGAGCCGTACTCAATACCCTTCACCATTTTCTTATGCCTGCTTTTGCCCCGGTTATTATGAACATATGCTGGATCTTAGGGGCTGCATTGTCTCCCTATACAGGAAAGACCTTGGAAAAAATGATCTATGCAGTTGCCATCTCCACCTTTCTCTCGGGTATTGTTCAAATACTTATCCATATCCCTGTCCTGAGAAAAAAAGGGTTATATTACCGGCCTGTCATCCAATTTTCACACCCGGATCTGAAACTGGTATTAACGCGCATGGCACCTATCGTTTTCGGTCTGGCTATCGTTCAGATCAATGTCTTACTTGACAGTATTATTGCAGTCGGGTTTGCCGCCCATCAGGGGGGGCAAAACTATTTCAGCCTTGCAGGAATGATCATTCATTTTCCCCTGAAGGCCGGGGCTGCTTCCGTATTGTATTACAGCGATCGGCTTATTCAGTTTCCTTTGGGAGTTTTTGGCATCGCCATGGCAACGGCGGTATTTCCCCTCTTTTCCACCCATGCAGTAAGGGGGGATTGGAGCAGCTTTTCGCTCAATTTCAACAGGGCATTAAAATTCATGCTCTTCATTGGTATCCCCGCATCTGTGGCGATTGTTATGCTCCGGGATCCCATCGTTGATCTCCTCTACAGGAGAAACCAATTTAATGCAGAATCGGCGTACAGAACATCACGTGTTATTCTCTTCTATGGTATTGGAATATGGGCATACTGCGGACTTCATGTATTGGTCCGGGCATTCTACTCGGTAAAAGATACGGTCACTCCGGTAAAAGTCGGGGCAATATGTGTTGGTTTAAATCTTATCTTGAATCTTTCTCTTATCTGGGTATTACAAGAAGGCGGTCTGGCCCTCTCTACTGCTATTAGTGCCATTATCCAGATTGTTATTCTGATCACCATACTGCAAAAAAGGCTTCACATCAAGATTGAAAATAGTGTTTTCACTACATTGCAAAAAACCATAGCTGCCTCTTTCGTAATGGGCCTTGCTTGTTGGTTTACGCACAAGATATTCCCTCCCCTGAGTGAAAATAGCAATCTTTATTTTAAAGGGCTTCGGCTATTCATCCCGATGGTAACCTCATTTGCCGGATTTGCCGCAACATCTATTCTCCTAAAATCCGAGGAATTCAGGCACCTGATCAAATTGTCTATCAGAAAGATGTAACAGAATCAAAACAGGACAGGGGGATTATATCTTGACAAGAACTTTCTCTGTGCTTATACTTGTTTGTATTGCTTATCAATTAACACCCCTCCATATAGACCTTTATTTTTAGAGGTAAGCCTTCAACCTAATTACCTTAAAAACTATTAAGGTACCGGGTTGTAACAATACTGTCTTCATTCGTCTGCAAGCTTGTTACTTAAGGTTTTAAAGGATGTTGATAAAGCATAAATTTTTTATTTTTGCATTTTTAAGGAACGGAAAATAGAATGGGCGCCCATAGCTCAATTGGATAGAGTCACGGACTACGAATCCGGAGGTTGGAGGTTCAAATCCTCCTGGGCGCGTTTCTTGTTTCTTTTCTTATGGCAATAATAAGATAATACCAGATAAACGAACAATTTCGTAAAAATAATAGTTTATAGCTATGGAAGATACTGCACGGCACGAGTATTTTATGAAACAGGCTATTATAGAGGCCAATAAGGCCATGGAGAAAAACGAGGTCCCTGTTGGGGCCGTGATCGTATATGAAAACCGTATCATTGCTCGTGCGCATAACCAGCGTGAAATGCTTAACGACCCCACTGCACATGCAGAGATGATAGCGATAACCCAGGCCGCAACTTACCTGCAAAACTGGCGCTTGACAGGAACAACAATTTATGTAACATTGGAACCTTGTGCAATGTGCGCTGGCGCCCTGGTACAGTCAAGGGTTGAATCCCTTGTTTATGGAACCATGGATAAAAAGGCTGGTGCATGCGCATCCGTTGTTAATCTCGTCCAGGAGCCGCGGTTTAACCATCGCCTGAGGGTTATACCACATATCCTTGCCGATGAGTGTAAGTATATGTTACAAATGTTTTTTTTAGAAAACTGCCGCGTAAAATAAACTATTGAGAACTGGAGAGGTGCCAGAGTGGTTGATCGGGACGGTCTCGAAAACCGTTTCCCGCTTACAGCGGGACGTGGGTTCGAATCCCACCCTCTCCGCCAGTAAGATACATAATTATCTAGCGAGGCGAACGAGGCAAAATTTCAGACCGATGAGAAGCAAGATGCACTTCGGTTGGATGTTTGAATGGTTAAAAACCATTTAGCCATTACTATACACCGTGTAATTCTTATCGAAAAACTGGACTTATTGGTAAAGATAAATCATATACAAAGTATTAAATCCTTGGAGAGGTGTCAGAGAGGCCGAATGAGCGCGCTTGGAAAGCGCGTATACCGATAAAACGGTATCGCGGGTTCGACTCCCGCCCTCTCCGCCAGTTCTTTTATACGAAATATAGGCCGTGCTAGATGGGGAGCTAGCGGTTCCTTGTAACCTGTAACCCGCTATAGCAGGATCGATCGCTTTTCTGAGGTCTCACGGACTATTAGTATTATCTCCGTAAGTGGCAATGAGGGCTGGGTCTCATGCAATAAGAGATGATGTGAACCTGGTCAGATGCGGAAGCAAGCAGCCATAAACATTTGTCCTTATGTGCCGTGAGTAAGCCTGGCCTGAGCTAACTGCGTAGGTAAACTAATAGGAAGGGGAACGAAGAAAGTGCACGGCCGTTTTTAATCCTTAAGAAATACTTTCTACCCTATTTTTCTATCTCTCATCACACGACGTAATATCCACAACTCTTCACAACAAAGAAAATAGCTAAAGAAAGTATATTGATATAAGGAAATTAACAAAGTATAATATTAAAGGAAATACCATATATATTGAGGCAAACAACCAATGTCTTATGTTGTTTTAGCTCGCCGATACCGGCCACAAACTTTTGAAGATCTTGTAGGGCAGGAGCCTATTGTAACGACCTTCAAGAATGCAATACGTTCCGGCAGGATAGCCCACGCTTATTTACTAGCAGGACCTCGGGGGGTAGGAAAAACCTCTACGGCGCGTATATTGTCAAAGGCATTAAACTGCCAGTCAGGCCCTACCGATACCCCATGCAATAGCTGCGATATTTGCCGGTGCATATCAGAGGGTAACGATATCGATGTCCTGGAGATTGATGGTGCGTCCAATAGAGGAATTGATGAGATACGAAACATAAGGCAAAATGTCGGATATGCCCCATCACGGGCACGCTATAAGATATACATCATCGATGAAGTTCATATGCTTACCCGTGAAGCATTTAATGCTCTTTTAAAAACTCTTGAAGAGCCACCTCCACACGTTAAATTTATCTTTGCTACGACAGCAGCCAATCGCCTTCCAGAAACGGTACAGTCTCGATGTCAACGATTTGATTTTAAGAGTATTTCTGTCCAGGATATTGAGAAACGACTTTTAGATATCTGTAAGGCGGAAGGCGTACAGGTTGAACCGCCTGTCCTTCATGCCATTGCAAGATATGCACGGGGCGGATTACGGGACTCTCAATCGGTTTTGGACCAAATCCTCTCTTCCTGCAAGGACAAGATATCCCAGGAAGACGTAAATTTTATCCTGGGTTGTATCGATGAAGATAAAATACTGGATATATTCAACAGCTTTATAAAAAAAGATGTATCTTCTGCTCTGGAAATTGTGAATGACATTTTACATGAAGGAAAAACTCCAGCAGAGTTTGTAGACCAGCTGCTTTCCAGCATGAGGGACCTTTTGATCTTTTCTTCCTGCGGGCAAAAGGCAGAGTGGATTGATATTCATACACCGTTGATCCAGCAATATGGAAAATCTTTTTCAAGTGATACGTTAATGTACATGATACAAATACTTTCTGATACAAGGATACGTACGACAGACGCCTTCCTCCAGCGCATTTTTCTCGAAATGACGATAATTAAATTATGCCGGATGGAATCTCTTGGTTCTCTTACCGAAATCATGGAAAAAATTGTATCTTTAGAAAGCAGATTGGCAAATAGAGACAAGAACCCGGCAAAAAACGAAGAGTTCTTACTGCCTCCTCAAAAATCTATAGTCCGACAGATGGTACCGGAAGCGATACCAGAAGGACACCTTGCAATAAAAGAGGATAAAGATACAGAAAATCAGTATCATGAAGCAGGTCTTTGGGAAAAAATCCTTCTCATGGTACAGAACAAGAAAAAATCCACCTGGTCACTTCTGAGGAACGGCAGATTTGTTGAAGTCAAAGGCGGGGATATTATTATCGAGCTTCCCGGTAATTGTTCATTTCATAAGGAAAGACTCGAACAAATTGAAGAAAAAAAATTTATAGAACAATGTGTAAAGGAAGTGACACAAAATAATATAAAACTTAAATTCATACTATCGAAAAACGAAAGTAACGAAAAAAATACGGGAAATATAATCACAGATCATGGCCCTTCTGATCAACATGCGGTCAATACGATACTCTCTGAACCGGCAGTAAAAAAGACCTTGGAGTTGTTTGGTGGTCATGTTATAAAAATAAATAAATAAAGGAGGTCAATACAATGAAGGGTTTTGGTAATATCGGAGAAATGATGAAACAAGTGCAGAAGCAGGCACAGAAGATGCAAAAACAGATGGAGGATGTTCAAAACGAACTGAAAGAACGCATCGTAGAAACAAGTTCCGGCGGTGGTATGGTTACCGTGCATATGAATGGAAAACAGGAAATACTCTCCATCAAAATTGATCCAGAAGTGGTAGATCCAAAAGATGTCCAGATGCTTGAGGACCTTATTCTGTCAGCTGTTTCACAGGCAATCAAGAAGTCACAGGAGTTATACCAGTCAGAAATGTCAAAGGTCACTGGGGGACTAAACGTTCCGGGACTACAAGGGATGTTTGGGGGCGGAATGTAATGAATGGAAGTTTATAAAAAGATACTCTTAGAGGTTTTTCGTTTTGAATACATATCCACAATCGGTAATCAAACTTATTGACGAGTTTGGTAAAATGCCAGGTATAGGACAAAAAACAGCAGAACGTCTTGCATGCTATATCTTAAAACAACCTTCAGAAGAAGCCATGCAACTTGCTTATGCGATTCGTGATGTAAAAAAGTTTATAAAAACCTGCTCAGTTTGTTTCAATGTCTCGGAAAGCGACCCCTGCCATATCTGTAGTGATACTCACAGGGACACCACTGTAATCTGCGTAGTTGAACAGTTGGCAGACCTTCTGACAATAGAGAAGACGAGTAAATACCGTGGTCTTTATCATGTCCTCCAGGGCCATATCTCTCCCTTAGAGGGTGTTGCGCCGGAATCTTTAACAATCGAAAAGCTTTTACACCGGGTGAGAGAAAAAGGAGTAACAGAGGTCATCCTTGCCACAAATTTAAATATGGAAGGGGATGCAACTGCTTTGTATATTCACAAGCAAATGGACTCTTTAGGGGTACGGGTCACAAGGCTTGCCCGCGGATTGCCAACGGGAAGTTATATTGAATATGCAAATACGGCGATCGTCGCCGATGCCATCAGTGGTAGAAACGAAATGAGATTTTAGCAGATTAAGGTCGTTTTTTATGGAAGGTGATGTTTCATGAAAATGCAGTCGTCTTTATTACCGCAACTTCAGCAAAAGATGAAGTTGTCTCCTCAAATCATTCAGTCAATAGAAATTCTTCAATTACCGTTACTGGCCCTTATTGAACATGTACAACAAGAGCTGGTAGACAATCCTGTACTTGAAGAAGTACATGAAGAGAGAAAAGATGAAAGTGTCAAAGAAGGAGATGATGCAGCTCAAACGGTAGAGGACAATACAGATAAAGACGAGTTTGACAAACTCGGTGAACTTGCCGAGGATTGGCGTGATTACTATTCACAAACCGTTACCCGAAAAAGCAGCTTCTCTGAAGAACGAGATCAAAAGCAGGAAGCACTGGAGAATACCGCTGCCAAGCCCATGTCTCTCCATGATTATTTAATGGGACAGCTATCGCTCATTGACGTTCCCAATCATTTCGTAGAGGCCTGCGAGAGTATTATTTATTCCGTTGACAAAGCCGGGTATCTGGCAAGTCCACTGGAAGAAATTATGCAATCGCTCGAAAAACCCCTTCCCATTGAAGAGGTCAAGGAGGCACTGAAGATTGTACAATCATTGGAACCACCCGGCGTTGGAGCAAGGAATTTACAAGAATGTTTGATATTGCAACTGGACAAACGGGACTCACACTACCATGTAACAAAGGAATTGCTTCTCAACCATTTAGAGGATATCGAGATGAAGAAATATCCTCTTATAGCAAAAAAGACGGGGAATAGCCTGGAGACGATAAAGAAACTGGTGGAGTTTATCCGCACCCTAAATCCCAAACCTGGTTCTATCTTTTGTGATGAAACGATTTCGTATGTAGTCCCGGAGGTAAAAGTTGAGTACATTGATGGAAAGTATGAAGTATTTCTGATTGACAATACGAATTTACCCCATCTGTATATCAGCTCTTTTTATAAAAAGTTTTTGAATGAAAACGGCAGTGATAATTCGACACGCCAGTATATACAAAAGAAGATTGAATCTGCAAAATGGCTTATTGATGCAATAGAACAGAGACGAAGCACCCTGTATAAAGTTGCTTGTAAGATTGTAGAATTGCAAAAGGATTTTTTAGATGAAGGTATTCATCGCCTTCGTACACTAAAGATGCAGGATGTTGCCGATATTGTTGGAGTACATGTATCAACGGTAAGTCGTGCTATTGCCCACAAATATATCCAAACACCTCAAGGCATATTCGAAATGAAGTTCTTTTTCACCGGAGGCTTTCAGAATGTAGACGGATCAATGGAATCATGGGAAGCCATACGGCAAAAGCTGGGTGAAATTATTGCGAAGGAAAACAAATCCAACCCGCTCAGTGATGAAGAAGTTGCTGAAAAATTACACGCATCAGGTATAGATATTGCCCGAAGAACAGTAACAAAATACCGGAGAATTATGAAAATACCATCTTCAAGACAGAGAAAGGAATACTAGCATGAGTTCCAAACTCAAACCGTTTCTCCCCGGAATAATCTTCCCGATACTAGGTACGATCGCTCTCTGGTGCCTTCCTGGCTGCTCCACTACTGATAAATATCATAACAAAAGACATATCGATACCATGAAGGAAGACATAAATTTAATGCACAGGGATATTGACAAAGTTCTCGGTTTAGACAAACCTTCTCCCTTAGTAGATGAATAACATCTATTTTTGGTAGCTATTCAAAATTCTGTTAAATTTTATAAATTTTTATAACCACCCCGTTCCCCTCCTTCGTAAGGCTCATCTTTACCCATAAATTAGAAGGAAAATGTAAGATTTTGCGATATCATCCAGACTGGGTGGCACGGACAAACTGGTTTGTCCGTGTTTGTTTCAATACGCACACAGCTAGGGAATATAACACACTGACAAACAGAGCTTGTCAGTGCCACCCTAAAACGGGCTTACAGAAACTGATAACAAACAACTATACTGTTTTTGATAAGACATTATGGAACTTGATTTAATAATAAAAAATGGAACCGTTATCGATGGTACGGGATTACCGAAAAAGAATTTGGATATCGGTATTAAAGACGATAAGATCGCCCTCATTGATCCACATATTTGTGAAAATAACTGCCCCACAATTTATGCAAACAGGATGATAGTCACGCCGGGATTCATTGACATTCACTCCCATAGCGATTTCCTATGGCTTATTCGCCCAGAAAGTGATAGTAAGGTACTCGATGGTGTCACGACAGAAGTATGCGGGAACTGTGGTTTGTCTGCTTTCCCCTTACGGGGAAAAGTATTAGAGAATCGGGCAAAAGGGTTAGCAAAATATCACATTGCACTCACATGGCAATCGGCTGCAGAATTCTACGATATGGCAGAAAAGGCCAGGAGTTCAATCAACAGGGCATTTCTTGTCGGCCACGGGAATATCAGGGCATGTACCCTTGGATATGAAAACAGGAATCCCGGTCCACATGAATTATCCTCCATGATAAAAGATCTGGAAGCATCTATGAAGGCAGGCGCATTTGGTATGTCCAGCGGTCTAATTTACCCTCCCGGCTGCTATGCAGCAAGAGAAGAAATCATAGAAATGTGCAAAACGGTAAAAAGCTACGATGGTTTCTATGCAACACACATGCGCAACGAAGGCGATAGTCTTGAGGAAGCTCTTGCAGAAGCTATAGAAGTATCCAAACGTTCTGGAGCCAGACTGCAGGTATCCCACCTCAAGACTTCGGGAAGCCTGAACTGGCATAAGATAAAAAACATAAAGACAATCATTGAACGTGCTCTTGGTGAAGGCGTGAATATTACCTGCGACCGATATCCATACACAGCCGCCGCAACCGACCTGGACGCTCTATTACCTCATTGGGTTTATGAGGGCGGCACTGAAGTGCAGATAAAGAGATTACAAAATGCCAGTACCCGCAGGCAGATTGCAAAGGAAATGTTGCAGATGGAGGGTGATACCTTCTGGAATGAAGTGATGATCTCCTCTGTTTATCATGAAAAAAATACATGGACAATAGGAAAAACAATCTTAGAAATTTCAAAGGAACTTAATAAGTCTCCTATTGAAACAGTTCTTGATTTGCTTATCGAGGAAGAGACGAGGGTTGACATTTTCCTGTTTAGTATGTGTGAAGAGAATTTGGAGGATATATTGGGATGGGATTTTGTCTTTATCGGTTCGGATAGTTCTCTGCGTGCAAACCATGGAATACTGAGTAAGGGAAAACCTCACCCACGGAGTTACGGCACTTTTTCACGTGTTTTGGGAAAATTTTGCAGGGAAAAAAAACTTTTCCCCGAAGAAAAAGCTATTCAAAAAATGACAAGCCTACCTGCTCAGAAAATTGGATTAGATAAGCGAGGAATGATAAGAGAGGGATATTTTGCAGATATAACTATTTTTAACCCTGAAAAAATTATTGATAAAAGTACATTTACAGAACCTCATCAATACTCAGAGGGTATTGAGTATGTGATCGTAAATGGGAAAATCACCGTAAACAAAGGAAAGCATACCGGTGTTACCAGTGGTTGTATACTGCGAAAATCGTAGTAAGTAAAGAACAATAAATCAAGATATTCCTCAGGTTGATTCAATCTTGTAGATTGAACCATATATTGAGCATTTGCCTGCACGCTTTTGACTGATACCAGACAAGGGAACACGTTAAACATTTCGGTTCAATTGGAGACGATTAAATCAATTCTCCCCTACACTCCCATTTACTTCCTTCTATCAAGCCTTAGGTATATTGAAAGCCGTACCACTCCATAATCTGAGTTTGCGCACATATCATGAAAAGGGGACAGGATACAGGAGACATACTATCGTGCTTCTCATTGGTCTGAGGGCTCCGTTTAACAAGTTTTCGCTACCTTTTCTATACATTACCAATTCTTGTTAAAACTCCAGATGTACATAGGCAAACCTTATACTTTTTTTATTTTTTATAACTATATTGTAACCAACATTATTTTAAGTACTTAACTCTATTTTTAGTCTCAAAAATACCCCATGCACAAAAATTTTCCTTGAAAAAACATTTGATATACGTATCATTGCCTGTCTTTCTTACGGGAATAAAGACTGAAAAAGGGTAATAGCAACCTATCTTAAATACTTTTTTGTTGACAAATTATATTACATCAATCACTTATGATATATCGAAAAAATATATATTTTCTGCAACATTTTGCAAGAAATATACGTTATAAGTATTGAAAATACCGTATTTTGTAAATTTTTGATCCAAATAGGAAGGTAAAATGGACCAATTAGAATATAAAATTGAATATCTAACTGATACAAATACCGACGATATAAATCAGGAAAATTACGTAGCAGAAGATGATCTCATTGAAGGAGAAGCCTTTGAGGAGAAGGTAAAATACAAGGATTACGACCCGGTTCGTCTCTATCTAAAAGAGATGTCCACCCTACCGTTGTTATCCCGTGAGGAAGAGCTTCATCTGGCAAAGAAGATAAAGATTGTGAGCAGGCTGCTTCACAGGAAGGTACTGAGTTACGACTATGCCCTGGAAAATTACCTGCGCATTCTCGAAGACGTAGATAGTGAATCTGACCTTGTCCAATTTATTGAGACAACAATAACAAAAGACCAGAGCAAGAACGAAAGGATTGAACAAATCCGTGATATAGCAGAAAAAATCAGAGGTATGCTTAAGGATAATCAGAGAGACTACGAGAAGATCGGCAAGGGCACGATACCGAAATCTGTAAAATCCAGATTCCTTAATAAAATATTATCAAGGAAGAGAAAATCCATCAGATACCTGGAAGCAATACATATCCGTACAGAGACTATACTACCTGTTATGAAGCAGCTCTTGGACACGCTATCTGAGATCGTAAGATTGGAAGCAAGACACAAGGGCTCAAACTATAAAAAGGAACTTTACAAGAATTTTCCTCATAACGCCCACGAAGTAAAAGTCCTGGTAACAGCCCCACTTGTAGAAATAAAAAAAGCGGCTGATACCATTAACTTTGTGTATTGCGAATATGCATCTGCAAGAAAACGATTCTCTGAGGGTAATTTGAGACTGGTAGTAAGTATTGCAAAAAAGTACCGGAAACGCGGTCTTGCGTTTCATGACCTTATTCAGGAGGGGAATACAGGTTTAATGCGGGCTATTGACAAATACGATTATCGCATGGGTTTCAAGTTTAGCACTTATGCCACCTGGTGGATAAAGCAGGCCATCATCAGGGCAATAGATGATAAGGCAAGGACGGTTCGCATACCGGTACACATGACAGAAGTAATTAATAAAACTTCGCAGGTATTTAAGAACATCCATAAAGATAACGATAGGAAGTCCAAGATAGAAGCCATTGCGAAAGAGGCAAAGATACCAGTTTCGGAGGTTTTCCGCGTATTTCGGGTTGCATCAAGACCAATATCTTTGGAAAACCCGATCAGTACCGATGGTGAAACAATGTTTGAGGACTTTATCCAGGATAAGAAAGCTGAGTCCCCGGTTTCTACGGCCCACCAGTCATTGCTTAAAGAACAACTGCAAAATGTCCTGAAAACCCTGACGTTTCGTGAACGTGAGGTAATTAAACTACGCTTTGGTATTGACGACGGCTACACCCATACGCTGGAAGAGATCGGGAAACGGTTTAACATAACAAGAGAACGGATACGTCAAATTGAAGCCATTGCTCTTCGTAAACTTCAACACCCGCTGAGAAGCAGAAAGCTTGAGGGATTTCTCGAAGGTGTAACGACAAATTAAAAACTTTTTCTTACAGGTTTAGGAATATCAATAATAAAGGCCTCATATATATTGTGAGGCCTTTATTTTTTATCTTTGATTTTGACCTCTCACATCATTCGTAATAAGGACTTATTCTACAACCCGGTCAAAGTGCCACTTTTTTGTTACCATATCGTAAGAAATTTGACAGGTAAGATTATTGGTGGTAATAACACAATACCGTTTCCTTAATATGCCCTGAATGGTTTGATCCAACCATTCATGAATAACTTTGTTTATTTTAAAAACCCTTCCACGCTGGGTAAAACTATAGGGCACTACATAATCGATAGTCAGGTCATTCACAGGCACCCATACCGAAGATTTAATGAAATGAGCAATGGTAAATATCGATGAAAAACACCAAAACACCATGAAAGCTATGCAAAAACAGACTGAAGTTATAGCAAGATATTGCCTTTCGAACAAATGAACGAGTTGAATCGTACCGCTCGAACACAAGCCCAGGGTAAAGGCAATTTCCCAATATCCAACGGTAAATAGCATACCTTCATCACCATAAGCCTGCTTCCTCATAGTAAGAATAACCAAAAACGGTAACCACCACAGTCCTACGGCCCAAAAAAAGAGGGAAATCCCTCGTAAGAACGGAAGGAAATCATCAAGCGGTCCACCGATACTCTGGATATGTTGATGCAACACAGCACCGGTAAGTGCAGTTAAGGCTGCGGCTCCGGCATTCATCCAGTACGGTGATATTCCCGTATTGCTGCTTAATTTAAAAAAAATCAGCCGAAAGATAATGATCGTTGCAAAGATAAGATATAAACTTGCTCCCACAGACCATAAAACAAACGAGAATAACTGAATGAATACGATATGCCTGACCGCATGCTCCACCACAATTACACCAAGGAAGGCCGTGGATTGAGTGCCAACGACAGCAAAGAACCACCCACCGTGCAATATATCTTCTATTTTTCTATCTTCGGATTTTTGATACAGGAATAGAATACTAAAAGAAGAGAGAGAGATTGCTAGCCAAAGGCCAATGGCCACATACCAGAATATAGTAGCTGCTGCATAGAAATGAAATATTTTGGATAAACAAACCCCGATAAAGTTAACAGCGCTAACTATGGTAAAAAAATAAAGCGTTTTTTCGGGATCAAATACCTCATTCTTTACTTCTCTGTAGAACAACATCACCCGCATAACCATAAAAATGGCTACGGATAAGAATACAATTAACCCCGCTATAAAAAAGTACGGGGAAACCTTTTCGTAACCATACCATTGAGAGATTGATGCAACGGTAATCGTAGCCATAACGGCTGTAAACCAGCGGAAGTCTGACGAGTAGACCGCAATCCTGAATATGCTCATACACTATGCTCTAAAGAAACGTTTTCTGACTCAAACAAGCCGGAAGAGATAAAATCAGAGGTAGAGGATGGAAGTTGGAAATCCAAACGAACTTTTAGCTTCCGGTATCTTTGTACCTTTACAGTGAATTATTACAAAATTCCAATAACCTGATCTCATTTTGGATTTTCCGATTTCGGATTTTAAACGTTGGATTTTGACATTCCTGAACACCCGTACCACATCTCCATCCCTATCCATACCTTTTATCTTGTTCTAACGCTCTCGGACCGGGTTAAATGAACCATCTTATTCTAAAAATTGGAACGAGCTATGAGGGTGGGTATTGCCCACCAAAATATCGCTTCCTTGTCCACATTACTTGTTTTTGATGGGCAATACCCACCCTACTTTGGCTCCTTACGGATATAGGATGTACGAAAGGGAAAGGTGTGGGTAATGTGATAAAGTACCCACACCAGGGGTTCAGAAATATCTTTATAGAGAAACTAAGTAACCTTCACCGTTTTTTGATGCATCTTTACCATGGTCTTTTCTTCCATAAAAGACAGGGCCATGAGGCACACAAGAGAAACAAAGATAAACCCAAGTGAATAGTTGTTGGTATAATCCCTGATTGTACCCAAAATTATCGGAAGGAAGAACCCACCAAGGCCACCTGCCGCTCCTACCATACCGCCTACGGTACCTGTATCTTTTGGGAAATACTCCGCTACGAGTTTAAAGACAACCCCGTTGCCTATTCCCAAACAGGCCCCCATAAGATAAAAAACCACAAGAGATGCTATCAAAGATACTCTCAAATTAAGGAATATCAATATGCCGAGTATAATCACCGAAAGGATTATCAATATCCGTCTTCCGGGGATAAGATCACCGAGATACCCCCCCAGGATACGGGAAAATGTGGTGGCAAATACAAATATTGATGTAAGGCTGCCGGCCTGTATCGGCGTAACTCTGTAGAAATCTCTGAGGTACGATGGTAGCCACAACGAAAAGCATACAAAGAACCCAAAGGTCATAAAATAGAATAGGCAAAAGATCCAAATCAAATTAGAAGACCTGTATACTTTTAACTTATCGCTGAAGGTCGGAACCTTTGCATGAGCAGGTCTAGGCGCATCAGCAGAGCAAAACCAGTATATAAATGCCATGAAAAACACGGGAATCGAGTAAATGATAAATACTTTGTGCCACCCGATGGATTCTGCAAGGAATGGCGCCCCAAATGTAGCAAGGGCCGAGCCGACATTTCCGACACCATAAATTCCCAACGCAAGCCCTTGTTTTTCTTTCGGATACCACTGGGAGACCTGCGGAATTCCTATAGCGAAGGACGTACCAGCCATGCCAAAAAAGAAGCCACATATCAGTAAAAAGCCGTAACTGTTTGCAAAACTTGCAAGAAACATGGGAAAAAAGCAAAAGAGAAGCAGGATACTAAAAACCCTCCTGCCGCCATATTTATCCGTAAGGACCCCTATGGGTACCCTGGCTATGGAGCCAAGTAAGACCGGGGTTGCGAGCAGGAGTCCCACGGCTGATGATGACAAGTTAAATTCAACCTTCAGATATACTGCTAAAGGAGAAAATAGGGCCCAACCAGCAAAGCATACAGCAAATGCCAAGGTTGCAAGGATGAGTACCCGTGTATTTCCGTTCGGTGCTTGTACTGTTGGATTCATAAAAAATCTCCTGAAATCTTATTCAAAAATACTAAAGAAACGATGGCTGAACAAATTCGAATTCATTCTTTACCTTTAACGGACAATTATAGAGGCCCTCTGTAATGAGACTACTGTTCTGCTTAACAAAGAACAATTTACCACTCTTTGTTCTCATCAAGGTATAAAATCCGTTTACCTGTCCATCTCTGAATAACATGGACAATGTCTTCTCATGATCAAAGGGATGGGCATACAATTCATTTACCTTTTTCCCGATCATATCATCAGGTGAGGTAAATCCAAAAATCTTTGCCCCGGCTCTATTGATATGAATGATGACCCCATCATAAGAAGGTTCGTATTCGAACCAACCTTTTGCCTCCTGCACATCAAGAATCGGCTGAGATTTATCCTTTATTGATGTCATGATATTTTCCATAAATACCCTCCATTCCATAAATAAATTTTTCTTTAAAGACTTTATAATCGGTATATCTTTTATTGTATAGGCAATAGCTGTCAGCCGTCAGCATGCAGTTTCTGCCCCGGTTACTGATAGCTGACAGATCATGATCTCTTTTATTGGTCAGGATCTTTGCCTTACTAGGGTTTTATCTCCCATGTTGCTACCGTTTTCTCTAGCGGCTGCTTTATCGGACTTTTTACTATTTCATTATCATTTTTCTGAGGGACATACTCAGATTTCAAAACGGGCAGTTCTTCCCGGAACTTGAAAATGTTACTCTTGATAAAATCCTCATCCCTCTGCGTTACAATCGAACCCAGGACATCTAAAGGATTGTGTATTTTGTATTTCTGCTCTCGCAGATAGCCGCGCTCCTTTCTCAATTCATAATCATCTAAAATCGCTATGATAAATCCGACTACAATAACACTGGTGACTCCCAATAAGGCCTTTTTCGGCAGAGATAATTCTTTTAGCATATATCCGGTGTTCAATTTTCTATACATCAAAAGGGCCATAGCAAACGCCGGAATAATCATTACCAGCATGAGCGATTTCACCATGGAATTTATGTTGTTTACGGTACCAAGTGCCTCATCTGCATCGATTTCGACAATCAATCCCATATTCAGATCCTTCAGCCAGGTCCATGCACCTACGACCTTTAACCCGTCATAATCCATATATCCTTCCAGATCATAGCCAGTCGATTTTCCTGTAATACACCTCTTTACCCCCTTTGTTATTAAGTTTGTATCGGGGTCAACGACTTCGTGACAGGTTTTGCAGGTACTATCAGCATATTTCATATGCTCAGAAAATCTTGATTTCGTAATCATGATACCATCTTTATTCACTAAATAAGCCTCTCCTGTTTTTCCTAATGCAACGTTTTTCACACCGCTATTAAGCATAGAAGTATCCATCCAGAGTATAACCGCACCAATCACGTCGTGATTCTTGCCTTTGACAGGGTGAGACATAAATAACGAAGGAAATTCCTTCTCTTTCTCATCATGAACATTGTTACTGGTTGAATAATGAATGACATCTGATATATATATTTTGCCATCGTAGAGGGTTTCCTGAATTCGGTGAAAGGGTTTTTCCTTCAAAATATTTAAGCCCAGCAGTGATTTCTCATTTTCTGTTGTTAACCGGATTATCCCTGCCGCATCACAAACAAATATCCCTTTGTAACTGTAGTCTGCTTTTATACATTCCAGTTGTGTTTTCAACCTTAAGTACTCATGCTCATCTCTGCCGTTTACAAGATTGATAAAATTATTATCACCATGAATAAATAACGCACTCTGTATGGTATCTGAAACAGTCCTCGCGTGAGACTTTCTTTCATCCCATAACAATGCAAGGAGATCTTTTTGCCGGGCAACAACGCTTTCCAGGTTTCTTTTAACACTTTGCTTTAGTTCAGAACTCGCCTTCGGAAAAGCAAGCATTCTAAATAAAATAAGGGGCAACAGCCCAAAAAATATGAAAGTAATAATCACCATTACGATCCGTTCTTTAAATATCTTTATCATAATCTCACCTCTTTTCTGTTAAACTCCTGGAGCTCGTAAATTTTATTTTGATTTCGTAAACTCGCGAAGACACACTTCAATATCATTTGTGCTGAACGGTTTTGTAATTACCCTTTTAGCACCCTTTCTGATTACCTCCTTTACAACCTCTTCATCGGTATAAGCAGTAATAACTACAATATGGGGCCGGGACCTCATTTCCTGCATTTGGTCTAATAATTCGATGCCATCCATCCCGGGCATTTTTACGTCAAGTAAAATAATTGGATAACATTGCCTTTTAATCTCTTCCAATGCGTCGAAACCATTATTTACAGCCTTCGCCTCAAACCCCAGATCAATTAAGGAGTTTGTTAATACCTTTCTATACCCTTCTTCATCATCAACGATTAATATTCTTTTCGTTAACATCTTTCTCTTCCCTATTGAAAAAACCACTTTTCGAAAGAATATTTTGCAAGCAAGATACCTGGAAAAATAAAAAAAGCTTAGATTTCTCTAAGCCTTTTAAATTTAAATACTTATAAATGATAAAAATTTTTACACCATATTTTTGAAAAATTAAACTGGAAACAAATTGTTTCTCAAAACAATTTCAACAATTATCGTAAGTATTTGTAATTAAGACATATGAAGAAAAATATCAGGATGTTAACAAGTGGAAACAATTTAGTTACAGTTAAGAGCTAAGAAATACACAAAAATACTAAAGAGGTAAAGCTTCAGACCGATGAGATAGAGATAATGGTTCGATGGAGTGTCTTGAGTGTCTTCCGTAGACAGTAAGGAGCAGGCGTTCTGGTAGGTGGGGTCGAGGTACGAAACTCAATAAATTGTAGTAATCCAATGAAGAAACAAACCATGGAAAGAGGTATACAAGTAACGCAAAAACGTTAAATGAAGTCTTTTCGGTGACTTTTTCTTTCTTTGTTGCTTTAATCGAGTACAATAAAACCAGCCTTCAGGACACAGGACAACGTGGCCATTACTTTGAATTCCTAAACATCAAGATAATATTTCGAGGTTGGTTTTAATCTCTCATCGAGGTCGTACACGAGGGGTATACCTGTCGGAATGTTTAACCCTGTGGTTTTATCGTCTGGCATGTTATCAAGATATTTGACCAAAGCCCTTAAACTATTTCCGTGAGCTACAATGATAACCCTTTTTTTCTCACGGATAGCAGGTGATATTACCTCATTCCAGTAAGGTAAAAATCTAAAAATTGTATCTCTTAAACTCTCTGTTAAAGGTATTTCGTTTTTATCAACATTCTGGTATTTTATATCATTACCGGGATAACGCTTATCTGTTAATGTAAGAGAAGGGGGCGGCACATCATAACTCCTCCTCCATATAAAGACTTGTTCTTCTCCGTATTTTTTAGCCGCCTCTGCTTTGTTTAAACCTTGCAATGCGCCATAGTGCCTTTCATTCAATCTCCATGTTTTGTATACTGGTATCCAAGTCAAATCCATTTCATCTAAAATATACCACAAAGTTTTAATTGCTCTTTTAAGTACAGAAGTGAAGGCAATATCAAAAATATATCCTTCTTTTTTTAAAATTTTTCCTGCTTGTTTTGCCTCTGCAACTCCATTAGCTGATAAATCAATATCCGTCCATCCTGTGAATATATTTTCGTAATTCCATATACTTTCTCCGTGCCTTACTACTACCAACTTCACCATATATCAAAAAGCTTTCTCCATTTTTAACAATTTCGTTACCGTTTTTCAGGCGTTTTAATACCGGAAGTATTATCTTAACGACTTCGTTTTAGAAGGTAATATCCCGCCGAAAGGGCAATAACAATAGAAGCCAGGCCAAGCAAAGTGAAGCCCGAAATTTCTTTTACTTCTAGGATGATAATCTTGCGTGCAACCGCAATCAAGGCAACAGTAAATACTACTTCAACAGGAATCACATTTTTCGAAAGATATGTTTTGACCGATTCCAATAGCTCAATGCCGATTAAAACCAACATGAAAAAGCCAAAAATGTCTAGCAATTCGCTGATATCGAGCAAAAATATCGGTGGTGACAGAATAGCTTTTACAACAATCAAGCCGAGATCTATGGTATAGAGTGATAACACTAGCGCCAACATCACCATGAGGGAGATAATTATTATCCTTTCGAATTTCTTTAAATAATCAATCATAAGCGTCCCTTTAAAAAGTCTTCTCTGTTGTATTCCTTTGTAAAAACTTTTTTAGTAACAATGTAGTTTTTTGAAAAAGTAGGGGCGAAGCATTTGCCAGTTTGGGTATGAACGCATGTATGCCAATGTATAGCAAATGCTTCGCCCCCACACTGCACGGCAAACATCACTATTGTTGGAATTTTTCAAAAAACTACATTGTTACCTTTTTTATAAGTTTTTGTTCACCAAAAACTGCTAAATACAACACATATTGAAGTTGTAGTTCCCGTCTTTTCTACTCACCATTTCGCATCCTATTGTGAGTAACTCCTTGAGGTCTTTCAAACAACCTGTCCGTATAATCGTGAGCTATCCCGATACTATTTTCCGGGTATTTGGTTGGCAATACCGAGCTCTTAAAGATGTATAGTTCGCAAACTTTACGGAAATGGTGACCATAAATTGCAAGTCTAATGGCAAGCGGGAATAATTTTGGGTGGTGAAAGCATGTCCATAATAAGAAGTTCCAATAATGGAATCGTTCCTTGCCTATGATTCCTAAGTAGTAGATTGAACGAAACAATGCCAGAATGTGCTCGAAGTTCTGTGGGGTTTCAACTTTTTGAGGCTTATATTCTCGAAAGAAGGTCTTAAGTCGTTGATAGTATTGCTTTGGAGAATAAATGTGACGCATGATATTCTTGTATCCCTCTCGTAGGACATCAAGACTCATATTAGGGATAATATTTGTTCCACCGTCTATGCTGTTCCAGGATATTTGACCTAACACGCGATTTTCATTCCTCAGACGTTTGTGAAGTTTTGTACCAGGCGGAGCTTGAAGCATCCCGACGACAGCCATTACAATTCCACTCTTTTGAATAAAATCAATTTGCTGCTGGAAGACGGAGTCTGTATCATTATCAAACCCAACGATAAAACCTCCTTCTACCTGCAATCCTGCCCGGTGTACGCGTTTTACGTCTTCAACCAGGTTGCGGTTTTTGTTATGTTTTTTGCCACATTCGGTCAGAGTGTCTTCATTCGGTGTTTCAATTCCGACAAAAACGGTATCAAATCCAGCCTCAACCATCATGTTCATCAACTGCTCATCATCCGCAAGATTTATAGATACTTGACAATTGAAAGTTGTTTGCCCTTTGCCCCGTTGCCATTCGATAAGTGCGGGCAATAATTCTGACTTAAAATGTTTTTTGTTCCCGATGAGATTATCATCGACAAAGAAGGCGGTTCCACGCCACCCCAGAGTATAGAACCTGTCCAACTCGGCGGTAATTTGTTCAATAGTTTTGGTACGTGGCCGGTGACCAAACAATGTTGTTACATTACAAAAATCGCAATCGTAAGGACAGCCCCGGCAGAATTGAATATTTATAGAGGCGTACAGGTTAAGGTCAGCCAGATCCCATAGAGGAATTGGAGTCTTTCGGATGTCAGCAAATTCAGGTGTCGTGTAAATGTGCCTCGCACATCCCCGTTCCAGGTCTGCAAGAAAGGATGGAAGGGTCACCTCGGCTTCGTTAAGCACCAGGTAATCAACCTCCTCGAATTGATCGTACTCGGTTGTGAAGAGTGGTCCTCCTGCGACAATTTTAACACCTGCTTCTTTACACTGCGCAATAGCCCGACGTGCTGAATCCTTCTGTATAACCATAGCGCTGATAAGGACATAATCAGCCCATGCAAGGTCTTCCTCAGTAAGCTTTGTTACATTGAGGTCGACTAATCGTTTTACCCATTCTTTGGGCAGCATCGCAGCAACTGTTAATAGACCCAATGGTGGAGAGACTGCCTTTTTACGTATGAATTTAAGCGCATGCTTGAAACCCAAAAATGTATCTGGAAATTCAGGGTAGATCAATAGAATGTTCATTGTGTCCTCCCTTTACCAATGAGATTAATTTAAATGAAATTAAAACCCTAGTATCATACAACCTCGATAGCCCTTCAATTCTGGTAGCCTCGTGAATATACCTGCTTACTGGATGATGGCTTTTGTCCAACGGATAATAAATAAACGAAAACCTCTCCTACCGCAATGCCGAAACCTATATCGACTCCTGGTTTTAAGACACCTATACCTGGGGAATCATTATATGTACGCATGCGTTTTGTCGGCCTATAAATATTTTCTAAAATATATTCTTTTACTCATGGCGTGAGCACTTTTTTAAAAATGGAACTGTTAGATATATAAATATGGTCTCAATGTATCTTCATAGATACCTTACGTCTTTCCTATTTATCCTTCAACTATTCTTACAGAATTGTGGGACATTAGTATAATTATAGTATTCAAACGATGAAACCGAACAGTATTTTAGATCGGGTGGCACGGACAAACTTGTTTGTCCGTGATGGTGTAATCAAATCCTGGTTCATTTTATTTGGTTTCATTATATTCTGCTCGGTTTCATCTATTGGATACTATAAACAAGGGGTCCGCAGAAACCTTTATTGAAACTCCTTGCGGATGTTACTATAGAAAAACCTATCATAGATGAATTGAAAAATTTAGAGTATGATATTAAATGGATGACTGAGGCAAATCCACATCTGGATGAAAGGTCAGGTCGCAAAAAAGGAACTTTACTAAGAAGCTTCTTGCTACTTACAAAGGCAAAATAACAAGACACTTTGTTGCGGTTAATAAAGACAGATTCTGGTTTACACCGCTTTAGAAGGAAACGATACATGAAAAAAAGGTTATTGAGCAGGATAGAAGCAAATCCAAAAATAATGTTTGGAAAGCCCGTAGTCAAAGGCACAAGATTGCCCGTAGAAATAATCCTTGAGAAACCAGCCTATGGTAAAACAGAAGATGAGATATTAAATGAGTACCCATTTCTCAAGTTGGAATCCTTCGCAAAAACACAAGCGACAGGGCAGTTGATAAGGGATAACCCCGGTAATCTGCCGGCATTTATACTGGAATTTCCTGCTTACCATCAATCTTTTAATGATTGACTACTACTATCTCGCCGCTCATTATTTGCTGCTTCTATATAGGCTCCAAACACACAGCTCGATGCCTCTAAATCACAATTGAACCTGCCAAACCAGTCATCAGGAGCCTGTTGTCTTATACATCTTGAGTGGCCGTTCTCGCAATTACTTAAGCGATCAGTCATACTACTTCTTCTTCCTGTTTTTTCCTCATGAATTTTCTCTTTTTGTACAGCATAATGGAGGTTATTAAAAATCCTTTCACATTCATTCGCCAACTCTTTTATTTCTGTATCATTTAATTTATCGATTTTGGCGGCTTGCTGTAACAGTTCCCGATACTGCTCCAAAGAACTACGGACATAATCTGGTAATAGACTATCTACCGTTTTGTCTTGAAATTTTTGAAGGTTGTCTTTTGCGGATTGAACAATATATTTTTTATCTGTAATAGTTATACCAGCCTGTACATTAGCAAGGGTTGGCAACAATAAACAGACTAGATAGTATCCAAAGATCGCGAGTAAACCAAACTCTATGTTCTCCTTTATGCTTTTATAGATCATTTTACCTTTCCTTTCTATTTCTGGTTCAAGGGTAAACGTGCTATTCCATTATACAAGTCCTAAACATTTCTTTTCTGTTTATAGTGTAGTGCGCCCCTGAAGTCAAGACCTTTTTGCGTTTAAAGGTGTAGAGCTTTTATGCGACTTTTTTTAAGAAATTTTCATAGTTCGGTGGCAATAACATCCGTTGGTTTTGACTGTATTCCTTAAACACGGGTGCACTTGCCTTTTTCTGCCTCTTTCCTCCTGCCAATGGTTTTACGTCTTCAAATAGGGCTTTGGTCTCCATTTCTCTCCTCCTCTTCTTATACCTTCGCTTCCTAAAATTATCTTGTGTTCTTACCCTACTCTATCATAAGTTCCTATTTACTCAAGTCCTTCTTTTAAATTTTTTGGACAACCCCATACCCGGCTCCGTGGTGCCATTTATGGTACCCGATGTAGCGAATTATCATGCGGCCCGGGACAACCGATTGGCAGCAAATTTTCTGGTGTATCTATACTATAACCAAATACATTGGCTCTTTTTTCAAATTCCTTAAATCTCCTGAATAAAACAGTAAAGACACCAAACAACTTCTTCGAAGGACTGTGGCGATCTGACTCCCATAATGCAAAATATTTATCGTTGATACTTGGCTGGACTTCATGTTGAAACTCAAACGGTTCGATTCCAATCCACCTGAGTAGCGCTCGAATATGGTGTTTTGGTTCTAAAACAAACTCTTCGTAACGAAGTATATAGACTTTACTCAAAACAGGTATGTCCTCTCTGAACCGCTCATAGCAGCGCAAGCTGTGTTCAATGAGAGAGGGTATGTCGGTTTTGCTCCACTTCCTCGTTGCATATGCTACGGCTATTGGATGACGGAGGATTATGATGAACATAGACTTAGGGAAAATCCGCTGTAAAAACCTAGTCCGTACCAAATTCGGGGGGGATTTCTCTATCAAATACTCTTTCGTAGTATTCCAATAATTACTCCATTCCTGAAACAATCTTGCTGCGCTTTCTGATGTTGCAAGAGGGTGTTGTTCATCCATAAAAGAGGCCTTATTGAATCCAAAACGGCCAGCACCACCAAACACCTTGGCTGTCGGATAAACGGTTTGTAAATGTTGCCCCTCGTCCTGAAGAACCCCCGTGTTTGCAAACCCACGGATTGCAGGGTGCGACCGAAGAATCTCGTGTATAAGAGAGGTGCTGCTCCTGTGGAGCCCTCCTACGAATATGAGTTGCTTATTATTCATGAACGTTCTTCACTTACAAAATACAGACAAAACTCTGTATATCACAATAACTCACGGCTTTTCTATTAAAGAAGGGTAACAATGTAGTTTTTTGAAAAATTCCAATAATAGCGATGTTTGCTGCATAGTGTAGGAGCGAAGCATTTAATATACATTGGCATACATGCGTTCATACCCAAACTGGCAAATGCTTCGCCCCTACTTTTTCAAAAAAACTACACTGTTACAAAAAAGGATTTGCAAAAAACAAAAATTGCCAAAAGCATCAAAAGCCTTCACGATATAATCCCTTTATCCTTAAAACTCACAAAACATTCATTACCTATAACAATATGATCCAGGACTTTAATACCGACAATATCTCCAACTTCTAATAACCGATGGGTTGTTTGAATATCTTCTCTACTGGGCTCGGGGTCTCCGGAAGGATGATTATGCACAAAGATTACTGAAGCTGCAGATTCCTTAATCGCAGGGTTGAATACCTCTCTGGGATGGACAATACTGGAAGTCAAACTACCCGTGGAAATGGTAGATTCCCTTATGATGCGGTTTTTGTTGTCAAGCAGAACGGACAGAAAGATTTCTTGTTTCTTTCCCCGCAGCCGCTCATGGAAATGGTTAAAGATATCCTTGCTGCACTTAAATTGCTGGAAAGGTTTTACTGAGATGGTAGAAAAGCGCTTGGCAATAGCCAGCGTCGCCTTAATTTGTGCAGCCCGTGCCGGACCTATCCCCTTCACCTTACATAATTCATGAATAGAAACCGTACTTAATCTTCGGAAATCACCGTACTCCGACAGAAGCTTCTGGGCCAAATCAACAGCACTGTAGTTTGATGTTCCATCACGGATGATGATACCTAAAAGTTCGGCATCCGTCAGATACTCATCACCATTTTGGATTAATCTCTCCCGAGGCCGCTCGTGAGTAGGAAGTTGCTTGATGGTAGGTCGTTTCTCTTCCCCTTTCATATCCACAGATTATACTTTTTGAACTGCATCTGTCAATAAAATGTCTTTCTATAGAAAATCATTCCCTGAATTCCCTTAAAGGTTGGTTCAATCTTGTAGATTGAACCAACCCTTGTGGAGAGGACACGGACAAACAAAGTTGTCCGTGCCACCATGCCGGGAAGTCATCCCAAAACCCTATTAAGACATATCACACGGGTTTGAGATTCCTAACGTTAAGTTAGGCCTTCGGCAACTCGGTTCATTGAGTTAACACAGTTTCTTGAGTTACCCAAGAAACTCAAGAAACCCGATGAACCCAGGAAACTATCAGCTAAAAGATTTACGAAGAATTAGTTATGCAGGGTAGTTTCAGAAAAAATATTTGATTAAACACTCCACCTCGTTTATAGTACATTGATTATCCGGAAGAATTCCTGTAAGGAGATTTACGTATGCATTTCCCAGATGCACCAATACCTGATGTCCAATACTCCACAGCATTACACCGGGACTCCAATAACCTGTCTCATGTCTTGATAAAAAAGGCTGTGGAACTCGGCTGTGAGCAGGCGGTGGTAATACATACCAAGACGATTGTTACCGGACGGTGGGTTCAATTAAAATGCAAATACGGATGCGAAGAATACGGGAAAAAGCTTACCTGCCCTCCCCATTCACCCTCATACGAAGAAATGAAAGAAATTCTTGGAGAATATCATAAGGCATTACTTCTTCATGGGCATATGAGCTGGCAAATGCGTTATATTACTGCCGTGATTGAAAAAGAGGCATTTTCTCTGGGATTTTATAAGGCCTTTGGCCTTGGTGCCGGTCCTTGTATGTTATGTGAGAACTGCATAACAAGCTCATCCTGTACCCGAACAGAAGAGGCAAGACCTTCCATGGAAGCCTGTGGTATCGATGTTTATCAGACGGCAAGAAATCACAATTTAAAAATTCAAACCCTGAAGGATAAAAGTGATGAGGTAAACATTTACGGCCTGGTCCTTTTGGAATAAATTACTGTGGAGGAAAAAATATGATGTCAGATATTCTGAAAAAGGCAATGAATCTTGGTTTTGGTATATTATCGGTAAAAAAAGAGGATATCGAGGAACTCATCGATGAGATGGTAAAAAAGGGAGAAATTAAGAGAGATGAAGCAAAGGTACAGGTCAACGAGATAATCAACAAAATCCTGTCGAGCAAAAAAGAGGTTGAAACAAAGATTGAAGAGATCGTGGAAAAGGCGCTCCACAAGTTCGATATTCCAACACGAAGCGAGCTTCAGCAAATACAGAAAAAACTCGAAGAGCTTATAGCGAAACTAGAGTCGCAGGAAAAGAAGGGAACAGACTCTTCATGCAACTGAGAAAAATAGGCCAAAAGATCCGTGATATACGGCGCCTCAACCAAATTCTCAGGATATTAACCAAGCATGGTTTTGGTTTTGTTATTCAACAACTTCATTTAGAAGGGTACATCATTGGCAGGGGTATCATCAAAACGCGCATATTCCGGCGTTTTACAGAACCTCAGGAATCCCGGTCTGTCCGCCTCAGAAAGGTGCTGGAAGAGCTTGGTCCGACTTTTATAAAACTCGGCCAGATCCTCAGCACCCGGCCCGATCTAATCCCTCAGGATTTTTGCGATGAACTGAGCAAACTGCAGGACCGGGTACCCCCATTTCATTATGAAGACGCCAAAAAACAAATAAAGGAATCATTTGGATGTTATCCTGAAGATTTATTTTCTTCATTTGATCCTGTTCCTTTTGCTGCTGCCTCACTGGGTCAGGTACACCGTGCACAATTAAAAAGCGGTGAAAATGTAGCCGTTAAGGTACAGAGGCCCGATATTCGCATAATCATTGAAACCGACATGGATATCCTTTATACCTTGGCCCAATTAGCCAATCGATACATGCAGGATTTAAAGACCTTTGACCCCATCACAATCATTGATGAGTTTTCCCGCATCATTACAAAGGAGATAGATTTTCGGTACGAAGCGCACAATATTGACAAGTTTTGCAAAAACTTTAAGGATAGTACAACGGTTCATGCTCCTACGGTATTCTGGGACTACACAAAGTGTAAGGTTATTACCACAGAAGAGATCAAAGGTATCAGGCTCAATGATTACCTAAGCCAGACTCACCCGTATGAGGAAAGGAAAGCCATTGCCGCAAATGGAGCCAATGCAATACTCCAACAAATATTCATTGATGGATTCTTTCATGCAGATCCACATCCGGGAAACATCTTCATCCTGCCTAACAATGCTATTGCCTTTGTAGACTTCGGAATTGTAGGCAGGCTTGATGAAGATACCCGTGATAGCATCGTAAGTCTCTTGATTGCCACATCGACGAAAAATGTCAACGGAATCTTAAAGGAACTAGAGAAGCTTGGTTCTTTCACGGGTGAGAAACCCATACAAAATTTCAAATACGAGGTTAATGATTTCATTGAACGCTATTATGATATACCCTTGAAACAGATTGATATCTCCCTGATACTGCCCCAGGTCATTGACCTCATGATACGGCATAAGCTAAAGATCCCCTCTCAATTTCACGTTCTCATCAAGGCCCTTGCAACTATGGATGGCATCGCCCGGCAACTGGATCCGGAATTTAATATCGTTGCCTATACAAGACCGTTTATAGAGAGGCTCGTGCATGAAAGGTACGATCCAAAACGGATACTCAGAGACGTAGGAGAGTATTCTTCAGAATTGTTAGATATCCTAAAGATTATTCCAAAGGATGCGTATGAGATTGTTAAAAAGATAAAAACAGGAAGGCTAAAGATCGAGTTTGAACATCAAGGGCTGTCAAAGCTAATATCCGAAATGGATAAATCCAGTAACCGTATCTCTTTCAGCCTGGTTATCTCCGCTCTTATAATTGGTTCTTCCCTTATTATTATGTCTAACAGAGGCCCCCTGGTATATGGCTTTTCTGTATTAGGTATTCTGGGATTTGTCTTTGCAGGTATACTGGGACTAGGACTTGCAGTTGGTATTCTAAGATCCGGAAGACTGTAAGGTATCATAAATAATAATGACTACTGTAAGCCATCTTTTCTTAAATTAGGCCTTGAGGCAACTTTTAACAGTGTAGTGGCAAGGCGCGCCTTGCCACTACACTGTTAAAACATACAGGGACAAGGCCTGTCCGTGTCACTCTGAAAACTGTTTAAATAATGAGATTTTTATTTGTGTTGCTTTCTTAAAAAGTCTCTTTTGATTTGATATTGTACCGCTTCAGCATACGCTGGAGATACTGGCGCTCAATTCCACTTTCTTTCGCTGCATACGTCACATTTCCATTGGTTTTATTGAGGACATTTGCTATATATTTTATGTTAAATGAATCGATAGCCTTTCTCCTTGCATCTTTATATGGTTGGGCAAATAGCATATCTTCTGTATCTCTATTGTTTCCCTCCCTTTTTACTAAGGGTAAGACCGGTAACGATATAATATCTTCATTTGTCAAGGTAATTACCCTCTCTATTACATTTTCAAGTTCACGAACATTACCAGGCCAGTTGTAGTTATAAAACTCCTTTTCTACTTCCGGAGATAACCCTTTGATCTGTTTATTTTCTTTCTTGTTATACTTTTCTATGAAGTGTTTAACAAGGAGCGGGATATCTTCTTTTCTTTCTCTCAATGGCGGCATTTTGATGTCAATGACATTTAAGCGATAGTATAAATCTTCACGAAATTCTTTTTGCTGTACCTGCTTTAACAAGTCCTGGTTTGTTGCCGCAATAATACGTACATCTACTTTCTTTGTTACTGTGTCTCCCAGAGAAATAAATTCACCCTCCTGTAAAACACGCAGTATTTTTGCCTGGACTGATTTCGGAATATCGCCAATCTCATCCATGAACAGGGTACCACCGTCCGCCTCTTCAAATAATCCTTTTTTATCTTTAATAGCTCCGGTAAAGGCACCCTTAACGTGGCCAAATAATTCACTCTCAAGAAGATTTTCAGACAGGGTAGCACAGTTAATAACGATAAATTTTTTATCCTTCCGGTTCCCGGTAAAATGTATTGCCCTGGCAACAAGTTCCTTTCCCGTACCACTCTCTCCAGTAATCAATACCGTAGCAGCACTAAAAGCAACCCTCGAAATCATATCCAATACCTTCTGAATTTCTCTGGAGCTGCCTACAATCTTTTTCAGGCCATAGACCTTTTCTAACTCGGAATGAAGGTACTTATTCTCTTCAATAATTCTCTGTTGTGCAATCAAGCGTTCAATATTGAGGATAATCTCATCAAGGTTAAAGGGCTTTGTAATATAATTAAATGCACCGCGTCTCATAGCCTCGACAGCCGTCTCTATTCCACCGTAGGCAGTCATTATCAATACAGAAGAATTGTATGTTCCTTTAATCTTTTGAAGTAATTCCAATCCGTCAATTCCACCAGGGAGCTTCATGTCTATTAAGACAACAGGAAATTCCTGTTTTTTCAGCTCATCGAGCGCCTCTTCTCCGGATTCAGCAGTTTTGACAGAAAAGCCGCGTTCTGTCAATGCATTGTACAGAACTTTTCTGTATCCAACCTCATCGTCAACAACCAGTATTTTTATCGTATTTGTTTTCATGGAAAAAATCCCTAGATAATTTGGGTCTTCGACAACTTTTTTATATCGCCTTTGTAAGGGTGAACCTTGTATCCATCCAAACGGGAAATAAACAGAAACGTTTTGAATCGTACAGGGCAAGGCGAACACAAGGTTCGCTTCTACAATAAGACATTAATCCTATACGTAAACTTATGCTTAGAGGTCATCCCAAAACCTCAATTGAGTATCTATAATCATTCGAAGATTGGGTTTTTATAAGTATAGAAATCATGATACGTAAGCCAGTTCCTGGGGTGGCACTGACAAACTTTGTTTGTCAGTGTGTTATATTTCATACCCATGTGCGTACTTAAACAAGCACGGACAAACCAGTTTATCCGTGCCAACCAGTCTGGAGGTATTCAAAAACTTCTCTTGAGTAGCTATAGTCTTTTGAAGATATAGAAAAGTGTCCAGTATTGAAATAGGTTTTGGGATAACTTCTAGGTACTTAACTTAACGATACGTATTTCCTGTTCTTTTTTTGATTTTAGAGGTAAAAATATCCTGAATATTGTACCCTTCCCGATCTCACTATCTACCTCAATACTGCCGTCATGCATCTTTATAATTCCGTAGCTAATGCTTAGACCCAACCCTGTTCCCTTCCCATCTTTCCTTGTAGTAAAAAAGGGGTCGAATACTTTCCTGAGATCATTTTTATGAATACCCGCCCCCGTATCTTTTATGAATATTTCTATAGATCTCTTATCCGGATGGAAACGTGATCCAACCGTCAACAGGCCTTTTCTATGTACCCCGGCAAGTTCTGTATTACCGGCAACTTCCTTCATTGCAAAAACTGCATTATTCGTAATGTTAATGATAACTTGTTCCATTTGGCGGGCATCCATCAGAATATCAGGAATGTTTGTATCGAGGTCCCGAATTACCTCAATCTTCTCTTTTCGATATTGTTTTTCCACAATATTCAGCACATTATTGATCAAAGTGTTTACGTTAAACAACTGCATTTGTGGTTCTTTTTGTCTTGAGAAATCCAGTAGTCCACTAATTAAATCCTTACATCGTATGGATTCTTTTACAGAGCCTTCTAAGTACTCATACAGGATAGATCTGGTCTTACTGATAGCATGATGTATCTGCTCCAGGTCATTGCAATTTTTACTCAAGTTTTCTGTAAGAGAAGCAAGCTCCTTTTTCAGCATATCTTTCTCTAGTCCGGCATTCCCCTCTAAATGTGTGATAAGGGTATTTAATCGTTGTATGTCACTGGAAACAGGCAAGGGAATTATGCGTTGGAAGGCTTGAGTAATTCTCTCGAAAAGTTTCAAGCTTTCTGTACTATAGAGATAGATTACCCCAATTGGGTTATTCACCTCGTGAGCAATTCCAGCCACCAACTGGCCTATGGAAGCAAGTCTGTCAGCTTGTACGAGCTTTTGTTCCAGTTTTCTCAGTTCCGTCACATCGTTAGCAACTCCCAAGGTGCTTATCATTTGTCCCTGATTATTTTTTATCATCGATGTACTTAACAAAACATTCCGGATATTTTTCTGCTTATCCAATATATCAACCTCGATTATCTTTCTAAAACCATCCTGAATAATATGATTTATATTCTCCCGGTGCTTACCGGATAAAATAGCCGTAAAAGGTTGTCCAATTAATTCTTCCTCAACATAACCAAATTCTTTAACTTTGGGATTAATAAAGGTAAAATTTCCCTGAATATCTAATGTGAATATGAGCTCGTTTGCAAATTTCAGAATGCTCTCCAGGTATTCCTTTCTCTCCTCAAGGTCAGTTTTCAACTTAAGCAACTTTTCCCGGGCATCCTTAATATCACCGGCCATATAATTAAACGATGCCGTAAGTTCTCCCAGTTCATCTTTTGAATGGGTCTCTACCCGAAAACTTAAATCACCTTCTGCTATCCTTTTCATCCCTTTCACGAGAAGGATGATGGGATTGATAATTCCTCTTGAAATAAAGAGTGAGACAAATACTACGGCGACAATACAAAGACCAACAACGGTAGCTGCCCGGTATTTAAATTTAGATATTGGAGAATATGCCTCTGATTCATCTGTTTCAACAAGGAGTACCCATTGCATTTTTTTCAAAAACCTTGTAGCACCAATAACATTTTTACCCATATAGTTTTTGTACACACCGACAACTTCTCTCCCGGTATTAAGCGCAGTCATTACCGGTTTTGTATTGATTGATTGACATAAAATAGCGTTTTCCTTAAATCTCGAACCAGTAATAAAAAGTTGATTTTTATTCACGATATATGCCTCACTTGTCTTGCCTCTCCGGAGGAATGTACCAACATCATCTTTTGTGTTGGTTCTTTTTCCTGTTGTGATTTCATTGAGCTTATCTGCATTATATCTGATCACAAGTATACCGAGAAACTTTCTGCCGCGTTTTTTTAAAATCGGGGCAGCAAAGGCAATGGAGCATTCCCCGGTATTCTCGTCTACATAAACATCCTTTACATAAGGCCCTTCTTTACCCTGGACAAAATAATCCGTACCAAACTCAATTTTACCGATACTCCCCTCATTGCTTGATGCTACAATAATTCCGGCCCGGTTTATGACAAAAGTCTCATAAAAATCTTTGTTAAGATTTGTCTTGTATACCATGTAATCATTAAATTTTTTGATAACCTGTTCATTGTCCGGATTATGGTTTAATATCTCCAGATTCCTTCGAATAAACTCATCGGATGCAAAAAATTGCGATGAATATTCCCCGGCATCCAGTATGGTAGAGATATGATTTTTAATTCCATCAGCCAAGAACGCCTCTTCATTCAGGAGTTCATTTTTAATAGTTTCCCGTGCATATCGATAGGTAAGAATGGCAACGATTACGATAGGTAAAATAGACAATAATAAAAACCAGCAGAGCAGTTTTCTTCCAATACCACTAAAAAGATTTACACCCTTTAACATGCGGGGCTTCTTCGATATGAAATTTTCGGTGATTTATCGGCTCGGATTTTCATAAAAAAAGAAAATTCTAATTGACAATAAATTTTACAATACCGGACAAATAACATCAAGGTACAAATATATATCTTTGAATTGAAACGGCAACTCCTTTGGTTCTCTATCAAATGCGCACTGCTTTTTTGCGCCTGCGGCATCTTATCCAGGAAGCGGTTCTTCAATTCAATCGTTGCTACCGGTAGACTATCGAACAGAGTAATATATCAACTGAATTCTCTTTCGGGTACTGCAATGTACCTGGCAAGAAGGATGTGTTAATAGGGATTTGTAGAAAATGATCTTTTGCATTCAATCGTCCCCTCGGGACTTTATTGTTTTGTGTATTCTTACAAACAGGCAATAAACTGCCTGCCTACTGTCAACATCTTTTACCGGGCTAAAAAATGTGGGTAAGGATGAGACCTTTCAGGGAAACGCTCTCATAGTCATACAATTGCGGATTTGATTCTTGATTGTATTTTCATCAATACAGACGTCGACTGTTTCATCACGCCCGAAGGGCGCATTAATAATGGCTTTTTCAGAGGTACGGAATGGGTATATCAACTCTTATAAAAATGGTAACAATTTAGTTTTTTGAAAATTCCTGCACGAATGGTATTTATTGTAGGGGGCGGGTTTCAAACCTGCCTCTACACGGCATGTAATACATTGTTATTGTTATGATTTTTCAAAAACTAAATTGTTACTAAAAATGAAAATGTTTATTTATGTCCATTATTAGCAATGTTGTTTTCTATTTTTTCTATCTCACTCCTTATTTCTTCTGCATCGGGAGCATTTGGATTGAGTTTCAAGTAGGCTGAGTAATCGGTAAGCGCTTTTTCACCTTCCCCTAATTTTTTAAAGGTATCTCCACGATTCAGGTAGGCAAGAGGATTATAGGGAAAGAGTTCGAGAGAGGTATTGAAGTCCTGAATGGCGTCATCATATCTTCCTAACTGATTTTTCATTTGACCTCGTTCAAAATACACACCAGCCAATCGGGGACTTAATTCAATTACCTTATTATAGTCTTCCAGAGATTTTTCCATATCTCCTTTTCCCCGATATGCCTTTGCTCTGATATAGTAAGCAAAGGCGTTTTTTGGTGCAAATGCAAGAAAGGTCGTTACATCAGCAATAGCATCATCAAACCGCCTGGCATCCGCATGAAGGATACCCCTTTTCATATAGATTTCAGTATTGTCGGGATCGAGTTCTAATGCCTTGTTAAAGTCTTCCAGGGCCTTTTCTGGTTCACCTGATTCGGCATATGCAAGCCCCCGGGACGCATAGGCGGCTGCAAATTTAGGATCTAAAGAAATGACCTTACTGAGATCTTCAATACAGAAATCAGCCTTACCAATCATTTTAAAGGCGATACCCCTATTATAGTAAGATAGAATGGAATTGGGATCTAAAAATAAAGCCTTGCTGTAATCCATAATAGCCTTATCAAGTTTTTCTATCGATGCATAGGCAGAACCGCGGTTATAATAAGCAGGCACATAATCGGGATTAAGTGCTATAGCGGTATTATAATCATCGATAGCCTGCTCGGTATTTCCCATCTTTTCATAAATTACCCCCCGATTACAATAGGCAACGGCATCATTTTGATGTAATTCTATGGCCCGATTAACATCTTTTAACGCATCATCTCTATTACCTTTTTCCTTTTGAATTATTGATCGATTTAAATAAATATTTGCAATGACCTCATTTTTATTAAGATTTTTGAGGTAATATCCCTTTTTGATAGCCGCCTGTGATATGTGTTTTCCCGGTATATTTATGTAATAGCTATCCGGAGTTGCCATGCCTTCATAACCTGTCTCTATATTTTTATGCGAATTTCCATCATCATACCGGACAAATATGTGTTCGGGAACACTTACGCCATATATTGGTAAATGTAAACTTTCTGCAATGCTAAGATACAAGATAGAAAGACCTACGCAATTACCGATTTTTGTATCCAACACTTTATTTAAGGAAATGTGTTCGAGATTACCAGTCTGAACATAGGTAAATTGGAGTTCATGAAAAAGCACCGTATTGATGGTCTTAATAGTCTGTGCCGCATCTTTTTCCTCACCAAGTCTTGTTTCGATATTCTTAACGATATCTTCCAGTTTTCTCAGGTATAGCCCGATGTCTATATCCGGATAGGACTCCTGAGCAATTTCAAGGGCAGTTTCCGCAAGGGCCATTTCCTGGATACCGATCTCCCAAACCGGGGCTGGTTTCGCATCGCCAGCAAACAGGTTTGATGTTATGAGTAAAATGAATACTAGTTGGAAAAAGATTTTGTTAATAAGCATGCTTGTTTATAAGCCCATTCCATAAGGTAAGCCAGATGATTTTTAAATCAAAATTGAGTGACCAGTTTTCAATGTAATACAAATCATATTCAATCCGTTTTTCCAGTGATGTATTTCCACGCAGTCCACAAACCTGAGCCCATCCTGTAATTCCAGCTTTCATCTTATGTCTTAACATATATTTTGGGATGGTATTCCTAAAACTTTTTATAAAGACTGGCCGCTCAGGGCGTGGCCCGACGATACTCATGTCCCCTTTTAATACGTTGAAAAATTGCGGGAGTTCGTCCAGGCTGGTTATTCTGAGAATTTTGCCTATTTTTGTACACCGGGGATCATTCTTTTTTGTCCAGACCGGCCCTGTTTCCCGCTCTGCGTTTACATACATTGTCCGGAATTTGATCATGGTAAATATTTTACCATCTATCCCCATTCTTTCCTGCTTGAATAAGACCGGCCCTTGAGAAGTGACTTTGATAAGCATTGCAATGATTACCATAACAGGACTGGTAATAATTAATACAAAAGAAGAGAAGATAATATCCAGCAGCCTTTTTACAATAATATTCCACCCATAAAGGGGTGTATCACGAAGACTGATAAGTGGCATACCTTCAAATTCACATACACTACCCCGCAGGGTTACAAAATCCAAGAAATCAGGCAGTACCATGATACTCACAGTTTCATCTCCAATCCAGTCCAGGATTTCCTTTAACTGGTGTTGAGCATAGAAGGGTAAGGCGATAAAAACAATATCGATTCCGTGTCTGGCAATTAATTCACGAACATCTGAGTATATTCCTAAAACCTTTACTTCCTGTATCTTTTCTCCGGAAAGCCACGGTTCTTTTGTGAGAAAACCCGATATTTGAATGCCAAGTTCGGGATGTTTCTGTAATTTTTTTACTAAATCCTGGCCTAGTTTTTCTGTGCCAATAATCAAGGCATATCTTTGATTGTATCCTTTTTTCCTGAGGAAACGAAGGAATTCCCGAAATACGATCCGTGCCAGGCTGAGGGATATGATATTGATAAGCCAGAAATAGAAGAACGCCAATCGAGAAAACTCATACTGACGAAAAAGAAAGGTCAGCGAAATAAGTATCAAGATAGCAAAAGTTGAAGCTTTGCCAATATCGATAAATTCAGAAATTCTGGTTGAAACCCTCCGGGGGCGATACAGACCAAAAACCTTAAAGACTACACCCCACAGGGGAATCATAAAAACAAGAAGGGTTAAATACGTTTTAAAAGGTGGAATTCCTTTATAAACAGGAACAATATCGGAATAAAAACGCAGGTAGTAAGAGGATACCCATGAAACGGATAAGATTATCCAATCGAGGAGGAGTAATAACGATTCAAAAAATTTGCTGTGTTTTTTTAACATAGGAGACTATTTAAATTGGATGTAATTCTCAAAAGCATTTGCCACTATTTTAAAAAGATCTCAAAAGCACAGTAGAGATTATGCAGTTGATACGCCATACTTTCTGTTCCTACTATTCCTTTTTTCCGTCTCCGTCCTTCAAGTTTGGTATAAATATTTTCTATTTCTCTTATTTGTAATTCTATATCGGTTTTAAGTAAGGTCAATCTTTCTTTGTCCATTTTATACCTTCTTTTTTTATCTTTTCTGCTAATCGTGGTCTTCCGGTTGTAATATGTCCACCTCTATGCCTATTTCTCTTGAAATGAAAGACATGGCCTTAAAAAATGTTCATCCTTTAGCCCAAGAAAACCAATATCAACGTCTGAATCTTTTGAAAATCTATAAGGTTTTCCTATTGAACCAAACAAATATGCCTCCTTAAAAGGAATTTCCCGACTCAATGTATCCAGAGTGTTAAATAGCTTTTTTATTAATTGCAATCATAATTTTTCCTGTTCTCTTTTTTCTCGTTCAAGTATAAAATCAAGGAAATCCGTTTCAAATCTTTTCCTCATTTCTCCTTTCCTTGTCATAAATAATCCTTTCAACATACTGTTTGAATCTTTCCTTAAAGAGAGAACGATCAAAGCTTTCAGCATGTTTTCTAATTGAGGATGGATCAAATAAATTTTTATGGTGTTCAAAGAATCTCACTGCCTCTATCAGGGATTCCGCCGTTTGATTGGTAAAAAACACTCCAGTAGGAACTGTATGATATTCAGGCATTGTTTCTCTGGTAAATCCGGAACGGGGGTATACACCATTCACTGTTTCAAGTACACCTCCCTTGGCAAAGGCAATCACCGGTTTTCCACATGCATGGGCCTCTAAAGGGACAATTCCGAAATCTTCTTCTCCGGGAAAGATCAGTGCCCTGCATTCTCTATAATACTTTTTTAAAGACTCGTTGTACTGCCATCCTATGCACTGCACATGTTTTTTGGTCATGCCTCTGATACGTTCTTCGTCTTGCCCACCTCCAATGACAATAAGAGGAAGACCCAGTCTTTCAAATGCATCTACCGCAATATCTATCCTTTTATACGGGGCAAACGCCGACACAATAAGATAGTAGTCACCTTCTTTATGGGTATTTGAAGGTGTATAGAAAGAGCAATCAACAGGCGGATGAATGACTTCAGCAGGTCTTTTATAATATTTTTTTATCCGGTTAGCCACATTATAGGAATTTGCTATGAAGTAATCTACCCGATTACTGGAGGTAACATCCCACATTCGCAAATAATGTGCTATGACAGGCATAAGAAACCTGGAACAAAGTCCTTTGGTATTATTACCAAAATAGGTAAAGTAATAATTCCATATATAGCGCATCGGTGTATGACAGTAACAGATGTGGACAGCAGACGGAGGGGTAAGCACACCCTTTGCTACACAATGGCTGCTAGACAGGAGTACATCATAAGCGCTCATATCAAAACCCTCTATCGCCAAAGGGAAAAATGGCAAAAAAGAACGATAATATTTCTTTGCCAATGGAACCTTTTGAAGGAAGGAAGTTTGTATATTTCGACTTTCTATCGTTCTGGAGACAGAACCATTAATGTGGATCAGGGTAAAAATGTCAGCTTCCGGAAAAATCTCACAAAAGACCTCAAGGACCTTTTCTCCACCGCGCATTCCCGTAAGCCAGTCGTGGATAATTGCAATTTTCACGTTTTATCTTGTATTTCCTTAATATTTTAAATCCATTCCAAGCCAGCCTGGTAAGGAGTTATCCAAAAAGTTTTTCTCTATGCAATATCTATACAATATATATAGAGCGAAGTGCCACTTCGTTCTGCCTGTTTCACACAAAATTGGTGTGGGATTTTTTGAACAACCCAAAATATCACTCACTCGTCCACGTTGCTTATTTTCCGGTGGGCAATGCCCATCCTATATAACTACAAAATATCGGGTCGTGAATAGGAGAGGGTAAGGTAATATCCATCTTGGAAGAAATCAATCCCTATCGGTAATACGTGTTGATATTCTGGATAGTATAATATCCGCTCTTTTTTCCCATGTATTTTCTGCTGCGGCTTTTATTCTTTTCTCTCTGAGTTCAGGATCATTTTCATCCAGGGCTTGCTTCAAATTTTTGACAAACTGGTATTTATCCGTTGCAATGTAAACAAGATCTGCAAAACGGTCAGCAGGAGTAAGCGGCAGTGTTACTACCGGTTTGCCAGATAACAGGTATTGGTATATCTTCATTGAATCATTACCCCGTGTACTAAAGTCAGCTTTTTTGAAGCTGACAAGCACATCAAAACTGAGCAGATAAGACGGAATATCCGAATATTTACGTTCACCAAGATAATAACAGTTTTTATACCGGTTAATGATCTTATGAATCATTTTTGAGAATTCCCGCTGAATACGTCCAATAAGTACAAAGTCTGTTTGCGGGTAATAGGCAATAACATATTCCAGCACATCTAAATCCAAAAGATGATTAAGACTTCCCACATAACCAATGGTTTTCCGATTATTATTCTTAAAGACATTTTTGTGAAAAGCATGGGAAAATTCGTATTGATCAACCCCGTTCGGTAGAAATTCAATTTCCCGATCAGTATAACATTTGTATTCTTTTAACGAAGGGGAGGTAGAAAATATCCAATCGCACTTTGGAAGAATATCTTTGCAAACCTCTATATATTTCCTTTTCAGCACCAAATTTTCAGTCCTTGCAATGACATCATCGACTAAATCTGCTATTAAAAACTCATGCTTGATCTTGTTTACTGCCTCTGGAAGATAGACAGCAGGTGGATACGCGATGAGAATCACATTTCTTTTTGATTGAACGAATTTCTTATTAATAATTTTTGTCTGCTGTTTTATTAAAAAACTGTTTATCGCTTTCAGGAAAAAATTCTCACCGTACTTGAGAATAATTAAGTTATAAATATAAATTTTACCATTTTTACAAGTTAATATTGGCTTAAGAGAAAAAGTCTTTTTAAAATGAAGTCTATATATTTGTTTGACATTGGGATCTTTTGCCTGCCACCATCTTACGATAAGCCCTAAAAAACTCTTCAGAGTAAGAGCTTCAATATGGAGTATTGACTGAACGGAATCTTTTTTAGAAAATTCGTACAACAGACACTCATTTCTCCGTCTGTAGAGTCCCCAGTCGTTCTCTCTCCATAAAAAGATAAAGTTTATATTTTGCATCTTTTATTAAATTAGGCCTTCGGCAACTTAAACGTAAATTTTCCCTCCCTTGATGGGAGGGACTAAGGGAGGGTGATTAGCTTGCTCTTACACCCCCACCTAACCTCCCCCATCGAGGGGGAGGAAAATTAACAATTTGAATTTCCTAAACGTTAAATTAGGCCTTCGGCGACTTTTAAATATTTTCGATGTTTCGATGAGTCCTCTCACCGAAACAAACCAGTACCAGCACAGGTTTCGGTGAGAGGGCACACCGAAACATCACCAATACAATTTTAAAAATTTCTAAACATTTGTCTTATTACCGTAACCAAACTCTTTCATGCGGTTTCCACAAATCTGTTCTATACGTGCTAAATTTTCAGGGCCAAAAAACTCCTGCCAGGAAATATTATGGATTCCACGTGGCTGATATTGTATATCAAGCCTGTCAGTAATGTCCATTTTCTGCTGAATACCAAGCCGGTCTGCTAAGCTTGCTATAAGCTGATACTTATCTGCTAAAAAGTCTTCATATTTTACGAGAACCATGCGATCCTTGCAAAGCAGGTAATTATCAACTGCCTTGTTCCACCTGTACGACAAAACCCCGATATAATTTTCAGTCTGGTCAATTTCCCACTTTTTGGCATTTAAGATTAATTTATACCCTTCCCTCACACCCTGAAGTAACAATTTGTCGATTTCTTTAAGGTGGCCCGGAATTTTTATACGATTTAATAAACTACGGATATTATCACGAGGGTCACGAACGACAAATATGTATTTCGACTCTGGAAATACTCCCATTACCTGTTGAACAAAAAAAGTCATATTGGGCTCTTTGATAAGTTCCTTTGAAAAGTAAAATTTATGGTGATTAACTATATGTGAGAATTCAATATGCCCTTTTATAATATCAGTAACAGTAGAATCCCAAAGTACGGGGATATCTATGGTCTTTGATAATCCCCCAAAATCAGCAAGTAAGTGGGCTATGGCGGACGTCCCTGATTTTTGGTTCCCCAGTACGATAACAGGAGTTTTATTGACTGTGGCAAACAGATTTTTAAAAAAAAAGATACATCGTTTTTTATATTTCTTTATTTTGTGTTTCTTAATCTTTACCATAATTATCCAATAACGTAATCTCCTGTTTCTTGAAGATAAATAAGATACAAATGTTCACGGAATAATTTCATTGTATAGAAATTTTCATTTTATGTAAGCCAGTTTTGGGTGGCACTGACAAACCCTGTTTGCCAGTGTTTTTCCATGTGCGTATTCAAACAAGCACGGACAAACCAGTTTGTCCGTGCCACCCGGTCTGGATGTTATCGCAAAACCTCAAAATTCCCCCCCTCTAACTTGTGGATAAAGATGAGTTTACTAAGGGAATCTTGATTGGATTAACCTAATTGTTAGCCATCCCGGGTTTTAGTAATTGATGATATATTTCTATGAGACCATCATTTAATGTATCAATATTATAGTACTTCTCCACATATGTCCGTCCTGCTTCTCTCATCACCTTCCGGCTTTCCTGGTGCTTAATGAGAAAATCCAGTTTCTCTGCTATTGCATCACTGTCTCCCTCAGGAACAAGAAACCCTGTTTTTCCATCCTCAACCAACTCTGGTATTCCACTGTGCTGTGTACTAATCACTGGCAATCCCATAGCAAGAGATTCCATCAATACAACAGGAATCCCTTCAAGATCACCGTCTTTGCCGGTAACACTCGGGGCAATAAATATATCCGAATTCCTCAGCAACGTAATGATCTCGGACTGCCGTTTCCAACCAATTAGTGTAATGTTGTTCTGACCATGTAACTCCTTTATTAAATTTTCCAGGTCATTTTTTAATGGACCATCTCCTGCAATGGTATATTCTATATCCGGATATTTCTTGAGCAACTTTGCAACGGCAAAGATTGAGTAACGCATTCCCTTCTTTTCAACGAGCCGCCCGATAGATAACAATCGAATTTTACCATTGTTCCTTTGTTCGCATTGTAAAAAAACAAATTTATTCGTATCAACACCCATTCGATGCACAATGATCTTTTTCTCATCACACCCCAGTGCAACCAATTTATTTTTCCATCGTTCACTGATTGGGAGAAATAAATCACCCGCCAGAAAGAGATCCTTGTATGCGCGATCGCCATTCTTTATAATATAGCTGGAAATGTCATAGCCATGGAATGCCGTTACAATCTTTCCTTCAATAGCTCCAATACTTTTCAGGGACACTGCTAAGATGCCATTAGGTCCAAAGTGACAATGGATGATATCGTATGGACCTTTGTCCAGAAGTGAAATTGCAACGCAAAGTATCTTTTCAAACTCTCTTTTTTTCTGTTTCTTTAAACGTAATACCTTAAATATAGCCTTGGGTCTTTTATAGCAATATTTTATTATGAGACCCAACTTCGAAACCTTATTTCCCGGAAAAGGGTACACATAATAATAGGTATACTTTAAGAGGTTGTACTTTTTTACGTCTTCATGTATTTCAGATGTCTCTTCCGGTGAATTGCTAAAAATATGGACATCATGGCCCCGGTCCATTAATCCTGTAATTTGATTTAAAATGAAGGTTTGTGATAAGACAGGAAAACGATTAACAAGAAAAGCGATTTTCATAGTTCTTATAATCTAATTACCGATATATGGTGAAATTCTTGAGAGGATAATATCAACTTTTTTATCCCATGTATTTTCTAATGCTACCTGTATCCTCTTATTTTTCATTTCAGGATTATCCTCTTCTAAAGCCATCCTTAAAAATTCTGCAAATTTTAATTTATCCGATGTAACATAAATTACATCTTTTAACCGGTTAGCGGGAGAAATCGGTGTGGACACGATAGGCTTACCCGTTAATAAATATTCATAAATTTTTAAAGAATCGTTGCCCTGAGTCGTTTTGTCTGATTTTTTAATGTTTATGAGAACGTCAAAGCTTAACAGGTAACGTGGTACATCAGTGTAAATACACTCTCCAAAATAATGAAAATTATTGTACTTTTTTACCATGATATCGATTTTGTTTAATATTTCCGGTATTGCAAAACCAATGAGGAAGAAATCAACCTGCGGGAAAGATGCTGCAAGATATTCTAGTAAATCGATATCTATTGTATTACGAAGATTTCCCACATATCCAACTTTTTTGCGGTTTTGATTTTTCTTAAGTTTATGAGTTGTATTCAAAGAAAATTTATCTCTATCAACCCCGTTAGGCAAGAATTCTATTTCACGTCCGGCGTAACTCTTATATTTTTCTGAGATTACGGAGGAAGTAGAAAATACCCAATTACACTTTGAAAGAATATACTTATAATTATATAAATATGTATCTTTTTTTGTCTCGTCTTCTGCCCTTTCAATCACATCGTCAACCAAATCCGCAATTAAAATATCATGTCTGAGAGAAGATAGTATTCCTAACATATAACCCGATGGTGGATATGCAACAAGAATGGTTTTTTTTCCTGGTTGGGAAAACTTTTTATTGATAATAACCTCTTGAACCTTTCTTAAAATGCTATTCAACTTACTGAAAATAAAATCGGAAAAATAGAACCAGCTATAGACATAAATATTTTTCCTGTTATCTACTGCTATAGGTAAGAAAAAAATGGCCTTCTTTATATGAAGCTTATATGCACTTTTGAGATTACTATCCTTTGTTTTTAACCATTTTATGAAGAGCGTTATAAACCTTTTTGGAGTAATCGGCTCAATATGAAGTACTTTTTCTACACAGTCCCTTTTTGACAGTTCTAAAAGCAGCGATTCATTCCTTCTTTTAAATAACCCCCAATCATTCTGCCGCCACAAAAATATAAAAATTAATTTTGTATTTTCTTTCATAACATTTTTGGTTGCGGCTACACCGCGCTAGATATATTGCAATTTGTCTAACAGATCACTGCCGTATTCGTTGAAAATTTCCAACTGTCTTTCTGTAAGCTCTGTCTTCCATGCCCCAATTTGTCCCTTACGAAATGTAGGAGACCTCGCATCGAAGGCCTGTTTACACACATTTGTAATAGTTTCATCGCTGTTGTCAATTTCTAAATGGTTGCATATTGCCTTTATTGTTCGATATTGTGACTCGTAAGTTCCGCCACCTTTCATTCCAACCAAATCCTCAAATCGTACCATGAGAAAATTCTGAGAATGCATCCAACTCATCAATGAACGGAACGCATCAATTATTCCCACTATATGCGTATTGCTTTTTAACGTATAACCTCCTTTTATGGCAAAAATAATCCGTTCATCTTCTGATAAGCTCAAAAGGTCTTCTCTTAACCAGTGGCCGGGTTTTAATGAATAATGAAGAAACGACAAGAGGACATCCCTTGGATCTCTCATTATCAATATATGCCTGAAATTTCTCTGTATGAGTACTTCTTCAAATTCCTGAGAATAAGGAACGTGACCGATAATGAAATGTCCAGGTGGTATTTTTGACAGCCATTGAACAACAAGTTTTTTTGGAACTTGTATTGGTGAAATAACGCCGATTGGTATTTTACTGCTTTGGTTCATAATACCAAACCGTTTATATAAGCGGAGTTTCACATTTTTGTTGATATGCTTGTAGCACAGATTTCTGGGGAACCCAATACCCCTCTTATATGCCATTTTCTGTAGAGTTCCTCTCTGAGAAGAAATATTGTGATAACCCAATATTTGCACTACATTACTCAGCAAATGGGTGCCACTCTTCGGCATGGCGTTTATCATTACCCTAATATTTTGATTAATTTTCACGATTTTTTGATACCTTTTTGTAATACTACGTGAGAAATTCTGGAAGTATTTCTAAACAAGTAAATTTGGTTTAGTATTCAGGAGTTTTTTCGTATAACAGAGCCAGTTTTCTGTATACCCTCCAAAAAGTTTATTAAGTTCAACTATATCATTATAATATATATTTGCTAAAAAAAAGGCAATTCTCGGTGGCATCGAAACCTTCATACCCACATGGCTTTTCTTATATATTGTTTTTGGTATAAATTCCGATGCAGAACTAATACCCAAAAATCTGTACAGCCTAAACAAAAGCTCTTCAGGACACTCCGAGATTTCTTCAAAAAAACCAATGAAAATTTGCTCTTTTGGATAATAATTTTCCCAATTACGAAGTATCTGAAGATAATCACCTCGTAACATTTGACTTTTTGACCTAATTTTATTAAAAATCTGTTTTTCATCCTCTATGCTAAAAATACCTTGTTTTGCCCACATTCTCATGTGTGACCACGCCCGATCTATGGGGTTACGCATGAAGAAAATAATCTTTACATCTGGCATAATCTTGTGAATATATGCCACCTGGTGCAAACTTAATGTTGAATAGGCAGGAGTGATATCTCCTGTTTTTCTCTTCCTTCCAGGTTCGAATATAGACTTGTACCATCTTATCGTATGGGGTTTAAAAAAGAAATTAAGATTCCACCTTGCATTATGTAAATTATTACAAAAACGATTCTGCTTAATCCTTATTACGAGTTGCCTACGCCATATTCTAAAAAAGAGAAAACGGAAAAGGGAATAAGGATAATATTGATACAAATTAAAGTAATGAATCTCTTTAACAGGTGGTATCCAAATTTCAGGATGACTTTTTAAATTTTTAAAGAGCCAACCAGTGCCTGCTTTTTGCGCTCCAATACATAAAAAATCCGGAAACATAATGCTTGTAGTTGATTTTTCTGAAGTTTAAAGGATAAAACGAACAGTTCTGCCTGCTTAAAATGAATACTGGTACTCCCCTGTCCCTCTTTTCTCACGAACTGTCACCTAAAGCCAAACGTTTATGAAGATGCTGACTTTTCAAATGAAATAGATATACCAAAAAAAGATGCATGAATACAACTCAAAACTGTACATGCATGGATTTACTCAACACAATTTCAAGTAATTGCCTGGCGAGGCGAAGCTACCGATAAAATAAATCGCAAGCTATCAGTAGTCAGCTATCAGGCAGAAACTGAAGGCTGATAGCCGACTACTATACAATCCTGCCTACTTTTAAAGCTTAACTCGTGTGTGGAGATAAATCGCAGAGAGAGTATTCAAATTTCATCATCATCGAAATCATCATCAGGATCGATATCCGGACGGTCTTTGTCCGGAAATTTACGTTTATCCTGATGAAAGATATCTTTGATTATATCCTGATTCTTTCTAAACCAATCAATGTATCCTAATCCAATAATCTTACCCTGTGTAATTACAGCAATAATGTCCTCCTGGTATAGCCCTATCGATGTTACATCTTCATTGAAAACAATTACTGTTATCCTCTTTGAAAGCTGGTCAAGAAAAAATTTACGTGCGGCATCCGAAAGGAAACCGAATCCTTTTTCTTCTATAACGAGCCATTGATGATCGGATTGTAAAGCATTCAACATTACCAATGTAAACTTTATATCAGGTTCAACATGTTTCCAAACCTCTGTATGCATAGGAGATTCGAAGTTATCAGATACCTGCTCTTTATATTTTTCCCATAGCCCTATTTGTTCCAGATCTTTTCTTAAGTCACTGGAACTGTAATACGATGGAAAGCCAAATGATTCTTTTAATGAACGCCTTGGATAATTTTTATATCTTGAAGTAACAAACAGTGCGGAACCCAGCGCATATTTTACTGCATCTTGCGAGGAACCCAGCATAGAGTCTAACAAAAAAGCTAAGGTATAACGGTTTAACATAATCGGGCTAATAATGCTGATCCTGTTTCCTTCTTTTATGTCGAAGCTCTCTAGCGTGCCTTCCATAGCAGGATTTGCAGATACCAGCAAAGAGTACTTTGGAGGTTGTATTCCTTTTTCTTTTTTCTGCAAACGTATTGTAGCATCAAGGAATTGAAAATACCTCTTTAGCTGCGGATAAAACCGGTTAATACTTGTTACCTTTGTATTTATTTGTTTCACATTCGTTATCATATAACGCAGGGCCAATAAATACACAATAAGTTTCTCCCATCCATGTCCTTCAAAAATAGTTTTTTCCCCGAGAATGAGTAAGATCATGAATACTGCCGCAGCAAACAGGATATTGCTGATTAAATGACTGTATTCCAATGTTTTTAACCGCCCCATATACGCATCTAAGAACTTCTTTGGAGCACCTGAGGAAAAAAAATTATTTTCCAGCCATAATTCATCTTCCTGTGATGAAACGGCAATTGTTTTTTGTCTCCTGATTACCTGTAAGTATTCCCTGTTTGCCGGCTTAGAAAACCTTTCCATTAATGAAGAATTTTTAGCCGCCATAATACTTACTTTGTAGAGAAATATGGCAGAAATCCCGATGAGAAAAAAAATCAAGAATGTTAAAAAGGAGTTTATGTATAATAAAGCTCCTATTGATACCAGAAACGTAACGAAGGGTATTACAAAGTCCATAAGCATCCACAACGCCCTTCCGCAAAACCTGGCGTCTCTTCTCGCGAGTTTCGATATAACTTTATCACAACTAAAATCTTGTTCAAATGGTGTCCATACTTTAAAGCTAGAACCAAATAGGATAAAAATTCTTTTTGAGCAAAGCTCTTCGTATTTTCTCCGTAACGCAAGGCTTTTTGTTCTGGAAAAATAGGTTAACCATGCGGCAAGTAAGAGAGAAAATAAAATAACAAGGCCGCACATGAGAAGAAACACAACGGAAGTGCGAACATTAAACTCATAAAAGACTACGTTTATTGAAGCGCCTTTTTCCATTGCTTTCGCATAATAAAGAACCACACCAATGGTCAATATCTGAAAAGAAACGCCGAAGAAACCCGTAAAAAGAATAAGAAATGACTCTCTCCTAAACCTCAAGACAGAATCTCCAATCAACCACCCGAGAACAGAGCGATACTGGTAGAAGGTGTTGAGAAATTTATTCAGTTGTGACTGCAAATAATTATTTATTTTCATAGATAAATCGTTTCAGCAGGAAATTACTCATTGATGTCATCCGGGATTTCATGCTGTGGTTTAATCTTATATCTTTTAATCTTTCTCCATAGCGTTGTTGTTGATATTCCAAGTATCTGTGCCACCTTTGTCTGATTGCCATCGTATTTATTCAGGGCATCGATGATAGCGTTTTTCTCCTGCTCTGCAAGGGTTGTCACAATGAACGATTTCCTCTTTTCATCCTCGAACGGATTTATCACTGCTGCCGTAAATCCCTCTACAGGGATCAAAAGTTCATTTACCTCTATTATCTCGTTTTTCGATAGGGCAACGGCCCTTTCTATGATATTTTGCAGTTCTCTGATATTACCAGGCCAATCGTAATTCATTAATGCATGCATTGCTTCTTTGGAAAACGCCCTTTTCCCCTTTTGCAATTTTTCCATAACCTTCTCTAAAAAATATTCAACTAAAAGGGGGATATCTTCCCTTCGTTCTCTTAATGGGGGAAGATGAATGCGTATCACGTTGATCCGGTAAAACAGGTCTTTTCTAAACCTCCCTGATTCAACGGCTTTCTCCAAATTCTCATTGGTAGCAGCTATAGTCCTCACATCCACATATATTGCCTTATTTGCTCCAACAGGACGGATCTCTCCATCCTGGAGGAACCGCAAGAGTTTCACCTGGGTAGAGAGCGAAGTCTCGCCAATCTCATCCAGCAGGATTGTTCCCTTTTGTGCCTGCTGAAATAACCCAACCTTATCCCTGATGGCACCAGTAAAGGCACCTCTCACATGTCCAAATAATTCACTTTCCTGTAAATTTTCAGGTAACGCACCACAATTAATTACAACAAATGGACCTTCTTTTCGAGGGCTGTTATAATGAATGGCCCTTGCAATCAATTCTTTCCCAGTCCCACTTTCCCCCGTTACCAGAACGGTACTTTCCGTACGACAAACATGTGACGTTACTTTGAGCACCTCCAGCATAGCAGTGGAATTACCCACAATACCCTCAAATTTATATTTCTCCCTAATCTCACCTTCCAGATATCTGACCCTATCTTTCAGGCACTTCTTTTCAATCGCCTTTTTTGCAACTTTTAAAATTTCCTGATGACGAAATGGCTTCGTCACATAATCGTAGGCCCCATCCCGAATCGCCTGAACTGCAGTGCTAATTGTACCATAAGCAGTAATCAGCACCACTTCTGTGGATGGATTTCCGGTCTTTGCCGCCTTAAGTACTTCCAGACCATCTACTTTTTTCATTTTCAGATCCGTAACAACCAGATCATATATGTTATTATCACATAATTTTTGAATCGCCTCTTCTCCACTTGACACACCTTCGACCTGATACCCTTCATCTCTAAAGGCAATCACGAGGGATTCTCTCATGGCATCCTGATCTTCAACAACAAGGATTTTACCGTCTTCCATACTTCATTATCCTATAATTAAGGTTACATAGTATTATTCTGTAAGAAATTCTTTAGGAAGTCTTTTTCTATCCACGAAAGACATGAAGAAATATTAAAAAGGGGCAAAGTTAAGGCTAAGCAAAAACCTCAGCCGTAACCTTAAAGCAAGCATTCATAGGTACTATGAACAACCACGAATAACACCTAAGTACCTCTTAATTATTTCTGCTTCCATCGTTAATCGATGAAAGGTCTCCCGATCTCCGTGGATAAAAATTTTGGTTGCGGCTCCGCTACGCCAGGATATACAACCTCTTTTTCGCTCCCAACAGGCAGCTTAATATAAAAAGTGGTTCCCTTGCCTTCATCGCTCTTTACATCGATAGTACCGCCATGATCATCAATAATCTGCTGAACTACAGAAAGACCTAAACCGGTTCCTTCCGATTTCGTAGTATAAAAAGGTTCAAATATCTTACTTAACTCCTTCAATGATATTCCCGTCCCGGTATCCGATATTACAATTTCTACCGCGTCTCTGAGAAATAACGTTGCTTTTCTTACTGTTATTCTGATCTGCCCGCCGTTAGGCATGGCATCCAGGGCGTTTATAAATAAATTCCAAAATACCTGGTGGATTAAATCCATATCAATATAAACCTTTGGCAGTATGCTCTCGTAGATTTCTTTTATCTCTACCCGATCCGTATATCGGCCATCCTGTTCTAAAAGGAAAATAGTACTTTTGATCACCTCCCGAATATCCTGTAAAGAAAAAGAAGGTTCTCTGGGGTGGGCAAACGTTAAGAAATCGGTGATAATCCGGTCCAGTCTCTCTGATTGATCTACAATCATCTCTAATAAATCCTTATCCTGACCTGCCAGTTTCAAATGTGTATCTAAAATTCCAACTGAGTTGCATATTGCCCCCAACGGATTTCTGATCTCATGTGCTATTGCTGCGGCCAGTTCACCCATAGATGCTAACTTCTCCGATCGGCGCATCTGCTCTTCCATCTTCTTTCTTTCTGTAATATCTCTTACAAATGCCCTTGTACAAATACACTCCCCTGCCTTGTTATAAAGGCCTGTACCATTGATCTCGACATGAATTTCCTTTCCGGATTTTGTTAAAAACACTGTCTCTAGTTCACTGACCCCTGCCTCCGTAATCCGTTTAATATGCCTCCTTATTTCTTCCCGATACTTATCCGGAACAATATCCTCAAGTGTCATCTGTCTCATTTCCTCAAGAGAATATCCTAATTTATTTAATTCCGTCCTGTTTACGTGAATAAATTTTCCCTCAGGACTAATCTCATGAATCATCTCCGGTGCGTTCTCCACGAGATCTCTATATTTTTTTTCTGATTCTCTTATGGATACAAAAAGCTTTGTATTTTCAATAGCAATCGCCAATTGTGGAATAATTTGGTTTAACAGGCTGATATGTATTTCCGTAAAGGCATTTTGTTTATTACTTCCCAGCGTAATCGTTCCAATAGTAATACCTTTCGACTTTAAAGGAGAACAGAGGTAAGAATAGATACCTTTTTTATATAATTCTCTATCAATCAAATACTTCCCCTCTGATGTGTCAGTGACACAGACAGATACACCTCTCCTAATAGTAGCGCCCTGCGCCGTTGCACCAAAAGAATTGCCGGGAATATTCAACCAATTTGTGCATAATACACCTTCAACAATATTGGAATCCTCTGTAATTTTCACTCCATCGATAAAGCATGCGACACCTAACCAGGTAAAATTGATCATGCGCCTCAGCTCAATATAAATATTCTTGTAAACCTCTTTAATTTCCAGGCCAGAGGCGATCATTTTATTAATATTGTTTACAATCTCTTTTTCAAGCGTTATCAGCTTCTCTTTCGTGATATCCTTGGATATTACAACAAAACCAATTGGTTGACCATTCTCGTCACGCCGTAATGTAAAAGTAACGTGGGCGGCAAAAACTTCACCATTTTTTCTCTTTCTTATTACCTCTCCCTCGTACCGGCCTGTTTTGCGTGCCTCCTCCAAAATACGGTCTACCAGTCCCGATCTTACATCCTCTTCGGTATGAAGCATTCTTACATTGGCTATTCCAACCACCTCTTCTGGTCTATAGCCATATATCAGATTCGCCCCTTTATTAAACGCAAGGATATTCCCCTCCAAATCTTCAGCAATAATCGAATATTCAGTAGAACCCGCCAGGATACTGTTCAAAAAATTCGTTGCAGACTGCAGCTTAAGGGTTCTTTCTTTCACCATATTCTCGAGACCGGTTGTATAATCCCTTAAGGTAACCGTTTTTTCCTCCAGGGCCTCAGCCATTACATTAAACGCATGTGCCAGTTCACTGATCTCACTTTTGCCTCGAACTTTCACCCGTTGGCCAAGTTCGCCACTTGTTATCTTTTTTGTCGCCTCCGTTATGTTCAAAATAGGGGCAGAAATCCTTTTGCCAAGATAGAATGCAAACAGCGTCAAAGGAAATGCCAATACCAACAACATTGAAAGAACAAACTTTTTTAGGCCATATGCGGCTTCGTATCCCTCCCGGATATTAATTTGTGCAATCAAGCCACAGTCATATTCGGGAATCCAGCACCATGCACCTAAAACCTTCGTACCATCATAATTTATATAGCCTTCTGTATCATACCCGTCCTGAGAACTCAGGCATTTTTGTGCTCCATCTGTAAGCAATCCTGTGCGAGGATTTACTACCCTTAATTCCAATGTCGTCCTTCGTTGAATCAGACCTGCCTTTTTCATCTCACCCGCAAATCGCGACTCTGTCAACATAAAACCTTCTCTGTTCATGAGAAAGGTCTCACCTGTCTTTCCCAATTTTGCACTTCTCATAATTTCACTCAGGGTTACAGGATCAACTCTGAGAACAACTGCCCCTATGGTAACATTATTAGGATCTGTAAGCGGGGCAGATATAAACATTGTTGGACCACTGCTGTCGGCCTTCCGATTCTCACTTCCTGTCCAAACAAATGGCTGAATCTTGGATATAAAGATACTCCCGTTCAAGGCCTCCCTGCAGTAATCGGAACCGATAATATTGGAACCAACCCATCCCTTTTCAGTGGCAACCACTACAGTTCCATCCGTTGAGGTTATACAAACGCCCAGATGTTCATGATCCTTTTTTAGCATATCAATATAATCATAGAGTTTGAGAAAATTACCATCTTCATCACGTATACCCCGTCCCAATATAGTAGAAATATTTTTACTAACAACCTTTGCATCATGCCTTCTTTCCTCAAACCACATCTTTAAAATCTCTACCTGTTTTTGCTTTACTCCCTCTAAATTTCTTATTAAAGCCTCTTCTAAATCCTTTTGTGCCTTAGGAAATGCCATAAAGCGCAGCAACAACAACGGCACAAATAAACATAATAAAAATATTACTATTAATTTGGTTTTTATGGATCTAAGCGAGAGCATTTTTTTGTTTTATCCGGGTAATATATAACAATCCGTCTGATAAAGAATAATTATAAGGAAATGGACAAAGCACATCACTTAACCTCCCGATGAAGTAATGATACATCTGCTCCGACTCTTCCGGAGACATCCCCTGCTCCACTTCGTAAAAATAACCTAATCCCAAATCTTCACTTTTCAGTGCTTTTAAACTTTTTAACCCGTATCCTGCAGGGTCATAGGTAATTGGAGAATCCTTCTCCATTCCGAAGAGGGACGGTAAACATGAGAAACCAAACGAATCGAGATATTCCTTACGAAGTACAAAATCAAGTGTCTCCAGCGCCTCCTTTTCAGTTTCTGTCGGAAACCCAACAATGATGTAAAGATGAAATGATATGCTTACTCGCAAGCATTCATCTAATATTCTTTTCACAGCTTCAGCCCTTATTCCCTTTTTCATTAAATCCAGTACCCGCTGGTTGTATGATTCCAAACCAAATACCAACTTTTGGCACCCGGACTTCGACATCGTCCTCAACAAATCACTATCAAGGGCATTCTCAAACCGCACCCCTCCCATCCATTTTATATTCCATTGATTTTCCAGGAGATTTTGAGATATATCCCGCAATGTATTCACGGGTACAGATTCATCGGTAAAAAAGAAATATGGTGTATGGTACTTTTGAGAAAGGGTATGGATATCTTTCATAAGCAATGCTGTTTGACGTAAACGAAAGTTCCTATGGTCAAGATGCAAATTACAGAAGGTGCATTTCCTGTAATAGCACCCCCGCGACGTTTGTACAGGTAAAACGGTTGCGGGGGCGTGATACAGTTTTAATGGAAGTCCATCAAAGTCCGGCGTAGGCAACGTGTTCAGGTCTTCTGTATAGAATGGCTCATTGATCTTCGTTTCATGGTTCTCCCGATAAATCAAATTAGGTACTTTCTTAAAATCCCTCTTGCCACTCACCTGTCTTGCAAGTTCCAGCAGGGCATGTTCCCCCTCAAAAACGATAAAGCTGTCTATGATTGAAAACAGCGTATCCACTCTTCGCAAATTTTCAATGAGCTTTGTAAAAACGCTCCCGCCCACAGTAACATGAATTTCCTTATTTTGATCCTTTATCAATTTCGCTAACGTCAAGCCAGGAACAATTTGAGAGGTATTGGTAATGGAAATCCCCACTAAATCCGGGGAAAATTCGAGAATAGAAGAGAGAATCTGACTTTTATAAAGATAGAGGAAGATATTTTCTTTTTCATCATCCATAGCACTCAAAATTTCTTGCGAGGAGTACACGGAATACCGCATATTATTATTGAGTGCACTCAATGATGAAGGATAATAGAGCGCAGACATAACTCTGAGGGATTCATTGATGGTATGGATACTTTCCATGTACCTTTCAAGATCATAGAAGTCCTCCGACCTCAAGACGTCTTTTGCAGGTTCGATTTTATCCATTATTTCGGGAAGTACCTCTGCCGCTTCATGTAAGGCCTGATACTTTTCCTGATAATATGGAGAATTTCCTGGAGTCTCCTCATTATACCTTAATTCATCAATAATCCTCTGGTAAAATTCGTTACAGGTCTTCCTGGTAAGGAGTATATCCAATAACTCAATGTTCAAGTCCCTCTGCACGACATTATGAATGCCATTCTGTCGTAAGAATGCCGTTAAGGATGGTAAACTGAGATAGGGCTGGGAGGGATGCCAGGATGGAGGGAATAATAACAACACTTTCATTATTTCACCTTTTTCTAAAAAACTCACCGCAAAGACGCAAAGAGCACAAAGGTATTATTTTTTAGAAAGTTGATGCTGGAAATTTCTGAAAAACCTTGTGATTTTGTTATTGAAGATACCTCTTCTGTAAGGGTTTTTCTTTTTTTAAGTTTTTTCTTTGCGTACTTTGCGTCTTTGCGGTGAAAAGGGTCTTATACGATAATTACGTTTCTGCCTTTGTGGTATCAACGGATTTTATCTTTGGCGGCATAATTGAATCCAGATGCAACGACTGCCTGCCGGTCAAGATATCCATCTGCTTCTGGGCCTGTATCTTCACAGGTAAACCATATATCTTAATAAACCCAAGAGCTGCACCGTGATCAAAGCTGTCTTCTTTTTGATAGGTTGCCAATTTCTCACTATAAAGAGACACCGGTGATTTACGTCCCACTACGGTACACGTACCTTTCGATAACCTAACCCGGATCGTCCCCTTCATAAGGCGCTGACTACTCAATATATAGGCTACGAGATCCTGGTGAAATGCAGAGAACCAAAGCCCATTATAAATCAAATCGGCATAATGGGCAGAAACAATATCCTTAAACCGTAATGAGTCTTTTGTCATAATCATACCCTCCAGTGCTTTATGAGCTGTGTGCAATATAACAGCAGCGGGGGACTCATAAATTTCTCTAGATTTAATACCCACAAGCCGATTCTCCAAGTGGTCAATACGACCAACACCATGCTTTCCTCCCCTTGCATTCAGGGTATTGATAAGGGTAACACCGTCCATCTCCTCATCGTTGAGAGCTACAGGAATACCTCTCTCAAAATAAATATCAATATATTCAGAGTCATCCGGGGTATCTTTCGGATTCTTTGTCCATTTATAAACATCCTCCGGTGGTTCGGTCCAGGGGTCTTCCAATACACCACACTCTATACTCCTTCCCCAGAGATTTTCATCTGTACTATATGGACTTTTAATCTTTGCTTCTACAGGGATATTATGCTCCTCGGCATATCGAATCTCTTCATCGCGCGTCATCTTCCACTCCCGTACGGGAGCAATAATTTGCAACTTTGGATTGAGCACCTGAAGGGATACATCGAGTCGTACCTGGTCATTTCCTTTCCCTGTACAACCATGAGCTACGGCATCCGCACTCTCTTCATGTGCTACATCTGCTAACAATTTTGCAATCAATGGTCTGCCCAATGCCGTTGCAAGCGGATAGACACCTTCGTATAAGGCGCCAGCCTGTAAGGCAGGAAATATGAAATATTTTACAAAAGTATCTTTTGCATCTATGACAATGGCCTTTTTAGCGCCAATCTTTAACGCCTTCTGGCGAATAGATTCCAGATCTTTTACTGCACCGAGATCGATGGTTACCGTAATAACATCCATATGGTATTTTTCGGGAATCCATTTGATTGCAACAGAGGTATCCAGACCACCCGAGTAGGCCAATACCACCTTTTTCCGTTGTTCAGACATAGAGGTAGAAATCTCCTAAAAGTTTATACGAATAATTTCAGAAGCATAAAAAGAAAGCAACTTCTCGGGTTCAAGGTTCAGGGCTCATGGTTAGAGAGATGAAGATTGAAAGGTCTGAAGAAAGGAAAACAACCGCAAACCCGACAACCTGAGTAGTTACTAATTATATATTCTATATAGATTTATAACAGCACCATTTCAAAATGAAATTATATCAAACAGGAGGCAATAATCAAATGAATTTCAAAATGAAATAGATCTGTTACCAAAAAGACCGGAGCATGGAGTAAGTTATCTGTAATTTGCATTCTACGCCATCCATAGTTATCTGATTAGTTATAAATCATTTTAAATTTTTGCTTGAAATAAAGATAATATACATGTTACATGATAAATAGATACATGACGATAAAGGCAAACCTTGAGCAATCAGGGGACGCAAAGGAAAGGGTCTTTTGATTCCCCAATCACCCTTTCGTAAAGGTGATTAAAGAAAAAGACAGCCTTACTGCCGATGGGTTTTTCATCAGAAAGAACATCTCTGCAGTAAGGCTTTTTTATTTTAAGGATATTCCTAGCGCAACGGAGCCACAACCAAAAGATGCAGAAACTTCAAGCACCTCTCATATTAATACCCTTGCTTATCTTAGCTATAGTACACATTTCCATAAACTGCGTAGCTGGAGAAGCAATAATCATCGACGATTTTGAGGAAGGATTAAAGCCACTATGGAAAAGCAGGGAAATTCATGGAGAAACCCGATACCATGTTATTAAAACAGAAAACAATCACGTGTTGAAAGCTGCGAGCAACGCCTCGGCATCCGCTTTAATTTATAAATATAAATATAACCTGAAGGAATATCCTATATTGACATGGAAGTGGAAGATAGAAAACACAATTAAAAATGGCGATGTAATGAAAAAAGGGGGTAATGATTGTGCTGCAAGGGTATATGTAATATTTCCATCGTGGGTCTTATGGCATACAAAAAGCATTACCTACATCTGGGCAAATAAACTTCCAAAAGGAAAATACGTACCAAGCCCGCATTATTCAAAATCCATGGTGATCGCAGTTGAGAGTGGAAATGAACATCTGGGGAAATGGGTTACAGAACGAAGAAATGTTTATGAAGATTTTAAAATGATCTTCGGAGAAGAGCCACCACGTGTAGGTGGTATAGCTATTATGACAGATACAGATAACACGGGAGAATCCGCTATCGCTTACTACGATGAGCTAAAAATTGAAAAACCGTAATTGAAAAAGCACATGGCAAGTAAAGTTTTTCAAGTAAGGAGTCTCAATGAGATATGTAATAACCATAGGAGGTCTTTTGATAATACTGGTGATTGTTGTTTCAATAATCGTCTCGTTAATACTGTACTTTGCAGATATATAGTCAAAAAGTCTATTTAATTTTTCAACCCTCACGGCTGGTTCAATCCTGCAGATTGAACCAACCCTAAAGCCTCATATACTATCCCATAACAGGAATTACCGTCTCAATCCTGTTTATCCCATTTTTCAACAAACAATTATTTCCTCACTCGTTCTCCAGTATAACCTTATTTTCCAGCAATTTGAGTTTAACTCCAGTATATAAATTATCCATTGGATAAATTATCAAATGACAAGATTAATATGATTTTGTATATTAGTACTGTTTTATCTTTCATTGCCTTTCTTTCCATTACCAGAGTAACTATAGTAATGGTAGTTGAGCAAAAATATTATAGGCCCTGAGGTGTTTGCAATTTCTCAATCTCGGTAATAGCGTATGGATAAAATATTTATCATAGGAATTCTTATTCTTTATTGTCCGGCTACACTTTGGCTATTTTTCTATGGTATCAATAGTTATTACATGGTCTACCTTTTTTTCAAGAAGGAAAAAAAAGAACGATCTCAAAACACAGAATTTCTGAAACAGTTCTGGTCAACTCATAGCAAGGATACATTGCCAAGAGTCACCACACAATTACCTGTTTATAATGAAAGATATGTAGTAGAACGTTTAATTAATGCAGTTGTAAATATCAATTATCCACAGAAATTCCACGATATCCAGATACTTGATGATTCTACTGATGAAACGAGGGATATCGTAGCCCGTCTGGTTGATAAATACACGGCAATGGGATTTATCATAAAACAGATTACCAGAAATAACAGGAATGGATTTAAGGCAGGCGCCTTACATGAAGGTCTTCAAAAGGCAGAAGGAGAATTTTTAGCAATATTTGATGCAGATTTTATACCCGATAAAGATTTTTTCTATAGAACTATTCCATTCTTTTATGAAAGAGAAAAAGTCGCTCTGGTTCAAACACGATGGGGACATGCAAATAAAAATTACTCCCTCTTAACGATAGCACAGAGTATTGGTATAGATGGCCACTTTATTATTGAGCAGGGCGCCAGGACATGGAATGGACTTTATATGAATTTCAACGGAACAGCAGGTATTTGGAAAAAGGAGGCAATTATTGATGCCGGAGGCTGGCACCATGATACATTAACTGAGGATTTAGACCTATCATACAGAGTCCAACTAAAAGGATGGCGGACAAAATTCCTCTTTGATGTCGTTACTCCTGCAGAACTACCTATTGATATAAATGCATATAAAACACAGCAGCATAGATGGGCAAAAGGTTCAATACAAACAGCAAAAAAAATCCTTCCACAAATATGTAAGTCACAGGATACTCTCATAAAAAAAATAGAGGCATTTATACATCTCACCCAGTACATGGTTCATCCTATGATGATTATCCTCGCACTGCTCTCCTATCCACTAATAATTCTGTTAAATCCATCAGTAAACACCATATCAATCACCACTACAACACAAATCATGTGGTGCTTTGTCTTATCAGGAACCTTTGCTCCGTCATTTCTCTATATAATTTCTCAAAAAATAGGTTACAAAGATTGGTGGAAGAGGTCACTATTTATACCAATACTCATGCTTCTCGGATGTGGTATTGCTGTCAATAATACAAAAGCGGTATTAGAGGCATTACTCAATGTGAAGAGCGATTTTGTTAGAACGCCTAAATTCGGGGTAGTCAAACAGGGTAAAAGGCTCATGGCAAAAAACTATATCTCACAAGTAAAACTAATATTTGTAAGCGAAATACTTTTGAGCTTATACTGTTTTACAGGATACATGATGAACCACACAGGTATCTTTGAGTTTTTTATATTGCTGTACGCAGTAAGTTTTTTTTATGTAGGAACTCTCTCTCTTTTACAAAAATATGAAGAAAGAATAAAATACTAATAAAGAGTATTGTCAGCAAAAGCCTTGGAGAAAAAATACATCTACGATGCATCTATTTCCTGCCAATAGAGAACTTAACAACTTCGGCGGATTTTCATGGTCGGTTCAATCTTGTAAATTAAACTATGTGTTTAGCATTGGCCTGTACGTTCCCGATCGGTGCCTTGGCATGGAAACTTGCCAAGCGTTCCGGTTTTCATCGTAGACTATTGAACCAACACTTTTATCTACACCACAAAGCCGATTACATACAATAAAAATTCCTATACGGTCAGGTTAATTAGCCTGATAAAAAAGTAAAAAGCTATGTGACAGAGATACTCTATCACATAGCCTTACTTCAAAAGAAGATAATCCCTATCACTAGGATCAATCCATTCAAATGAAATTTGAATTTACTATCTTTTTCTGATAAGATTTTTGTTAAACTCTTATAATTAGTCTTAAACCAACAAAAAATTTTACCAAAGACTGTGCAAAAAACTTTATCAGTAGTTTATCTTTACCAACAAATCAAGTTTTAGAAGTAACCAGGAGTGTATAAGCAATCAGCTATTAGCGGTTAGCCGTTATTATTGAGTTTTGTAACTACACTTTTCTCCCTTCACAACTCATCACTACCAACGCTTTCCGTAATGGTGCATGATGAAGTAACAGGGACTCCCCTCTAGAAAGAGGGAATCAAAGAGTGTGTAAAAACATGTATTTTATCCCATTTGTCTCCCTTTTCAGAAATTGATAATTATTCCATGGCTATAGAAGAATTCAATCGGACAAATTTTTTTATGAAAGCACGAATCCATGTCTTGCTATTTATTGCAACTTTCTTAACGACCTATTACGTGAACGGTATATGGTACTCGATTACCATTATGACTATTCTGCTTTCTCATGAATTGGGACATTTCTTTATGTGCCGGAAGTACCATGTAGAGGCCACGATGCCTTATTTTTTGCCTCTTCCATTCCCGCCATTTGGTACCTTTGGTGCAGTAATCAAAATGAAAGGGCACATACCTGATAAAAGAGCACTGTTTGATATTGGCGCTGCAGGCCCTATGATGGGGCTTTTCTTTGCTATTCCTGCTATTATCATTGGACTCAGCCTTTCGGATGTACGTCCTGTACCGAATGATACCACCCAGTATCTTGGGCTTGGGGAACCGATTTTATTCTCTTTCATCGCCAAACTTATATTTGGCAATCTGCCCGATGGGCTAGATATTTACCTTCATCCTGTTGCCTTTGCCGGTTGGGCTGGGTTATTTGTCACGGCACTGAACCTCTTGCCCATAGGACAACTCGACGGTGGACATATTATGTATGCCCTGTTAGGGAAAAAAAGCAAAATTGTTTATCGCATAGGCATTTTTATTTTTTGCGTTATTGCCATTTTACTATACCCGGGCTGGATGGTCTTCGCCGTATTACTCCTCCTTTTTGGATTCCGGCACCCTGCTCCCATCGATGAGGCGACTCAGCTTGACCAGAAACGCAGAATACTCGGCATTATCCTCTTTATTGTATTTTTATTATCCTTCACCCCTGTCCCCCTTAAACTCTAATTTTATGAAAAAGAAAGTTGTTATCGCAATGAGCGGTGGCGTCGACAGCAGCGTTGCCGCCCATCTCTTGGTAGAACAAGGCTACGAAGTTACTGGCTTATTTATGCGTCTCGGTATTGAAAAACTTGATACAATAACAAAAACAAAAGTTTGCTGCAGCCTTGAGGATGCAAATGATGCCCGCAATGTAGCAAATCAACTCGGTATTCCGTTTCACGTCCTGAATTTTAGAGATGCTTTTGATCGCATCATTGATGCCTTTTGTACCGAATATCTTAATGGCAAAACGCCAAATCCATGTATTGACTGCAATCAGGAATTAAAATTTGGGAAATTACTCCATTTTGCCAGGATGCTTCATGCCGATTTTATTGCTACGGGACATTATGCAAAAGTAGAAAAGTTGGAGGACAGATATTTTCTCAAAAAGGGTGAAGACACCCGTAAAGATCAATCATATGTACTATTCTCTTTAAACCAGGAACAATTATCGAAAACCCTCTTACCTTTAGGCACGGTAACAAAAGAACATGTACGCCAAATCGCTGCGAATTTAAATTTAAAAACCAAGGATAAACCAGAAAGCCAGGACATCTGTTTCGTCCTGGACAATAACTACCATACCCTCTTATATGAAAGATTTGGAGATTGCATAACACCCGGACTTCTCAAAGATGCTCATGGAAATATTTTGGGAAACCACCCCGGGACACCTTTTTTTACTATTGGACAGAGGAAGGGACTTGGGATTGCGCTTGGTACCCCAAGGTATGTTATTGATATAAATCCTCAAGAAAACGTTGTGGTAGTTGGTACCGATGAGGAACTTATGGAAAACGAATTGGTAGCATCAAAAATAAACTGGATATCTATAGAAAAGCTGAAGGTGCCCTTAGAAGTCCAGGCAAGGATTCGATATAATCACACACCAGCACCTGCCGTTGTATATCCTCATGGGCCGGATAGAGTACGTGTGGTATTCAGAGACCCACAGAGGGCTATTACACCGGGACAAGCAGTAGTTTTCTATGATGACAATATTGTCGTAGGTGGTGGTTGGATTGAAAGGAAAGTATAAAACCCTAAGCCGAATGAGCCACTAGTGTAGCTAATGGCTTGATTAGCCCTGAAAAGGCGAAAAGGGTTAAAAATTATAAGTTCTTGATATTGGGCTGGTTTCTGTTTTACTTTGAAAAATTAAGGTATTAATGGCATTATATCAATTCTATTCATTTCAATTAGTTCTATCCTTTTTGATTAATTTTAGCACAAAATTAATACAAATTATACAGATCAACCTAATTAATGTTCGGCAGCGGAGTGGTGTGCTTGCCTGTGGCACCCACGGCAGCGGATCGCCGCTCGCCAACAGGAGGCTTAATACAAGAACATATGTGGGGATTTGAACTCGCCATCATGGTCGCCATGATCGGCATCAACAGCGTTTTTGCAGCGTACGAAATTGCCTTGACGTCCATGAGCCTCGCCCGACTACGGAGGCTCATGGA
>JBDIVL010000015.1:0-77369 GCA_039794405.1 Candidatus Jinrextremum sp. | reverse complement strand
ACTCCTTACAAAAAGGATGAATTTAAAATAGATAAAGAAATGCTCATTGAGGCAAAGCAACATGGATACTCAGATAAATACCTAGCACAGTTATGTAAAGTCGATGAAAAAACGATTCGGGAATATCGCCAAAAAGAGACGATCAAACCGGTATTTAAACACGTAGATACCTGTGCCGCTGAATTCAAGGCATATACCCCCTACTTGTATTCCACGTACGAATCCTCCTGCGAGGCTGAACCTACTCAGAAAAAAAAGATTATTATCCTGGGCAGCGGCCCCAACCGTATTGGTCAGGGGATTGAGTTCGATTACTGCTGTGTGCATGGAGTCTTTGCACTAAGGGAACTGGGATATGAGACCATCATGATTAATTGCAATCCAGAAACGGTCAGTACTGATTACGATACTTCGGACCGGCTCTATTTTGAGCCACTGAACCTGGAAGATGTCCTCGAGATCGTTGATAAGGAAAAACCGGAAGGCGTGGTTGTCCAGTTTGGAGGACAAACACCACTCAAATTAGCCGTACCTCTTGAGAGAGAAGGGGTAAAAATATTAGGAACTTCTCCGGAAAGCATAGATATTGCAGAAAATCGGGAACGGTTTGCGAATCTCATGAACCAATTAAAATTAAGGCAGCCCGATAATGGTTGTGCCTATTCTGCAGCAGAAGCAAAGGTTATTGCGAGTAAAATCGGCTATCCTGTCCTGCTGCGTCCTTCTTATGTTCTCGGTGGCAGGGCGATGCGCATCGTTTACGATGAAATGGGTGTAGAAGATTACATCGCCCACGCAGTACAGGTCTCACCGGATCATCCCGTCTTAATTGACCGATTCCTCGAAGATGCCACAGAAATCGATGTTGATGCAGTTTGCGATGGAAAAGAAGTATTTATCGGCGGTATCATGGAGCATATAGAGGAAGCTGGCATTCATTCCGGAGACAGTGCCTGCTCATTACCACCCTATTCTATAGAGAATGATATTATTGATGAATTGAAGAAACAAACACGAACCATTGCCCTTGCACTGAATGTGGTGGGGCTCATTAATATACAATATGCAATTAAAGACAAAATGATCTATGTCCTTGAAGTAAACCCGCGTGCTTCAAGGACGGTACCTTTTGTCAGCAAGTCAATAGGCATTCCAATGGCCAAGATTGCAGCAAAGGTTATTGCAGGGAAAAAACTCAGCGAGTTAAATGTCTCCCTGAATACAAAATTAAAACATATTGCCGTAAAGGAAGCAGTCTTCCCATTTTTAAAATTCAAGGGTGTAGATACACTATTAGGACCGGAAATGAAGTCAACGGGAGAAGTGATGGGTTTAGATATGGATTTTGGCCGTGCTTACGCAAAATCTCAAATGGCTGCTGACTGCAGTCTTCCATTAACAGGCACTGTTTTCATGAGTGTAAGGGATAGAGATAAAAAATCTATTGTGCCCATTGCGAAAAAACTCTTATATATGGGCTTTAAGCTTGTTGCTACACGCGGTACTGGCATGGTGCTTTCGGAAAATAACGTTACCGTTACAACAGTATCAAAAGTAATTGAAGGCAGACCTAATATTGTCGACCATATCAAGAACAACGAAGTCCAACTCGTCATTAACACCACAGAGGGCAAGGCTGCCCAGGAAGCATCGTATTCTATACGGCGGACAGCCCTTGTCCATCGTGTCCCCTATTTTACAACCATCGCTGGCGCTGTGGCCGCAACGAAGGCCATCGAGGCACTCAAAAATGGCAATCTTGATGTGAAATCCGTCCAGGAGTACTATCATACATGACCAGGTTTCCGTCGTAGATGGTAAAAAGAATAATTATAAGAAACTGGAAATTAGAGGATAGAAGCTGGAATCCAAACTTCCAATCTCTCATGTTTGACTCTGTTATGAGCTAATTTTTTTATTGACAAAATACAAAAATCTTTATATAAGAAAACTGATTTTTTATGAGAACTCATCCCAAAACCTTTTTTCTGTACTGAATACCTCTTATAAATACTGGATTTTCATATACACAATAGATACCCAGTTGGGGTTTGGATGGCTTCTAAAAGTATAAAGGATTAAAAAGTATAGAATGATATGTCTTAAAGAATTTGATTAGAAACGCACTAACCGGGCGATAAAGGCAAACCAGGAGTGATTCTGGGACGCAAAGTCACAGGTCTTACGCAAGTAAGAGGGCTGGGCCACCGAAAACGGTTACCTTTTAATGGTTGTACGATAAAGGCAAACCAGGAGTAATTCTGGGACGCAAAGTCACGGACCTTACTTGCAGGCCAGGTAAGGTGGCCGGGTTACCGAAACGAACTCATGAATACAGCCCAGCACAAACTACATCATTGCCGTTTCATATCTCATAAGTACATGCCTTATTACGGATCCTTATCTTTATTTACCGACGGTAGATTAAGGAATTATCATGAGATTCAAACAGCAACTTTCCATAAGACTTTTCCTCAAAAATATTCTCCAGGTTTTCTTCCGATTTTCTGTATACCTCTCGCTATTCCTTTAAGAATAACGACAACTTTTCCAACAACTTCCCTATTCGTGCTAATTCAGCGCTTAGGAATTTCAAGCCTTTGGAGAAACGCACAACAGTGCGTCTATCTATGGGCTAAAAAAATTCGCCGAAAGCCTAATTTAATTGTTTTCAGACCGATACAAGGATTTGATTAGAGGTAATAAAATGGAACTAAGAAGAGATGTTGATCTTGATATTTCCAGAATTATAACACATACGTTGGCTGAACCTACTACCATAGACGATACATTTTCAAGAATTTTACAATCCATTTGTGAATGGTCGGAATGGGATTGGGGAGAAATTTGGATGGCTGATCCCCTAGCCAAGGTAGTCCGATGTAAATGGCTCTGGCATGTTCCCTCTATGGAATTAGGTAAATTCAAGGAGATCACACAAGGAAATACCTTTCCATTAGGAGCTGATTTACCGGGCCGCATATGGGCAGATGCTAAACCTCTATGGATCACTGAGATTATTCATGATACAAACTTTTCTCGTGCCTCAACTGCAAATACAGAGGGACTCCACACGGCTTTTGGTTTTCCGATCATAAATTCCGGGAAGGTAATTGGTGTAATGGGCTTTTTCAACCGGAATATTCGGCAACCCGACAACAACTTAATGAATATACTATCTTCAATTGGCAAACAAATAGGCTTATTTATCAAATGGAAAGAGTCAGAAGAACAACTTTACAAGTTATGGCAGGGTATGGAACAAAGCACAAATGCTGTCATATTTACCGATACAAAAGGGAATATTGAATACGTCAATCCAAAATTCACCAAGATAACAGGATATACGATGAGCGAAGTTCTTGGGCAAAACCCGCGCATATTAAAATCAGGGGCAAAAACCCCAAAGGAATACAAATGTCTGTGGGAAACTATTACTTCCGGTAATGAATGGCGGGGTGAATTTTGTAACAGGAAAAAAAATGGAGAACTTTACTGGGCATATGTCACCATTTCTGCAATCAAAAACACAAAAGGGCACACTACTCATTTCCTTGCAATTAAGGAGGACATTACGGAGCGAAAAAAATTTGAGACACACTTAGAATATCTCATTGATTATGATTCGCTCACGAACCTTTACAATCGCCGGCGATTCAATAAGGAGTTAAAAAATTGGATCGAACTTGCACGCCGATATAATACTAACGGATCACTGTTGTTTTTAGACTTAGATAATTTCAAATACGTAAACGATACATATGGACACAGGGCAGGAGATGAATTGCTGATAAACTTCGCCGAATTATTAAAGAGACGGGTACGTAAAACCGATATCATAGCAAGAATCGGAGGTGATGAGTTCGCAATCATTCTCCCTTATACGAATGGGGATAAAGCCCAAGCCGTAGCAAAACAAATCCTGGAATTAGCAAGAAAAGAGATATTTATTGGTAAAACTCACCAGCAGTGTATTACGGTAAGCATCGGTATTACCCTTTTTCCTGAACATGGGGAGGACCCGGAAATGTTGCTTACATATGCCGATATGGCCATGTATCATGCGAAACGTACGGGGCGCAATCGTATTTGTATCTATACACAAAACCAAAAAATGCAGGTTGAAAAGCGTGCGGGATGGGAGAAGCGGATTCTCGATGCGCTGAAGAATGATCATTTTGTTTTGTATTTGCAACCGATACAGGATTTGACGAGAAAGGCAGTCGCTGGCTATGAGGCGCTGCTGCGCATGGTAGATGAAAAAGAGAAAATCATTTTACCTGCAAATTTTCTTGATACTGCTGAACGCTCTAACCTTATTTACGAAATTGATCGCTGGGTGATACGACGGGCCATGCGGATTATTTCTGAACAACATTTTTGCCAAAAAGGGTTATTTCTTGAGATTAATATTTCCGGTAAATCATTTTCAGATACAGAATTACTATCAATAATCAAAAAAGAACTAGAGACGACCGGTATCAATCCGGCTCACCTCATTTTTGAAATAACAGAAACAGCAATCGTTGAAAACATGGTTGATGCACAAAATTTTATTAACCTCTTAAAAGCTATCGGATGTCGTTTTGCCCTTGATGATTTTGGAGTTGGTTTTGCTTCGTTCAGTTATCTGAAACATTTACATGTAGACTATCTAAAGATTGACGGCAGTTTCATCAAGGACTTACCCCATAGTCCCGTAGACCGGCACCTTGTCAAGGCAATAGCAGAGATCGCAAATGGGATGGAAAAATATACCATTGCCGAATGCGTAGAAAACGAAGAAACGATGCAGTTATTACGAAATTTTGGCGTACACTATGCACAGGGATATTATATTGGCCATCCTACCGAAAATGAGGGAGGTGTATTCCACACTTTTTGTTAGAAAATGAAACCAAACAAGTTTAAAGAACAAAAACCCTTCAAATAAACCAGTTTTTTATTGATTGTCCCAGCCTTTTTTGCTTCAATCCTATTTCAGTAACAATTTTATTTTTTATCAAAATTTTATCAATAAACGATCATGCCATGGATTACATCCCAAATACCCAATATGATAAAGAAATCATGATGAAAGAAATGGGAATATCTTCTTTTGAGGCACTTTTGAAGGATATTCCCCGAACACTACGAGAATTTTCTTTGCCATTACACCAGGGTCTCTCCGAGCCACAGGTGTTCAATATCTTAAAGAATTTGGGTGAAGAAAATATTAACACAAACAAATGTATATCCTTTTTAGGTGCAGGCGCCTATGAACACTATATCCCGTCCATCGTAGATCACCTGGCATCAAGAAGTGAATTTTACACCTGCTATACACCGTATCAACCCGAAGTAAGCCAGGGAACACTTCAGGTAATTTATGAATATCAAACGCTTATGTGCGAGCTAACCGGTATGGATATATCGAATGCCTCTTTGTATGATGGATCTACAGCCCTGGCAGAAGCGGCACTTTTAGCTATTCACCTCAAGGAAAAGAACAAGATCATTTGTTCACGGGCAATCCATCCCGAATATCGTCAGGTACTCAAAACATATGTAAAAGGACTGCATACAGAGATAGTCGAAATAGATGTGCCTGAAGGTACAATGGACATGGATCAGCTGGAAAAGGCCCTGGATGATAAAACTGCCGCAGTACTCGTCCAGAGTCCAAACTTCTTTGGCTGTATTGAAGACATGGAAGCTATTTCAGGTATCACCCATAAGTATGATACGCTTTTTGTAGCATGTGTTAATCCAATCTCTCTGGGTCTGCTAAAGCCGCCCGGGGAGTATAGCGCTGACATCGCTGTTGGTGAAGCCCAGGTTTTAGGAAATTACCTGAACTACGGCGGGCCGTATTTAGGTTTTTTCACCATAAAAAAAGACCTTCTGCGGAGAATGCCAGGAAGAATTGCAGGCGAGACGGTAGATCGCAACGGAAGGAGGTGTTTCGCACTCACCCTTCAGGCCAGAGAACAGCACATTCGGCGGCAGAAGGCAACTTCCAATATCTGTACAAATCAAGCGCTTCTTGCATTAAGAGCCTGCATCTACCTGTGCGCGCTAGGGAAGAAGGGTATGGAAGAGCTTGCCAATTTAAATATACAGAAAAGCCATTATGCTTATGAAAGGCTGCGCACACTGAACAACTTCCGACTCGTATTAAAAAAACCCTTCTTTCATGAATTTGTTCTAAAAACACATGATCATATCCGTATAGGCAGCATCAACGAATATTTGTTAAAAAAAGGCATAATTGGCGGGCTGGAACTTTCTCAATGGTATCCTGAGATGGATAACTGCATGCTCCTCTGTATAACAGAAACGAAGACCAAGACATCAATTGATCGCTTCGTTGCTGAGTTAGCCCAGATATCAACAACCATGTAGATAACAAGATTTTCCATTCAAAACTTAACAAGAGAAGAAGACTATGGATCAAATGGAACCACTTATATTTGAAAAAACATCTCCAGGAAGGAGATGCTTTATCCTCCCTGCCTGTGATGTGCCAGATAAGCGTATAACAGATCTTCTACCTCAAAATGTACTCAGAAAGAATAAGGCAGAGCTACCCGAGGTATCGGAGATCGACGTCGTGCGGCACTTTACCAGACTCTCCAAGTTGAATTACTGTGTAGATACAAATTTTTATCCGCTGGGCTCCTGTACCATGAAATATAATCCCAAGATTAATGAAGATTCGGCACGCCTGGAAGGTTTTACCAAATTGCACCCCTATCAGCCTGTCGATCAGTGTCAGGGTATTCTGAGTTTACTGTATGACCTGGAACAAATCCTCAAAAATATTTCAGGAATGTCTGCCTTCACATTCCAGCCTGCAGCGGGTGCCCATGGTGAACTAACGGGTATGCTGATAATTCGCGCTTATCTGGAGAAAAAAGGAGAAAAGAGGCACAAGATTATTATTCCTGATTCTGCACACGGGACAAATCCCGCATCTGCAGCATTGTGTGGCTATGAAGTCGAATCAATTCAATCGAATACCGAAGGCCTTATTGACATACATAAATTACAAGAAGTTTTTACCCGTGATACAGCAGCAATAATGATCACCAATCCCAACACCCTCGGGCTATTTGAGAAAGATATTCTGGAGATATGCAGGATTGCCCATGATAATGGCGGCCTTGTCTATTGTGACGGGGCAAACATGAATGCCCTTTTGGGAATAGCACGACCGGGCGACATGGGCGTAGATATCTTGCATCTTAATCTTCACAAGACCTTTTCCACTCCTCACGGCGGAGGAGGCCCTGGTGCAGGTCCCATTGGTGTTTCTGAGGCATTGAAACCCTTTTTACCCATTCCCCGGATTGAGATGACAGAGAAATTGGCCTTGGAGGAACATGGTATAGATCCACTCATAAAATCAAACAAATCCCCTTATAGTTCACCAAATCCTTCAGATGGACCATTTCACAGGAAATACCTGTTAAATGATAATTATCCAGATGCCATAGGAAGAGTCAGGGCTTTCTACGGCCATGTAGGAATGATGATCCGGACATATACCTATCTGTTATCTCTCGGTAAAGAAGGTATACACAGGGTTGGAGAATACGCCGTTCTCAATGCCAATTACTTACGGCAGAAACTTGAAAAATATTATGACATTCCCTACGGGAAAACCTGTATGCATGAGTTTGTCATATCGGCCAAAAAGCAAAAGAAGAAAGGCGCTTCAGCCCTTGATATTGCCAAGAAATTACTCGACTATGGATTCCACGCCCCAACCGTTTACTTTCCCTTAATTGTGGAAGAAGCCATAATGGTAGAACCTACGGAAACAGAATCCCGGGAGACATTAGACGCATTTGTTGCTGCCATGATCCAGATAGCAAATGATATTGAACAACGGCCGGAGACGGTACGGAATTCGCCCCAGACTACACCCATTAACCGTCCTGATGAGGTTAAGGCAGCCCGCGAACCAAACTTAAGATGGAAAAAAAAGTAAAAGGAGAGGAAAGCAAAGAAATTCATTTTTCCTTTTGTATAAACCAATATTTTATTATAATATGCCGGTTATTGTTTTTGTAAATCAACTTATCTGTTTAAGTAAAAAATAAAAGGCCCCCCGTTATTGGCAAATTTCTACACGATAGAAGACTTTACGGGATATATCGTATCATAAAATGAACAACAACGTTCAAGGCTGAAAGTTACCGACTATTATGATACGAAGAAAATCAAAAGCTACCTGGAGTAAGTGAAGAAAGGTATCTTAAATTAAAAAATAATACACGCATGAAAGAAGCAAAAATCCTTTCAATCCAGGTTGGCCTGCCAAAAACTTTCAATGGAACCAACGCAAACGGTACCGGTGAGAAACCCTGGACGACAGGTATCTTTAAAACAGCGGTTTACGGTCCAGTATGGTTGAGTAAGCTTAATCTTGCCGGAGATGGTCAGGCTGATTTATCGGTTCACGGTGGTGAGCACAAAGTAATCAATGTATATCCATCCGAACATTATCCCTCCTGGAGGCAGGAGCTTCATCTGCCGGATTTGCCCTATGGTACCTTTGGCGAAAATTTCACCACATGCGGTCTGTTAGAAAATGAGGTTTGCATCGGCGATGTGTTCAGGGTTGGTGAAGCCGTCGTACAAGTCTCACAGCCCCGGCAACCCTGCTGGAAACTGGAGCGTCGATTGGATATCGATGGTTTCAGTATGCGCGTCAAGCAGACAGGAAGGATAGGCTGGTATTTCCGTGTCATGCAGGAGGGACATGTTGAGGCCGGAAATATGTTCTTCATTGTAGAACGACCATACCCACAGTGGACCGTTGCCATGGCTTATAGCATTATGAATAACCGCAAGAGTGATGTCGAATCAGCTCATGCACTTGCACGGTGTCCGGCACTTGCACCAAGGTGGCAGGAGAATTTAATCCTAACGAAATAAGCCTCCAACCGACCCATCTCCAGAGTTCTGTTTTCTGCAAAAAATCTGAATCACAAAGTAAATTATGAATAATTACATTTCGCTATAGAAAGGAATAATACATGCAAAAGAAACAGTGGAGTAGCTCGCCAGCAATGCAAATTGATCCCCAGAAAACCTATAAAGCAACAATTGAAACCACTAAAGGTACGATCGAGATAGAACTTTATCCACAGCATGCACCGAAAACGGTTAACAATTTTGTTTTTCTGGTCAAGGAAGGATTCTATGACGATGTTTCGTTTCATCGAGTAATCAGTGATTTTATGGTTCAGGGAGGTGATCCTACAGGTACCGGAAGGGGTGGTCCGGGTTACCGGTTTGAAGACGAAGTAAAGGGTAACCCACTAACCCATGATACAGGGGTTATCTCTATGGCAAATGCAGGTCCAAACACCAACGGAAGTCAGTTTTTTATAACACACTCCCCGCAACCTCATCTGAATGGCAAACACACGGTCTTCGGTAAAGTGGTTCATGGCCAGGATGTCGTAAATAAAATCCGGCAGGGAGATATCATGACAAAGGTAACGATTACTGAGCAATAAAATGCCTGGTTTAAACAAACGGTTACTTAAGAAAATATTTAATTATTGCAATGAGAAAAACCAGATTTTATGTTAACTGAATAATGCATGAGTACATATCGCCCTCTGTGTCAATAATAGTTAGACAATTCCTAGTAATAATTTAGTGTAGAGTACGGAGGAAAACAACTATGAGAGATCATGGTAAAAGTTGTGTAGGTTGGGTTGAGGAACGAAACCCAACAATTTAGATTATGGTAAAGAAAAATATTACGCCTTTTGATTATGACTACACGCGTGCATTACACAGGCAAGTCCACGATAGCTCATCATTCCCTTGCTCTATCTTATTCGGTTGTTGGGTTTCATTCCTCAACCCAACCTACCTTACTTTTGGATAGATCAAGAGCGGTTTGAGTATTTGAAAGAACATTGGTTGGACGTCGTAGGGTATGTTCTCGAATAAACGGCTTTGGTTAGATCGCTTCTCCAAGTCTACGGATCCATAATTTTTGAAGCTGGTCGAGATTTCCCGCGTCACCGGCTCGCAGCGCTTCGAGATATTCACGACGCTTTTCAGGGTCCGTGGGCGCGGTTTCGACAGGGGGCAGGGCAAGCTTGTAAAGAAGGGCGGCCAGCATCAATCGACCGATACGGCCGTTGAAATCTTTGAAGGGATGAACCCATTGAAATCGCCAGTCCACCCAGGCAAGAAGCGCCGCTATCTCGGGCAGATTGTCATCATCCACATGTCGCAAACGTTCGGCTAAATCGTCGCAGAAAGACCGCACGAGAAGCGGCACTTTGTAATAAGCCGGTGGCTCCAGTGTTCCAACTTTCACGTCCGTTATACGAAACCGGCCGGCCCATTCGGGGAAGAGGCGCCCGGCGAGTTCCCGGTGTCTCTGGCAAAGCCAATCGGGCGTGATGATGATCTCGTGGGGTGGAGTTTGCAAAAGTTGAGCAAATATACGGGCAAGCGAGACGGCAAGCCTCTCTGAGACTTCCGTATAGGTAAGTGTACCCTCATTCGTCTCAAACGACCGGGTTGATCCTAACTTTCCTGTTTCTTCATCCATTGGTCTGTTTGATTTAACAAGATTTTAAGACGAATTACGGTAATCGGTTCGCCTTCAAATGTCATTGATTGGGCCACTCGTTCCAGCAGGACTTCTCGATGGGCAGCGATAACCGTGCCCGGTGTTTTGTGCTGAGCCCGCCATTGACGAAATTTGGTTGCTAACGCATCAAGATCGATGGGCCCGCTATTATTTGCTGTCATAACGTGTATTCTTGCTAAGAAATTACCTTTTTCATCGTGATGCAATGTTAAATAAAAACAAAGAAGATTGCAAACTATTTTCATTCTTCTCAGACACAGTTGTGTAGATTATGGTAAAGAAAAATATTGCGCCTTTTGATTATGACTACATGCGTGCATTACACAGACAAGTCCACGATAGCTCATTATTCCCTTGCTCTATCTTATTCGGTTGTTGGGTTTCGTGCCTCAACCCAACCTACAAGACTTAAAATTAGGGGGGCATTTGATAATTCAATCGCCTTTTTCCTATCAGCTTGGGCTTGCTCATAATCTCCTTTGTTATCATACGCATTGCTGCGATTGAAGTATGCAGCGGCATAGTCGGACTTTAGCTTAATAGCTTTAGTGAACTCTTTGATTGCATGATCGTTGTCTCCCTTGAGTGTATATACAACCCCTCTTTGGTTATAAGCTTCACAATAATTGGGATTAAGTTCAATTGCTTTGTTTAGATCATTAATTGCTCGGTCGTAATCTCCTTTTTCAATGTATACAATTGCTCGGTTATTGTAAGCTTGAAAATTACTTGAATCTAGACTGATAGCTTTATTTACATCTGCTAGACCTAATCCTAGCTCACCTTTACGAACATAAGCTACACTGCGGTGGAAATATAAGACTGCTTCATCGGGAGCAAAGTTGATTGTTTTAGAAAAATCAGCGATAGCACGATCGAAATCCTTGCTATCGTCATGCGCTATACCGCGGCTGATATAAGCTTCCTTAAAGTCTTGTGAGCGGCTGATCGTGGCATCATAATCTTCTATTGCTTTCACATAATTATTCTTATGATAATAAGCATTTCCTCTAAAGAAATATAAAACAGCAGGATTTAGAATGTCTTTAGAGATCGTCGGTTGATTTAAGGCGTCACTTAGTCGATCTATCGCCCCATCAAAATCCCGTGATTCATAATGAATTATTCCTAAGGTCACTAAGACTATATGTGACACTTCGTTGGAAAGCCGTGCCTGAAAATCAAAACTCTCTAATTCTGCTACCTTGTGTTTGTAAATTTGTTCTTCATGTTCCTCCCTGAAGTGTAAAGGTTTCCTAAGCAATTCAAAATGAATGTATATCTTTGCAGCTTCATTGGTCTTGCCGTAAGAACCTCAAAGCACCATACTTGCCTTGTGCTCCTTACCCTTTTGTTTGGCAATCTCACTACCCTGTAGTACCGTAACTGACTCATTTAGGCTCTCAATCTTTACTTCTCGTCGATATTTTTCAGTAGCCCCTCGCAATTTGAAGATTATATCCTCAGTTATTCTATACTTCTCATTTTCAGGTCCATCAAAATTCGCTACGAGAACCAAGAAATAACTTAGGGGACGGTATTCAATATATGTCCAGACACTGGAGCCTGTAGGGATAGCTATCAAGCCGATTAGCGCAAGATTTCTAACCTTAGGGGAGTAGAACGGAACTCTTGTTTCTTTAGGCTCGTTCTCTTCGAACATATTTTTGCATTTCTTTCTCTTTCTGATATAAAGATAAAAAAATACTATCCACAGAATTAATATGCCTATTATTGTGAAAGTTCGCACTAATGTGCTGTCGCCGCGCACCATCTGAATAAAATTACCGATTTGGGTAAGAACTGCCACTGTGCCACTTATCAGACCTATCAGAACACCCCATTTATTCAAAAAACCTATAATACCTTCGTTAGATTCATCAGTACTCATTTGATTGCCTCCAAGGTTTGTGCCTAATAATGACGACACTTAATGTTTACATCAATTCTAGTGAATTTATCTATATCTGTCCTCGATTATTAAAAATATGTATAGGCCATTGTTTTCACACCGCCATGGCCCAAGAGTTCTTGGATAATTCGAATATCATATCCAGTTTCCAACAAATAAGGCGCAAATGAACGCCTTAATAAAGATGTCGAGATTCGGCCTCGCTCATCAATTGCTTTGCAGCAGGTCATCAAGACTGACCCTCACTCTTCTTAATCTCATTGATCAATCCCTGGATAAGCTCACGTGTCACATGCGGCATCACAAAAATGTGAGATTGTGCCTCCCTCTGTATAGGCTTTTCCCGCGCCGGAATTGAGGCGAGGGAATACTTCTCAACTATATCCTGAGATTTCGGTCGCGGAAAAACAACGGCTATCGATCTGGGATCCCAATGAACTCTCGACTCTCCAAACACATTAACTAACTCTCCATGCACCCATTCGGCTATCTTTAAGGCATCACGGAACTCTTTTCCCCGTTGATTATCGTCTTTCTGCGCCAGCGTATCCCAGAGGACAATCGCAGCAAGGGCACTGCGGGAACCTGCTAGCGTTGAGTCTAAAGACCCTACATAGTCCGGAAGATCACTCGTTAGCAAATAGCGGTTCTTTGTCATGAAGACACCGCATGGCATTGGCGCCCCAAGCCATTTGTGTCCGCTGACGACCATTGATTGGATATCTAAGTACTCGAAATCAAAGTCTGGATAAGTATCTAGATCGTTTTTTTCTTTTGCGGTTATACGATAATAAGGCACCTGTGCGGCCCCCAGTGCTCCATCTACATGATACCAGAAACCTTTACGTTTGCATAATATAGCGTTCCCTTTTTCATCAACGTGGGAGACGTTGCGCTCATACATGCCGCTCTTAACAAGCAGCGGTTGCAAACGTTTCACCGCTTCCGCTACGTCATCGTAGGCACCAGTCCACGTAGTACCATAGTTAAAGACAACTGCAATCGGATAGCGTCGCTCCAGGAAGAATTGAGCCAGTTTTTCAAGATCTTCAATATTAATCCGTCCATGTTTATCAGTTGGCACTGCTTTAGGCCAGTTGGAGCACCTAATGGGGTTTTGTCGTGGATAGATTGAGGTACCAATCTCATAAAAGGTCGGAAACCTCAGCATATGGGCCAGCTTTTTTACTGAGTAGTGGGATGCTTCAGAGTAAAAGAGTATCGGCCTGAACTCATTCGGCCGCCGTCCGCCAACCTGTGGCATCTGGTAACTGAAGTCACTGTTCTCTGAATCTTCGAAACGAAGGAGTACGCCGCTGAGATAGTCCCTTGCATTGCGAAGTCCCAGCAGATTACCCTCAGTACTCCCCATCGAGAGTACACAGCCCCAGTACGTATCGAGCCAGTCATTTGTTTCGCCTCTGACACGATGCGGGTACTTTGCATACCATAATTTCGCAAAGTAATCGAGAACTGCACGCTCAATCCACTTCGCGTTGAGCGTAAAGTAACCATCAGCCGGAGGCCCCTTTTCTGTTCCATTCGTTGGACATGAAAAGGGATCTCCTATGTTGTTCGGACTGACATCAAGATACTCGGCAATGCGCCTTAGGGTAAGCGCTTGGTTGGCCTGGTAACCCAAAAACGATGCCTTGGTTTTGTCTATGTAATCAATCAGTTCCCTGAGCGCATTGTTTCTGTTCTCGCGGCTCATGGTGTTGAGGTTGAAGTATTCTTCTGTAATACCCTGCGGAACGAAATAGCTTTGCGGTCTTTTATTATTATTCTGATCACGCACTTTTATACTCCATTTTATATTCTTCGTTGTTCTTCATCTATTCTTTCTCGATGAGAGGGTATGGAATTTACATCGTACTTGCCTACCTGCACGCGCTTGTAGCATTCACGGCAACCGTATCTTTTCCATAGCATTCCAGGGATGAAACCGAACGTTTTCCCACGATCATTTCGAAGGAGCGGAGCGACTGAGAAATCCTTGTGTCGACAGAGGGGAAAATATCCTAAGGATTCTCCCAGTGTCTGCCCCGTGCGAAAGATTTCTCGTCACTTCGTTCCTCGAAATGACAAAAGCGAAGGGGTCGAAATGACTTGCAGAATGTATAACTTTGAAATTCCTAAGCATTACATGAGGCCTTCGGCAGCTTATGTAGGATAGGTGAAGCGACAGCGCACTCATCAGAAAAAAACAGTATTGATGGGTCTGCTCCGCTTGCCCCTCCTACACATTAAAATTCCTATACGTTTAATTATGGGGTTTAAAAGGCGAAAAACCCAACGACTTTTCCTTTTACCCACCCCTAAATCCCCCCCGAGAGTGGACTTCTAAGATCCCCCTCCCGGGAGGGGACTAAGGGGTGGGTTCTCCCTCCCGAGAGGGGGTTTTTGATTCCCTTCTTGAGAGGGATTAGAGGTGTGTTAATGGAATTATGAAAAACTTTGAGATCCTATACATTGAAATAGGGAACAACAAGTGCGTTGTGTTACAGAAGCGTGCCGGTACGAAAGCGTGACATGACACATTATATTCGAACAGAATTACGTAATTTTCTAACCGGACAACGTTGAGTATTTCTTGACTTTTCCTGTACGTTATTTAAAATTGACGCAAATATGACAACACCATTCGCCTCATCAATAAATGGTGACGTATAATAAACCGAGGAAACCTTCTTTATTTGTAAAATATATGAGACACAAGGAAGATATACGAAGTCAAATTCTATCAAAGGTAAATAAGATCGTTGTTAAGATAGGCACCGGTGTCTTAACTACGAATGAAGGATACCTGGATAAAGAACAGATTAAAGGCTTAGCCGGGCAAGTTGTGGAACTCAAGAAGATGGGATACAGCACAGTTGTGGTAAGCTCCGGGGCAGTAGGCTCCGGGATGGGAGAACTTGGTATTGAGAAAAGGCCAGGTACGCTGCCCGAACTACAGGCCGTCGCTGCAATCGGCCAGAGTAAACTGATCAGTATGTACGATGAGTGTTTCAAACTCCATGGCTATCACGCAGCCCAGATACTCCTTACCCGCGAGGATTTTGAGGACAGGCAGAGATACCTGAACACCTGTAACACCATTCATACGCTGTTCCGGCTTAATGCCATCCCCGTAGTAAATGAAAATGATACCATTTCCGTAGATGAGATCCGGTTCGGCGACAATGATGCGCTTTCTGCACTGGTGACAAATCTCCTCAATGCAGAATTGCTTATTATTCTCTCTTCTGTGGATGGACTGTATGAGAAAATCCCAACGGCCAAGGGCAAAGCAACTGTTATTCCCATCGTAGAAAATGTCTCTGATGAGATACGGCAATTAGCTTTTGATGAAAAAACCAGGATGGGTGTTGGTGGTATGCAGACCAAGCTTGGGGCAGCCTCTATTGTAACAAATGCAGGAGAAGCTGTAATCATCGCCAATGGAAGAACGGAAGGAATTTTGAAGAAGATTGTACAGGGCGAGGATGTAGGTACTCTCTTTCTTCCAAAAGAAGAGAAATTGGCAAGCCGCAAACGGTGGATAGGATACACCATAAAACCCAAAGGAAAGATTTTCATAGATGATGGGGCACGGAAGGCATTAACGGAAAAGGGTAAGAGTTTACTCGCTTCAGGGATCGTATCGGTTGAAGGCAAATTTTATAAAGGAGATATTATATCGGTTAGTGGAAAGGAAAACGGCACAGTTGTAGCGCGTGGCCTGACAAATTATTCTTCCAGTGAAATTGAAAAAATCAGAGGATGCAGCACTTCTCAGATCGCCAAAGTGCTGGGGTATAAATTATACGATGAGGTTATTCACCGAGATAATATGGTAATTCTGTAGGCACACAGGATGGGTGAAGCGTTAGCGCATCCATTAGACTTTCATAGCTGAAAGCAGTCAGCTATCAGCTAAAATATTCTTGATGGGTTCGCTTGCCCTGCTAAATAATAAACGTAATGAATATTTTCAGGAAAAGCGTGTTGTGCTGATGTATCTTCCCATGGTGGCATAAGCATCTTGCCCACTGCCACCAACTTCTCGTGGCATTTTATGTAGTGAGGGTGGCACGGACAAACTGGTTTGTCCGTGCTTGTTACAATACACCCATGGATAGGGAATTAACACACTGACAAACAGAGTTTGTCAGTGCCACCCACAGAACTGGCTTACGTGTCACGAATTTCTATATTTGAGTTGGCTCAATCTTGTAGATTGAACCACACGTTTGGGCGTTTTGATTGGCTTTGGGTCGATTCAATGGGTATTGTGGACTGAACTCCATGTCTCGAATTGCTACATTGGATTTGGATTGATGCCAAATACCAATAACATGCTCAAACGTTTCGGTTCAATCGTGAACGATTGAACCAACCCGAATTTTTTTACTTTTCGTTTTTATCCTACGAGTTTATTACACCACGTGCCGGACTAAACTATCAGCCTTTTCCATCATTTCCGTCAAATTCTGCTCCAGCAAAAGCCGGTGCTGTTCCATCTCTTCTTCACTGAGATCGGGTGGGATAAAGATCGGGTCACCATACATTATCAATGCCCTGGAAAACGGTTTTGGTATGCGGAAACCATCCCAGCTCGGAAGTTCCCAGTAATGAGATAGTCCGACTACCGTTGGAATGATGGGTAACTGCGTTTTTTTACCCAGGTAAATACTGCCAGACTGGACAATAAACCTGGGTCCCCGCGGACCATCGGGTGTAATTGCAAGGGCATGTCCTTCCCGGGCTTTATTTACAAGGGTTTTTACGGCCCTTATCCCACCCCTCGTAGTTGACCCCCGTATAACACCATAACCCAGTCTTTTAATCACCTGTGCAATGTATTCACCGTCAGAATGCTGACTGATAAGCACCTGCACATTCCTGTTGCGACCCACGTAGGCGGCAACAAGTATCATACAATGCCAAAAGGCATAGATGGCACGGAGGGTTTTGGTTTTTTCACTAAAACCTTTTGGCTCGTCATAAATACGAATCGTGAAGATTAATAATTTTATTAACCAGGCACCCAGAACCCCTACCATGATAAACGTTAATTTTCTCATTATCCTTACACTTTTTTTATTTTACCGTGCAACGTTCGATTTTAAATATTTTATTTCCGATTTATCTTCACAAACAAGTCAAGTCTTTAGATGGAAAATACACAATGCATAATAATGGTTGAATGGTTACATGGTTAATGAATCAACCATCCAACCATTCAACCATATAGCCAAACTTGTATCTTGCTTTTCATTGGTCTGAGGCTTCGCCTCGCTGGTCCTTGACCAGGGATAGGTAGAGGGCGCATTTATCGCAGTTCACATTATCATTTTCACAAAAATCCTTAAAAATCTGGTATAATCCCTGCTGCCTTCTGACAGAATTTATAACCTTTTTTGAAATCCTTGACTGCCCTAATATACGACCTTCCATAAACCTTAGTACACTTGTTGCCGGGAGCGGTGCATAACTTCTGTACGTGAGATGCAATATTTTTTCTAACCCAATATCGTTGTGTCTTCTTGCATAAATGATCAGGATGGGAATAATGACGTTAATAAAAATGTTGGATGTCCTTTCTTTCCCCAGTAATTTTTGTGGTTTTTCAATCCTTTTCCCACCCAGTACATAACGATACGACCAATAAGGATCGTGCGTTTCAAGGAAGAGGGACTGAATCCCGTTAATTAATGCATTGACAGGAATGCGGTCTTTATTGCAATCTTCCGGAACATGCCCGTTAAAAGAAAGAAATTTCTGAAATACGGATAAAATATGTCTGAATATACCAGGGGATGAACAGTCCGAGATTATATTCGCTATAGCTGCAATCCTCCTTTCAGGGAAATTAGCAGGTCTGATCCCTGCATAAGTCCAATCATCTTTCACCATGGGGACCTGATCTATCCTGGGCCGTACTGTTTCCCAAGCCTGTTCGATGGCACTTATATATGCTAACGTCTCTTTATCATGCAATTTTTTCAGATTTCTCTGATGCGGTAACAATCCCGCCATACCCAACATCAGTGACTGCACATGTACCTTCTTTTCCTGGACAGGGATATCTTCCGGGATTATACAACGGATGTTTTCCATCGGCATGCGGGAGGCCAGGGTCAGAAATGGTTCTTTATTCTCTTTATATCCCAGCGATTCCATAAGGGCTTCGTAGAGTACTTGCTCAAAGGGGCTTCGCTCAATCCATTTCCCGTACCTCTTGGCCTTTCGAAGGATACGGTCGTCCCCCGCATAATCCAGAAAAAGACCAACCCATTGTTCCTCGACATTCTGACTTTCTATTTCTGTTTGACAATGCCCCGGATTTACCTTTCCACCTTTTAGATATGACTCAACATCGATGATATCAGCAATATCATCCAGTTCCGTGTTCAAATATTTTGATAAGGTCAACTGTGGAATACACTGTCCTATAAGATTACCAATACCTTTCTCTTTAATATCATTCCACATAACAACGTGTAAACATACCAGGTTATAGGTCTCTTGTTTATTGTGCTGGTGTTTTGCCCAATCGGATGCAAATACATGGACCTCAATATCACCCCTGACAAGCCCCTTGCCTTCCAGGAGAATTTCCGCATGTCTGAAATCGGGTCCTCCCTCGGAATTCCACCATCCTGGTGATAAGATCTCTAAGCGCAGGCCATCATCGGTATAAAGTTTGTCTTTTTTGATATGCTGCCCGAACCAGATACAACGAACTAGTTCTTCTTTAATAAGTTTTTCTGTTCCTTCGAGAACAATTAAGGGTGAACGGTCATTCGTCCCTTTATTACCTGCGTCAGCATAAAAAGAGTTTACAATTTGTTGATAGACAGGTGAAAAATAATCTGAAGGGTAATTTTTGAGGTCAAGCATGAAATATTTTGAAAGAATACCTATTTCATCCTACTCCATTGAAATTTGCACTTTTTGTTTTCGTTGGGTATACAATAAGTCCCGGTATCAAAACAAATCCAGAGTCATCAACGAGGATTTCGGCGTGCAGGCACACCGAAACACCTGGCCTACTCAGTAACGAAAAATGAAACTATCAAAATGCAAAACATTTTTCAAGAGTTCGATTGGATTAGAATCCATACCCATATCCCTTGCAACTTGCCCCTCTCCTATTAAATCTATTTGTATCCCAGCCTCTGCAATTTACTTTTGTCTTTCCGCCATTTTTCCATAACTTTTACCCAGAGTTCCAAATAAACCTTCCGGTCTATTTGTTTCTCTATCTCTTCCCTTGCAATAACACCAACCCGCTTAATAGCCTTGCCATCTTCTCCAATAATGATACCTTTCTGTGATTCACGTTCTACGTAGATAATAGCTCTAATAAAATCCTTGCCTTTTTCCCGCTCTTTAAATTCGTCAATCTCTACCGTAGTCGAATAGGGAACCTCTTCCCCATAATACTCAAAAACCTTTTCCCGGATAATTTCAGCGGCAAGAAACCTTTCATTGTAGTCAGTTATGTAATCCTCCGGAAAAAAAGGTTCTCCCCGAGGCAGGTATTTCACAAGAAGGGCAAGCATCAAATCAAGATTGATGTTTTTTAAAGCAGAAATTGGAACGATCTCAGTAAATTTGAACTCCTCACCATATGCCGAAATTATCGGTATCAGACTATCCTTTTCCACCAGATCCACCTTATTGATGGCTAAAATTACCGGAATGTGCATCTGGAATAACCTTCGCAAAACTTCTTTTTCTGCCCTGCCGGATAATTCAAAGGGTTCCACCAGCATCAAAATAACGTCTGCGTCCTTTACAGCGTCATAGGCTTCTTTCACCATATATTTTTGCAGTTCGTATCTTGGCTCCATAATACCGGGAGTATCATAAAAAACGATTTGGTAGTTCTCTTTCGTTAATACTCCCATGATCCTCTTTCTGGTTGTTTGTGGTTTAGGAGTAACGATCGATAACTTACATCCTAAAAAATCATTAACTAAGGTCGATTTCCCCACATTAGGTTTACCTACAATGGCTACGTACCCTGATTTAAAGTCTTTTTTGTTTGGTTGCATAAGATATCCAAAATCAAAATTGCTTGCATACGAAGGTCAATTTCGATTAATATAATATTTTGTGGTAAATAATTGTATCGTAAATACTGTATAGCATTTTAAACTTTACTCTGTATTGAATCAAGTATTTTACTCATGATGAAGTAATGATATTCAATAAAATAGGGAGGCTATTGCTTGGAAGAAGCAAAAACATCTACACCGATTCGAGAACTTTATCTGGATATTAAAAAACCAAATAAAAAGATAGTTAGAAATCAAGGGAAATGGTTAAGCTCCCAAAGCCTGCGCTGGTACATACAAATAGCTTTCTTTATTGTTGTACTCGTAATTGGTTGGCAATTCTATACCTTTGTAAAGTACTGTGAGATGGGTGGAAAAGGATTCTACCTGCCCCGCCCGCCCGGTGTCGAGTCTTTCTTGCCAATTAGCGCCCTTATGGGTACAAAGTATTTTTTTGGAACGGGCAAGATTAATTCTATTCATCCCGCCGGCTTCGTCATCTTCGGAACATTGCTTCTTACGGCCCTATTTTTCAGGAGAGGTTTTTGCAGTTGGATCTGCCCTATCGGTACTATTTCCGAATGGGAATGGCGGTTCGGGGACTGGCTTATGAAGAAACTTCCAAAACGGGCTGCCACATTGATGCGAAATATCCCTGTCAGGCTAACGGCTGGTTTGAGTCTTATCTTTACACCCATTATCATCCTGCTAATCCTGGGAGTTCTAACGATGGAATCCTTTAAATCCCCAGTTTTTATGCATTTAACCCCCGCTTATGTTCTGGCAATGGTGCTGCCATTTGCCATTCCCAGAAGAATCTGGCCTGATACGGTCAATGACAGGATTGCCCGGGCATGGAAATATGCTATTCTGGCCTTTTTTATCCAAGTTATTATTATTAAAATGCCCATTGTACAATTAGAAATGATGTATACCCGTGTACCATTTGTTCGTGTAGCAGATGTCAAGATGCTAAAATTTTTCACCAACATGTCAAGCATGGCATTGTCAGTCATCCTGACTATGCTTTTCTTTTCTCTTGTAAACAAGAACTTTTGGTGCCGGTTTTTCTGCCCGTATGGCGCCCTTCTGGGCATCATTGCATATGCAAGCCCTTTAAAGATTACACGGGATACCGAGAAGTGTATTGACTGTGGAAAGTGTACCAGGGCATGCCCATCTTACATCCTTGTAGAAAAGAAAAAGAGCGTTCTGATCCATGAGTGTACAGCCTGCTATGATTGCGTTCATGCCTGCCCGGTAAACGGGGCACTGGATATGAAACCAGTTGGAAGCCATAAAAAAATCCATTACGGACTTTATGCCCTTATGCTCATCGGCTTTTATGTTGCCTTAACAAACACCGCCCGGGCTACCGGACATTGGTACACAAAAATTTCAGATGCGGAATATATACTCAGGATAAAGGAACTTAACCATCCAAAATATCTTCATAAAGCAGGCCAGTTTGAGACGGAATAGGTTGATTTGTTTCGGTGCGGGAATACAGGGAAAAATCAGAAGCGGATTATTTTATACCTCTCCTTCATCCCCTCCTTGCGAAGGGAGGGAAAGAGGGGCGGTTATCTTTGGTTAGCAAAATATCAAAAATCGTTTTTCTATGAAAACCATCCTTGTAATAGGGCCTCACCCGGATGATGCTGAGGCCGGTATGGGGGGAAGCATTCTAAAGTTAGTCACGCTGGGGTATGAAGTACACATCCTTGACCTGACCAATGGTGAACCAACTCCACACGGCAGTCCGGAAATCCGTAAGAGAGAATGGGAACAGGCTGCTGAATTACTCCATGTAAAGAGCAGAACGGTGCTTGATCTGCCAAATCGATATCTCATGGACGGAATAGAAGCCCGTAAAAAAGTCGCCGCTGTAATTCGAAAAATACAACCAGAGATACTTTTTCTTCCATACTGGACCGATGCACACCCTGATCACGTTCAAACTACCCGGATCAGCGAGGCTGCCCGTTTCTATGCAAAATTGACAAAATCCGATATCCCCGGTGAACCATGTTACCCGACTCATATCTTTTATTATCTTTGTTCTCATTTCAAAATTCACGTTACACCCTCGTTTATCCTGGATATTAGTGGAGAATTTCAAAAGAAACTTGAGATCGCCCGTGTTTATCAGTCCCAGTTCGCCTACGATGATGTCCGATGGAAACACATTAGCAATACACTTCTGGCAAAGAATCAATATTATGGTAATCTGATACGGGTTGATTATGGTGAGCCCTTTATGAGCCACGAACAGATTGGCTTAAAAGACATTCGTGATATTACATAACGTATAAAAATAAAGAGCGTGTAATTTTTTCTATACATTAAACCGAAAATGCATGATATCGCCGTCCTTCACCACGTATCCCTTCCCCTCAAGCCTTAAAAGCCCCTTCTCTTTGACCTTCTGTTCTGAGCCAAGGGCAATCAGATCGTTATAGTTGTACGTCTCTGCGCAAATAAACCCCCGTTCAAAATCAGAATGAATTACCCCTGCGGCCTGCGGTGCTTTCGTCCCTTGTTCGATTGTCCATGCCTTCACTTCCTTTGGACCTGCCGTAAAATACGTAATAAGCCCCAAGAGACTATATGTTTCCCGGATCAATTTTTCCAGTCCAGACTCCCCTATTCCCATTTCTTTGTAATAGGACTTTCTTTCATTTGGCTCCATCTGGGCAATTTCCGATTCAATATCCCCTGAAATAACCACATACTTGGAATTTTCTTTCTTCGATAAATCCGCGACAATATCGACGTATTGTTTGTCCTTTTCGAGATCAAAAATATTGATAACGTATAATACAGGCTTTGCCGTCAATAGATGCAAATCCTCAACATGTTTTTTTTCCTCATCCGTCAGGGCCAGCAACCTTACCGGCGTGTTGCCGTTCAAACCATCCCTGACCTTTTTTAATATATCGAGAGAAGCAAGAATATTTTTATCCCCCGTCTTCACCAGTTTTTCATTTTTGAGCAATCGCTTCTCTACAGTATCGATATCTGCAAGGATTAGTTCTGTATTGATAATTTCAATATCCCTGATTGGATGTACCGCCCCTTCCACGTGAATCACGTCACTTTTCTCAAAACAGCGCACTACGTGGAGTATTGCATTAACACTCTTGATATGGCCCAGGAACTGATTTCCAAGACCTTCTCCCTGACTCGCACCTTTTACTAAACCGGCAATATCCACAAATTCAACGGTTGTAGGGACAATTTTTTCAGTAGGAATTATTTCCGCTATTTTATCGAGACGTTGATCAGGTACTGCAACGATACCCACATTGGGATCGATTGTACAAAAAGGGTAGTTTGCTGAAGCGGCCTTAGCCGATGTCAGTGCGTTAAAGATCGTAGATTTTCCAACATTCGGTAATCCAACAATGCCACAATTTAAACCCATATCTTAAGTCTTCTCCAGTCTTTATAATATAGTTAAGTAAAAATAATTGCTAATAACCCCAAGTCATTAAGTTAAAGATTATTTTGGTAAAACAATCTTTAACTTAATACTATTGACTCATAACCAATAACTCTGCTATGGAATAGGAAGTAGGCAGTACAATATAGGATATTCTCCCTTTATATATCATACCTCGCCCCTCCACTTTATTTTTCCCCTTGTGGTTATAAAAAATTCCTTGAAAGTTCTTACACGGTAATACCATAAATAATAACGAGTTGAACGCCCGTATGCAAGACTATCAAATATACGGATTAAAACGAATTTGGACGAATCGAAATCTATAGCGTGGGCAGTTTATCCCTAGCCCCATGCTGACAACAAGGAAGCAACACAATATTCTTTTGCCAGCGCCTAAACCCGAACGAGTCAGAAGAATAACCGCAGAAACATGGAAATAAGAAGACACGGAAGAATATCCTACGCCATCCTTCTTTTTTCTGTGTTTCCATTCTCCTGTGCTTCTATGGTTTTGGTATTGGAAAATTTAAAGTACTCATTTTTGCTAAAAACGTCGAAATATCTGTATAGAGTAACCAAGGTATTCAACAGATAAAGCCGAACAGCAATTGCCTACTCAAAGCATAATTTCATAAGCTCGTTGTGCAGGAATTTTCATTCCATGTAAGTCAGTTTTGGGGTGGCACTGGCAGACTTCGTTTGTCAGTGTTTTAGAATCCATATCCATAATATGCATTCAAACAAGCACGGACAAACAAGTTTGTCCGTGCCACCCGGTCCAGATGTTGTCGCAAAATCTCAAATTCCTCCCTCTAGCTTGTGGGTAAGGATGGGTTTCTTAAGGAGGCTTCAGAGAATTACTTGAATTTCAGTCTATTCTGTTCGGTTTCATCTGTTGAATATCATAAAGAGTTATTTCATAAAACGGATAAGAAATGCCCTTGTGCGATCATTTTTCGGATGAGAGAATATCTCTTTCGGACTACCACTCTCTACAATTTCTCCTTTATCCAGAAAAATAACCTGCGTAGAAATATCCCTTGCGAAGCCAATTTCATGCGTTGCAATTATCGTCGTCATTCCTTCAGAAACAAGGTTTCTTACTACCTGGAGCACTTCCTCAATCATTTCCGGGTCAAGAGAGGATGTCGGCTCATCGAAGAGCATTGCCCTTGGTCTCATAGCAAGGGCACGGGCAATTGCTACCCGCTGCTGCTCCCCGCCTGATAATTGACCGGGATAACTATGTACCTTTTCCTCCAAATGCACCTTTCGAAGCAAAGAAAGGGCGTCTGACTCGGCTTCAGCCTGATCTATTCCCAATACATGAACGGGAGATTCAGTAATATTGCGGAGTACTGTCATGTGGGGAAAGAGATTAAACTGCTGAAAAACCATTCCCACTTTTCTGCGTATATTTTTCACGGTACGTTCTGATTCTGTCTTATTGTAGTTTTTTTCCCGGATGCCGTAGAGCATTTGGTCATCAACAGATATATACCCCTCCTGGAATATCTCCAACCCGTTAATACAGCGTAAAAGTGTACTTTTGCCGCTGCCAGATGGTCCAATAAGGGCGACAACGCTCCCTCCCGGTACATCCAGATGCAATCCTCTGAATAGAGGTTGATAGTTATATTGTTTCGTTAGATTATGAATCTTAATCATACGGTCTCAATTTTTTCTCCAATTTTCTCGCATACAAAGAGAGTGGATAACTCATACCAAAATACAGAAGTGCTGTAATGATTCCCAGTTTGAAAAAATTCATAGAAGCGGCAGCCAGCATACTGTAACTCTTGGTGAGTTCTACCACCGCAATAACAGAAACCAAAGACGAATCTTTAAAGAGGGCAATAAAATCGTTAGTCATGGGCGGTATGGTAATGCGTAATGCCTGGGGTAAAATAATTCGCCTCAGGGCTAAAGGTATTGGCATACCGAGGGAAAAAGCCGCCTCGGTTTGTCCTTTCGGTATAGATTGTATACCGGTTCGGTAAATTTCTGCCTCATAAGCGGCATAGTTCATACCTAACCCAAGAATGGCGGCCGTAAAGGCACTTAGGGTAATGCCAATATTCGGTAAACCATAATATAAGATATATAATTGAATAAGTAAGGGTGTCCCCCGATACACTTCAATATAAGCCGTTGAAATCTTCTGCAGCCATGTATTGCCATAGAGTCTCATGATAGCAAGAACCAAGCCCAAAACAACTGCCAGCATCATGGATAAAATGGAAATACCTATCGTAACCAGGGCACCTTTCAATAACGTGGGTAAAAAGGTAATCACCGCAGGAGGCGCCCTTTTAGAAACAGATGGAGGAATTTCTGTGTATTTATGGAGAAGTTCTTCATGGAGGAAAAGTTTTTCCTGTAAAGGGTTCCATAATCCCCACCGGTCGTAAATCCTTTTTAGTTCTCCGGATCTTAATAGCTCTTCAATAATCCTGTTTAACTCCTCAGCCAGTACCGTATCTTCCTTTCTGAGTGCAATACCGTAGTATCCTTCACCTACAGGTTCACCAACCAGCCGCAACTGGGGATTTGGCTTGGCATAGTAAGAGGCTATGGGTAAATCTACAAAGACGGCATCAATACGGTTTGATAATAAGTCCTTGAAAGGCTCCACCTGTCCACTATATGTATTGACAGTTATACCTCCCATTTCATCCAGCATACGCTTGGCTACAGTGTTATAGAGTACACCAACCTTCTTGCCCTTAAGATCTTCCAGACGATTGATGCGAATTTCTGAGGCACGAACTACGATCTGCTCAGCATATGCAAAATACGGACGGGTAAACAATACGTTCTGTTCCCTGTCAGGTGTAATCTCAATACCATTCATTGCTATATCGAAATCTCCGCGTTGAAGGGAAAGCAATATGCTGTCCCATGCATTTTGAAAGTATTGCACCTTTACATTTAACTCCCGGGCAATGGCATCCATAATGTCTACTTCAAAACCAATAAGCTTCGATGGATGTTTTGGATCGTTAAATACATATGGAGCTCCGCCCTCTGCATCAAATCCCCAGGTTAGTACCCCGGCACTCTTTATCTTCTCATGGGTATTTTGATATGCAGATACTTCGGTTATAGATATATCCATTGCAGAGAGAAGCACCAGGAATAGTAAGATAATTCGAATTACACAATATTTATATTTCATAGCATAATACGACCCCACCATTAAATTACTCAAGAAATTTTAACCACAGCCGTCAACCGCTCCTGCAGCACTTTGAAACCATAAAAATGTGATGGATGTTTCGGCGAGTTTTCTCACAGAAGCAAAGAGTACGGAAATAGTTGGTTCAATCGTCCACGATTGAACCAACCCTGAGTAGATAGTTGATAAGAGATATTTCATCCACTATCTACTATTCACTATCCACTGACTACTATCTTATCAAAGGTTAACACAGCTTTAGGCCCATCCCCGAATACTCTGAGAAGGGAAATTTAAAAGCGCTGTCAAATTCATATAGAATATAAGCCATTCACGAAATCTTCTCAAGACAAATTCCTAATTATAATCAGATAAGTACCTGGATATAAATTTCCGTGCCTTTCTTTTCCAATATAGGCCCGGAGGCCATAAGGGTATAGCAGTAGGTGCCCCCCTGACGATAGAGAAAAAAACACCGATACCTGAAAGGGCGAAAGAAAATCTTTTCCGGTAAATCAGTTTAGCTTGATGCATATGGGGTATTGCCCACCAAAAAAATGTGATTGATTTTCACGTTACCAATTATTTTCAACCGGAAGCCAGAATATCGTTAATCCATATGAAAATATGGAATTTTTTATTGATGGGCGTGCCCACCCTACAGAACTGCTTCACAAACAAATAAGGCCTAAGCCAGTCAGTAATCAGCAACCAACGACCGGGTAAAAACTGACTGATTGCAGGTAACGTTGAGTCACCTATGACATCCTGAGAGAAAATTTTAAATAATCTTTGACATTATCAATTTACTTTTCTAAAATTTGACGTCACCCTCATATTCAAAATCATAATTCCAGGTATTTTTCACCAGGTTTAAAACTCTCGGGTTTTCAACTGCAATAATTTATAAGCCAATTATGTTGTTTCGCAATAAAACAGTAAAAAATTCCGAATTTAAATACAGTACTGAAATGCTTGTTGTTCCGGAAGATAGTACGGCTCAAACGGCTTTTGAATTGATGCGTAATAGCAAACTTTCCGGTAATATTTTTTACTGCTATGTTAGAAACAGTGAGGGGAAATTGACCGGCATCATACCTTTGAGAAAACTCCTTACTTCTCCCAAAGGAGCAAAGGTTTCTGATATTATGATGCGTAACCCAATCAAACTATCCAGGCAAAGTTCTTTAGACACTGCTCTCGAGTATTTTTTAATGTATAAATTCCTTGCCTTTCCCGTTGTTGATGAACAAGGAAAACTTATTGGCGTTACACGGGCCAACGATCTTATAGAAAACACCGTAGCTATTGAAGAGGAGGTAGAGTCGGCACGGGATAACCTGCTCAAAATAATTGGTATAAAACTTGAGGAATTTCGAAAACCTTCTGTTTTTAAAAGCACCTTTTTGCGATTTCCCTATTTACTTTTTAATATTATGAGCGGAATCGCTTGTGCATTTATTACAGACCTGTTCAGCGTCACCGTAGATAAGTTTATTTTTATGGCCTTCTTTATGACAATAATTTTAGGTCTTGCGGAAAGCATGGGCACCCAGGCCGTTGCAGTTACCCTTTCCTCATTTGAAAAAACTATCAAAATGAAAGGGCTTATGCTTTACGAAATGCTCGTCGGGATGAAAATAGGCACTCTATGCGGCGGACTCATGTACCTCGTGTCCTTTTTCTGGTTACGTGAACAGGCCTTTTCAATAACCTTATCCCTTACTATCTTATTCACCATCGTTACAGCTTCTTTTCTTGGATGTATTTTACCGATCCTCTTTAGAAAGATGGGTATCAACCCAACCCATGCTTCATGTCCATTCGTATTGGCAATTTCCGATGTCATTTCACTGACCTCATATTTTTCTCTTGGGACATATCTTCTTAATCGGTATGCACAACCTGTTTAAAGAAATTCAGGTGAGGAATCCGTTGGGTTTGTACACGGGAGAGATTCCTCGTTCTTTTGCCATCCGGAACGATACTTCGGGTTTGAGGAAAACATCTTACGGTAATCCGGCAAATGTTTCACTCCTACGATAATACAACGGATGCTTTAGGTACATCTTGTTCTGAGATCACGACAACATGCTGCACTAAAAAGGATTTTAATTCATGATAAGAAAAGCATTACTTCTGAAGATTTTCGATGCTGCTTATATGCAGAGATGGAATGATAAAATACGGCCTATAGAATTGACAGAATTGGATAAACAGGCCCACAAAATGATCATTGCCTATTTCCTGGGTAAATTCGAAGGAAATATACAAGACTCCGATTGGATAGACATTATTGAAGGGGGAATTTTTGAGCTTTTGCAACGTATTGTTATTACCGATTTAAAACCACCGGTTTTCTATAGAATAAAAGAAAACAAGGTTAAATATAACCAATTAAATGAATGGGTTTATAAAGAATTAGAACCAATTCTCCTACCTCTTGGTAAAGATTTCTGCAAAAGGTTTAAAGATTATTTTTTACATAGCGATGATACTACAAACAAAAGAATCCTCAGTGCTGCCCACTTCTATGCCACGAAATGGGAATTCAATATTATAGAACATGCAAATCCAGACGGTTACGAAATAGAAGATATAAAGAAAAATCTGCAGGAAAAACAAGAAAAATATTATAATTTGAAAGGTATGGATCAACTGACAAAGCACATACGATACAAAAATTTTATCAACTTGTGCGGTCAACTCAGATTCCAGTCAAGATGGGCTCATCTCCATAGAATACCCCAAACCTCCGTTTTAGGGCATTCCCTCTATGTTGCCATCCTCTCCTATCTGTTTTCTCTGGAAATAAAGGCTTGCAAAAGAAGGTGTATCAACAACTACTTCACCGGCTTATTTCATGACCTGCCGGAGGTTCTTACCAGGGATATTATTTCACCGGTAAAAAGATCCGTAGAGGGACTTGATGACCTGATAAAAGAATATGAGAAGGAACTGATGGAAAAAGAAGTATACGGCCTGATTCCGGAGGAATGGCATCCGGAAATGAGAATGTTTACTGAGGACGAATTCGACAGCATAGTAAATATCGACGGAAAAATGAATAAATGCAATAGCAAGGAAATCAATGGTTCCTATAACGATGATTCCTTTAATCCAAGAGACGGAGAACTCGTTAAGGCGTCGGATATTCTTGCCGGGTTTATAGAAGCCTCTGTGGCAATCCGGAACGGAAGCGCTAGTTCAGAACTCCAATATGCAAAATTATCATTAAAAAAAGACTATGGAAAAACTCATGTTGCAGGTATAAATCTGGGAGAAATATATGCCGATTTCGATTAGATGTCATCTAAAGTAGAGGCGTCCCCGGTAGGACGTCTCCTTTATGGTATGGTAATAAAAGGTACTCATTGAGCCTGTAAATGTTTTCCCGAGAGGTGTCCCACTAAAGGAGGCATCCCACCGGAGCATCTTTACACGCTGGCAGGACTACAATAATTTTTGTAAACTCACCCTCAACACTGTCAATCATAAGCCTGCCGCCGTGATCTTTGATAATACTATGGCTCACACTTAAACCTAATCCGGTTCCGATACCCCTCGGCTTTGTCGTAAAAAACGGGTCCATTACTTTATCCAGAATATTGACAGGTATACCGATGCCATGGTCATAAAAGATAATCTTTATACAGGGATAATTATCTATCATTATTTCTTCAGCCATAATCTCAAGGATTTTATCGTCATGAGGTCTTAGATATTTCTGGTTTAAGGCATACCGTGCATTGCTTATGGCATTTAAAAAGACTTGTTGAATCTGTTGAGGATGCGCAGTTATTTTCGGCAATTTTTCAGGGAGGTACAGTTTTATCTTAACACTCTCTTTTCGCAATTGTGCCTCCGTCAGAACAAGGGTATCGGATAATATTTCCTGGATACTAACAATTTTCTTTCTCTCTTTACTATCACATGGCCTGGCAAAAGAAAGAAGGCTATGGGCTATGTTTGCTACACGATTACCTTCCTTGATAATCCGGTTGGCAATATCTCTTTCTTTGCTTCCCTCTTTGCTCTTATTAAATAAGAGTTGTGCATAATTGATAACGCCCATTATGGGATTATTGATTTCGTGAGCCACTCCTGCTGCAAGCTCCCCCAGTGATGCCAAGTTCCTCGAGCGTATAGCTTCCTTTTGTAAAACGACCTTGTCAGTAATATCCCAGAAGAATCCCAATATACCGATAATTTCACCCTTTTCATCTTTTACCGGTGTCTTTATCGTATGTACAACCATCTCTCGCCCGTTCTGTACATATTTCTCTTCTTCATCCACGACCTGTCCCGATTCTACAACCTTCTTGTCATCTGTCCGGTATTTATCGGCAAGAACCTTGGGATAAAGATCGTAATCTGTCTTTCCTCTGATTTCGTCTGGCGTAATATGAAAATCCCGGGCAAAGTTTTCATTGCAAGATATATATATGAAATTTTTATCCTTATAAAATATCCTCTGCGGAAGGTTTTCAAGGAGTATTTTGTACTTATTTTCACTTACCTGCAGCCTCTCTTCTGCCTGTTTACACTCTGCGGTTTTCACAAGGAGTTCTTCATTAGCCTTTACGAGTGCCTCTGTTCTCTTCGCTACACGCTGCTCTAAAGATTCATTGAGTATCCTCAGTTCCTCCTCTACCTCTTTAAGTTTGGTAACATCCTGGATTGTACCGTTTAATTGGATGGCCTTGCCCGTATTATCAAAAATAACCTCCCCTTCACAATGGGCAATGCGTATCGAACCATCTTGCAGGATAATGCGATGGTTAATGCTATATGGTTCTCCCTGATACAGGGCTCCGTAAATTGACTTTTTTACAAATTCTCTATCATCAGGATGGACTAAATCCAGAAACCCTTCAAACGTAGCAGTAAATGCCTGTGGAGGAATACCAAAAATACGATAGGTCTCATCAGACCAATGCACTTTGTTTTCTATAATATCCCATTCCCAGTTTCCTATGTGTGCAATTCTTTGTGCATTCGCAAGACTGGCCTCACTTTTCCTTAATGCCTCTTCAGTACGCCTGTGGTCAGTAATGTCTCTTGCAACACCTATAATTCCAATAACATTTCCACTATTTTCTTTTAGGGGGAATTCTTTACATTCACATGACACCCCGGTGTCTTTATAAGAAAGCTCAAATTGTAAACTTTCTCCTTTCAATACCCTTGTATGAAAATCCATTATCTTCTCCAAATCTTTTTCGTTATAAAGAGGTACAAATGATTTCCCGATAAATTCTTCAGGTCTGTGTCCTGTATATTTTTCAAATACACTATTCACAAATACAATATTTCCCTCGATATCGAAGATATACGTAAGATCCGTTATCTTTGAAAGCATTGTCTCATATGCCTTCAATCTCTTCTCTATCCTTTCATATCCGGCAATTTTCCCTGTAAGCTTCTGTATTACACCCTTTAAACTTTTTATAGAATTCGTTGTTAATATAGCAAAGAACATTCCAACACTTGTGGCAGTACAAAATATTCCATAGATCGGCATTACGTAATCTAATGTAATCATCGAACCATACCCTCTGCCTTATCCATCGTTACTCAGAATGATCAATCATATCCACGCGCAAGCATGAGCAGTCCATTATGGGCACTTATCCCTAAAATTTACGGACCATTTCTAATTAATAAGAATAATTAGAGAAATTCTTATGCCAAAGCACAAAATAATTGTATTTTATTTTATCTCTTATCTCTCTATGCATTTTAGATTATAAACGATTGAAAAATATAATTTATTTTTGCTGTAGAGATGGTAATAAATAAACTGCCGCACTGCGTTATTTTTCAATTAAATAGCGGATAGTTAAAATAGAGAAGGATAACAATATCAAAAGAAATGATAAATTTTGGCATGGAAATGTTAAGAACAAACAAAAACGCTAAGAGACTACTTTGCATTGATATGATAACAAAAATGAACACACGAGGACAAAATTGTACCACGATGGAGTAGCGTTGTTACAAAAATGTTCGTAACAGCGTTTATATGGGTTTAAGTTTCAGGCCATTTGTTATAGTGATCTCAAAACAAATGAACTCTCTTATTCGAAAAGTAAGGAAGAATTACCTCGAAATAGAGTAAAATTGCTCATTTAGCCCAGTCTGAGAGTTTGAGAACAAGGAGTCAAAATAGGATTTGGGGATGAGTTCCAGACCGGATGGCACGGATAAACCGGTTTGCCCGTGCTTATTTGAATGCGCACATGATATGGAATAGAAAACACTGACAAACAGAGTTTGTCGGTGCCACCCTCGGAACTGGATTACAGAGAAGGAAAAGATGTGGGTAATAATAAGATTAATGAGGGGGATAAATGGGGAGGCAGCAGGATAGGTTAAGCGTTAACGCACCCATCAGATTTCTCATAGCCGGTAGCTGACAGCTCATAGCTATCGCTAAAAGTTCGTGACGGGTCCGCTTTCGCTTAACCCATCCTACTCTTTGAATTTTCTATACACCAAGGCCGTTCATACCACCGGAAAATCTATAATAAAAATCCTGTACTACCGAGTTGATACAGCAGCGGGTTCAAGAACCACTTTAACCCAACCCGGTTCCCGTTTATCAAATGCCTTGTAAGCCTCAATGGCGGAAGTGAGAGGTTCATGCTGAGTGGGAAGAATTTCTGCCGGATCAATTGCCCCGCTGCGAACCAGGTCAACAAGCATGGGCAGGTACTTCCGATGATTACAATTTCCCATCTTAATGGTAAGGTTCTTATTCATTGCAGTACCAATAGGAAATGATTGTGCTGTCTGAGGATAAACACCAATAACAGAAAGCGTTCCTGCCTTTGCCAATGCCTGCACAGCCCATAATAATACGAGAGAGGGAGCATCGCCTGCATGCCAGTTATCACCTTCGGGATTCGTTTCGGGTGCGATTTGATCAATCTCCTGCTCAAATTGTGATTTCAAAGTTTTTGTTTGCCTGGCTGCCGGTCCTTCATGGGGGCGATTTGCATCAACACCAACTGCATCAATAGCACGGTCAACACCAATACCACCTGTAAGATTCTTTATAGCCTCAACGGGATCTTCTGCATTATAATCAATAACTTCAGCCCCTTCCCTTCGTGCCATTTCCAGGCGGGATGGGATGGTATCAACTGCCAAAATCCTGCCAGCACCTAAAAGCCTTGCACTTATAACAGTGAAGAGGCCCACGGGGCCACATCCAAATACCGCAACCGTATCACCGGTTTTAATTTCAGCAAGTTCAGCGCCAAAATAAGCTGTAGGGAATATATCAGATATGAGGATAGCCTGTTCGTCATTTACTTCATCAGGAAGTTTGACCAGCCCAACATTGGCAAATGGAATCCGCGCCTTTTCAGCCTGAAGACCATGAAAAGCACCACTTTCTTTTGGCCCTCCAAAAAATGCGGTTCCAGCCTGAGGTCCGTTAGGGTTTGCATTATCACACTGAGCATAATACCCAGCCCTGCAGTAAGAACAATATCCACAGGCAATGGTAGACGGAATTACAACTCTGTCACCAACGCTGAGGTTTCGTACATCGGATCCTATCTCTTCAACAACCCCAACCCCTTCATGCCCCATGATTGTACCCGGGCTCATTCCGGACATAGTACCCCGAATCATATGCAAATCAGTTCCACAAATAGCGCTCGTTGTAAGCCGTACGATAGCATCCGTTGATTGTTGAATTTTTGGTTCCCGTACGTCATCAAGACGAATATCACCAATTGCGTGAAAAACAACTGCTTTCATACAATATTCTCCTTTGTTTTTAGTTTTTACAGAAAATGTTATAAAGTTATCATGATGCCTTAGAAGATTAGTAGTAACTCAAAGTTGGTCCAATCTTGCATATTGAACCATGTGTTTAACATTTTTCACGTCCATGAACATGAAAAGGGGGAGAAGTTGCCTCGACTGCTGTAAACGGTTCTAAAATCTTGTATGCATGAACAGCTCCTCTGGGCACAACCCATGAGTCACCAGTCTCAAGGAGAATAAGTTGACCTTCCGTATGAAGTTCAGCACGGCCCATGATCACAAAACCAACAGTCTCATAATCACGGCTTGTTTCTGGCTTTAGATCACCAGGCTGTTCATCTTCCCAAAGGCGCATGGAAACCCGAATACCCGAAGCAAGATATCTCTGGCCGTTCTGACCCTTTGGCGAGTACTTGGACTGAACTTTTGTAACGGTTTTATCACCCATAGAAGACTCCTTATTTCTTTGCCGTTTCATGACTAATAATCTTATTGAATCTACTTTTTTTGCCACTCTTCGTCTCCTCCTGATAAAGGAATACCAACCCTTCCTTATCGAATTTCTTGAAAAATTCTTCCCAGGAGATCTCCTGAAATCTCTCTTCTCCACGATAATCAGGAAAATCTATGCGAAGCACGCCTGGTTCATCCTCACTGCCTGTTCCCTTAACGGTAACCGGCCTGCCACCACGTTCTTCTGCCCATCTCCTGATTATTTCATGATCGGTTGTAGTTTTAGACTGCGCCATAAGAACACCTCCATACGTAATCTCAAAAAAATTATCTTCAAGTTTTTACACAATGCCTGACTTAAAGATTCAAATACCCAATGATGTGTAAATGTTTTTAAACTTTATCAACGGTCAGCCATCAGCTTACATGCCGAAAGTTGGTTGCTGATAGCTCATGATACTATGTATTTGTGAAATCGTATTTACAAACTCTTTTATTGGTTTGAGGCTTTGCCTCGCTGGTAATTAAAGTGATTTTAAATATTCGATTAGATCATCTTTTTCTTGATCGGTTAATCCCAAGCTTAGGACACTATTATAATGGTTAACAACATCCTTCAGGGTTGCAAAACGGCCATCATGATAGAAGCGGCCCTTGTTCTCTTCTTTCATATTGATCCCTAGTTCACGGATAAAAAGGCCTTCCAGATTCATCGTTTTATAAGTATTATCAGGAGACCGGTTAGCCTGGAAGCTGTCGATACCGATCTCATCGGGCTCATGAACATTCCACCCTGGTTCGGTCCATAATGGCACAGTATGGCAAGTACTGCATTGAGCCTTCCCACTGAAAAGCTCATTTCCTCTGACAGCCGCATCTACATTAAAATGTAAACCAGATACAGGCTTGGGAGCCGGCAAAGCTAGTTGATAAACATGAAGTGCTGGAAGTTTTGAGGTAATTTGGTCCTCTTCCGGCTCTATCTGAAGGTGACCAAAACCAGCCTTCGCAGCAACAGGAAATTTTGCGGTGTCGTCCAATCGGGTGTCAAAAAAGGTACCCTTACCATGCATTTCAATATTAGCAACAAATGCGTTCCAGTAAGTTACGGTACCCCATCCTCCTGTCCAGGTATGCAGGTTGAAACCTGCCAATCCAAAAGCGTTTGGAATCAACGTAGCTGCTGAGTCACCCTGTTCATTAAAACCTTTACCATCTAATAGGAGTTGCGCATCAAATTTCCCGGGTCCCCAGCTATTCAATACCTCTTTCACTGTTTCCACATCGGTGGTAAGCAGATCGGCTATCGGTTGCAAATTGGAAGCAGTTGCTATAATAGCACCAACATTAAGATCATGATTGGCCCATCCATCCAATCTTTGACCAATACCAAAGGCAAAAGAATTATTCACCGTAGAATGGCAAAGTGCACATTGGATACCTATTGAGCTTAGGGTGCCATCAGAATTAAAACATCCAGTAAGGCCAATAATAGCATTGAGCTTAAGTAAGGAGACTGTAGTTGCAGGGTCGTCAAAATCGATCTGGCCTGCCTTAATTTGCTGAACGAGATTTTCAGGAAGTGCATTCGCATCAACTTTTAACCCCAATTCTAATGCCCTATTTGGGCTCACGCCAGAACCACCATCGCTGCCGTCAATTGCCTTATGAAGCTGAAGCTGGCCACCCCAGAAATCTTCGTCACCAAATGTATCAAATTGAAAGACAATTCTGCCTTCTTCAATTACGGTAAGTATATTTTTCTGTATGTCCGATTCAAGTTTCTTTACTTTCCTGCTTGGTTCTGTTTTCTTCTTGCCGCCGAAAGCTTGTTCATGTGAGAGAATAAACCCCAAAATCACAGCAAATAATATGGTAGGTATGAATAGTGCTGTTAAAACTCGTGGTCTCATCTCAGTACGCATTTTTCCCTCCTTCCAATTATCCCTAAATTGAGTTTTTTCACTTGTCGTTCAACGCTATTTTATATAATCACCCTCTTTCCCACTCTTCGCAAGAGGGGAATAAAGGAAAGGTTTTTCACCAGGTATTTAACATGTCTCCGGTTCTCTTACTCTCCAACAATGAGTGTTTGAGGTGCAGCACTATGGACACGTGTCTTTAACCAGCTTATCTGCCGATGAATCTCCTCTCTGAATTTATTACAAGTGTTCTCAAGCTGTATGTCCATGCACTCCTTCGCAGCCAGTGAAATAACTGCCCAGCACATTTCTACCTCGAGGGTCAGTACATAGAGGTCTTGCAGATCTCGCAGCAACCCTATGCTCCCGACACGGGTTCCGTAAAAGCGCTTCGTATCATGCCTTTTTGGTTGTCTGCTCTTCTGTCCGATGTACTGCTCAATGAAAGGAGAAATATCCCGGATATGGCTCTTAGACCATGAAGCCATCAACCGGCACATTGATGCAATATCATACTCGTGAGCGTGATCTGTTTCCATTTTCAGAAAAGAATCAACTAATTCCTGCTCGCTACTCCGTGCCAATTCAAGATATGTTGTAATGTACCTTTTGATTCCTTCACTCGTAACAGCTTCCTTTACCATTCCAACGACACTTTTCATTTCCCTGGCAACACTTTTTACCATTTCTCCCATGCTTTCCTGCAAAACGGACTTATCGGTTTTCCGGATTTGTACAGCAGCATATTTAAAATGGGGTTGCTTGCTTACCGGATCCCAACCGGTAATTGTCAGTTCATTTGCTGCCCGCGGACGCTCATTATTATCCCAATATCCGTAATGAAAAGGAATAAATACGTGTCCTGGATTAATATCGCCCAGGCGTGCATAGGCAAGGATCTTGCCGCGCCGGGATTCTACTTCTACCATATCACCATCATTAATTTTATAGCGGAGTGCGTCCCCATGTGAGATCTGTACGAAGACATCAGGTGCAGCATCATTAAGTTCACGTACCCGTCCCGTCCTGGTGCGGGTATGCCAATGGTACACTACCCGGCCTGTTGTAAGCCACAGAGGATAATCTTCATCTGGCTCTTCATCCGGAGGTACATAATCGGCAGCCTTAATAATGGCCTTTCCCTTTGGATCATTGAGCCGGTATTCTTCAGGTGTAACAGCAGCACCGGTAGTTAAATCATGACCATACGTTTCGCAATAGTCAAAACCCGTATGAAACATGCCGTTTGTATAAAGACGCTCTGCACCGTCTGGAAATGTATCGTTACATGGCCAGTGAATTCCCGATCCTCCGCTCAGTTTTGCGTAACTGAGCCCTGAGTAATCACACGGACGGCCACGGGAACATTCCTTCCAGGCATCAAACGCCCCTTCAGGATCATTCCATTTAATAAGAGGAGCCCCATCCTTATCACGAAAATCCATTAACCGTGCATAATAAAGGAAAATTTCGAGATCGGAGCGTGCCTCGCCTGGCGGGTCAATCGCCTTGTAAGAGATATGAACAGTACGGTCGGCGTTCGTAAAACATCCGGTTTTTTCACCCCAGATTGCCGTTGGCAATACAACATCTGCCAGCGCAGCCGTTTCACTCATAAACCCGTCCTGTACGATAACAAAGAGATCTTTTTTCTGAAGGATGCGGCGAATGCGCGATAACTCAGGAAGCGATACAGCAGGATTTGTACCTATGATCCAGAGAAGTTTTATCGAGCCTATTTCAGCGTAACGAAATATTTGCATGACGTGCGTTGGTGGATTTGCATGGGGAATGTCTTCCAGTCTTACATTCCATATACGTGCCTGCTCGGCTACATGTAACGGATTACTCCAATTTCTGAAGGCAACCAACTCACCGTTTGCACCACATTCACGGGTATTTAGAGCGCTCGGTTGGCCATTCATTTGAAAAACCGTACAACCCGGCCTGCCAATCATTCCCCGAATGAGGTGTAAATTGTTGACCTGTACCGCAGCAGCAGTTGCCTGCCATGATTGATAAACACCCTGCAGTACCGTGGAAACTAACGTCGGCGTAGTACCAAGGATTTCTGCTGCAGCTTGCAGAGTCTTGGCAGGCACTCCCGCTACAGACTCAACACGTTCTACTGTCCATTGAGCGGTTATCTCTTCCAGTTTATGAAAACCAACAGTATGTTCCTGAATAAATTTCCGGTCAATATGCCCGGCTTTCATAATTAAATTCAGCAGACCATTCATCACAGGTACATTTGTACCAAGGCGCGGAGCGATATGCACATCGGCCTCTTTAGCAGTCTCGGTTCTTCGCGGATCAATTACAACAAGCTTCGGACGGTTCATACTATGAAGCCGGTCGAGAACACGCATCCAGAGAACAGTCTGCGTGTCGGCGATATTATGCCCTACGTGCAGAATCGCATCAGTGGTATCAAAATCAGCGAAGGAACCCGGATAACCATCGGTACCAAAAGATTCAATAAGGGCCATTGCCGCAGTTGCCGTACAGAGACGTGTATTTCCGTCCATATGGGGGGTATGAATACCTGCATCACCAATAAGTGATAAAGTATAATATTCTTCAAGCAAAAGCTGCCCCGAATTATAAAACCCAATGGCACTGCCGGTATAGCGATCGATAATCTCTTTTGATTGCTGAACAATCTGATCCATTGCTGTATCCCATGTTGTCTTTATCAGTTTGCCATCCTGCCTTATCAGTGGATCCGTCAGACGGTCAGTGCTGTTATTGGCCTGCCATCCATGTAGGCCTTTTGGACCCAGCCTGCCGTGGTTCACGCGGTCCATACTACGCCCCCGTACTCCAACCATTTTCCCATCCCTCACTCCAATATCCATCGCACAGCCCATTGAACAAAGAGAACATACCGACTGCACCCATCGCTCTGGTTCTTCCAGCAGCCGCTCATCTACACGTTCAGGCCATTTGCCCTCATATGGTGTTCTCTCACCCCAGATGTCCGTGATACTGTTACGTGTTTCAATCATCGTAATTGGCATTTTCTTCTCCTATAGGTTTCTTACACCAACCTACCCGGCTACTTGCTGAGTAACCCTCCATACATCCCCATCGTATCTCTTTCCTCTGTCTTATTGATATGAGGCTTCCAACCCTGCTCGCTGTTATTCTCTAACTATACATGCTGTGCCGCAGTTTCTGCCATTCTTCTGCACGAATCTGCACAGCGCCTGCAAATATTTGCACATTCCCTCATTTGGTCATCATCTGCAAGCCTGTCACAGCTTGTAGCACATTCCATGCAAATATCCGAGCAAATTAAGCATATCCGCTCAGACTTGCCGGAATTTCTCAGCATGAATTCAGCACTCGTTCTGCAAATATCAGCACAATCCTTGAGTAATACAATATGCTTTGCTTCTGCATGCTTTCCACCTTTTTCCAGACAATGTGACATTGTCGTTATACAGGTTTTGTAACAATCCAGGCAGTCCTTAATACACTGATCTAAATCTTGAGACATTTGTGTCATTGTGTAAACCATAACGTCACTCCTTTCTTTTCATGAAATATATTTCATGAAGCCTACAAAATGAAAAAATGATAAACTGGTGGTCTCATACTTTTTTTCCGGTTTGAGATTCTGCTCGCCAGATGTTATTCAGCTATCTCCTTACTACGTTTTCATTTTTATTTCGCTGATTATTTTCCTGATGCGTCAAGAGAAATGCAACCTGGTTTCTGAGTGCCGAGATTTCCCCTTGCAATGCACGGATGTTGTCAGCACCGATATCCTCTTTTCCCGTGGATTTCTTTTTCATATCATATCCGATAAAATAACTGGCAATCGTTGCAGTAATGTACCCAAAAATAGCAAATGCATACAAGGCTAGCAGCCAGCCGAGCAAACGGCCTTCTGTGGTCTTCGGCCAGTATTCAGAGCCCATAGTGGTCATGACCATTGCGGTCCACCACAAGGCATCACCGTAATTACGCAGACCGGCACCTGCTTCAGCAGCCTTTACAAACCCTGCTTCACGCAATGCGTCAGGACTTTCAAACCGCGCCATTGCAGCAGCACTGGCAAATGTAATAATGGCAGTAACCGTTAACAAATAGCCGATTCCGTGCCTTCCCAGAACATAGGAAACTGCACCCATACTACGGTTTAACACCGTTATAAACCGTAAAAGACTTATGGCTCGTACAGTATGCGTCACCCGTAAAAACCGAATAATATGAATGACACGGAGAATCCGCAATGCAGGCAAAACCAGTGAGGCGGACGTCAACCAGTTTCGTTTCAAATATTGCCATTTGCGCGGAGCAATAATAATCTCTACGAAAAAATCCAGAATAAAACATATCCAAATTATATAATTTATTGTCTTAAGTAATTCGTTAAGCCCTCTGGTAAAATCAATGATAAGCAAACTAAGCCAGACAAATGAAAGGATAATTAACGGTTTATCGGCAATCCTATTGATTTTCTCCAGCAGGTCCCACCGCTTCTGTTTCAATTCATGGATATTTTTCTTTGACTCCACCATTCATTCCTCTCGTTCTCATAGTGAAGCAAATTCGTGTTCTTCTGTCCTATTTGCCTCAATGCCCTCCAGACTTGAGGTTACTAATTCAAGCTCATAGGCAATATACATTGACGTAACACGGGCGATACATAAATAAAATGGCAAAATGAATGCCTTTTGGAGTAAACCACAATATTTTGGCACCCATTGTATTAAGTGACGTTCAAGAAAATCTTTTTGTGCCGTAATGTAGTCCTTGAGAAGCTTATCATCCTCACATTTTCTGGCCTGTGTCTCTTTAAAAGTCAAAAAGCTAAGAAACTCCAGTTCCGCGCAAAGACGATCGGGAAGCTCATGAGTGCTTCCGTGTCTCCTTATACTAAGGCCAAAATATTTATAGAGTTCACTGATATCCGGTGTAATATCGTCTCCAGGCTCTTCCCGACAAAGTCCCTCATAAGGCATGCAGAATAACTCAGGAACACTTATATCAAAAGTTTGAACTAATTTTATTTCAAAATCTGCAAAGGTAAGATTTTCCAAGTCATTAAGTGTCCTTCTGCTCACCTCAAACATTTCAGTTATTATGGGTTTAAGATGGGGAAGTAGCGATATACTGCCCCACAACTTTACTAAAAATTCCCCGTTCTGAAAGGTTTTAAAGACCTCAGGAGTAGGATAACGGAGTCCAAGAGAGAGTAACTTGTATAAATTACTCCGAATATTTGAACCAATGTATGTCACTGATAATGATGTTTGAGTCATTATTGTCTCCATAAAATACTATAGGTATACATCCATATTATCACGAGGATAAGTTCCACAAATGCATCGAGAAGATATACTGAACTGATGCGCTTCCTGGTTACATAGATGATATCTATTGCAGCTAATCCAGCAGCACTTCCGGATGCAAGGACAAAGATTTCGGGGGTTACATTTTCCCGAATTCCTGCAAGAATAAGCACTGCACCAATCACCATCACGAGAACACCGACCGTATTAACCAACCAATTGTCAGTTTTAGGTCCGGTTACCCTTTGAAACGTACGCATGCTGATAATGGGCCAAATGCCAGTAATAAAATAAAAAAATCCCTGCACGATTGAGGTATAAATTATCAAGCTTGTTTCAGCAAACATTTTTGCGCTTAACTCTAAAGTTTACTATGAACGTTCCCGTAACACTCCTTCAAACAAAAGGGTCGCACGAAATAAGAAGGCAATTCTCCTGAATTGACTTTTTATTTCGTAAGATCGTAGTTACTCAAAATTGCTTTGAGTAAAACCAACATATGCAATATGTCCGGCTTTTTAACTCACCCCTAAATCTCCCCAAGGGAGGGACTATTTTATTCTCCTTCTGGGAGGGATAGGTTTGAGTAATCAGTGTCTGAACGAAAAGATGCAAGGTTGTCATTTCGAGCAGAGCGGGAAATCTTTTCGGTATTGAAGTTACCGGGATTATAGATTTATCCCTTCGGTCGAAATGACAAAAGTATGCATTTTCGTTCAGACACTGATTACCATTTTTGTAGCTTTTTCAGAGGTATTCTCAGGGTCAGTTCTATTGCCCACGATTGAACAGAAACACTTGGCACATTTTTCTGTGCCTGATACCGGTTGAAAACTTACCTGTTAATTCAAAACGTGTAATTCAATCTACAGGATTGAACCACCTCTGGACCGTTCAGGTTTTGTAACTATTCTGGTACGGAGGACAGGAGGCACAAAGGTACAGAGGAATGATAAAAGACTATAGGAATCTGAGGGTATGGCAGAAATCAACAGCTTCATAAGAAGATAGGATAAAAACAATGAAACTTTGCGCTTTCTGCATTCGCACCTGAAAATTACTTATTTTAAAAACACTATAATAGGGGCAGGTTTAAAACCTGCCCCTACATCTTATTTATTTAGTCAATACCAAGTTTCTCCTTAGCCTTTTCAAAGAATGATCCTTCCTCTTCCTCTTCTTCCATAATTGGTTTACCTGGGTCAGCCGTTCCTCTTACATCAGCATCAAATTTCAAATCTCTTACAAGAGGTGCATCTTCTCCTCTCATAGTAGCCCTTACCTGGTCAGCATAAACGTTACGTGCATCCTCAACGCTGCGTTTCCCTTTGACAATGTCATCTGCAAGATTCAGTGTTAAGATATTCATTTCTTCTTTACCACACCGTGAAGATAATTCTCCCTTTGTCCTATCTATGATAATGCTTCCATCAAAATTAAGAAGATCATCAGCCTTGTTAGGAGGAACATTATAATCAATAGTCTGTATAACTACGTCATCATGTTTTTTGGGGAAGTGATGGGGTATTTCTTCATTTATTATCTCTGTCCTTTTCCATAGATCATTGTTATGCCAAATAAGCCGATTTTGGGTTACCTCATCAGGCGTACCATACTTATCGATCATTTTTTGAGCAACTTCTTTCGATGCATCGTTCCACCTTGATGTAACGCGCTCAACAGTTGATTTATCAATCCCTTTCCCTGTCATAGCAGTCTTTTCTGAATTTTGTCTGGACTGATAAGATCTTTTTCCTGAATCCTGATAATATGTGCTTTGTGAACGTGATCCAGGATTTGTTTTAAATTGCAAATCCCTTGCAAGTGGCGCCCTTTTTCCCTCCATAACGTCGGTTGCCTGTTGCTCAAAGGTACTTCTCGCCCCTCTGGCGTCACTCTTCCCTTTGACAACATCGTCTGCAAGGTTCAATGCCAGGATGTTCATTTCCTCACTCCCGCATTGTGATGTGAGTTCTCCTTTTGTTTTTTTTACGGTAAGACATTCATTGTATTTAACAAGGTCATCAGTCTTATCATCTGGCACTTCATAACTAACGGTCTGTATAAGGATATCCTCATGTTCTTCAGGAAAACTGTGGATTATCTCTTCATTTACTACCTCTGTCCTTTTCCATGGGCCATTATCATGCCAGATAAGCCGCTGCCGGGTTACTTCGTCAGGCATACCATACTTCTTCATTAAATTACGGGCAACTTCCTGAGGTTTATCGTTCCAGTCCGATATAACCCCCTCAACAGTTGACTTATCGATTCTTCCTGCTCCGCCCTGGTTTCTTGTCATTTTTCTATATTCATCTTCTCTTCGGCTTCTATCATATTCATATGTCCTCTGGCCCCTGGACAGGTCATAATCATATTCATATGAACTTTGCCCTCCATCATACCTCTCTCTGGCAAACCCATCATTTGCAATACCAAAAATGAGTCCGCTTATTACCGCAATTGTAAAAATAAATCCCTTTTGCATGCTATTTTCCTCCTAACACTTAAAATATGAAGCAATACTAAATTTCTCACAATATGCCTACCAAAGGCATTGTATGTTTCTTATCTTCCGCGTTGTGAACCAGAATTTGTCCTGAATCGCAAACTTCTCGCAAGCGGTGCCCTTTTTCCATCCATAACGTCGGTAGCCTGTTGCTCAAAGGTGCTTCTCGCTCCTCTGGCATCACTCTTCCCTTTGACAATATCGTCTGCAAGGTTCAGTGCCAGGATGTTCATTTCTTCACTCCCGCATTGTGATCCGAGTTCTCCTCTTGTCTTTTCAACGATAATACATTCATTGTATTTAATAAGGTCGTCAACCTTATCGGTCGGCACGTCATAGTTAACGGTCTGTATAAGCACATCCTCATGCTCTTCAGGAAAACTGTGGGATACCTCTTCATTTACTACCTCTGTCTTTCTCCATGGACTATTGTCATGCCAGATCAATCTGTTCTGGGTTACTTCATCAGGCATACCATACTTGTCTATCATTTTTTGGGCAACATTCTTCGGTGTATCATTCCAATCTGATATAATTTCATTAACAGTTGATTTATCGATTCTTTTAAATCCCCTCTCTTCTCTTATAGTTCCCCCAACTATATACCCCCCATTCGCTCCACTTCCTCCTCTGCCCGCAGCACCTTCAGCACCAGTTAATCCATGTGTTTGTGGAGTATGCCCTCGAGCATGTGTTCTTGGCATTTTGACAGATTCATCTCTTTCTTCATACTCATCGTATTCATCATCATAATCGTATTCGTCGTCATATTCATATTCATCATCATATTCATATGTCCTCTGACCCCTGTCATACCTTTCTCTGGTAAACCCATCGTCCGCAATACTGAAAACCAGGCCGCTTACTAGGGCGAGAGTAAAAACAAATCTTTTTTGCATGATATTTTCCTCCTTACGTTTAAGATTATGAAACAATACTAAATATTTAACATTACATTCAATAGATCGTTCCGGTGTAAAAACTTTTTATGAAGTATTTTTATGCGGTCTTCTAGGAAGCAATGGGTCAATGGAGTTATGGTCTCTCTAAAAACCAGAAAAGCTCAAGCCATAAGAGATTACCATTACCCCACTATTCCATTTTTGCTGCGGCTGCACTTATGCTAAGGTATTGTTTGTTTTTTACCTTAGTAGTATTCTTAAACCTCTGGACTTCTATTTTCCTTCTTCTTTTTTTGCCCTTTCCTTCTGTGCCTCTTCTATTCTTCTTTCCCCTTCCGTCTCTTTGCCTCCCACTATTCCGCCTCCGGCTATCCCAGCGCCTCCTTCACTTTCTCCTCTTCCTGAGATTCCGTGTTCCTGCTTACCCTTCATTTCACCTTCTTCATTATGTTTGTGCACTCCCTTTCCCCCTTCTCTTCTGTATTTCTCTACCGATTCTTCCTTTTCTGCTTCTCTTTTTTTATCTAATTCTTCATCTTTTATTACATCTTTTCCACCTGGTTTGTCTATGGGATGAGTTGGTGAATGTTGTGCTATAGCAAGACCAGTAAATCCAGTTATAACGCTGATACTAAAAATCGATGCGCCAATAAAACGAATACCTAATTTCTTTAACATATTCCTCTCCTTCTTACATTACATGAAGTTAACCGAAAGCCCAGTCACAGTAACACCAATAAATGTATTTACAAAAATAAAGGGCAAAAAGCAGTACATTCACAGCAAAACCTGTCAAAACTTTACCTGTCTCGCCTCTTCTTACATCTTGCTGGTTAAACCGGGCAAATTACTCAGGGTTGGTTCAATCATCCACAGTTGAACCGAAACGTTTGGCACATTTTCCCACGCCTGGCGCAAATCAAAAACCTGTACACCAATTTCAAACGCATGGTTCGGTCTCCAAGGTTGAACCAACCTTGGAAAAATAAAGATACAAATGTTTACATCCAGATACCTAACATCTCGGATTACATCGAACTACCAGGAATGAATGCTACTTCTAGAAAAATGACGGATTTACTTGTGGGACATGCCGAATGTATTATGCAACCAGCTTGCCAAAATGATTTTTTGTGGGGAATTATCGTGAAATAAGTCGAATTACCGTTGTGGCTATGAAATGCTATGTGTATTTTTCATCTTTATCAGGGGAAAAAGGCTAATTAACAGGAGAATCTTCACTGCACAAACTTTTCCTGTAGTTCATACCTCTCTTATTTTGTGCCATGGCTCACCTTTGTAATATCACACTTTTGTGACATGTCACACCCTTCAGATTCATAGTTGTTCGGTAGAAACACGGCAGTTAGGCGGGAACCGTAAAACTATCTTAGTGCAAACTCTACTCTAGCCGGAGGGCCTTTTATAACCTTAACTTGCTGATCATCCGCCTTAAGTTTTTCGCTCCACAGCTTTACGGTATATATTCCTGGCGGTACGTTTGAGATGGTAAAACGCCCATCATTGTCAACCTTTGCAAAATAGGGATTTTGCAGAACAAGGATATAGGCCAGCATATCGACATGTACATTACACCGGATGGAGGCTACGCCTAGTTTATTAAACGTGAACGATCTCACCTCTCCCTTAAGCCACGTTCCCAGATTCATATGGTCCGCAACTACATCCGGAGAATAGACGTTGTGTTGAACCATGTCACTATTAAGAAAATCAACCGTGGTTCCCCTTACTATGGGAAGCATGGGGGGAATAAAGGTCATGTTCTTCTGATCCATAACAGCATGTTCTGTTGGAGGCTCAAATGTGTCTGATACATTTTCGATATAAGCAACGGCAGTTTTTAAATATTTCGCTTTCTTGGCTACGACAGTGCCATGAATTACACCTGAATTACTCTCTCCGGCAAATGCGTGAGATATATGGATCCATAGTACAGAAGACATCGTAAAAAGTAATGGAATGAACATTCCCTTATAAAACCACTTTTCTTTCGCAACCATAGGAACAAAATCTCCAGAAAAATTTCCATAGGAAGTATCTAATAATTTCTATAAAACACCTCTAAGAAAAATAACGTAAAATATCCGATTAACAAAATGAACCAGGCAAAGGCAACAAAAAATTCCAGTGCAGTGGAAAAGGATATCGAAAAATTTTCAGAAAGCATGCTATAGACATCTTCCAGTGCATCAAGTGTCTTATTAATATTTGTCTTCCATGCCTCCAAATGAAATTTTTTGGCCATCAGATCAAACAGCCGCGCCGAATACCAGTCCCCAAAGAGCTTAATATTACGCTCCGTGGCCTCAAATTCTAAAATAGATTCAGTGCGTGTCTGAATGATTTCCTGTAAGGAATGCCTGATCTCCCTGGAGCTCAGCCATGGTATTCTTTTCCTTGTAGTTTTCTGCAGAAGCCGCGCGGCCTTTTCCAAACGCGCCTCTAACTCATGTTCAAGCACCCTCAATTTCAATAGCTGAAGATTGGCAATCTCGAAAAGCTCAATATTACTGGCAAAATCACCGCGCGGATCAAATAAGAATGCTCCGTCCCAATCGACGATTGCCATATCGTCCTTTGCATACTTAATATTAAACTTAAGGGTTGTATTAATCTCTTCTTCATCGAGGGGTATCCGTTCTGTCTTCAGAAGCCCTGCAATACTATCTTTATTTTCAGAAATAACGTCTTCCGGATCTCCGCTGTAATCGGATATACAATATATGCTGTATTCTTCGTCGAAGTAACGGTCGCAGTGGTATTCCCTCAAAATGGTTCTGCATTCAACAAAAAGGGAGCGCTTGATATCAAAGATACGCACATCTAAAACATTCTCCAAATCGATAGACGCTTCTACAATAACGATTCCCGGTGAAAAGAACTTTACGATAAAATTAACTGCCTTATCTTCAATAATTTTTTTTTCAACCTTAACCACCATTTGCTTTGGGATCACATCAGGATAAGATGGAGAACTTTTAACCTTTTTAATATCAATTATCTCAGCCGTCTCAAGATTGAGTTCCGTAATCCCAACAAGAAAGGAAACCAGAGTACCCTTGACCGTGGTGTTGGCAGCATCCATAAGTAAGCCCTCTCAATTCAATTTTTGGTAGGCGGTGCCTTATCCTTATCTGGCTTTTGTTCTTCACCTACGTAGGGATAAACCTTGTGTTCGCCCAAATAGGAAACAAACAGAAACGTTTTGAATCGTGCAGGACAAGGGCGAACACAAGGTTTGGCCCTACAAAAGAGCGTTGGAATTCTTATACAATCGGGCTAAGCAGCTAAAACAATGAGTAGCTTCTTTCTAAAATTCCCGTCCATAACTGAGGCATTTGACTGAGATGCCTTTCTATAATGCTATTACATCTCTCTTTCACGACCCTCTTCGCAAGGCTTGAATGGACTTTTACGTGTACAATTCTGGGCTCTGTAATGGGCATCCCTATCTGACTTACCAGATAGCATTCTGCTTCTGAAATATGAGAATCTTTCACTATCTCCTCCGATATTTCACGGGCAACAAGATTATATAACTTGCCGGTATGGGTAATAGGATTCTTCCCTGCTGAAGCCTCGAGCGTCATCGGCCTGTATGGTGTAATCAAACCATTTACCCTGTTTCCTCTGCCCACTTGACCGTCATCCCCGCATTCAGCACTCGTTCCTGTCACGGTTAAGTAAAAAATATCCTTTTCATAACTATCCGCAGCATTTATTGTAATAGAGACCTCGAAGGTTGTCAGCCTTGTAATAAAGGCACGGATATACTCAAGGAGATCCTTTTTGATTGTGAAATACTTATCTTTTGAAGGAATAAACTTTGAGATAAAAGCAATTGCAATGGTAAGATTTATCCGATTATAGGTCCTTATCCCCATGACTTTGATATCTTCGCCAACCATGGGGTAATCTTGTTTTACTTGCAATGAATTTAAAAACTGTTCAGTGTGATATACTAAAGATTCAGTCTCAGTCAAAGGCGAAAAGCCAACCCCGATTGATGTATCATTTGCTAAGGGAACTGCGCTTGCAAAAGTTGCCCTTAAATCCACACTTCCCGTTCTCATCTTTGTTTCAACGGCAACATTTTTCTTAGGTTCCAGGAACCTGAGCCGCTCACTCATCCATCTATGGGTCGTTTCCCTTGCAATATCTCCTAACGGTATTTTTTCACCCCCCCTGGCCTCTACCGCCCTGCCCACAGCAATTAATTGCATAGGAGTTACCACCTTGCCACCACCAAAGCATACCTCAGAATGTCCTCCAACAAGGAGACACTTATCGATATTATGGTGTAATACCCTGCCGAATTTTTTTATATAGTACAGAGAGAAGGCAATGCTTAATTCTTCAGCCGCACGATCACATAATGTATCCGGGTGCCCCAGTCCCTTACGTTCTACAATCTCAACGGCAGCTTTCCGAACAGGTTCATCCTTCGTTTTTTCAATGATTATTTCCATATCAGGAAGACAGGAAAAGATTCTACGGTAGCACAAACTCATGTTCCGGACGTTTCACGCATAAGACCGGACACGGCGCCTTCCTTACAACCTTCTCCGCTGTACTTCCAAGGAATGTATGGGCAAGCCCGGTTCTGCCATGAGTAGCAATGACGATCAAATCGATATCATATTTCTTGGCGGCCTTGATAATCTCAATAAACGGTGTCCCCCGTACGATAATATTTTCAACTTTTATCTTCTCTAAGAATCGTTTGGGTACGAGATGATGTATATTCTTTTCGGCCTCCTTTTCCATGCCTCCATATATTTTAGATGCCGGAAAAGTTACCCCCCCTACTAAAATATCTAATTTGGGAATAACATGCAGAATGTAGAGTTTTGCCTGACGTTCGGCAGCAAAATCTAAGGCATATTTCAAGGCATGTTTTGCATAGGTGGAAAAATCAGTGGGAAATAGGATCTTCTCTATTTTGATCATGGTATCGACTCCTCAGTAAATGGTAGTTTCCAACCCTTCTATAGGATTAAGAGTAAAAGTTTCTTCCCTGGTTCTTTCCGTTTTTGCGGTAAGTTGAACTGTCATGACGAATCAAATTTTCCTCCTCCATTCTACACGAATAAACTTTGTGTTCTCGTGTTTTTTGTATTTCACTTCTCCGTCATAAGCCTGAAACAAGATAGATCCGATACGCATTGCCAGCTTACCTAATGTGGTAAATATTTCAACTTCGTCGCCTTTATCATCGATTTTCATGATTCTTTTTAAAGGGTTATATTTCTTTGAACGTTCATCCTCATTATGAATAAGATTCATGATTTCTTGTTTATGCTGTTTTAAAAAATCACCCTTTAGTGTCACAACACCGCCTGGTACGTTCTCTTTCGTCTTTTTACATGCAGGACAGATTACCCAACGGATATTCTTCAATGCCTTTTTTTCTTTATAAAGTTTGGCATCAAGAAACCATTTCTTATGATGATAAACAGCAGAACAATCTTTGCAAAGAGAAACATCCGGCAGTCCTTTTCCCTTCGGTGGTAAATACGGATCATTTTCATCAAAAACTTGGTCCCTAATGTGCTTATTAAATCTTGATGACTTTTTCATTTTACTCGCTTCTCCTCCCGTCAAACATCTTAAAATTCCTTATGGATGGCAACCTATTAAGAACGAGTCTTACAATTTTTTACATTCCCTTTACGGGAATCTTTTTCGCCGCTGGTTTTTCGTATTTTGGCAATACAATCTCAAGTACCCCTTTTTTGTATTCTGCCTTTGCCTGATCAGGCTTTACCACTGCGGGCAGTGCAACTGACCGGGAAAAATAGCCGCAGCTTCTCTCTATAAAATGATAGCTCCTCCCTTTCTCTTCCTTTTCTGCCATTTTTTCACCCCTGATCATTAAAATATCACCACGAACAGAAATATCAATATCTTTTGGCTCAATCCCAGGCACCTCTACCTTTATAATAATACTTTCATCTGTTTCTGAAATATCCAAAGGGGGCATCCAGCCCATTCCGGTAATTATTTCTTTTCCACCAAGATTATCAAAAAATTTATTCATAGATGATTTATTGATAGACACGGTAATTTATATCCGGGAATATATTATCTTTGGACTCAGCATCAGCCAGCCATGCGGGGTCGATGGTATCGTTACGGATATCATCGTACAATTTGGTAAAACGGGAAAGATGTTCTTTCGTCCTCTTTTGGGCATATTCTACTGTCGTACCACTTTTCATAATAAAAGCCCAGTCGCTGCTCTGTGCCAACAGGAGTTCTCTTGCGGCCTGATTTAATGCCCGCTCCCGCAAAAGATTTCCATTTTTCTGGGCATATCTCTTTGCCAATTCAACCATACGTTCTGCTGCCTTATGCAGATGCTTATAAATCCAATCGTTACTGCCGTTCAGCCAATACTCATGATAACCCTTATAACCCCAACTCGACGAAACCGGTGTGGAAACCTGGTTAACCGGATACATATCGAGGTATTCCACGGGAGTAATTAATGAAATGGTTTTTTGGTCAAAGGCAATTTTTCTTAATAAGAAATCAATCCAATATGGTCCCTCGAACCACCAGTGACCAAAGAGTTCCGCATCATAAGGTGCGACAACAACAGGTTTCCGGTCCATTACTGAAGCCAGATACTCCGCCTGTTCCTGCCGGTAAAATAGAAAATGCCCGGCATGTTCTGCAGCCTTATTCAACGCTTTTTCGTGCGAATAAGGCTCCTTGTGATCAGTTTTGCCAGTAATGCGATAGTATTTTATCCCTACATTCGTTCGTCTTCCATCCCCATGAAGGTATGGTCTTATATAATCGTAATCAAGGTCAAAACCTATGTCCCGATAGAACTCACGATAGAAAAAATCACCGGGATATCCCTCATCGGAACTCCAGACCTGTTTAGAAGATTCAGCATCCCTGCCGAAGGCGGCCACGCCTGAAGGACAATAAATAGGGGCATATATGCCATATCTCGGTCTTGGCGATGCGAACAAAATTCCGTGAGTTTCCATAATAAAAAACCGGACACCTGCCTCCTTGAGAATACGATCTATACCGCTTTCATAGGCACACTCAGGTAACCATAACCCACGTGGCTTTCGGCCAAAATATTTCTCGTAATAATTTACCCCTAATTGAATCTGTGCACGTATGGCGTTTACATTGTTATTCATAAGGGGCAGAATACCATGGGTAGCTCCACAAGTTATTATCTCTAATTTGCCCATGTCCTGGAATTTTTTGAAGGCCTGGATCAGGTTTCGGTGATATTTCTCCGCAAAAACATATCTCGCGTTGGAAAAGTATCTGTGATACATCTGTGCAAGTTGATTGAATTCAGGCTTCCTTCGTGTTCTTTTTATTTCTTTTCCAGCCAGTTCAATCCGGTTTTCAATATATCGAATATAGCGGGATTGGAGAAGAACATCGGTAAACATCGAAATAAGAGGAGGGCTCAGAGATAGTGTTATCCGAAAATCGACATTGTCTTCAATCAATTTATCAAAGACGTTAATAAGGGGGATGTAGGTTTCCGTGATTGACTCGAAAAGCCAGTCCTCTTCCAGATACCTATGGTATTCCGGATGACGAACAAATGGCAGGTGTGCATGCAAGATTAACGACAGGTAACCCTTTTCCATAACTCATTCTCTTGAAACCGCTCAACCTTTTAAAGATAGTGGTGAAGATGCCCCCTCTTTCAACATTTCTTGCCAGCCTTTCCGCATCCTCTTGAATAAAGGTTCGGGAGTACCTCCACCCGCAGGGGTAAACAACTCTCTGTAAACTCCTCCAGTATCCATCCACTTTTCACCAATGATTTCTGAAATATCCATGCGAGATGTCATAACGGTATTTGATCTGGCAAGGACACGAAACGTCCCGTTAGGGGTAATAAATCCAATATCCGCACAAAATGACCTGTTAGGTTCATCTACATGGATATACCAATTTTCTGTACCTCGAGTTACTTCAACATCGAAAAACTTGTGGGCATTATTACCAGTAAAGATTATATCCGTTACATCATAAATCCTCAGAGCAATTTTTGCGCTATGCGCTAAAGTTCCAAGGCTATGTAAGACCCTATCGGCAATGTTCTTTTTGATCTCCCAGTAAGCAAACAAACATGTTGGGTCACGCATCATAAGCACAATACGATTATCCCCGTAAGTACCAGGGAGTTCTGGAATATCCGGCAATGCAGCTTCGCAAGTAACTTTTTGCTCTTCTTGCCCTTTCTCATAATCTTTTTGAGGTTCAGAGATTACCGAAACAGGTGGAGTCTCTTTTTTCCCAACTTTTTGCTGGAGTTCTTCTGATTTACCCGTTGGTGCTTCTGGAGCCTCCCCGGCTTCCGGCCATGTATCCTCTCCGGTCACGCCCCACTCCTTTTCCCCTGCCTCTTCATGGTATGAGATATCTGCTATACCGAAAAATCTGTTCCAAATAAGTCTGAAGAAGCCTTTTATCTTCTCCCAAAAAAATTCACCGAGTGCCTTGGTAATCTGAAAAAGTAAAAGGAAAATCTCTCTCATAACATCCTTATCCATAGCGACTAATCCTCAATTGGTATGCGTTAACGAAGATTTCATGACATACAAAATTATATATTAAACCTCAGTAAACGGTCAATGAAATTGTAATTTGGCTTGACAAAAGTACACTGGTAAGTAATAATCGCACTGTCTTTTTTATATACGATTCTCAAAAACCGGACAATCTGGAGATTTAGCGATATGATAAAGCAGATCCTTGTTCCTACTGATGGTTCTGAAAATAGCCTTACTGCTGCTGACTATGCTATCAGCATAGCCCTTCTCTTCAATGCTAATATTCGGGCACTGTTCGTAAAAGACGTCAAGGTACTGACTGGCCCATTAATCCACGATATCGGGACGAGTATCGGCGGAATGGTTCCCTACGGGACGTTTAATCAGATCGTTCGCCACATGCTGGAGACACAGGCCGATGCGGCTCTGAATCAGATAGAAGGAAAATGCGTCAAATCAGGCGTATCTTTCAGCCGGGAAGTGCGGGAAGGGGTTGTAAGTAATGAGATTGTCAAATCCGCCGAGAAGTGCGACCTGCTTACTATGGGCAAGATGGGAGCCCATGCTGAATGGCGCGATGTATTCCTCGGCACCAATGTTGAATTTGTGGTACGGAAAACCCATAAGCCTGTACTTATTACCCCCTCTGTATTCAAGCCTTTTAAGAAGATGCTCATTGCTTACGATGGAAGCCTGTTCGCAGATAAAGCACTCCAGAGTGGGGCAGAGATAGCCCGGTCCATGAAGCTACCGGTAAGTGTAGTATGCGTATCACAAAAAAAAGAAGAGGCATTAGAAATATTATCAAAAGCAAAGGCCAAGCTCGAAAGCTATAATCTTACAGTAGATACCATTATAAAAGGGGGAGGAGACCACGCAGGTGGTATTCTGGAAGTATGCAATGACGAAGATAGTAAGTTTGATATCCTCGTTATGGGTGCGTACGGTCACTCCAGACTTCAGGAAATGATTCTGGGAAGTACCACCGTAAGGGTTATGAGATCTACAGATTGCCCAATTCTATTGTGCCGCTAAATTAGCATCTACAAAAACGCCAGAAGGAAGACCGGATAAGTACCCCTCAATGGTTTCTTTTACTGATCAAAAGCATACCTCGCCAGAATATTATTTCAGGACGTTAACGGAGTATTCATAAGATATAAAAATTTATGTTTTTGATTGCAACTTCACTTCGCCATAGATAATCTATTCTTTCTTTCCCTCATCTCCTTCCGGCTGAGCCTTAGGTGGCCCCTCTTCCGGAGTTAAGGCCTTAATTACCTGCTCGACAACTCCTTCCTTTTTGGGTGCCGTCGGAGGCGGAAGATTTTGAAACCCTACCTGCAACCCTTCAACGAAGGCATTGCGAATAATACCAAGAACCGTAGGTACAATCTGAGGATTAGGGTCTGTAACGGTACCTTTGATGGGAATGATAGTAGCAAGCTTCTCACCTTCTTCAGGCTGATCAGGACTACCAGACAGGACCGATACGGTTACATTTACCACGGTAGATTTAAGCTGGTTTAAAAATGTAGAATCTTCCGGTGCAACATCCACATTATGAAGCACGGGCTTAATCCCACCGGTAATTTCGTTACCCTTGGCATTAAATGAAGTAAAGAGATCGAAAGTACCTCTTATAGGCTTAATGTCTGCCTTAGCAGTGGCAAACTCATAAAGATCAGGCAAGGCCAGCCCTTTTAACTCTGTCTCCCCTGAGAAGCTGAGCCCCTTTTCCCAAGGATTGGCAGTAAGGAAAAACCTCAAATCACCAGACTTCTGCACTACCCCATTTGCAGAAACCGTAGTTGGCACACCTTTCGCCAGTTTTTCTCTCGTTGCGATATTCTGTATACGAACTCCCATGTCATGAATCCAGAATCGAGGTTTGGATCTTTCCGTCGCATCAACAAAAATAATCTCAGCATTATTTACCTCAATATGATCAATGCGTGCAGGAGGTGCCTTCTTTAGCTGTTCTTTCACATCCGGTATCTTGGGTGGAGGCTTTTTCACTTCCGGAGGTTTGGGCGGTTTAGGAGGAATCGGTTCCTGGATAATGGTGAGTTTTGGATGATCGATGTTCACCCGCATAACAAGTGCTCCCTTAAAAAGTTTCTTCCATAGGACATTAAGCTGAGCCCGTTCAGTAAATATGATAAACTCACCCCCTTCAGTGGACGGATCTTTTATAAGTTCCAGATTCGTTATTTCAGCCTGAGGAGGTATAACCCCTATTGAAACATCCTTATAAGTTCCCTTGTAACCCTGAAGATTATCGAATGCCCTACGGGCAAAATAATCAGCCACCGGATTAATCATTAACCACATTACAAAAATCACGATTGCAAAAATACCAAGCCCTAAAAAAAGACCTCTTCGATACCACGGCTTCCCTGGATAATTTTTAGCATGTCCTTTCTGATTTACTATAGTACTATTTTCATGATCAATGCCACTTTTTTGCTCCAATACAGTACTACTCTTATCATTGCGTCTCCTTTTCCACTCTATCATAATACTACTCCCATAAAACATTCCTTGTTTGATAATTTGATTCTATAGGGAATTTAACATTTTGAGGAGATTGAGACCTCTTCCGCCGGACTAGCAGCGGTATTTACCATTTGGGGAAGGGGAAGTGGTTTTAAAGTCGCTCGCCAGTGGTTGAAGGCCTCACCAATCAACACATTAAGAAATAATCTTGAAGATTTACAAATCTGAACAAAGGCTGTTTAATGTGTGCGCAGTTTGAAATGATGAACTTACTATGCTTGGGGCCTATATGAAGACAAAACTGCCATTCAGAATGAAGTGGTCCTTCGCGCCTCCATACGGAGAATTCCTCGCTCCTTCGTCACCCGAAATGACAATTCTTGTTTCAAACAGATTCCTAATTCAATCTACCTAGAAGTTATCTCAAAACCTATTTCTGCATTGAATACCCCTTATAAACACTATATTTTCAAGTTATTATAGATGCTAAATTGGGGCTTTAGGATGACTTTTAAGGCAAATTTATTTAATTTCATTCGTTTTTCCTGAATTTTTATATGCCTCTGAATGCAGCAAATAATATACCGTGAAAGAGGGAAACAACTTGGTTAATAATATTTTTGTAAGAATAAATTACCATGGAAAGAAATAATAAAATCAACGAAGAGCCTATCCGAGGACAAGAGTGCCACTCTGAATAAAGCGAAGCAGAATGAGAAATCTTTTGTATCTCCATACGGAAAGATTTCTCGTTCCTTCATAGCGTTCTTTCATAGCACGGCTGCCTCAAGTTTGCCAATAAACTCTCATTATTGATGGAAAGCCAAAAGTGACATGTCACAGAATTGTGTTGTCACAGAAATGAGCAAGTCACACTTTGAATAAAATCTCATAAAGAATCCCCTTGCAGCTTTTTGTGTTTTGAAAATATTTAGCAAGTAAATATCCATGTACAGGTAATCAAATAAACATTTTCACATGTTATTTTATCACCCATGCAAGAAAGAATCTGGAGGTAATTTTACCAATCCGCTTTCAGAGAAGAATATCGTGCACGTAACATAAAAAATGACATGCGTGAAGAGTTTTTATATCAACTTTTTTATGATTTCAGTTTACTCGTAAAAATTTATGAAACTGCCTGTGAAAAACCCGTGAAGAAATGTTAAGAGAAAGCGCAGACATAATACAATAGCTTTTAACCATGGTATAGTATTTGTAATCCTGATTATGGACGATATTTTTAGTCCCAGCAAGGCCTTAGCCCGACCGATACCGCGCACTTATCAGGAAAAGCAGTAATTTCATTTCCTTTTCATAAGGGAAAACGAAGGGAGAGAGATTACTTTAAAAACCTTGGAAGAGGAGCTTCGTTTATGAGATCAACGAGATTAAAGACAGTTGTCGAAATGGGTAAAGCAACATTTTCTGAGTGGAGCGAAGATAAGGCGACGCGCCTTGCAGCAGCTATAGCATATTATGCAGTATTTTCGCTTGGTCCGTTGTTAATTATTGCAATAGCGATCATCGGATTCGTGTACGGACAAGAGGCAGCTCAGGGGAAAATTGCCGAACAAATGCAAGGTCTCTTTGGTCAGAATGGAGCGGAAGCGATTCAAACGATGGCTGATGCAGCAAAAAAGCCAAGTGCAGGTATTATCGCTACAATTATCAGTGTAATCGTACTCATGTTTACTGCAAGCGGTTTATTTGTTCAGCTTCAAGACGCACTCAATACAATTTGGGAAGTTGCACCAAAACCCGGGCGGGGCATCATAGCCACGATCCGGCAGAGGTTTTTATCATTTTCATTGGTATTAGGTATTGGTTTTCTCCTCCTGGTATCACTCGTTATAAGTGCAGGGCTTTCAGCATTCGGTGACTTCTTTGTTGGCCTATTGCCTAGCCTTGAATACGTAATGAAAGTTTTACATTTCTTTATATCATTTGGCATTATTACGCTCTTATTTGCAATGATCTATAAGTTTTTACCGGACGTTAAAATCGCCTGGGGTGACGTCTGGATTGGATCTGTTGCAACTGCACTGCTATTTACCATTGGCAAGTTCTTTATTGGGATGTACCTTGGGCGTAGTAGTACGGCATCGGCTTACGGTGCAGTCGGATCGCTTGTTGTTCTGATGCTTTGGAATTACTACTCCGCCATGATTTGTCTCATGGGTGCGGAATTCACGCAGGTCTACGCTAATAAGTATGGATCACGTATGGTACCGTCTGAAGAAGCCATACCTCTTACCGAGGAGATGCGGGCCGAACAAGGAATACCCCATACCAGGGATAGAAAAGTAGCAGCAGCAACAGGGAGAAAAGAAGAAGCTCCACAACCATTTAAAGACCGTACCCGCACCGGTACACACGCCGCTGGTACACAGCACCCGGATAAATCAATTGCCAGTCATTACACAGTTACCCTGTTCTACTTTATTTACTATCTGATCGCCAATAGTCTTAAAGATCACAAGACAGTTACAGAAGAGAAACAAAAAGAGGAGAAACAGAGAACCGATATAAAAGAAAAGCAAATTGTGAAGTGATAGTATCAATTCCTTTAGAATGATAATACTATACCTTGTGAAAGGAGAAACATTATGGACAATCAGACAAAAGAAGACCCAAACGTAACGGGAATAATGGAAAATCCGCAAAAGACAGAAACAAAGAAGGAGTCTACCGGCACTGATAAGATTAATGAGGCCCTTGAATTATTAAGTAAAGAGGCAAAAGGGAGAAAAGCAGAACTCGCTCAATTAATTAATGAGAAATACTCAAATTTTAAAGAAATTATGGGTGAAGCTCTCGGCGGCAAAATGGAAAAAATTAAGGAGGCTATGGCCACTGGAGGAGAAAGAATGAAAGATATTTCCACAGGCGTCGATAGGAGAGTTCACGAAAACCCATGGATATCTATAGGCATCTCCGCTGCCAGTGGTTTCCTTTTAGGTTATCTCATTGGCTCCAGATATACAGAAGAATGATAAATGAATATCTCCATATGCTGGTCTTATTCATTATCATTGATTCATTGAAAATATTGAGTGTTAAAGGAGGAATTTATTATGGGTAATCAAGCGGGAGAAAATCCGAAAGAGGAATTGGAACACCTCGGCTCCCAGAAAATAAATGAAGCTATTGGATTATTAAGTGAAATTGTACAAGAAAAAAAGGCTGAATTTTCTCAACTCATTAATGAGAAGTATTCAAACTTCAGGAATATTATAAGAGAGGCAGCAGGGACGAAAGAAGTGATAAGCAAGATGAAACAAAATATGAGCGAAACAATAACGAGTGGAGAAGAGAAGATAAAAGAAATCTCGGTGGAAGTCAACAAAAGAGTGCATGAAAACCCCTGGTTATTTTTGGGTATCGCTGCTACCGGCGCTTTTCTTTCTGGTTATATTATTCGTAGTGGGTCCCGGTATCGAAAATAACGTATAAAATGGTAAGGAATAGAGAAACCCCCCAACCCAAATGGATATAAGCCAGACAGGAGAATGTGCTATGAGTAAGCGGACCAAGAGGCACTCAAAAGCAGGTAAACTCAAAAACCAAAAGAAAAGTATTGCAAGAGAACAGGGCAGTACACAAAAAATACATGAAGCCCTTGAACTGTTGGACGAACTAGCAAAAGAAAAGAGATCAGAAATTAATCAATTGATTAGTGAAAAGTATTCGAATATCCAGGAGATTCTGGATGAATCAAAAAACATCTATAAGGAAACCGTGGAAAAAACAAAACAAAGCTTAAGCGAAGCAGTAGTTAGTGGAGAAGAAAAAATAGGGGAAATCTCAACAAGAATTGACAGAAAGATACACGAAAATCCCTGGTTGTTTATAATCATTGGCATTTCTAGCAGCTTCCTTTTTGGTTATATCCTTGGCGGGACTAAACGATTAGAGATGAAACACAGGGTATAGAGAATAAGGAGAACCTTCAAACTTAACAAACAGAAGGATATTCGAACAGTCTATGTAAAACGAAATACATGATTTAATATCAGACGGAGGTTTTATGAGTAAAGAGAATTCGGACCTTTGCGGGTCTACATTAGAAGAATCAATGAGTCAGGGTAAGCTTAAATTCAGCGAAAAAGAGGAACAGACAGAAAACAGAGATCTAGGACAAACCAGGTCAACATTTGCAGAGCAAAGAGATGAAATAGCAGAGGGTTTAGGGAGTATGGCCCGGATATTACGAAATTCAGCACAGCAGCTACAACATGATCAAAAACTAACATCAGGATACATTAATAGCGTTGTAGGTAAGATTGAGCACGTTTCGGATTACCTTCGAGAAAAGGACATGAGACAATTTATTGCCGACATCGAGTGTTTTGCCAGACGGCGGCCAGGACTCTTCCTGGCGGGTGCATTTGCTCTCGGTTTTTTTTCGATTAAGCTCCTCAAAAGTGCCAGATAATAGAGAAAAATAATGAAAAACCAGAAGAACAAGCATGAGAGACAGTTACTAAAGTCCTCGTTTATATGTTTTCAGTAAGGAGGAAAATATGATACAAGTTAAAGAAGATCGTTCTCTTGGCGAACTCTTCTCAGAACTATCACAAGAGACGAGTAAGATGCTGCATCAGGAGGTAGAACTTGCTAAGACAGAAATGTCAAGGAAGGTGTTTCAACTTATCAAAGACATTGCGTTTTTAATCATAGGCGGTATGGTCCTTTATACCGGACTTTTCCCACTCATTGGAGCAGCCGTCATAGGACTATGGGTGGCTACTCCGGAGACGATATCCCTGTGGATGTCATGTCTGATTATCGGGTTTATATTTATTGGGATAGGGTTATTCTTTCTCTTGAAAGGAATCAAAAATCTCAAGCATGAAGATTTAAAACCTCAAAAAACAATAGAAACAATTAAGGAGGGTAAGGAATGGGTCAAAAAACAAATATAACGAGATCCAGCAGGAGTACGAAGAATTCTCAAATCAATGAAAAAGAACCAGATGAAATTCGGGCTGATATAGAGCGCACCAGGGCCGAGATGGGTGAAACGATTAATTCCATTAAAGAAAAACTCTCCCCCGAACATTTTAAAGAACAAATAAGGGAAAAGGTAATAGAGTCAACTGCCGCGAAGGCAAAAAAAATAGTACAAGTTACGGGAGAAAAGGCAAGAGAAGTTGGCTCAACCATTCTGGAGACCATGAAGCACAATTCAATACCTGTTGGGTTAATTGGAATGAGTCTTGTTTGGCTAGTGGTAAGAGGCACAAAAACTTCCTCCATGCGAACTGCAGGACCAGGGGCAAGAGGGAAAATAAAAGGAATCACTGGCAGTCCCAAAGAGAAGGTTCAATATCAAGCCCGGAGAGTTAAAGGAAAACTTCAGGGAGCGGTCCACGATAACCCTCTGGCCCTGGGAGCAGCGGCCCTTGCGCTGGGCGCTGTTGTTGGCCTTATTGCACCGGAAACAAAAAGCGAAGAAGAACTTGTGGAACAAACGCCAGATACTCTTATGAGGGAAGCAAAAAGAACTGCACAGTCATCGCCAGAGTCAACGCAATACAAAACATCGTAGATAAATGAGGTTTTCGGTATAACTTTTTATATAACGCCCACGTAGAGGTGAAGCATTTGCTGATATGAGCACAGTCTCTACATTCCAGACAACAAATGCTCCGCCCCTACAGCAGAACATTGAGATTCCTAAACATTAGATGAGGACTGCGGCAACTTTTATTGGTATGAAGTGTAGGGAGAGACTTTTCATAAACCTTGCATCCCCACCTAAATACTTGCACGGAATGCAACTCTAAAGGGTTGTCCTACTCCTGGTTTGAACTCCCTATACATTATCTGATTTTGATATTCAATATTTACGAAAGAGCCTATGCCTATTATTACTGAAGTAGAGCATCAGGAAATACCTGCTCAGGTTTTATCAGAAGGTAGTAAAATATGAAAAACAATTTTAAAATTGCTATTTTTTGTATGCTTGCTCTATGGATTATGGGGATAGAAATGAGTCCTGTATATGCCTGGCTTGCAGGTGGGCCGGCATACCAAACCGGGGCTCCACAAGATAACGGTACCTTGTAATGAAAAAGGACTTGATGAAGAGGACACGGACAAATGCATAGCGCAAACGAAAAAAGGCGCTAAAAGGAAAACAACCGTGAACCTGACAATCTGAATAGTTACAAAATTCGTAATGATGTAGTTTTCATGGTTGGTTCAATCTTGCAGATTGAACCGCACGTTTGGAATTGGTCTGTGCATTTTTGATTGATGCCAATGCAGGGAAAATACCAAACATTTCGGTTCAATCGTAGACGATTGAACCAACCTCCACTGCTCGTTCAAGTTCACAACTTGAATCCGTCTTTGCTAGTACTTTCTTTCCTTTGGCTCAAAGGGGCCGATATTCACAGGTTTGTAATCTAACTTCATACCCTCGGAGGTAGAATAACATACGGTATGCTTCAGCCAGCCCGTATCGTCCCTTTTGGGAAAGTCAGTACGAAAATGGGAGCCGCGGCTCTCTTCCCGTGCCAATGCACCTGCAATAATTGCTTCTGCCACATCAAGACTTCCTTTTAGTTCCAGTGCCCAAACGAGGCTTAAATTAAACCTTTTACCCGTATAATCTAATTTTATCCGCTTGTATCTCTCCTGCAAGGTTTTTACCTCAGCAGCGGCTTCTTTCAACTGAGGAGCCTCACGGAAAATACCTGCTTTGCCATCCATAACTTTATTAAGGGTATTTTTAATATCCACAGGAATTTCATCTCCACCAGGTCTGCAGAGTGCGTTAATCCTCTGCTCTGTGCGGTCCAACGTATCTCTGAGAATAGTCTCACACCTTCTGCTTTTCATACCCTGCACGTATTGGGCAGCATTGCTGCCTGCAATGGTACCAAAAACAATGGTATCCAGCAGCGAGTTCCCGCCCAATCGGTTGGCCCCATGCACGCTCACACAGGCCGCTTCACCTGCCGCATAAAAACCCTTTATAACCGTCTCACACTCTGTATTACAATCAATTCCGCCCATGGTATAGTGTTGACCTGGCTGGATGGGAATTAGGTCACGCACAGGATCTATACCGGCAAATTCCTTGCAAATATCCCGGATGCCGGGAAGCCTCTGCTCAATTTTCTCCTCCCCCAGGTGCCTGAGATCAAGATGTACGCACCTGTTATCAATACCACCACCGGCCATAATCTCGCGAACAATATTTCTGGAGATGATATCCCTGGGAGCAACCTCCATATCTTTTACCGAATCGTGATATTTTGCCAAAAACCGTTCTCCCTTGCTATTGAGCAAAAACCCGCCCTCACCGCGACATCCCTCTGTAATGAGGATATTCTTACCCAAAAGGGTAGTTGGATGGAACTGGATAAATTCCATATCCTTGAGCGGTACACCTGCCCAGTATGGCACAGCCATACCCATGCCGGTGTTGATTAGTGCATTGGTACTGTTTCCATAGATACGGCCAGCACCTCCTGTGGCAAATATTACTGTACCGGCTTGAAATGCCTCTAGCCGTCCGCTAACGATATCTAATGCTATCACCCCCACACATATCCCATCCTCAATTACAAGATCCGTTACCATCCATTCTTCATAAACAATCATTTCCTTTCGTTCGGATGCTTGTTTGAATTTAACAATCTGTTGATATAAGGTATGCAGGAGGGCATGGCCTGTTTTGTCCGCTGCATAACAGGTGCGCGGGAAACCAGCACCGCCAAAGGGCCTTTGGGCTATTTTCCCCTCGATAGTACGACTGAAGGGACACCCCCAGTGTTCCATCTCAAAAATACGTTCAACAGCCTCTCTGGTCATGCGGATAACGGCATCCTGGTCTGCCAGATAATCACTCCCTTTTACCGTATCAAATGCATGCTTTTCCCAGTTATCATAAGCACCGCGCGGATGATTCCCCAAGGGGGCATTAATACCCCCTTGTGCGGCAACAGAATGAGACCGAATAGGGTGTACTTTTGAAATAACGGCAACCTTTACGTTATTCCGGTTGAGCTCGATAGCTGCCCTGAGACCTGTAAGACCCCCACCTACCACAATGGCCTCATGATAGATCATAAAAATTCCTCAAGATATCGTTATACATAGTTGTTTGTTATTCTTTATCACAAAATGACAGTAAAAACACCAAGGGCAGCAATGATGAGAAAAACAGGAAATACTATCCATAGCAATTTCTTTTGCATGCGGGTAAGCTGCCAAAAATCAACAATAGTAACCCTTATTCCATTCAGCAAGTGTATGGCTACCATTAAAAGCAGTATGTATTGAAAGATGCATCCAATCTTTGTATCAAATTTGCTAATTGCGTAATCATACGCTTCCTTACCGCGAAAAACAGCGCTTAGTGTCCAGATATGCAAGAATAAAAACAGGGTAAGCGCAACACCGGTAACCCGGTGGATCCAATAAGTATACATACCCGTATATCTGTTCCTGATCAGATCTTTGATACCTTCCGTAAATTTTTGAAACTTTTGCATCTTATCCCCATAAATACCTTATATGCGATTTATCTTTACAAATGAGTCAAGTTTAGAAGTAACCAGAATTGTATAAAATAAGCGGTCAGCCTTCAGCTTCTGTCCAATTGCTGGTAGCTTACTGCTGACAGCTTACAATTTCTTTCACCGGTCTGATGCTCCGCCTCGCTAGATATTTCATAATAAGCTAAATATTACCATGGTCTGTTGCAAACCAAATAAGAATATAAATTCCAATACCAAATAAAACTGCCCCTATAAACCAGAGAGATTGCTTCATAACAGGCCTGGATCTTTTACCGGGCTGAAAATCCATGAATATTTCCCAAAGACCATTCAGACCGTGAAAAATCACCAGGGCAAGAAGACAGATATGAAAAGTAATCCATCCTGGCGAGGAAAAACGGTTAACAATCTCATCGTAATACCGGGAGGTATACCGGCCGGGACTAAAATGAAAGGTAAAAAAATGGACAGACATCCCTATTACCAGCAACAGAGCGGTAATCCTTTGCAAGAACCATGACCAAAAACCTCGTTTTTCTGCGTTCATTTCTTGTATAATTCCATCAAATCATCTCTCGTAAAAATAGATTCAAAAGGAACTCCCTTTCTCTCAATATTCTCCCGTCCACCCTCCTGGCGATCTACGAGGGCTATGGCCTTCATAACGCTTAGGTGGGATTCTGCAGCACGGTCTATAGCTTCTATCGTGGATTGGCCAGTCGTCACCACATCATCCACAATTACAACCTTATCTCCTTCATGCACGTTGCCTTCTATCCACTTCATTAATCCGTGTTCCTTTGCTTTTTTGCGAACTACGAAGGCATTAATGGCATTGTCCTGCATACCACTAACCATGGCCGTAGCAAAGGCAATGGGGTCGGCACCAAGGGTAAGACCGCCAAGAGCATGAATATGAAGCGCCTTAACCCTGGCATAGAAGAGATGCCCGATCAATAACATGGCCTCCGGATCTAGCGTTGTCGCCTTGCAATTAATATAATAATTGCTCATTATCCCTGACACTAACTTGAAGACAAGCTTTTCATTGTATTTGAAAGATTTTACAAAAAGGATTTCGAGCAATCGTTTCCTTGCTTTTATAAGATTCATTTTATGCTGGCAGAGATGGCCTGGCGGGCCGTCTCTACGTTCTCTCCTATAATAATCTATCTACTTGTTCACATAACACTTTTACAGCATCAGCAGAGCGCTTTAAGGCTGCCGATTCTTCCTCGTTCAGTTTAATATCAAAGATCTGTTCAATACCGTTTGCGCCAAGCTTTACCGGCACACCCACAAAAAGCCCATGAATATTGTATTCCCCTTCGCATAAAGCGGCGCAGGGCAATATCTTTTTTTTGTCCTTTACTATTGCCTCAACCATCTCCACCACGGCAGCCGATGGGGCATAGAAGGCACTGCCTGTCTTAAGCAAGTTGACAATTTCTGCACCACCATCCCTGGTACGCTTTACTATGGCATTCAGGCGCTCCCTCGGAATTAACTCCTCTACAGGCACTCCAGCAACAGTAGTATACCGTGTAGAAGGAACCATCGTATCCCCGTGTCCGCCCAAGACAAAGGCGTGAATGTTTTCCACAGAAACGTTAAGTTCCGTCGCAAGAAAGGTGCGAAAACGGGCAGCATCCAGTACACCTGCCATACCCATAATACGCTGCTTCGGGAACCGGCTGACCTTGTGGGCTATATAAGTCATGGCGTCCAATGGATTCGATACGATGATTAACATGGTATTGGGTGAGTTTTTTACAATATTTTCCACCACCCCCTTTACAATACCAGCATTGATCTTGAGCAGGTCATCCCGGCTCATGCCAGGTTTCCTTGCTACACCAGAAGTGACAACTACGATATCGGAATCTTTGGTTTCTTCGTATCCATTTGTGCCAATGATTTTTGAATCGTAGCCATAAACGGGGCCAGACTCCAGGATATCCAATGACTTTCCCTGAGGCATATCCTGAACGATATCAACCAGTACAACATCACCTATTTCTTTTTCAACCAAACGCTGCGCAGTCGTAGCCCCGACATTCCCCGCACCGACAACTGTTATCTTCTTTCTTGGCATCATTAAGTCCCCAGTAAAAAACTTACCCTTTTATTTCAATCGATTCTTTTCAAACAACTTCAACTCTAAATCTCTCTCATGATTGGTTCAATCTCAAAGTCATTAAGTTAAGCAATTTGTAAAAATATCTTACGGTAGCACAGGCATCCTGCTTGTACCACCGTGAAATCCGCATACATAAAATGCAGATTCCTATACGACGAAATCAGGCCTTCGGCAACTTTTTGGTTAAGGTATTTTAACGCAGGATATGAGAATCTTCAGATCCTACCAAGATTGAAATTCCTATACGTCAAATTATTTTCCCATATTCTTTATTATCTCATCGGCAAACTCTGAACACTTGACTAATCTAGCGCCAATCATCTGACGTTCAAGGTCATAGGTAACGGTCTTCTGCTGAATGGTCTTTTCCAACGACTTCACAATCATCCCTGCTACTTTATCCCATCCCAGATGCTCAAACATCATAACCCCTGATAAGATAACAGAACCGGGATTGACTTTATCCTGCCCTGCATATTTAGGAGCGGTACCATGGGTAGCCTCGAAGATAGCGGCCTTATCGCCGATATTGGCTCCAGGAGCCATACCCAAACCACCTACTTGTGCAGCACAGGCATCGGAAATGTAGTCGCCGTTGAGGTTCGGCGTAGCAATTACTTCATATTCTTCTGGCCTCAAAAGTACCTGCTGAAACATAGCATCGGCAATCCTGTCCTTGATAACGACCTTTCCCTTCGGCACCTTACCCTTATACTTCTTTTGAACTTCCTCTTCAGTCACGGTATACCTGGCAAACTTATCCTTTGCCACCTCATAACCCCATTCACGAAAAGCACCTTCGGTAAATTTCATAATATTACCTTTATGCATAAGGGTAACACTCTTCAGTCCCTTATCAATTGCATACTGTATCGCACGGCTTACCAGCCTTTTTGAACCTGTAGCACTCATCGGTTTAATGCCAATGCCTGAGTCTGTCCTGATTTTCTTCCCAAATTCCTGTCCCAGAAATGCGATAATTTTCTTTGCCTCAGAAGATCCCTTTTTATATTCAATCCCGGCATACACATCCTCCGTATTTTCCCGAAAGATGACAACGTTTAATTTTTCAGGTGATTTTACCGGACTCGGTACACCATCAAAATAACGCACGGGGCGGACGCATGCATAAAGATCGAGTTCCTGCCTGAGGGTTACATTAAGGCTCCTGATACCACCACCAACGGGTGTTGTAAGCGGTCCCTTAATTGCTACTTTATATTTCCTGATAGCATCGAGGGTTTCTTTGGGAAGCCACTCACCATATTCTTTAAAGGCGTATTCGCCTGCAAAGATCTCTTTCCAGCGAATATATTTTTTATTTTTATAAATCTCGTTTACTGCGGCGTCAAATACACGAACCGATGCATTCCAGATATCAGGCCCGGTACCGTCACCCCGTATGAATGGAATAATTGGATTATTTGGCACAACCAACCGATTTTTTTCAATTTTTATCACTGTACCGCTATCTGAAATGTTTTTCTCTTTTGGCAACGAAATCTACCTCCTCTTTCTTCTTACTCTTTGTCATGGAAACCTGAATGAAAATCAGCATAAGAACAAAAACGATGCAAGGTGAACACCTCTACTTTTACTCTGTAAGATTCATAAATACCACTTAATTTATCATATTTTATGCAGCAATTCTATATTGAATCGTGTTTTCCAAAAATATATTTTTGCCGTAAAAATTTTCCTTGGTATACTACCTGCGTGATAACTCAATTTCAAATGAATATTTGTAGGAGCGCATTGCAATATGTCCCTACATGTTGTAAAAAATTGATTTGTACCTTTTGGGATAACCCCGTACCACCCTGAAAGCCGCTTAAATGAAATGAAAATCCCCGTGTATCCTGCACACTTTACCTGATCTTCACAATTATTGATTCCTTCAAACACCCTGCCTTAAAAGTGATCCGTGCCCTTCCAGCCTTTTTCATTGCTGTTATAGTAAAAGAGACCCGGCCATCGGAGTTTGTAATATCACTCTCCGGTAAAACTGATATGAGCTTTTTTCCGGCTGCATTAACCTTCACCTTTACCAACTCACCCTCTGCCGGGTAATCATACTCGCTCATCACAGTAGCCGTTACCTCGCCCCCTTCTTCACGATCGAGTGTTAGCTTACCGGGAGACACGGTTATGGATCCCAAACATTTCGAATCTCGAAATTGCGAGATGGTCAATTTGACTTTATTTATGGATAGGGCATTATTTGCATCATCCGCTCCGGTAACAAGTCCGGCATAAGATACGTTTGGATTTGAAAAATGGCTGACCCTTGTCCCGCCACTACTTGCCATGACTGACATATAAGGGCTAAACACATATCCCTGAGAATATTCAAATACACCGCCGTAATCATCTGCATGTGCACAACCCATGTTGTGTCCCATCTCATGAGCAAGAGTTTGGTCTGTACAGTATGAATAACCATTGCCATAAGTAACCTTGCCTACCTGAACCACAGAAAAAGCCCATCTTTCAAAGGAATTGCTCAATAAAGACATCTGCCATGCCTGACCGCAGACATCATTACTATCTTTGAAAACTCTCAAGAGCGTAACCAGATCTGCTCCTAATTGATTACGGAAATCAACCACATCCGAAAAAACCCCTTCTCCGTATGTTAAATCATTGAGGGCATCTCTTATCGCTCCACCGTCCTTATAGTCAACTTCATGAAGTTTGACAATTCGTGCGGTAAGATTGACATTGCTATTGCTATAACATGCATTTGCCACACCTACAAGGTAATTGATTTGTGCATTTAGTTCATCACCCGGATATGCTTCTGCAAAGCCACCGGTATAAAGGACCAGTATGTCAAAGGTCTTGCCATCGTCTATACCTTTGGGTACAGGCGGGACAACAGATGTTTTATCAGGGAACTTATCTGAAGGAGGAATTAGTCCTCCAGCATCGACGGGTGAAGCTTCACCGGGATCAAGCTTGAAAATTCGGTGGGTATTCGTGCCACGAACAGGTTCTATCTTGTAAACCTCGTCATTCAATTCTATACGGCCAAAAAGGGTGTTATTACAGGTTGAAACAACGACTACTCCCTCTAAATTTTCTGGCTTGCCAATCCAAGTAAAGCTACCCTGAGGTCCAGGAAGAAGTCTAGCACGTTTTGCTATTATACTGTGTTCCAGAAAATTAAGACGCACTTTATAATATTCTTCATCCTCAGTTTTCAAAGGAACAACATTAACGATAACATCTTGCTGACTGTCGGGCATTTCCTTGTTAACTGATGTATTATCATTTTCAGCATTTCCAGAAGCAACAGGGATAAATAGGGAAGTGATCTCTTCACGACCAGCATGGGCATTCGGGATAAAAGCCAGAAAAACGAAAAGATACAAAAGAACTTTTACCCGAATGATTTTATTTTCAGAATTGTGCATTTTTATATTGGCCTCTCTAACATTTTTAGAACCAAAATTTAAATTTTTTCAGACGCATTATTATGGCACAGGGATGTCACATGCGACATTCTTAAAAAGGAAATGCGTCACACATTGTACACAAAAAGAATTTTGATGGCGAGAATATTATAAAAGGCTGTCTCTATCTTTTTATATGACACATAACCTTACCATCCCGGAAAGTAATGAATACTCATTGTTATGTATTCATGGAAAATAACAATTTACGTAGTGCGTATGTCAAACCCCCTAAATTCTCCTTTGTTAAGAGGCATTGACGAAATCCCCTTAATAAAGGGAGTTATATTTCAGACCTATTCCGGGCAGGTTGAACAGTTACTGAAAAAGAAACATTTATAAAAATTCATTGCACCATAGGCCTTTTTAGGCACCCTACTTGCTTATATTGTTTCATGAAATATGGGAGTTTTCAGTAACTATTTTAAGAGGAGGCAAAAAAGTCATGAATTTATTGACCAGAGATGATCTAAAGGTATTGACGGAAAAACAGAAAGGATTGTGTGTCTCGATCTTTATGCCTACGCGCCACATGGGCATTGAAACCAAACAAGAAAGAATCCGGTTAAATAATCTGATCCGCGAGGCTGAGGAACACCTGCTCATGAGCGGTCTCCGTACACCAGAGACAAAAAAACTGCTGGTACATGCTCAGGAACTTGTAGATGATATCCTTTTCTGGCAATATCAAAGCGATGGATTAGCGATCTTTCTCTCTCCGGGAGTATTCCATTACTATCGACTTCCACTGCATTTCGAGGAGCTAGTAGCTGTAACTGACCGTTTCAATATCAAACCAATCCTTCCCCTCCTCTATAGCGATGGACAGTTCTGCATACTTGCCCTCAATCAAAATGAGATTAGACTATTTCAGGGCACAGGTCACAGTGTAACTGAAATCAATCTGGAAGGAAGAAACATTCCTAAAAATATACACGAGGCCATTATGGACAACGGTTCTGAAAACCAGTCCCAACACCGCACATCAAGAAACAGAGGCGAACGGATAGCCGTACTTCATAATCGTAAAAAAACCATGGGCAAATCCAAAAAAAATATCCTGCAATGTTTTTATAAAGTTGACAAAGGCCTGCATGAGTTAATCGGGAATGAACGAATACCTTTGGTACTGGCTGGAGATGATTCTCTCTTTTCAATTTATAGAGAGGCAAATTCTTATCCCTATCTTGTAGACAAGGAGATTGCCGGGGACGTTGAGCAATTACGCGAGGAAGGGTTATATAAGCGAGCGAAAGCTGCGGTACAGCCATTCTTCCAGAAAACACAGGAAGATGCAATTGCTCAATACAGGCAATCTATTGGTACAGGGCAAGCATCCAACAATATGGAAGAAATCATCCCTGCCGCTTACCATGGACAGGTCAATTTCCTATTCACCGCAGCCGGACATCAGCAGTGGGGCACTTTTGATCCGGCAACTGAAATTGTCCATTCTCATCAGAGAGCAGAACCCGGTGATGAGGACATGTTAGATTTCTCCGCTACTTATACACTCCTGAACGGAGGTACGGTTTTTATGGTCGATCCGGAAAAAATACCCAACGGATCATCGCTAGCCGCTGTGTTTCGCTCCTGAACTCTTGATGCCTGACTCTCATAGTGAATAGTAGTTAAAAGAAGTAACAAACTACTATTCACTATCTACTATCCACAATTCACTGATCAGTATTTCTCTATGGTAAAAAGAAACAAACATCTTATTTTTTCTCAATTCATATTCATGGTATTACTCATATCAATGGTAAGCTGCGCACATGTTATTTCCCGGCAAGTCAGGAAACAAACCAATCCTGATATTACGTTTGAGGAAGTGCTGGAAAACCCTGAAGAATACACAGGCCAGATGCTCATTCTCAGCGGAGTCATTACTGAAATCAAAAACACCAAAGAAGGAACAATCCTGGAGGTGTTACAGACGCCAGCCAATTTCCGGGGAAAACCAGCAGATATTGAAGAATCTGAAGGAAGGTATTTGGCGATTGTCGAGCGCTTTTTAGATCCGAGCACCTACGCAAAAGGACGCTCTGTTACCGTTGCCGGAAAAATTCTGGGGAAAAGGATACAACCGTTGGGAAAAACAGAATATACTTATCCGTTCATACAAGCTACAGAAATATACCTTTGGCCAGTTGAAAAAACATACTACCCTTACCGGTATTATCCTTATGATTATCCCTATAGTAGTTACTACGCTTTTGACTGGTATTACTGGCGGCGAAGTAGTCTTCTGCACCGGAGACGAATACCAAGGAAATTCGATGACATAGATCGGAAGGAACCAGATAAGGATAAGAAGAAACCACGCACAGACCGGAAGACACCGAGAGGAGATAAAAAGAAAGGTACAGGAGGGATGAAAGGTACGGGAAGAAAAAAGGGAAGATGATGCCTCATATTGAGGCACTTTTACACAAATCTATGCATAACGTAGACATCTACAAGTCCAAGCTTTTGGTGATGAAATGCCTTTGGCACAGTACCAACAATTTTAAATCCGAGTTTTAACCATAATTGTATTGCAACAGTATTTGTACTGACCACAAAGTTAAATTGTATCGCAGAAAAGCCGAGTCTTTTCGCCTGTTTTACAGAATGATTTCCTATTGCCCTGCCGATACCCTTCCCGCGTACCTCCGGATGCACCATATAAGCTGCATTTGCAACATGGGAACCCAAACCAGGCTGGTTTTTCCTCAGAATGTACGTTCCGACGACCTGCTCCTGTAATTCTGCAACATATGTATGGACAGAAGGAGGCATCCATAAGGCCTTACAATCTTCTTTACTTGTTTTGGGATGGAAAGCAAAGGTATCACCCTTTTTTACTACTTTATGAAAGATTTCCCATATATCTTCAAAATCTGTCTCTTTTGCCGTTCGAATCTTCATTATCTGTCCATTCTGTTTCTGGAATTTTGAGTCTTCTGTATACTTATATCAAGAATAGTTCAAATTTAACATCTGTAAAACATAACCAATAATCCGTTCCAACTTTTTTCCATTACGCATCACATATCGTAACTCTCATGCTGCCGGAAGGCTCCCTTTGATAAAGTATTCTATTTGCTTCCATTGCTGTATATACCTTTAACGACTTGGAAATCATGGAGGCGAAGAAGCTCTCCGCTCTACAAACCATATGCACAAGAGACCACAGATTCACACGGATAGAACACAGATAAAAAACAATCTGCTTATGGAAAATCCGTGTTTCATCCGTGTAAGTCCGTGGCTGAAAAATAGCAAAAACAATTGAGCACTTACGGGCCCACTGCACTTCCCAAATAGCTAAATTGATTAAATCACCAAATCACTAACTATCATGGCCCTGTCCTCCTCGCACGCACCATACATAGAGAGAACCATTCTTATTGCCGTGATATGGCCTCGCCACTATAGTCGAAGTCCACGTGCCATGCTTCGCCGACATCTTCGGTATCGGTAGTAGCTAACCAATAGAGGGCCCTTTGCACACTCTCAAAGGGATGTCCACTGGAAAGTGTTGGAGAATTTGATGTATCAACAAGGCTTAACAGTTCCTCTACGGTAGGAAGCTTCCACCCCTTACGTCCACCGACTTTTTTATTATATGCATAATAAACAGCGTTATTCCAATCCATATTGTCCGTACTTGGTGACTTCTCCCAAATAAGCCCCGTCTCCCGATCCAGCACGGCCTCGTTGTTTAACTCTGGAACGCTCACAAAGCAATTACCACTTTTAACGGGTAGCTTACGATTGTCCGGCAGTAACAAGTTTATTAAAACCCATCGCAACGATAAAAAATATCAGTAAACATATCAATGATGCCCTCTTCACCTTTTTCCCTCCTCGTCCTGAATAATTGTCCTTTTTTACCTGTCTCACAAAATTTATGAATGATTCGTTGCTGTATAAGCTGCCAGCCTTCGGCTTTCAGCTATCAGCAAAAAGGAAATTTTCATACTGCGCTATTCAATAAACGCTACACAATAACAAACACCTCCTTTCTGAACCTGATTCGCATAATCATACCAAATTTTTTTCTTCCATGTATGTGACGTATGTCACACTTGTGAAAAAATCTTTGTAAATACACAGGAACTATTCATACATCACGTTCGTTATACGAGTACTTCCGGGTTTACGCAATTTTTCGGTTTTTGTTTATGTAACACTGCGATGATGTCTTCAGCGGCCATGACAGACATCTTGCTGCGCGTTTCTACGGTAGCACTGCCAAGATGCGGTGCAAGTACAACATTATCCAGTTCTGCCAGGCCCGGCTTCAATTTCGGTTCTTCCTCATAAACATCCAAACCCGCCCCGGCAATTTGCTTTTTCTTTAGGGCATTTACCAGAGCCGCTTCATCAATTATTGCACCCCGTCCAGTATTAATAAGGTAAGCTGTTTTTTTCATCATCGAGAATTCTTTTGCACCGATCATGTGTCTTGTTTTCTCAGAAAGAGGTGCATGAATAGAGATAAAGTCCGACTCCTTTAACAATGTTTCTAAATCTACCCTCCTGGCACCAAGATTCTCTTCAAGGCGGGCATTTCTCTTACTTTGTGTAGTATAAAGAACCCTCATATTCCAACCCAGAGACCGCATGGCCATAGCCGTCCCTATCCTACCGGCACCAATAATACCTAAGGTCTTTCCCATAATATCGCCACCTAAGAGAAGCATAGGCGCCCAACCGATAAACTTGCCGGCACGGGTAAGGGCATTCCCCTCAACAATTCTGCGGGCAACGGAGAAAAGCAAAGCCCAAGCCATATCAGCCGTGCTGTCCGTTAATACACCGGGAGTATTCGTTACCACAATACCTTTCACGGTAGCGATATTAACGTCGATATTGTCGTATCCCACAGCATAATTGGCAATGACTTTTAAATTTGTCCCCGTAGGGTCTGGACGTGATATAGCTGCTTCCTGTATTACGTTTGCGTCTATCTTGTCTGAAAGCATGGTAAGTATTCCATCCCTGCCTTTTACCTGTTTCAAAAGCTCATCATAACCCAGTGGTCTGTCATAAGGGTTCACTTCTACCGTTTGGCAAAATTTCTTGAGCAGATGAATACCTTCTTCCGGAATTTGCCGGGTAATAAACACATTAAATGGCATCATCACTATTTCCTTTAAATATTTTATATGCAATTAATTTTTACAAAGCCACGGATTCATACGGATGAAACACGGATTTTCGATAAGCAAAACGATTAAATTCCCGTCGTAGAGACGCAAAATATTGCGTCTCTACTTTGGCTACGGCTCTGCTGCTCCGGAATTATTCACAATAATCTTTATATAAAATCATATAATCCACAATTATTTTAGCTGCCTCCGGACGCAAATCCCGTTTGAGATTTTTGTTTTCTAAGACACTTTCTACAGCCTTCCATGCCTCACACCAATCCCAGGTAAATGCCATCTGCGCCTTTGCAAGGGCTAAAACAATCGAAACGGTAAAACTATCTTTCAACATCTCATGCGCTTTTTCAAGGAATGGTATGGCATCCTCCGGATAAAAATAGTTATCCATTGCCATAAGATAACCAAGGCAAAATATCTCACCTGCGCTCAGAAAATCGGTATCCAATTCTATAAGTGGCACATGGTAGAGTAACGACAGATAGTACAGATAAAATTCCGCATTATTCTTTCCTTCAAACCTCCATGAAAGTGCATTAATCACTGCGGCCTTAACATCGATAGGATTATCAGGAGATGATAGAAATTCGGCAATTTCAACACCCATTACACCTTCTACATGAGCCCTTTCAACCATTTTGACATCCAGATAAGTCTCGTAAAAATTCGTAGAAGTAATTGGTGAGTCCGCGTAGCCGGTTATTGGAAAGATAAACAGCAGTTTTACGATGAGAATGAACAACAATTTTCTTTTCATTATAAGGCCTTACTCTCAATAAAAGTTCAATAGAATAAAATGTTACATTAAGCCTTCAGAGACTTTTTTATAACACCTATGATAGGGGTAGGGAAGGCTTTTGCCTCCCCTCCCTCCGAACCGTACAGGCGGATCTCCCGCATACGGCTCTCCAGTCAGTGGGTACCACATCGGGATTGACAGGCCAGCGCATGGGTTGTGGTT
>JBDIVL010000014.1:0-86784 GCA_039794405.1 Candidatus Jinrextremum sp. | reverse complement strand
TTTTGAAGATTTAGATTTGAATCTGAAGGTAAAAAAAACAGGAAAACGAATATTTTATGAACCGGGAAGCATCGTAATCCATCACGAAGGTAAATCAAGTCCGAATCAAATGGAAATTGACAGATTAAATATCCAATCAGCAGAAATATTCTTCTCAAAATGGAAAGATTTTATTAAATATTTAGTTTCAAAACACGAAAAGAATACTTCAGTAGAAATTGTCTGGCTAGCCCCGTTCTTCAACCCAAGCGGATATACTAGTGAAGCCTTTGCATTTACCCAAAGTTTAGCTGATAAAGTCGACCTTCAGATATCAAACATTTCAAATATTCATTCAAAAGAGTTCATAGATGGTCTGGCATTAGAACTACAAGAAATTTTAAAGAAATACTTTACGAAAAATATAAATATAAAAGACAAAATTGTAGTCTATCACTTCCCTGCCTATGCCTTTTCCAAACACCCTGATGCAAAATATTCCATTGGCAGAACAATGTTTGAAACTGATTCACTCCCAAAAGATTGGGTTGATAAGTGCAATCTGATGGACGAAATATGGGTACCATCAAGATTCAATGCAGAAACTTTTCAAAAAGCCGGTGTAATAAAGCAAAAGATACAGATAATTCATGAACCTGTTGATACTGACTTTTTCAATCCAAATAATACCCAACCCTACAAAATAAACAAACTAGCCAAGTTTAACTTTCTTTCCGTTTTTGAATGGTCGGCAAGGAAGGGATGGGATGTTTTACTGGAATCTTACTTTGCTGAATTCACACGGACGGACGACGTTTGTTTGTTCTTAAAAACATATTTACTCCATAAACCGGATGGTAATGTTGAAGAGCATATAAAGCAGAAAATATTCAATTTCGCCGATTCACTCGGTTTGAAAAGAAACTCCTTGCCACATTTTCAACTCATTACCAAACAAATTCCTTACAAGGAGTTACCTTCTTTTTATAAGGCCTTCGATTGTTTGGTAATCCCTTCTCGCGGCGAAGGATGGGGAAGACCGCACTGTGAAGCAATGTCTATGGAATTGCCCGTTATCTCAACCAATTGGAGTGGCAACACAGAATTTATGAACGAACACAATTCGTTCTTAATTGATGTGGATAAACTTGTGGAAATCGAAGACTCGGAAATCCCATTTTATCGTAGTCACAAGTGGGCACAACCTTCCATATCGCACCTCAGAAAATTAATGAGATATGTTTTTCATAATTCAAATGAGGCAAAGGACAAAGGTATTCAAGCAAGAAAAGACATGATACATAATTATTCCTGTAAAGTAATTGGTGACATTGTTGCCAACAGGCTGCATGAAATTAACGATACTCTTAACAAGAACAAAAGAAAAATAGTAACCAGCCATCATGAAAAAAAAGAACCAAGTAATAGCAATATTATCTGGGAAGGCTCTCAATTCGTCTATCACTCTCTCGCCTTAATTAACAGAGAATTATGCTTACAATTGTTGAACTCCGGTTATGAAATTTCCATTATTCCCTATGAACATGACCAGTTCGGTACTGAGGCTGACCCCCGTTTTAAAGCACTTGTTGCATGTATTAACAAACCACTCACCGGCAAGATTGACGTTCACGTCCGACACCAATGGCCGCCAAACCTTACCCCCCCACCAGAAGGACACTGGGTAATTATTCAACCTTGGGAATTTGGCAGTTTGCCGGAAGAGTGGGTACGGATATTTTCAACACAGGTAGATGAGATGTGGGTACCGAGCACTTATGTTCGCCAGGTTTATATCGACAGCGGCATTCCTGCGGAAAGGGTGATTGTTATACCAAATGGTATTAACCCCGAAAAGTTTCACACTGAAGTAAGACCTTACCAGCTAAAAACACAAAAGAAGTTTAAATTTCTCTTTATAGGTGGAACTATCCACCGAAAAGGTATTGACCTTCTTTTACAGGCATATCTCGATACCTTTAAAAGGTCTGATGACGTATGCCTGGTTATTAAAGACATGGGGGGAAACTCATTCTATGCAGGACAAACTTTTAAGGAAAAAATTGAAAGAATACAACAAAACGACAATTTGCCAGAGATCGAATACATTGAGCAAATACTTTCAGAAACAGAATTAACCGGACTGTATGCGGCGAGTAATATACTCGCACACCCGTATCGCGGCGAAGGGTTCGGATTGCCTATCCTTGAGGCAATGGCATGCGGAATACCGGCAATTGTTACCAATGGTGGAGCTTGTCTTGATTTCTGTAACAGCAAAAATAGTTTGCTGATAACTGCAACGAAAAAACTATTTAAGGAAAAGTTTGTTGGAGACAGAAGAACCGTTGACTATCCTTGGATGTTCGAAGTTGAGATTGAAGACCTGAAAGAAAAGATGCGTTTTGCCTATGAACATCCGGAAGAAATGCGAACACTGGGAAGAGGAATTAGTTCTGATATTCGTAACAATTGGACATGGGAAAGATCATCAAAGAAAATTAAAGAACGTATCGAATATTTGAGAAAAGTACCTGTACTTCGTCATACCAAAAACAACCCATGTAACCAAACATTAAGTGTTTCAAGAGAGGCAGAATTATTTAACAAGGCGGATGAGTCGTTTCAAAAAGGCGCATTCCATGAGGCCATTGACGCCTATAAGAAAGCCATAGAATGTAATCCCACCTTTTTCAATGCCTATTACAATCTTGGCCTTGTTTATGCAAGCATTGACCAACCGGATGAGGCAATTTCAACACTTAAAAGGGCTATTGAATTAAACAGTACCGAAGCCTCTGCATTCAATAACTTAGGTGTATTATATTTCAAGAAAAACATGCCTAGTGATGCAAGGTACTGTTTTGAAAAGGCATTATCAATTGATACCAATTATAAAGAGGCACAGCAAAATCTTGAAAAGGTAAACAAGGTATTGGCAAATTAGGCTCACAACAACATTTTATCTGCTTAACCCCTCTTGGATTTATAGAAAAACTCTTCGAATAACCCCGGGGAGAGGTTTGTAGCATGGCTGGAGCGATAGCACACCTATCAAAAACGACTCAAAACCTTCTCGCACATGCATTATTCTCATTTGACAAACTCTATTTTGAGGATTATAGTTTATAGTATATTTACCCTCAATTGTAACAGAAGATAAAATATGATCACCAAAAACAGGAAATATATTTCTAACTGTTTTATTGTTTTGAGATACAGATCCGACACGGGTCGACATCAGAAAGAATATATCCTGTATCTATAGGTAAATCACTGATTTATTTCACAAATACTGATACTAACGCTGAACACTAATACTATGAGAAGCCGACCCTATAGGATAGACCTGATCGACCTCAATGGGGCACCAAAATATTTTAGAAAAATGGGAAAATTTATCTATGCCGAATCTAAAAGATGTTTACGAAATAACGGATGTGATAAAAGGTGTTAGTAATCCCTACGCCATTATCCTTTTCGGATCTCTCGCAAGAGAAAAAAAAGGGCATGATATCGATCTTTTGATAATTACGAACAAAAGGGAAGAAAAAAAAATTACAAAATCCCTTTATCCGTTTTATCAAAAGTATCCAATAGATGCCTTCACGATAACCAGAAAAAAACTGAAGGATCTTTATATGAAAGGCAGTCCCTTTCTACGACTCATACAGAAAGAGGGAAGGTTGGTTTATATGAAAAATCTATTAGATACATGGAGGGACTCTGCGCATGAGGACATGAGGCAAGCCAAATATCTCCTTGAAGGAAACTTTCATAAAGGGGCGTGTTATAGTTCCCAACAATCGGCAGAAAAGATTATAAAGTGGGCGCTTTTAAAGAAAGGATGGGAACTTGAAAAAATACATAGCATCAGGAGGCTAATCGCAATTGCAAAAGATTGTGGAATTACTCTCGTATTAAAAGATGAAGAAGTAGACTTTGTTGACAGTATATATAAAGGTAGATATCCTGGCGAAGATGGCCTCCTGCCTTTAGGGAATCCTACAAAGAGGGATGCAAAAAAAGCATTACAGATTGCACAAAATATCATCAAACAAATAGAGGTGCATGTTACATAATTATAGAATTGATTGATATTCTCATAATTCAATAGAACAGAAATACAATATCTCATCATGATTTCGATACTGGTACTCACGGAGGAAAAGTTATTCTTTCTCAAGAAAAGAGAGAGAAGGATCGCTACTGACATCGAAAAGGGGTGATACCAGGTGATAGAAGGGAACAAAAGGAAAGGGGTCTACATGGAGTTTATAGTATTTTCTGTTTTGCTATACCATTCAACAACTTCCCATCGGAATTAAATGATTCCTGATAAGCTTTTAACAGCTTCTTATTACGTACGATTTCTTCCGGAGGCACCTGGCGGATTTTTTCCTTTGTCTTTGAATCTATTACATTGGCAATAACAATATTCAAATCTTTTTCTATGGTATATGAAATGTGTATAGCGCCATTCTGTTTTACTTCAACATTGTTATTTGTTTGTTTTTCTTTCTTTTTTTCTGGATGGTCTTCTCTCTTTTCGTGCTTTACCCTTTTTAAACTATCTTTTTCCTGTACATCAGCATTCTTATTGCCAGAAAGATTTTTTAAACTAACCAATTTTTGATTATTATACACATCAATATTCTGAACCTTATTTATTTCCATTTGTCAGACCCATTAATGCGTAAGATAATAATTAGTAAATAACATAAATTATCAATCAATTTGTATATATTTCAAACACAGCTAGCCTGCAAGGACTCTTTCGGGATACAATTTTGCACCTGAATCCACGTTTCTCTCAATTCCTTTAAAATTTTTAAGGTAACTTCAAAATTGCCCCGTTTAACCTCGCGAACGCAGTACTCATATAACCTGAATAAGGAATTAGCGATTTCCGCCTCATCAAAATTGAGTGAATCAATCAACTCCGCCAAAACAACACCTGCCTTCCTTTCATCTTTCCTATTACAAGCCGCAATCCCTGCATCATAAGCCTTAATAAGCAGTTGTATAGGATTTAATGTCATAATCTCTTGCTCCAGGTAATTTTTTCCTATCATTTTGCTGTTAACCATGGTTTCTTGCTCCTTCTTAAAGCAACTTGCTATAAATAGTAAACGTTATCCGCAAACATCAACAAGTACGGAAGAATTAACAGTTTGTTTCTTTAAATTATCCACAAAACATTTCCCCTCTTTAACCTTCTCAATATCTAGTGTTATATCATGTATACGTTTTTGTATTAAAGAAACAACCTCATTATCAAGAGAAGCAACTCTATCTAAAACTGTCTTAATTTCCCGGATTATCTCATTTGCGCGTAATTTCACTTCTGAATCATCAGGAAAATCGTTAAACTTACGAATAGGTACATAGCCTTTTTCTGAAGAAACTAGTTTCTTTAACAAACTCTCCCTCGCTCTAAGTCTTTGCCCTAAAAGCTCCTCATCAAAACCCTCCAGCAGTATCTTTTTTATTTCATTTGTACAGCAAACAAGCATTTTATATTCACCTAGCTGTTCTTCAAGGAACTCTAATGTTTTTTCTGTATTGTTCATTTTATCTTGAAATTCCTATACATTAAATTAGGCCTTCGGCAACTTTTGAACTACTATAACATGGTAATTATGTAGGACGGATGAGGTATCAGCGCACCCATTAGAAAAAATTATTGATGAGTCTGCTTTGCTTGACCCATCCTACTCTTTGAAATTCTTTAACGTTTCATTCTATATCAAAATAATTGCATACTATTTATAGAATTGGTAAGAGTCGTAATCTGATTACCCTGAAGCACCAACCCATTCAATATATCCTGCATTTTGTATAGTTGCAGACGATATTGATTTTCCTTTATTTCCAAACGCTCTTCCATTCTTGAGATACTGGTATCAATGCCTTTTATCCGGTTATTTATTACCTTTGTAGTTTCGTCAATAATTGACTGCCTGGTGCTAACGGTATTCTTCACAAATGGTTTAACGAGATTTATTATTTTGTTTGCTACACCATTTTCAGAATTAAACAGATTTTCTACTGCTTTAGAATCAGAAGTAATAGCACTATTGAATTTTGATGTATCCGACAAACTGGCCTTCAAATTGCTGTCAAAGGTAATCCCGATTTCATTTAAAAAATCAGGATCTCCGGAATCCATATCACTTACTTGTTCTGAAATTTTCTGTATCAACTGCCTCCTTAAGGCAACAAAGGTCGAATTACCTGCCAGAGGACCCCTTGTCTTTGTGTCAATATCTACATCAGATTTGTTCTGAATATATCCTGTTACATCATTGAGTTTATCAAGGAAATTTGATATCTTTGATCGAATGGTACTCGTATCCTGATTAACCGTAATAGTAGTATATGTAGTATCTGTATAATTCGTTACGTTTGTATTCTTAAGGTTGTATTTGATGCCATTCATGGTAAACGTATTTGAACTTTTCGTTATCTGGTCAGCCGAATTTGTGCTGTTTATCGTCAAAAGTGCATCTGTACCATCTGTTTGTGTTGCACCGGTCAAATTCAATGCCCCCAACAAACCACCAGTCACATCCGATAAGGTAATTTTGTCTGTACTTCCCGTACCTTTTGATTTAATAAATACCTTATCTAAAGAACTGTCATAATACGCAGTCACATTGGCCGACGATTTATTTATATTGGAAATTACCGTGTCTAACGTATCAGTACTTGCATTCCAATTTATCGTTATACCGTTAATCTTAAAACTACCTGTTCCGGACACTGCCGTATCGAAATTGGCCTTTGATAGTACTACGCTAGTCTGAATACCCGTAGCATCTGCCGTAGTACCATAACTATACGGATTATTTGAATCTCTCATTTTTATCTGCGTAAAAAAGCCAGCACCACCTCCTGCTTCCGACTCGGAAAAAGTTAATGGTGTTGCATCTTTGCTTTCAAGATAGAATTTATCTTCTGTTTTGTTGTAATATATGTTTGCATTTGCACCAGCATCGGCATTAACTGCATTCATAAATGCCTGAACAGAAGCATAAGTAGACAAATCCGCAGACGTCCATGCGCCTATTGTTACTGTCCCGGTAGGTGTACTTTCAAATCCTGCATCGGCAAAAGACGCCGTCACATCAATTGTCCCACTGCCTGGCGCAACTTTTGAACTACTTATTGTTGCAGGCTTTGTTATTAATTGAGCGGTACTTTGTAGAGAGGCACCCGTAGCCAGTTGTTTTACACGAACCAAAAACGTCCCGGTAGCTGCATTCGGATCAACAGTTGCATCCACCTTTGTACTATCACTGGAACTGGATGTTCTCGAATTGTAAATGGAACTTGTAGTTGTACTGGCTAATTCTTCCGCTGCAGATAAAAGGCTTGATATTTTCGTCTTTAGATCGCTATAGATACTTAAGCTATTACTGAGATTAGACTTTTGAGATTTTAGCGTGTTCAGCGGCTTCTTTTCCAAAGCCATAAATTGAGTAATCAATGAATTTAAAGTCGAACTCGAACTGTATGCGGATGTAATAGAAGCCATTCTGTAAACCTCCTAATCAGTGGCAATTCAGCCCACCGCAAAGTCGTAAAGAAAAAGCTTAAAAACGAAAAATAATTTTCAAAAAAGGAGGAGTTTCCAATAAAAATACAAGGTTTTTTCAAATATTTTCAGTATGTACTCTTTAAAAATATCCCCGCGCACTTTGCGCCTTTGCGGTGAACTATCGCCTTAAGCAAAAACCAGGGGTGGTCAAACACCACCCCCGGCATAAACCTTCGTGTTATCTCTTCATATTATCTGAAGAGAGTCAGGATCGACTGCGGTCCTGCATTTGCCTGAGCAAGCATGGCACTGGCAGTCTGCTGCAATATCTGGAGTTTGGTCGCATTCAATTGTTCATATGCCATATCGGCATCCTCAATACGGCTCCTTGCTGCCTCTGTATTCGTCCTGGCAACCGTAAGACTTGTCTCCTGATACGTCAACCTGTTCACAACGGAACCTATGTAACTTAATGCCTTTGATACATTTGCTATAGCTGTATCTATGTTTGACATTAACGCCTGGGCTGATGCTGATGATGTTACATCTCTTGTGCCAGTGATACTCACGCTTAAACTAGCAGAAGTATATCCGTTCTGTCCAACCGTACCGCCAAAACTTACATTGCTTGTATTGAGCAGGTCAAATTTTAATACATCGTCTGAAGAACTGGCCCCTGCACCTATCTGGAATTTAAACTCTACACTGCTTGCACCACTGACATCTGCACCTGCTATCAAATTCCTGCTATTCCATGTTGCCTGTTTTGTTTCAAAATCAATCTGGCTGGCCAATGCAGTTAATTCTTTACTGATAGCATTCCGTTCTTCCGTTGCAAGCGAATCATCGGCTGCCTGGGTGGCCTTTGTCTTCATCTGTGTCAGGATGTCAACGATGTTGTTCAAATGCCCTTCTGCAACTGCCACCAAATTCTTGGCAGATCCGATGTTGTTCAGGGCCTGACCAAGTCCCTCTGCACGTGCGTTAAACTTTTTCGCAATCGTGTAACCGGCAGCATCATCAGCAGCGCTATTAATCCTTTTTCCCGTTGCCAGCCTCAATTGGGAAATTGATAAACGGCCACTGATCTCATTCAACGATTTCAGTGCATTTAACGCATCCAGATTTGTATTAATTCTTGTTGCCATAACAACCTCCTTGTTTTAAAAGTTTTCCCGTATTCCATAACGGAAAAGAACCCACTACTTCCAATTTATAATCACTACAGCTATTTGATAAGCGGACTAGTCAACTCTAAAACTCTTTTTATTGGTACCTTGCTTATAGTATCGGTAAATATCTTAAAAAGTTTAATACATTTTATAAAAAATCGTAACAATTTTCAGGCATTACAATTTTTCTTTAGAACTGAAAGATTTTTTAAGGCAATACTACAGTTAGGGTCTAAGGTAAGCGCAGTCTGAAACCCTAGTATCGCTGATTCCAGTTTTCCCAACCTGGCATAACAGGTCGCAATATTAGCAATAACCTTTGCATCATTGGGAAAGATTTTGAGGTATCTTTCTAAAATTTCAATAGCCATAGTAAAATTTTCGATCTCAACACAGAGGTCGGCAAGACTCATAAATACATTATTATCAGAAGGGTTGGATTTAAGAACATTACAAATAAATTTTTCTACCCTATCACTATTACCTCTTTTATATACAACCTTTTCCATCAGGCATTTAAGCCCGATATGGTCAGGAAAGTGAAATAGTACTATCTTCAAAATTTCTTCTGCCTCTATAAGACGATCTGATCGTATGAGAAGATTTATTAAACTTATAAAAGCAGGTATGTTTTTATTATCCTCTTGCACTGATTGTTTGAAAGCACCAACAGCATTATCGATCTCACTTTGGGCTTCATATATCTTCCCTAGCAACCAATAGATCCAGGTATCTACAACACCCTGCTTTATCGCGGTATTAACTATATCTTCTGCATCATCTAATCGATTTTGAGAAATATATAATTCTGCAAGATTCGTATAATAGAGTGACTCTTTATCATATAGCTCAAGGGCTTTTTTATAAGCTACTTCAGCATTATTTATTAATCCCAATTGTTTGTAACATTCACCTATATTGTTATAGGCCTTGTGCTCATAATTATACGTATCAACAATAAGTTGATTAAAACTTTTTCTGCTGTGTTCCTTTTCCTTTGTAAAGAGAAACCTTTTGTAATAACGCAATGCTTCATGATAATCTTTTTTTCTCACGAGGATATTTCCCAACTGAAATAAATTATCAAGAAAATCGGGGTATGTCTTCAGCGCTTCCGTGCTAATCTCTTCTGCCCTGTCCAGTCGGTTTGTGTTTAACAGGGCATGTGCAAGGTCAAGGGATATCCTTTGCCTCTGATTTTGAGATGGAATATCTGTCTTTGAGACAGGAATGCTCAACCCCTTCTCCCCCCACTCAATAACCATTTCATTGTCTTTTTTATTTCTGTATGTTCTAACAAGATTCGCCAGGGTAAAAATGTTATCGGGTTTCTCATTAAGTTCTTGCTTTAAGAGAATCTCAGTCTTTACATATTTTTCCTGCATTTTATCAGCAGATAAATTATATCCATAATGGTTTAGCCTTATTTCTGACCGAAGGGCATTACCATCAAAGATAGGTTGCTCGTGTACGAGGCCCTCAAAGTGCACTTTTTCCCTGCGCAGTATCCTTGTATAATAATGTTTTGATTTGCCGTCGGGGATCTCGCTGTATATAGCGACATAAATCGCATTGTATGAATTGGTACATATTAGCCTGTGGAAAAGGGGAATATCTTCATGCACAAGTTCCTCATCAGCATCGATATACAAAATCCACTCTCCTGTTGCATATCGCAGGGAGTGGTTTCGTGCTTCACTGAAGTTATCGCGCCATGGGTGATGGTATACTTTAGCACCAAAGGACCTTGCAATCTCAACAGTGGTGTCCGTTGAACCTGTATCCACAAGAATAATTTCATCCACAGCGGCTTCAATGCTTCTTAAACACTGGGCCAAAAACTTTTCTTCGTTTTTAGCAATCATACAGGCAGAAATTGTAGGTCTACCACTCTTTGATAAAGGTTGATCATTCAGAATCATTTTCATTATTGTATATTCGCCTCAATTAATTAGGCCTTCGGTGACTTTGTTTGCGATTACGTGTAGGGGCGAAGCATGTGCTGATAATAGCTTGAACTCAATCTTATATTCTGGACAGCACATGCTTCGCCCCTACAACAAACATTGAAATTCCTATACATTAGGCCTTCGGCTACTTAAAACGTAAATTTTCCCTCCCTTGATGGGAGGGATTAAGGGAGGGTGATTAGCTTGCTTTTCCTCCCCCACCTAACCTCCCCCATCAAGGGGGAGGAAAACTAACAATTCGAATTTCCTATACATTTAATTAGACCTTCGGCGACTTTAATAGTGTAGTGACAAGGCGCGCCTTGTCACTACAAGAATATCATCCAAAATCCCCACGGCCTGATTTATTTGTTTTCTAGCGCAAATTTATATCCAACTAGTGCCGCCTCTAAGTTGCCCATCCGCTCATAGCATTGAGCAATTTTCAACAGGGCATTTTTATCTTTGGGACAACTCTTCACATAAGTCTCAAGATATGAAATAGCCTTTTCATAAGAGCCCCGTTGCATATATAAATCTCCCAATTTTAATAGCGTCTCGTTATCTACAATACCCTCTGAAACGGTTCTCAACAAGGTATTAATAGATTCGGCATAGTTTCCAACACTTAAATAACAAAGTGCAAGATTCTTGTACACCCCAAGATATTTTGGATTCAAAGATACGGCTTTTTGCAGGTGATTTATAGCTTCTTGCCACTGTCTCAATTTCCCATAGGAACAACCCAAACCATTATACGCAACAGATTCATATCCCAGCGTATCAGTCATGAGATACTTCATATCTATATTTTTAACATACCACTTTTGAAGGGCCAGATAACGGTTAAAGTAATCTATCGCCTTGCCATAAGCTTCTTCCTTCAAATAGGTACATGCAAGGGTAAATACAATATCGATATTCTCTGGTGTAACCTTTAAATCAGCGAGTTTTGATAATACGCTATAACATAATTCCTTTGTTTTTATAAAATTTTCTTTACGAAGATAGCAGTTTGCCGTTTCATAAACAATCATCGCATAGTGATTCGAATGAGCATCAGGACTTATCATTTTAAGTGCTTCTTCTCCGGCATAAATACCTTCATCAAACATTTCCTGAGAACGGAAATTCCGTATATAATTAAACCATGCAAAACCATTTAACTTATCCTGTTCTATTTGTTTTTTTAGCAGATGAGTAGTCCTTTCTCCCTTCTGCTGCATTTTTTTTTCATCAAGATTATATCCATAATGATACAGCCGGATCTCCGTTGGTAATCTTTCCCCTTCCAGAATGATTTGTTCATGGATGATATCTTTATAAAAAGCCTTGCCACGCCGGAAGACACGTGTTCTATAAAATTTATGGGCAGTATCCTTCATAACACTGTGAATACCTACGATAATCCCATTGTATCTTCTCCGTGTTACAACTTCTCTAAGGATGGGGATATCTGCCTGCTCTAACTCCTCATCGGCATCAATGTAAAGAATCCAATCCCCTGTGGCGTATTGCAACGAGTGATTTCTTGCCTCACTGAAACTGTCGTTCCACTTGTGGTAGTATACTTTTGCTCCAAAATTTTTGGCTATGTTTACCGTATTATCTGTAGAACCGGTATCAACAACGATAATTTCATCAACGGCATCCTTAATACTGACCAGGCAGTTAGGCAGCAACTCCTGCTCGTTCTTTACTATCATACAGGCTGAAATTGTTGTTTTCTTCAAGTTGTCCATCTTGATATTTTACCTAATACCCGAGATAAACCTGGAATTACAGCCCCTTTTCTAAGGAAGATTTCGTGCAGAGACGCAAAATCTTGCGTCTCTACTGAAGAAATTTAAAGGGTTGCCATACACACCACGTGAACTGTTACTCTAAGTTATATACCTTATATAGTATCTTTAAAAAACCGCTTCTCTATTATCCATACACAATATTTCTCCTGACATCTACGATTCTTTGTATTTCCACCAACCATTCCTTAGCAATAGCACGCCAGTCGTAAACCTTTTCACAACGGATACGGGCACTCTGGCTGAGACGTTGCCATTCAGCATCACTGTTCAGCAGAGTTACTACCGCTTCTGTGAAGCTACGCCCAAACTCAACCGTACGGGGATCACCGGGAATAAGGCAACCACCTACACCATTAAATATTGTTTCAGGTAATGCAGCCAACGTGCTTGCAACGACGGGTGTCCCTGCAGCCTGAGATTCAATTGCTGCAATACACGATGTTTCACGAAAAGTACTAGGATAAACCATCAATCGAGCCATAGCCATCTCTTCAGCCAGGGCCGCTTTGTTCAAACTCCCTCTCAGATATACACCAGGCTGCTGTGCTTTTTGTAAAACAGACTCTTCCACCTTGTCATTTGGTAAGGAATAGGTAAAAACATGCAGTTCGACATCCGGAACTTGCTGACGAATATTCGGGAAAAGTTCCAACAAGACATCTAACCCACGATTTGGTCGGTTAGCATAAATAAGACGATTACGCATCCGCTTTCCTTTCGGACGGAACATCGATATATCTACACCATTCCGTGTCAGGAAAAAACTATCCGAAGCAATACAAAACCGGTTTGACCATTCATCTCTCTGCCAGCGACTAATGGCAAAAATACGATCTATGGGAAGATTCGCCGGATTTTCACCTTCCAAATAAGCCACATTAATATCGTCATGTATCCACAATACGCATGCCTGTGCTTGTAACGATGTTTTGAATGGCCTTACCGAACGTGATGATATGAAAACCGGCAATGGATGCAATTTGCGGTAAATATGAAAGTCCACCAGGTCATCGTAACGCACACCATTATAGTCTCCGGGCCGGTCGCAATTACAAAAGACACGTACCCGAGATCCATTCTCCGCCAGCGCCCGTGCAATATAGATAAGGGCGCTTTCGCTGCCTCCCAAACCCCTTTCTTCTAATGTGCCGCCATGGAATGAATGCCCACCGGTATAAAAAACAATATCCGCATTATCGTACCGTATAGGGTCCCCCATAGCTGAAGCCGCCAACTGTGCCCCTTTGCAGGCAGGTGTAAATTCAATGTCACGGGCAATTGTATTGCGAAAGGATTGATAGGCCTCGGAATATCGCCCTGCTTTCAAATACAATTGTCCAAGATAGTAGTGAGGATTAGCAAAAGCCGGGTCTACTTCCATGCTGCGATGAAGCAAATCCAGTGCTCTCTCCCGATGACCAAGCAGGTCACAAACAACACCAGCATTGAACAGGGTACGTGGTTCATCCGGATGATCCTTCAGAATTGCATGAAAGATCGCCAAAGACTCATACAACATCCCCTTTCTTACCATATTAATTCCCTGTTTTAAAGATTCTTCAATAGGCTTATTTTGTATATTCATAAAATTCGTTATTTTACATGAAGCCTTCGGCGATTTTTTTTATAACATCTATGGAGGAACGAACCTTGTGTTCGCCCAAATGGAACAAATATAAACATTTTGAATCATGCAAAGCAAAGGCGAACACAAGCAGGAGCAGGTTTAAAACCTGCCTCTACAACAAAACATGAAAATTCCTTTACGGTTACGTTAAAACTCAATCACGGCACAAAGAAAGACCATGTTGAGCGTCTTTTAGCATTGGATCAATGGAAAGAGCCCGTTCATACATTTCCCTGGCTCCTATTCGGTCTCCATGCCTGAAACGACAATTCCCTAACAACAAATGCGACAACGCTAATTTGGGATTATGCTCCAGTGAATGAGTAAAGCTCTGCTCAGCCCCAGAAAAATCACCAGTAGCATAACGGCAACTCCCCAGTTCCAGGTATACCTGAGCCAGATTCAACTCCACTGTAGGAGGTATGCCTGTCTCGCTTTTCGTAATACGTATTGCAGTTTCAAGATAATAAATCGCTTCAGCATATTGATTTTTCGTTACAGCCAACGTTGCCAACAAGTATGCAGATAATGGATTAACAGGATCAAAAATGGCTATTTGCTGTGCGTGATGCGTAGCCTTTGCATCGTCTCCAGATTCTAGATAGAGCTTTGCCAGGTTCAGATGTGTCTGACCTATCAGTTCCCGTTTGATATGGTTATCGTCATAAATCAGTGCCTGATGGAAAGAATCAATCGCTAAATCACGTTGTCCAAGCTCTCGATAAGTTACCCCTAAATTAAAGCGCACAAAAGGGTCATTTGGAAATTGCTGTAATTCAACAAGAAGGAAGTGAAGGTTCCTTTCTGCACGGCGCCGTTTTTTATCTTCATTGGCGGCATATGCCCAGTGATAAATCACAATATCAGAACGTAATACCTTACCACCCAGTCGTTCGATGGCAGGAAGAACCTGTTCATGAATCGCACCCTCAAAACGTATTGCAGGATGGGAACGGAAGATGCGGCAATATTCACTGTAGTAAGTACTGGCGATATTGTCCTTATGCTGGGGAATGCACTGACGCACAGTAACAGCCATGATATCCTGCCTTTGATTAATACTATTGGATTCAAAAATCTGACGAATCTTAACAGCATTCACATGGTCAATAGTCTCATCGGCATCAATGTAAAGAATCCAATCGCCGCTAGCATGGCTGAGTGACTCATTACGAGCAGCAGAAAAATCGTCTATCCATTCGAAATTATAGACCTTTGCACCAAAGCTACGTGCCATCTCCACAGTATTATCATGAGAACCAGTATCTACAACAATGATCTCATCAACAATAGGACGTATGCTCTCAAGACAGCGAGGAAGGAGAACCGATTCATTTTTGACTATAAGACATGCGGAAAGGGAAATCACTTGCATACCCTTCATTAAATTCTGGTAGATTGGTGTAAATGAGTGAATGGGTGAATAGGTATTTTATCCCTCATATACCCATTAACCTATCTACTCATATACTTATTTGTAAATCATATTATTGCTAATCTTATTGCAATATCTAGCAAAAAATAAAAAGATGACCGTTTCACCTTATAGAAACGGTCATCTTTAGCTCGACTTCAACCATACGGTTTTATTATCTAAATAAACTCAGTATACTTTGAGGCCCTGCATTTGCCTGAGCAAGCATGGCACTGGCAGTCTGCTGCAATATCTGGAGTTTGGTCGCATTCAATTGTTCATATGCCATATCGGCATCCTCAATACGGCTCCTTGCTGCCTCTGTATTCGTCCTGGCAACCGTAAGACTTGTCTCCTGATACGTCAACCTGTTCACAACGGAACCTATGTAACTTAATGCCTTTGATACATTTGCTATAGCTGTATCTATGTTTGACATTAACGCCTGGGCTGATGCTGATGATGTTACATCTCTTGTGCCAGTGATACTCACGCTTAAACTAGCAGAAGTATATCCGTTCTGTCCAACCGTACCGCCAAAACTTACATTGCTTGTATTGAGCAGGTCAAATTTTAATACATCGTCTGAAGAACTGGCCCCTGCACCTATCTGGAATTTAAACTCTACACTGCTTGCACCACTGACATCTGCACCTGCTATCAAATTCCTGCTATTCCATGTTGCCTGTTTTGTTTCAAAATCAATCTGGCTGGCCAATGCAGTTAATTCTTTACTGATAGCATTCCGTTCTTCCGTTGCAAGCGAATCATCGGCTGCCTGGGTGGCCTTTGTCTTCATCTGTGTCAGGATGTCAACGATGTTGTTCAAATGCCCTTCTGCAACTGCCACCAAATTCTTGGCAGATCCGATGTTGTTCAGGGCCTGACCAAGTCCCTCTGTGCGTGCGTTAAACTTTTTCGCAATCGTGTAACCGGCAGCATCATCAGCAGCGCTATTAATTCTTTTACCCGTTGCCAGCCTCAACTGGGAAATAGATAAACGGTTACTGATCTCATTCAACGATTTCAGCGCGTTCAATGCATCCAGATTTGTATTAATTCTTGTACCCATAATAACCTCCTTGTTTTACAATATTTCCATTTTCAATAATAACAAAAAACAATCCATATACTTCAAGGTTGTTATTTAAATAACGTCAGTATATTCTCTGGTCCGGCATTCGCCTGAGCAAGCATGGCACTAGCGGTTTGCTGCAGGATTTGCAGTTTTGTTGCTTCCAGTTGTTCATATGCCATATCGGCATCCTCAATACGGCTCCTCGCTGATTCCGTATTCGTCCTGGCGACCGTAAGACTTGACTCCTGATACGTCATCCTGTTTACAACGGAACCTACATAACTTAACGCCTTCGATACATTTGCTATAGCGGCATCTATGTTTGCCATTAACTCCTGTGCCGATGCTGATGATGTTACATCCCTTGTACCAGTGATACTCACGCTTAAACTAGCAGAAGTATATCCATTCTCCCCAACCGTACCGCCAAAACTTACATTGCTTGTATTGAGCAGGTCAAATGTCAACGTATCATCCGTAGAACTATAACCGGCCCCGATTTGGAAAGTAAACGCAACACTACTATTAGAACCGGAAACATCGGCACCCGCCAATAAGCTTCTGTTATTCCATGTCGCTTGTTTCGTTTCAAAATCGATCTGATTCGCCAGTTCTTTCAATTCTTTACTGATAGCATTCCGTTCTTCCGTTGCAAGCGAATCATCGGCTGCCTGGGTGGCCTTTGTCTTCATCTGTGTCAGGATATCAACGATGTTGTTCAAATGCCCTTCAGCAACTGATACCAAGTTCTTGGCGGATCCAATGTTATTTAATGCCTGGCCAAGCCCCTGTGCACGGGCATTAAACTTTTTTGCGATGGAGTAACCAGCGGCATCATCTGCCGCGCTGTTAATCCTTTTCCCTGTTGCCAGCCTCAACTGAGCAATTGATAAACGATCGCCAACATCATTCAATGATTTCAGGGCATTTAATGCACCAATGTTTGTATTAATTCTTGAACCCATAATGAAACCTCCTTGTTAATCAAAATGTTGATTTATCAAAACAATTTGTGGTTCGACTTATTAACCGATACTCTATTTTTGCATTCCCTTGCAGGTACAGAACGGTTAACGTTACTTATTACGAAAAATTAACTTGTAAAAAGCCAGAACAACCAGGCGCCATCGGTCATTCGTGACGTTTTACTCTCATACACAACTAAAATTCACCGAAATGAACAGCGTCTTCGCTATTACTCATATGTATAAAACTAATAAACTCCTTTAATATCTCTTTATCGAAGTTTCCATCCATCCACTTTACCATAAGTCGCAGTACCTGAAATGTTTGGTTTCCGTTATTTGTTGCATTCTTAGACATTCGCTTCTCATACTCATCAATAATGCGGCCTATACGACAAAAATAGGGTATCTCTTCACCTTTTAAACCATCCGGATATCCCTTTCCGTTGTACTGTTCATGGTGCTGTCGGACAAGCAGGCATGCTTCCGCAGGCAAGCTATTACTATTCGACAGCAGTATATACCCTAACTCCGGATGCTTTCTTAGCTGTTCCTTTTCCTCCTTCGTCAGATCTTCCACATTTTTTTCTATGGTATCACGGTCTATGCCTGTTTTACCAATATCATGCAGAAGCAAGCTTATCCCTAAAGTTGAAAGATCCTGAACGGAAAGCCCTAAATAATAGCCAAAAACCAAACCCATTATGGCTACATTTACAGAATGCCTGAAAACATTGCTATCATACGTTAATACTCTCATCAAATGCGAACAAGCCTCTTTATCTCGCAGTACAAGATCAAGGACAATAGTGGTCCAATCTTTTGCCCTTTCTATATCAGCATTAATATGAGAGCCTTTCATCACATCAGACATAAGATTTATTGCTACATCATAAATAATCTGAACCCGTTCAGATAATGTAGTCATTTCATCACGGGCAATTTGCTCAAGACTTGCCTCTATATACCGCAAGTATTGGGCATTGCCGTTTTTTGCAACGTAAATTTTATTAATGTTTTTCTTAATGAACGATTCTTTTCGCTCATCATCAAACAACTTGTTACCTTTACAATATAATAAATATTTAATCTCACGGTTTACGATAGTTTGTAAGTAAAGATCACATCCCGTGAAAGGCCCCATTTTTATACTTCTTAATGTTACCGGTAAATACTTATTATTTTCATTATAATATTCAGTTGTAAGCCGATCCAACCTATTAGGGTTCTTTAATTTCCCATATAAGCCAGAGTTCCTTATCGCAATAGAAGTGTAAGCTGCAATTGTTTCCAAAAATTGTTTGTCATTATCGTTATAAAAATCTTCAGACCTTTTATTACTTACACTTATCACACCAGCAACTCTCCCTTCTACCTTTATCGGAATACAGAACAATGTTTTTCCCAGATACCACTGAAATTGCTGTTTATTAAAACGCAGATCCTTTACAATATCATCTATGACTATCGGCTTACCATACTTCGCCACCCACCCAATCGGCCCATCACCAATTTTAAAAACCGTATCATCATCTGTACGGTTCAGCAGACCTCTTGCTGCCTTCAGTTGTACTTCTTCTCCATTCACGAGTACAATAATCCCAGAGGAGCTGCCAGTCCCATGAATTGCAAGGTCATTAACCAACGGAAACAATTTTTCCAAATTAAGCATTGAAATCAATGCCTGCCCGACTTCCAAAAGATTAAACTCACTAAGGCTATCATACGATTTATCCCTTAACTTACTTATATTACGAGGATGATGTAGCATATGATATAACTTAGCGAGGCATTTTATATCATGCAATGTATCATGAACTTTTTTTAAATCTTCTTGAACTGTTTGCAGATCTTCTTGAACCGATGGATTCAGCATATTTGTTGTCATATTTATTTCCTCATGAGTTAATGACACAGGAATTAATTTATTCTTTATGAGAATTCCTTGTGAAAAGACAACAAGCAACACCTATGCCAAATTATTTTTCAAACAATTTCTTGAAGAATATAATATTAACTACTGTTATATCAACCAGTTAAATTTTTGGAAAATGACAATTAGATATGTAGAAAAAAGTCAAATTATTCAACAATGAATAATTTGTGATGTAATTTTTTTCCAATACTAGGAAATATCTTCTTATACCGGGTAAGGCAATTTGTGGAGTTTGAGAGAAATGTACTAAAATCTATACTTCTTAAAAATCTTTATCAACGGTTTATCTTTACTTTTGAATCAAGTTTCCAATACAGGATGCATAATGCATGATGCACGATATGCGATATCTTGTTGTTATTGGTCTGAGGTTTGGTGAATTTAACGCCTTCTGCGAACCCAGGGGCTGGTTCAATTTTGTAGATTGAACTATTCGTTTGGAATTAATGTACAGCTTTTAATTGGCGCCAGGCATAAGCAAACGTGCCAAAACTTTCGGTTCAATCGTGGAACGATTGTACTGACCATGAAACCAATCGTGAAAAATTTTTGGCAGGGCAAACGTCCCGGCTTATCATAAGGGGAAGAAATACAGCTCGGACTCATTCCGAAGCCACCCAACCTGCTCGTTACCAAACTCAACCTGGTAACGTGCTGATCAAGAACCTTCGTTTCGGGAGATAGAGGAGTGATGAAAAATCTTTTGTTCAGGGCAGGTCTCAAACCTGCCCATCCACAGTGCGGTAAAACATTGTTGTTATTAAAATTTTTCAAAAAACGAAACTGTTACAGGAAAAGTTATTCTATATTTCTATCTTGTATGAGACACAATCTTGCTCATTCTGTTACGAAGGAGGAATAAAGCCCGATGGTGAAGCTGCGACACCCTTGATTCTGATATACCTATTAATTGGCTAATCTCTTTTGCCATGAGATCCTCGTAATAATATAAAGTGATTACCAATCTTTCCCGCTGTGGTAATCCTGCGATTGCTTCAGCTAACAGGGACTTTTCCTCTTTTGTCTCTAAGTCACTGAGTGGATCATGAATTTTGTGATCTCTAATCTGTTGACTCCGGTTCTCTTTTGAATCTCCTTCGGGCTTTTGGTAGTACTCTTCCAACGATATAAATGTGCTAAAGCTAATTTCCATCAATAATTTATCCCATTCAGCCGGCTCCATTTTTAATACTGCTGCAATCTCATCGGCTCTCGGTGGCCTATTTAGCTTTTGTTCCAGTGAAATATAAGTATTCCTGACCATCGTTGCTTTGTCACGCATTGAACGTGGTAACCAATCCTGAGACCTCAGATAATCTAGGACCGCACCACGGATACGGGAAATGGCAAAAGTACCAAACTTTGTATCCTTCTTTGTATCGTACTTTTCTGTTGCTTCAATCAAACCAAGGATACCATACTCGATAAGATCTTCTTTGTCTACAAAAGTAGGTAAATAAATTATGATTTTACCTACTACATATTTAACTAATGGAAGGTATTCAATGATTAACTTATCACGCTTCTTCAAATTTTTACTTGTATAACTCGATCTGGTTCTGTTTAACGTATCCATCCTTGTCTTCTTCAAATAAATCGTAACAGTTCAGTACCCCACTTGACCTCCCCCATCGAGAGGAAACGTTTTCTCCGCCCTTGATGGGAGGGATTAGGGATAGATTGCTACAAAAAATCTTGTTTGTTATTTTTTATTTTGATTAACAGTCTGATTTACTTTTGAAGGTACAGAGTTGTGATTTTGATCAAGTTCTTCGGATGAAGGAACAGTCTTCATTACGCTTGCAATATACTTAATAAATAGACGACTGAGAATAGCAACAATAATTGTTATGATACTACTTCTCATGGCTAAGATAGGAAGAGAAACACCCGTCATGATTCCTAAAAAGCATGAAGTGAAAAATACCATTACCAGGAGATATATGCGTGCATTGGCCAAGAAATTATCTATCACATTGACCTCCGTCTGTCAATGTTATAATTTTCCTATTATCGTTTAACATTAAATACTTTATATCCGGTTTACCTTTACACATGAGTCAAGTTTTAGAAGTAACCAGTGCCGATAAGCAATCAGCTATCGGCAATCGACAACCGGCAGTCAGCCTGCAGCTTGCCCAATTGATAGCTGACTGCTGGCAGCCCACAATTTATTTTATCGGTCTGTAGCCTTGCCCTGTCATTATTAAGAATCAACTTTCAAGGGATCCAGGCGTTCCTCATTAACAATTCTTCTAAAATAACCTTCAACTCCCAGAGCCTGAGTACCGTCATCCATAGTTAAAAACGAAGCAACCATACTGTTAAGGCAACTCGTTGCCGTTGTGTTAGGGTATTCTTTTACAAACGATTTCTGAAGCCGGGTTGCGATGGATACGTTCGGATCCTGCAATAAATACCCAAGATATTGTACATTTACATCGAGAAACCGTTTCGTTACTGATGTAATTTTTCTCACCGTTAACTCCGCCTCTTCCCTGCAATGAGAAAGATTTACAACGAGTTTTATATTTAAATTCTTCCTTCTTCTCGAAAGGGCTTTAATCATTGCATAAGCATCTGTTATTGCCGTAGGTTCTGGTGTTGTTACCAGTACTATCTCATTGGATGCAAGCACAAAGCTCAATACATCCGATGATATTCCTGCACCTGTATCTACAATAACAATATCCACCTCTTCGTCGAGCTGGCTAAACCCTTTAAAGAGCAGTTCTTTTTGTACATCACTCAAATGAGTAAGTTCCTCAATGCCGGAACTCGATGGGACAATCTTTATACCATCGGGACCTTGAACAATAACATCCTTTACCTCTTTACGGCCCTCAATAACATCCTGTAATGTATATTCAGGATGGAGACCTAATAGAATATCAATATTTGCAAGTCCAAGATCAAGGTCTATCAACAAAACCCTTTTCTTATATTTCCGGAGAATCATCGCCAGGTTTGTTGCAATATTTGTCTTTCCAACTCCGCCTTTACCACTGGTAACCGCAACTGTTCTTACCTTAGAAAATCCTGTGACTATTTTATGTTTGTCTTTCACGTTGTTTAACACCTCCAAGCCCTCACACACATCTATTTATTTAGTCGGAAATCGGAAAGCAGTACAATCATACATGAAAATAATTTATTTTCAATTTTATTTATCCATTTCATCTTACTCATAATTTCACTATCCCCAGAGGGTCAATTTTAACACTGGGCGATATTTCTTTATATGATAATACCGGCACCTGAGGCAGCGCATTCTCGATAAGGCGACGTATATGACTTCTAATATTAGAAGATGTAAGAAGAACTGCTTCATAGCCGGAAGACAGCGAATTTTTTACAACTTCTATTAGTTTATCTATCAGTTTTTGAGCCGTATTCGGATCTAATGCCAATAAATTCCCTCTTTCTGTTTTATGAATAGAATTAGCAATAGTTTGCTCCAATTGAGGATCAAAAGAGATAACCCCTATTTTCCCTTCTCCATTCTGATATCTTTGACAAATCGCCCTGGAAAGTCTTTGTCTTACATATTCTGTTATCATCTCGGTATCTTTCGTCACAGAAGCACAGTCTGCAATAGTTTCAAGTATCGTTGACATATCGCGAATAGGTACTTGTTCTTTTAAAAGATTTTTAAGGATTTCCTGAATACTTCCGAGAGGCATTACACTCGGTGACAACTCATCAACAACTGTCGGTGATTCTTTCTTAAGGTTTTCAATAATTTTTTGTACATCCTCCCGGCAAAGGATCTCGTATGAGTGGGTTTTAATAATTTCTGTCAAATGGGTAATCATCACTGAGGCCGGGTCTACGATCGTGTATCCAGAAGCCTCTGCCTCCTCTTTTGCTGTTCCAGAAACCCATAAGGCAGGTAAACCATACGCAGGATCCAATGTCTCTATGCCTTCAACCGGCTTGGTAACCATACCAGAATCGATGGCAAGATAACAATCATGCAACAGCTCCCCCTTTGCAATATCTTGTCCCCTTATTTTAATAACATATTGATTTGCTCCTAATTGCAGATTATCTCTCACCCGAATCGGAGGTATAATGATACCCATATCTCTTGCCATTTGCTTCCGGAGGGTATTAATTCTCTCCAGAATGCCCCCATTCTTTTGTGGGTCGACCAAAGGTACTAATTTATATCCTACCTCAATCCCCATACGGTCCACATGAAGCAGTCTCTCAACACCTTCTTCGGATTGAGGTTCTTGTACGGATTTCTTTACCTCTTTTGCTATCTCTTCATCCAGTATCAATTTTTTACTTGATCTTCTCAAAACAAAGAATAACATCCCAAAAAACCCTGCAAGAATCATAAAGGGTAGTTTAGGCAGACCCGGCACTATACTGAACATCGCAAGAACCCCTGCCGCAAAGGCAACTGCTTTCGGTTGGTTAAACATTTGACTTGACAAATCATTACTTAAATTTTCCTGAGAGGATGTCTTGGTAATGATTACAGCCGAAGCCGTAGCGATAATAAAAGATGGAATCTGGGATACAAGACCATCACCTACCGTTAAAATCGTGTAATGTTGTAGCGCCTCTGATACCGGCATGCCATGGCGCATACCCATAACAATCCCACCCACGATGTTAATTATTACAATAATGATACCTGCCATTGCATCGCCACTTACAAACTTACTTGCACCATCCATGGCACCATGAAACTCTGCCTCTTTAGAAATACGTTCTCTTCGATGTTTTGCCTGCTCTTCGGTAATGAGACCAGCATTTAAATCGGCATCAATACTCATTTGCTTTCCGGGCATTGCATCAAGGGTAAACCTGGCAGCTACTTCAGAAATCCTCGTTGCACCCTTTGTAATAACAATAAATTGAATAACTATGATAATTAAAAATACCACCATACCAACGACAATATTTCCACCAATAACAAATTCTCCGAATGATGCAATCACTTGTCCTCCATACCCCTGCAATAATATCTGTCTTGTAGATGCAACATTCAGTGACAACCTGAAAAGGGTCAGGAACAGCAATATAGAAGGGAAAGTAGACAAATCCAGTGGGCTCTTCGCATGAAGAGCAACTAACAATAATAGAAGGGAGCATGAAATATTTACGGTAATAAGGATATCGAGGATAAAAGGAGGAACCGGTATAATGAGCACGATAAAAATACCTATCACTCCGACGACTAAGGCTATTTCTCCTTGTGATAATAATCGTCCAAAAGGCGTTTTTGCCGTATGATTTAATTTATCTGTTGCCATATTTCATTCCTGTTAATACTGGTGTTCTTTAAATACTTTTTCCGTGATGTATCTTCATACATGAGTCAAATTTTAAAAGTAACCCGTATTGTATAAGCAATCAGCGGTCAGACGTAGGGGCGTATTGCAATAAGCCCCTACATGCCCAATTGCTGATAGCTCATGATCTCTTTTATCAGTCTGAGGTTTCACTCCCCTGATCTATATTCCCTTATTCTTTCTCTTTAATTGATATACGTAGGATAATATCTTCGCAACGGCATAGTACAATTTTTGTGGTATCTCTCTTCCAATTTCAACGGTTTTATAAAGGGTTTGTGCAAGGTACCTGTCTTCCACCAGAGGGATATGGTGTTTCTTTGCAATTTCCTTGATGCGTTTAGCAATGAGATCTGCACCTTTTGCGACTACCGTAGGGGCCCGCATCGCTGCACCATCATATTTCAATGCGACAGCGTAGTGTGTCGGATTCGTTACGACAACATCTGCCGTGGGAACCGCTGCCATCATACGCTTTATAGCCATTTTAAGCTGTACCGACCTGATCTTTGCTTTAATTTGTGGATCGCCCTCTGCCTGTTTTCTTTCATCCTTTACTTCCTGCTTCGTCATCCGCAAATTCTTTTTATACTGCCATTTTTGATAAAAGAAATCGAGAATACTTAAGATAAACAACACCACGGATATTCGTAATGCAAGCCCGTACATTAATGTTACACTTATTTCAAATATTTGCAGGAGGTCACAATGCAAGACATTTATGATGTTGTTATATTCTCTTTTGATAAAAAAGAAGGTTACACCCCCGATAATAAAGAGTTTTACTCCTGAAAAGAGAAGTTTTACAAAAGACTGCAGTGAAAAAAGTTTCTTTATATTCGCAATAAAATTGAGCTTCTGGAGATTGGGTTTCAGTGTTTCATGACTGAATAAAAAGCCTGTTTGTGCATATGATACGATTAACCCAACAAGCATGAGTCCACCAAGAATGGGAAGAAGGATTTTTACCGTTTTGTAAACCTGTGATATGATAATGTTTGATATAATGTCTGGTGTAAACTCTTTGCATGCTAAATTTCCAAGAGAAGTTTCTGTTATACTGTATATACCGTTGTATGTTGTCATCGCCATAAAGTAGAGTATCACAAAGCCGGTTAGGAGGCTCACAGCATTATTCAGGTCGGGACTACGCGCAACATTCCCTTTACTGCGGGCTTCACCCAGGCGTTTTCCAGTAGGTTCTTCAGTTTTTCCATCATTGGAACCAAAAGACATTTTTTAATCCCTACATAGCAGACAACAGTGATACCATAGTTTTTTCGAAGGGAATTATGTACGATTTCATTATATTAATTACAAACGGAAGTGAAATAATGAGAATAAAAAATCCAATAAGAATTTTTATTTGGTAAGCAATGGCAAATACGTTAATTTCCTGCGCTACTTTTGTCATTAATCCCAGAACAACTACGGTTAACAGCAAAACCACCAACGAAGGTGCTGATATCTTAATCCCCATCACAAAAAATGATTTAAAGAGGGCGAGGATTTTTGTAAGTGTTACTGTGGTGTAATCAAACCCCCCGAATGGAATTACGGCAAAGCTTTGTACCGTTGCCTTAATAAACCAATGATGCCCGTTAATCATAAGGAAGATCAGAATGGCGATCATGTTATAAAATACAGAAATCGTTTGTTCTTCATCTCCCGTCTCAGACGAGGGATCAACAATTACTGCGGTATCGAGTCCCATTTGGTTACTTATCAAATGACCAGCCATAGCAAAGGCAGAAAAAATTACCGATGCAGCAAAACCAACAACAGCACCAATCGCAATTTCCTTAAGGACAACAACACCATACGGAATAAGGGTAGAAGGTACTATGGTCTGCCTTCTATCTAAGTAAGGGTACAAAATAAAGGCAAACATCAGGGCAATAGCTACCCGTACAGGTATGGGGATCTGGGTACTACCAAAGATTGGGGCAAAAAAAAACATACCCCCAATGCGAAAAAAAATGACCATGAAAATGGGTAAATTATTTATAAGACTTAAAAGATATTCCATGCGAACTTATTGACAATATCTTGTCAGGTTTCCTAACAAATTTACGGTGTAAGAAGTTATCATACGTAGCATCCATGGCAAACAAAACAGAAATACCCCAATAACAGCAAATACTTTTGGGAAAAAAGTAATCGTTTGCTCGTGAATACTTGATACTGCCTGAAATATGCCGACAATTAAACCAACTACAGTTGCAACGATGAGCATAGGAGCCATAAGGATTAATGTTATCTGCAACGTATCTTTCCCAATATTGGTAATCAGCTCAGCCGTCATAGTTAATTCCTTTAAAAATCCTTACTTAATAACTTTTACGCTACGCTTGAGATTAAAGATTGAATAATTAATTGCCAGCCATCTACCAGGACAAAAAGAATCAATTTAAACGGCATTGAAATCATAACAGGAGGAAGCATAAACATTCCCATAGCTGTCAGCACACAAGCAACCACCATATCAATTACTAAAAAAGGCAAAAAGAGAAGGAAACCCATCTGAAATGAAGTCTTGAGTTCACTGGTTATAAAGGCTGGAATTAATATATGCATAGGAATATCCTGCGCTGTTTTTGGCCTCTCCATCTTTGCAATATTCACAAACAAGGCAATATCCTTCTCACGTGTTTGCTTAAGCATAAATTTTTGGAATGGCACCAGCCCTTTGGTAAATGCCTCTCCCTGTGTAATCTCCTCTTTAAGATAAGGCTGAAGAGCTTCGGAATTGACCTGTTTCCATACAGGCGCCATTACAAAAATTGTTAAAAAAAGCGAAATACCAATAAGTATTTGGTTCGGCGGAAGTGTCTGAAATGACAGTGCCTTACGAACAAAAGAAAGCACAATAATAATCCGGGTAAAAGACGTCATGGTCAGTAATAGTCCCGGTAATAAAGAAAGTGCTGTCAAGAAAAGTACAATCTTCAATGTACCGGCTATCTCTTTAGGTTTCCCCACATTATCAATACTCATCGTTAATTTTAAAGGCATTGATGATTCACCAGCAGCTCCGGCAATGCCCATACAACTAAAGGCCGTCGTTATTCCACAAAGAATTGAAATCATTAACCATTTTTTCATGCTATTACCCTGAGCAATGAGGTTTTGCCTCACCAGTTATTTGCGTTCCATACAGGCACGTTTAAAGAAATTCATAAATTCAGTTTTTTGTGGTTCTATATCAATAGATTCAATAATTTCTTTTTCTGTTATCTCGGAAAGTAGCTGTATCTGTTCGTTAGTAGCACCCAGCAACAACACTTTTCCCGGTATTTTAATAAGATGAATGTATTTCTTTGAACCTATGGATGTTGAATCTACAATGTGGACATAACGTTTTCTTTTGTTTATGCTTGTCTTAATTCCTAACTTTTTGCGCAGGAAATAGACAGTCACAAGTATGATAACAATTACTATTCCAGTCGACTTTAATAATTTGGTAACCTTTGGGAAGTTAATAGGTGAAGTAACACCAATATTCTCAAATTCAGTTGTAATACTTCCCTGTTTTTCTTCTTTCTCTACAACCTCTGATGCACAATACCCTCTGTGAGAAACAAAAATCATTAAAAATAAAATCGTTAGCCAGGTTTTTCTTCCCATTTTACTTTCTCCTGTAAGTTTCTTTGCAAATGATATACCTCATTATTTCCTATAATTTCGAACAAATGTTCTACCGTCATATTTTTATTATACAAAGATATAAGTGTTTATAATTGTTATACATAAATGAGCAAATGTAAATATTATTGAAAACTTTTTTATCTTTGAAAATAATAAGAGGAAACTATTTTCGTAGGCTTTTTGTACTTCTCGTGGTTATTTTAGACAGGGAAAGAACTTAACGCCTTCTGTGAACTTTCATGGTTGGTTAAATCTTGACGTGTAGGAATTCAAGGGTTGGCTGGGTTTCGGTGTGGAAAAAACCGAAGCATCTTGGCGTAACTTTAGGTTTGTAATGGGATGTGGAGAGATCTGACAATATCTGAACTCTGGAAATTTCTGCATGTGAACAGCGCTACTGTTCATTTTTTCATCATTTCAATTTTGGATCACTAAAACTTGCAGTTCTCCATCATCCAAGATTCCTAATCCTCTCTTCAGAACCACATATATTAGTAATTTTTATTCCAAAATTTTCATCTACCACCACAACCTCCCCCTGCGCCAAGAGCTTTCCGCGAACAAGGAGATCAACAGGTGCCCCTGCTACTTTATCTAATTCCACAATAGAGCCCTGTGTCAAAGCCAAAACATCTTTTATAAGCATATTTGCATGTCCCAGCTCAACAGAAACTGGTACTGAAATATCCAATATTAAATCCAAGTTACGCTTTTCTTCAGTCCCAGCACCTTCTGTATGAAGAGGATTGAGTTGGCTGAATTGTACTGATTGTATTGACGATTGTGAGTCCATGTGTTCAACCCCTTTTTCTTGTTCCATAACATTTTACCTCTCTTACTCTATAATAAAATCAGTTAGCCACAGATGACACCTGTAATGCTGCCTTTTTACCATTGACGCCTGGCTTACCGTAATATTTTGTTTTTCCCCCAATTTCCACACATATATCTTCAGTAATCTTATTATCTAACCTTACAACATCTCCAACCTTAAGATTAAGCATCTCATGAAGTGACAAATATGATGTACCGAGAACCACTGATACAGTTAATTCTACTTCCTTAAGGACATCTTTCATGATAGCAATTTCTTCTTTTCTCTCAATTTTCTCCAGCTTTGATTTCACCATGATCATTTCCAAACTAGCAACAGGAACACAGAGAATAATTGTCCCATTACCCAGATCTCCGCTTGCTGCAAAATTGATGGATATCATAGTCTCTGTTGTCGGTGCTACTTGTAAAGACTTTAAATCCATATCCATTTTCTCTAGTGTCCATTCCAATTGTGCCAGTTTCATCCAACAAAGCCTTATGTCTTCTAAAATGCTTGACAATACCACACCTACCACAGATTCCTCAATGAGTGTTAAGGGTCTTATCTTCTGCGGTACTTTCCCGGGTCCTCCTAATCCCCGGTCTACAATAGAAAGACAAAAACCAACATCTATCGTTAAGCAACCAAGTCCATTGAGGGGTTTCAAATTTATTACATTTGCACAAACGATATCAGTAAATGAATTCATAAACACTTCGTAACTAAATTCCTCAATAGCAATAAGCTCTACAACAACTGACGTCCGCAAAAATCGGGATAGCGATATTCCTATCGCTTTAGCCATCTCCTCACTAATTTTTTGTAACCGGCGTTTCTGTTCTCTGGGAAATCTATCAGGGCGTCTGAAATCATAATGTTGAATTTTTTTCTCTTTTTTGGGCTCAATCTTCTGGCCTACCAATACTTGCCCGGTCTCTATTGCCGAAAGTAATGCCTCTACTTCTTCGTTGCTTAGGATTGAGTTCGCCATATCACCAGCCTATAATTCCCTATTGGATAACAAATTCCGTAAAATACACTTGTAATACACCACCTTCTGTCTTTAGTATAACATCTAAAGCATTTTTTATCTCATTCCGAAGGTTCTCCTGTCCTTCTAATCCGTCAATCTCCTCCAAGGTTTTTGAGGAAAGGATAGAAATTAACCGATCTTTTATCTGTACGGGTTTGCTTTCGATCTTTTTTTTCACATCTCCATCTTTTGCTTCCAGGTTTATTTTTACTTTCAAGTACCTCCTGCCATTAGAGGCACTCAAATTTACAATAATGGTATCTATTGCTACAATCAAGTTTACTTCTTCAACAGGTTCGCTGCTTTCTTCTCCCTTTTTCTTTGATACAGGCTTTATATCTGCTTCAATCGCCTGTACTGTCTGCGACACTTGTGTTTCTTCCACTTGATTATTTTCCTGTCCCACTCCATCAGGCGTACGACCTATTAAGGATGGATACACTTTTGAAACAAATATAAAGGCACAGCCTACCGAGATCAAGACTACGATTCCCATCATGATAATCGCCTTGTTCCCTTTTCCCTTACCGGTTAGCTGTTCTGAGCTTTTTTGTTCCCCGGCACTAACTATTTTTTCGCTTTCCGACTTTTCTGCCATATATTTTTATACCCCTTACCATAATAATATTACCCTATTAAAACCTTTTTGTAATTTTTAGAATACGCTGAAAGTTGAAAGTTAAATGCTCATAGCAGTCGGCTATATGCTGAAAGCTACAATTTATAACTTTTTGTTTGCCTGCGGCTCCACTGCACCAGGATATCATTTGTTGTTTTTATAATCACCTTTTAATAATTTTAACTTTTCACTTAATTTAACTGCAATAGTAGGTTCGAACATTTCCAAAATCTTGGCAGAACTTTTACCATCCATCATAGTTAATAATTTAACAGCCGTTTCATCATCCATTTCTTTTATAATCATAGCAGCTTTTTCAGGTTTCATATCTACATAAACAGCTGCCAATTTTTTGATATTTTTGGATTCAGTCTCATTGAGTTGTATCGTTTCTTTTTTCAGTTCTATGTTCTGTGCAGTAACAGAATCAAGAATCTTATTTAACTCCTGTTTGAGGGCATCAAGTTCCTTCCTTTCCGACTCCAAATCTACACGCAATGATTCTACAACCTTCTCCTTAAAATCAAGTTGGCTCTTTCTTTTCTCATACTCACGTTTCTCTCTCTCTATTTCTTTAAGCATATTGGCTATTTCATTTGAAGAAAGTGGTTTAAATATCGCCGTTGCCTGTTGTTTATATACATAAGGCAGCTTCGTTGCTATCTTCTTTTTTTTCTCTTCATTTGTTTCCTCAAATTTTACCGAAGCAGTACCAGCAGAATTTACTTCCGTACCGTTATTCTCTTCATCATCTTGTGGTGCCGTTTGTATCATTTGGTCCGTTGAAGGGGTATTGGATTTTTTCATAAAAAGCATACCTATTACAGAAACTCCAAAAACCACAATCCCTATTCCAGGCAGCATTATCATCTTTTTATTTATCGGAAATTTCATAACTATCTACCTATTCAATAACTATATAGTTCTATTCTTACGTTTATAATAGAATCTGGATGTCGCAATTTCATCAAGGCGTTTATTTTCCACTCTCAATAAGTGCTCTTTATATTCTCTCTCGTGACGTTCACGTAACTTCTCAAGCACTTTTCTCCTCTTAAAAACGTTCAGAAGTTTTTCCCGCACCTGCCCTACTTTTTGAAAAATTTCTTTTACTTTACCATTCTGTATAGCTATATCCCTATTTAATTTTGAAAAATATGATTCATAGAGAATAAATACCATTGCTTCTGCTTGATTGGACAGTTTTTTTTCCATTTCAGACTGTTGTATTGATAATAAAGATTGTAAAAATGTCAGCAGCTTTTCTTCATCGAGTAACTGTTTTTGCAAAATTTTTAAATCCTTAATGAGTTCGTCTTCACGAAATTTTTCTATATCCAGCAACTTTTGAAATTTAAAATGAAATCCCATATATTATCGAAATACTTTTTTCAAAATTTACTGATACAACCTTCACGATAATTCATTTTTTTGCAAATAAATTTATTAATCTTATAACCGTATCATCAAAGTTGCTATCTTCGGTTACATCTTGCTTAAGATAGTCCTTTATCCGATCAATCATTGATATAGAATAATCAATTTTAGAATTACTTCCTTTTGTATAAGCCCCTATGTTAATCATGTCTTCAGACTCTTTATATGTAGCATACACCGTCTTCAGCTTGTGCGCTGCTTTCCTATGCTCTAAGGTAATAATATCATCCATACTTCTGCTAATGCTTTCCAAAATGTCAATTGCGGGAAAATGATTTTGATTTGCAAGTGTCCTTGATAATACAATATGCCCGTCAAGAATACCCCTGACTGCATCAGCAATAGGTTCATTCATATCATCGCCGTCAACTAGCACTGTATACAAACCTGTAATACTTCCTACAGAGCCCGTTCCGGATCTTTCTAAAAGCTTTGGTAATAAAGCAAATACGGACGGCGTATACCCTCTGGATGTAGGAGGCTCTCCCACCGCTAAACCAATTTCTCTCTGGGCATTAGCAAAGCGTGTAACAGAGTCCATCATTAACATTACCTGCATGCCTCGATCTCTAAAATACTCTGCAATTGTCGAAGCAATATATGCTCCTTTTACCCTCAGCAAGGCGGGTTTGTCTGAAGTAACAGAAATTACCACAGATTTTTTTAATCCTTCTGTATTCAACCCTTTTTCAATAAATTCTCGAACTTCCCTCCCTCGCTCGCCAATCAGGGCAATCACATTTACTTCCGCCTCGGAATTCCTTGCGATCATTCCCATTAAGGTACTTTTTCCTACACCGCTACCTGCAAATATACCTAACCGCTGTCCTTTACCGCAGGTAAATAATCCATCCATCGCCCGTATCCCTGTTCTTATTGGTTCTTTTATTCTACTTCTCAACAAAGGATCGGGCGGAGAATTATAAATCGATCGATATTCTTCCGTATCTATCGGGCCTTTCCCATCTATTGGCTCACCGAGTCCTCCAATAACCCTGCCCATAAGCCCCATACCAACCTTTATCATCAATGGAAAACCCGAAGCAACCACCTTACTTCCAGGACCGATTCTACCCAGTTCACCTATAGGCATCATGAGTATTTTTTTCCCTTTAAAACCCACTACCTCTGCAGGTACTGGTGCATACCCGTTACCTAAATGAATATAACACAGATCTCCTATCGGAACAGACGGACCGTTGGATTCGATGACAAGACCTGCAACATGGGCTACCCGGCCGGTGTATTTAATTGGACTTACACCGGATAATCTTCTTTGGTATTTTTCAAAATTAATACACCGCTGCTCCATCCTCGTTCCCTAATAAAGCTTTTTGAACTTCTTCCCAGCGTGTTTCTATCTGGCTATCTATATTCCCAAAATCTGTTTCTATTATGCAACCACCGGGCGCAACTGTCTTATCTTCCAGGATCTTTATACTCTGATCAACAATATTTATTCCCTCTAACGTATTTATTTTTCTTATATCTTCAGCAGAGAGGCGTACGGCAACAATCTTTTTTTCGTTTGTATAAGAAAGAGCTTCTTTTACTATGTGTTTTATAATCTTTACACCATTATTATCCATTTCATACCCGATTATCTTTTTAGAAACTGCCATAATAAGCCTGATAATTTCGGGTTCGCTCTCCCGCCAGATTTTTTCTCTTTCATCTGCGAATTGCGTTACTGCTTCCCGAAATGAATTCACCAGCGATGCATATTTATTTTTTAATTTTTCCATTTCTTGCTTAAAATTCTGCTCGGCATCTGAATAACCCTTTTTATATGCCTCTTCTCTCGCAAGTTCAAGTTCTTTTATCCTTTCTTCCTTTTCCTTCTCCCTCTCCTTTTCCTTTTCTTTTTGTTCTATCTCACAATCATCCAAATCACTCTGGCTAGAAATACCGAGAGAACTTATCGATTGTAAAACATAAGTACCATTAACCTCTGGCGATATGTATACTCTCTTATTTTTTCTCATACAAATTTATCAACGTTCCCCTTCGTGCCTTTCTTTTTTACAACAGATTCTCCTTTTGCTTCAAGCCGTTTTACAGCATCCACGATCTGTAGTTGTGCCGCTTCAACCTCAGATAAAAGCCTTGGACCTAACAGATCTCTCTCTTCTCTCACAGAATCACCAACACGTTTAGACATATTACTGAAAAATTTGTTCGCAATCTCTTCATTGGCAGTTTTTAGTGCCAGAGCGATTACACCAATGTCTATCTCTGTGAGAATCTTTCTTAGCGCCTCATCCTGAACATAAATAACATCCTCAAAAGTAAACAACAGCTTTTTAATTTCGTCTGCCAGCTCCGGATTCTTGTGGCTTATCATATCGACCACACTCTTATCAGCAGATCCTTCCATACCACTGATAATTTCAGAAGCGAGTTTATACTTTTTCTTCGTAGGCGTCTTTTGACGTTTATCATTATTTTTTACCTTCGATGAAACAACCTCATTTACCTGCATTAATAGTTTTAATGGTGGTGGCTCTATCGTAGATATTCTCATGATGATATCTGCCTGTAATTCTGTTGGAAATTGAGATAGAACTTTTGCGGAACGTTGTGAATCAATATACGACAACACGAGTGCTATCGTTTGAGGGTGTTCACCAATGAGTATGCGCATCAAATCCTCATCACTCGCCTCCTTAAGCGCAAAAAAAGGTGACGGAAAGATCGTTCCTTCCTCGATGCTAACCAATATCTCTTCACTTTTTCGTGTACCTATGGCTTTCTCAAGAAGCTTTTTAAACGAACCACTATCGTATTTTATAATTCCTTCTTCTGATTTTAACTCTCTTGACAGATCATGCAGCACATTTTCAACGATGTCTTTGTCAATACGATCAAATTGCGTCATCTCAGCAGTGATAGCTGCAATTTGTTCATCGTTAAATTCCTTAATCACACTTGCTGCAGTTTCAGCATCAAGGGTGGATAAAATAACCGCAACTTTTTGTACTCCAGATAACTCCGTCGGACTCATTTAATCACCATTTTCAGGTTTTCTTAAAATCTGCAACAATCCACTTTTTTAATGAATTTGCAGTTGCCGCAGGATCTTTCCTGATATTATCAACAAGCTGTTTGCGTAACGCCTTGCGTTTAACCTCTTCGGCTTTCTCCTCGTCAAACACATTTTCTGTCTTAAGCACATCATTGATATGCACACCATTGGCAGGAGGTGTTTGTGCATAATCACTTGGTGTTTTCACCTCTTCCACCTTTTTCAACTTTTTTATACTTCGCATTACGAACAACAGGAAAGCCAATACAGTAACGGCAAGTGACCCATTCTTAGCCATTTTTAATAGAAATTCTTTTTGCTGTTCTTTTTTTATCGATGCCTCCTCTTCCTCATATGAAGGTTCGTAAAATTGTACGTTTTGTATCTCAAAACTATCATTACGGCTGCTGGTATCAATCCCAATTGCCTGTCTTACAAGAGCTGCAATCCGGTCCAAATCATCCTTATTCCTCGGAACGTAAATCTTCTGTATAGTGCCGTCAGCAGATTTAGTCTCTTCATAAGTACCGTCTAAAAGTACCGCTACAGATAATTTCTTTAACGTTGCACCATGGTCAGCAATAATACGTTCTGTTTTACTCAACTCATACTGTGTTTGCGCTGTTTCTTCTTCTTCTGAAGACCCTACAGATTGAACAATCCCGGATTGAGACATATTAAGATTTGCCTGCATTCCGGGTATACCTCCGGAGAAAGGCGCCCCACCAGTTGCCCTTGTCGTCACAGTCTGAACCTTAGGAACTCTCCGCTCAGGATCGAATTCGATTGACTTTTCATCTATATGTTTAAAATCCAAATCAGCGCTTATCCGCACAACCGATTTACCCATCCCAACAATCTTTTCTAATAAACCCTGGGCCTTTGCGACATAATAATCCTCAATCTTTTTCTTTACTTCTAATTGATCATTACTTGTACCTATCATTGACGAGAGAGACTCTTTTTTAGATAATAAATTCCCGCGAGTATCGGTAATAGTAACATTCTCCGGTTTAAGCCCTTCAACACTCGAACTTACAAGATGAGTAATACTTGCAACCTGCTCGGATTTTAAAGTACTATTCCCCCTCCCCTTCAATTTTAAAATAACAGAAGCCGTGGGTGGTTTTTCTTTTTCTACAAACAAAGAGGCCTCTGGTATCGCAAGGTGCACCTGTGCCCATTCCACATAATCTAAATGTCTAATAGTTTTTGCTAATTCTCCCTGAATTGCCCGGCGATAATTTATTTTTTGTACAAAATCTGAAGTACCAAAACTTACCTTATCAAGCAACTCATATCCTGACTCTTCTCGTGGTAATCCTTTACTTGCAAGTTTAAGTCTTAACTCATATACCTTTTCGTTTGGAATCAAAATCGCAGATCCCCGAACCTGATAAGGCACATTTTCTTCTTTTAAGAGATCTATAATGTCTCCGCTCTCTTTTGGACTAAGTTCTCCATACAATAATCCATAATCTGGCTTTCTTGCCCACTGGGTTACTCCAATGATCCCTCCGATAAATCCCAGAGTCATCATAATCATAATAAACTTATGCGAAAAGCTGATTCCACTCCAAATGTTCCCAAATTGTCCCATCATTTTCTTTACATCGAAATTCATCGTTATCTGATCTCCATTTTAAAAGATTGATAGTATTTTATGAAGTTTTATAAAGGATGGGAGCAATTTTAGTACCAAAAAAATATATGGCGTTGTTCGGTTAAAAATTATCTTAACTTATTGTTAATAAGAAGATTACAAAGTCCACACTATATAACAACTTTTATAAGATTTCAAGTTAATAAACGTATAGTTTATAATTCCAATATAACACGTTACCTTATGTCTATTATTTTAACATCCAGGATCAGGGTATAACGAAATCAATCGAAAAGGTGGTCAAAGTGGAAGGCTTGTCAGAAGTGTTTCTGCTGCTTGATATGGTAGTAAATTTTCCTATTACATCTGCATACGCATAACCTCTTTATATGTTTCTACGAGTTTGTTACGTGCCTCCATCATGAATTTAAAACTAACTTCTGCCTTTGTCATAGCAATCATAACCTCATGAACATTTTCAACCTTTCCCGTTGCAAAATTTTCAATACTTTCATTAGCCTTTGTTTGAAGGTCGTTTATTTCATTGATAAAACCACTTAATGTGTTTTTAAATGAGGAACCCTGTTCTTGCTCTTCGATAGAGCTAATGAATTCTTTATTTGGTGCAATATTCTCTTTGTTTATAGGTGAAATAGACATAGATTAATCTCCTACTTTCCAATAATTGATAAAGCCCGGTTACTCATATCTTTTGATGAGTTTATCACAGCCAGGTTTGCTTCGTACGCCCTTGTCGCCGTAATAAGGTCTACCATCTCCATCATTACACTTACATTAGGCATCTCTACAAAGCCATTTTTATCTGCCTTGGGATGTCCGGGGATAAATACCTTGCTAAATGGTTCTGTGCTTTTAATAATTCTCTGGACTTTAACACCTCCCAATCTTTCTACTCCCTTAATATCACTGGAATTTACTGCTCTGTTAAGCACAGATGCAAATTCAACCTGCTCTTTACGATACGGTCCTCCTTCTGGAGTCTCCGTAGCACTTGCATTGGCAATATTATTGGCAATTACATTCATGCGTACGCGTTCAGCAGAAAGTCCAGAACCGCTGATATCAAATACTGAAAACATACCGTCCATTCCCATGGAATTACTCCTTTTTATGCCTTGGAATTTTCTATTGCAAACTTCACCATCTCTACTTTTTTAGCCATGAGTTGTGTATAAATGTTGTATGACAGTGTATTTTTTACAAGGGACGAAACTTCCTTATCCATGTCTACATTATTACCGTCATTCCTTGCAGTTTTACTTGTTTCCTCTTTTGAAATAACGATCTTGGGCTGGAGATTATCAAACTTATTTACCGAGGTATCTTTAAGGACTTTTTCAAGCTGTTCGGCAAAATTTACATCCATTTTCTTATAACCGGGAGTATTAATATTAGCAATGTTGTTCGCAATAACCTTGTGCTTCATTGCAGAAATATCTAACATTTTTTCTAATAAATTTATATTCTTATCAATACCGGTAACCATAAAATATCTCCTTAAATCTATATAGCAAAACAAATACCACAAAATTAAACTATTTTACATAACTATTGTATATGTAACATCTTATTCATTTATTCAATATAAACTATTCCAGGCCAATAGGTAAAAAATTCACTCTGCGTAGGAAATAGTTTCTCTTTCAAAAGATGGTTTATATTCTGCATTGTATCTGTTAAGTTTATTTCGCAACGTTCTTGTTGTAATTTTTAACAACTCTGCAGCACGTGTTTTATTTCCACCCGTCATTTCGAGGGTATTATAAATTAAATCTTTTTCCACATCCTCAAGGGCTTTTCCAGCAGCTAATGCCTTTTCAGGTTGTATCGTATTCTGGTACATAATCAGAGAGGAGATTTGTTCTAATTGTAGAATCTCAGATGATCCCATAACTATTGCTCTTTGCATTACATTTTTTAGTTCTCTTACATTTCCCGGCCAATTGTATTGACATAAATACTCCACAGCATCCTTGTCTATAGACTTAACCATAGCAGTATTTTCAAGACTGTATTTTTTAAGGTAATAATTCACAAGTAGCGGTATATCCTCTCGCCTTTCCCTTAGAGAGGGCAAACAAATCGGCACAACATTTAGGCGGTAAAACAAATCCTCACGAAAAGTACCTTCCCGAATTTCATCCATCAGATTTCTGTTTGTTGTTGCCACAATTCTTACGTCAATCCTTATGGTCTTTTCCCCGCCTACGCGTTCAAATTCTTCTTCCTCGAGAACCCTGAGTAATTTAGCCTGTATATTAGGAGATATCTCACTGATTTCATCAAGGAGCAAAGTACCTTCATTCGCTAGCTCAAAACGCCCTACATGTTTTGAAACGGCACCCGTATAAGCTCCTCGTTCATGCCCGAATAATTCACTCTCCAAAAGTGTTTCAGCTAACGCGGCACAGTTAACACGAATGAAGGGCTTCTCACATCGAGGACTATGAGTATGTATGGCGCGTGCAATGAGTTCCTTTCCGGTACCACTCTCTCCCTGGATAAGGACACTTGCTTTACTCTGCGCAACCTTTTTAATTTGCTCATATATTTGCGCCATCTTAGAATTTTTACTAAAAATAGGATTCAACTTTTCATCCACATGAGAGTTAGTCCTCCAGTACTTATTCTCCATAATTAGCTTTTGCCGTTCATTAACCCGGGAAATTACATGTTCTATCTGATCCGGTGAAAAGGGTTTTATAATATAGTCATATGCCCCTTTTTTCATAGCTTCTACGGCAGTTTCAATAGTCCCATAAGCTGTCATAAGAATCACGACAGTTTCCGGAGAAATGTTTTTTACCTTCTCAAGAACCTCCATACCACACATTCCCGGCATTTTCATATCGAGAAAAATTAAATCATATCCTTCTTTAGATAACTTCGTTATTGCCTGCTGCCCATCACTCATAGGTGTTACTTCGTATCCACATCTTATTAATGCTTCACAAAGATACTCACGCCCCAACGTATCATCATCTACCACCATCACTCTTTCTATACTCATAGTATTCCCCTGCAAAATAATAAATCTTTTAAATGAACCACGGATAACACCGTACTCAACACCGGTCAAAAACTATACGAGGATATCACCAGCTTGCAAAAAATTGTGGCATTAAGGTCTCATGGTTTTTCGAATACTCATCGCTGAAAATATCTTTATCATAACGATAATTTCCCGGCAAATTGATAGAAAAAGTGGTACCCTTACCTTCCACACTTTCAATGAAAATTTTGCCGCTATGCGCTTCAATGATTCTGTTTACGATTGCCAGTCCTAAACCAGTACCTTCCTGTTTTGTCGTAAAAAAGGGATCAAATATTTTATGAATAACTTCTTTTTTAATACCCATACCTGTATCTTTTATCCCGATCTGAATACCTCTGCCAATGTCGTCCTCCACCGTGCACGTAAAAACCGTCAGATCTCCCCCACATATCATAGACTGCACAGCATTCAAGCAGAGATTGAGAAAGGCTTGTTGTAATTTTTCAGAATCACATTTTACAATATCCATATCCATAGTATATTCCTTATGAATATGGATATTATCAATCCCCTTCTGCTTTAGATCCTCCATTACGAAGAAAAGTGTCTTGTCTAATATTTCAGAAACACGATAATCTGCTAACTTCAGTTTGATTGGTCGTGCAAATATAAGCAGCTCTGTCACTGTTTTATTCAGGTTTTTTGTACCCTGTATTATATTTTTTACCAATTTCTTTTTTGGGTCTGAATCTTCTAAATCTCGCGCAAGTAACGCAGAAAACCCCTCTATCCCATTTAAGGGATTTCGAATTTCATGGGCAATACATGCAGCCATTGCACCAATAGCAGCCAGTTTATCTGCGTTTCTTAGACGCATCTCTAATTCCCTGATTTCCGATAAATCTCTAAATACTTCTACAGCACCTATCGTATTCTCATTTGAATCCTTGATCAAAGACACACTACTCTCAATCCATTTTACCAACCCCTGATTCGTTTCTATTTTTTGTTCTACATCTATATAATTTCGTCCTCTTTCCAGTGCTAACAACAGCAAATGGGTGCCATCATCACTATTTTTAAAAATAGTGTCTATCCTCTTCCCTATCATATTGGACACCGGTAACCTTAGTATTTTCTCCGCTGCCTTGTTGAAGGTAGATACCTCGCCTCTTAAGTTTACAGCAATGACACCACTATGAATGCTGCTCAGAAGGCTATTTAAATATTTTGTAAGATTATCCAGTTCCTGCACTTTATCCTTCAAGCGTGCATTTGTATGTGCCATTTCTTTATCAATTTCCTTAACCCTATTTTGTAGCTGATTATAACTCTCTTCGAGTCGCAGCGTATATTGATTAAACAGGTGAAAGGCCGCAGCAAGTTCTGTCCCACAATTTTTTATAGATTCACTATTAGCTGTACTTTCCATTATTTATTCTCTTTCCTTTACCTAATTGGATTCATGGCCATTTGTTAATGCAATCAACTGATTATCGATTAATGTGTTCTTTGCATACCATGACTTCCACCAATTAACATCCTCCATATACCATTTTGCCTGGTCTATCAAATCACTGCCGGGAAACTGGTCGATAAAGCGCTGATATTCACCAAACGCAATATCGAACTTCTTCATATTCCTATAACAATTTGCAATCTGGTATTGAGACCAGGTATATTGGTCTAAAGATATATCGTTGGGAGTAAGCAATTTATACGTCTGCAATGCATTATTATACTCACCTAACTTATAAAAACATTCTGCAAGATCAATCAAACTCACATTCTTTACAACCTTCACCAATCGCTGATTCAGATCATTGTCAAAACCATTCTTAGATTTTTTAACAACTTCCGATGCATTGAAGAGAGGAGATGAACTGATACTCTTTATAGTATTTCCATCTAATATTGCGGATGATGTACCGGCGATTTCGGTTCTCTCACCAATTTTATCTCTACCTTCCGGGGTCAACACCATTTTACTTGTATCACTTACATCTACTTCATATCTTTTAACATTATCCCCTTCTACCATCTTTTTTTCTAATTTTTTATACTCTCTCTCTAACTCTTGAAGTTTTTCTCTTTCGGCCTTAAGAAGCAGTAGAACATTTTCAAAACCTTGCTCCTTTTTAGGATTAGTTTCAACTGTTTTCTGTTCCTTTACCATGGTACCTTCTTTTTTCAATATCACAGGTCTCAATAATGGCCTTTCAATATCACTACTTAGCTTTGCTTTTGGATGTACTTTTTTTGATACCGTAGACGGGTCTCCTAATCCACTTGAGGGAATATTTTCTCCACCACCAAAAAGACAAGACATACTTCCTAAAATGATACCAATAAATACGAGACCTTTTTTCATTATCATAAATCCACCATAACCTTCTTTTCTATACCTCTGACAAGGCAAAACCACAGAATGATAAATAATTTTGTAATTACAGGTTTCACAAATAAATATGGTCGTGAGCTGTTAGCAATCAGTAATTAGGCAGGTAGGAGCGTGTGCAATACGCTCCTGCGTCTTACCGCTGATAGCCGATTGCTTATAAACCCAGGTTACTTTTAAAACTTAACTCATGTGCAGAAACAAATCCCAAAGAAAGTTTTTAACTTTGAATAAAAGGTAAATTGTTTGTGAAAGGAATTGAAGCAAACACTATACCGTAGCACAAAGACTTATCCTTGTGTACGAGTAATAAAGGAAGCTTCAATCTTAACTGATTATGTAAAGGTTGGTTAAAAGGATTGTTTATGTTCAAGAAGTACCATGTAACTCAGCAAAAAGTATCTGTTTTAGATGTGTTTGAATAATAAAATATCGACGTCTTTAAAATTATCGGTTGAAAATTAAAACAAAAGCAAAACAGAAATTTCTTAAGATGATTTTTAAAAAGAATATTTTGTTTGAATGGTCTTTTGGGAGGGATTTTCATTTCTGTTTCCCTGGTCGGGTTAATAGTTTCTACCTAGTTAATGCACCGGAAGAACCATCTTCATGTAATACTTCCGGAGTGGCGTTTATATCTATACCTAAACCCGTCTGATATGCCTTTGCTGCATCTCCTAGTTGTCCAATGGATTTGTAACAATCACCAATCCGAGTGAATGCATATCGTCTTACTTTTTCTTCGTTGTTGTTTTTTAGTAACTTCAAATAGTTATTGACCGCTTCTTTATGCTTTTTATCACAAAAAAGTGCATCAGCCATCCTAACCATACTTTCATGTACCAATTCATCGTCCGGATACTGTGTTATAAAACTTTCAAAAGCATTACATGCTAGCCGGTAATCCCCTTTGTCAAAGTAACACTTCCCTATCTCCAGTGCCATTTCTCGAACATAATCATTTTTAGGATATGCCTGTATCCCTTCGCGAAATGTCTTTATTGCAGATTCCGGCATATTCATAGCATTCAAACTTTTTCCCATGCAATAGACCCCATACGGAACTTTATTATTCTGAGGATAACTTTCGATTGCTTTCTGAAAAATTTGAAATGCAGCTAAATAATTATTTTCTCTGTAGAAACAGTCACCCAGCAAAAAAAGGGCATCCTCAACAAACTTTCCCTCCGGTTCAGTGGTTAAAAGATATCCTAACACATTCCCAGCATCCTGATATTCATTGAGTAAATACAAGCAACTGCCAATTTGATATTCAATCTCAGATCTCATTTGATCTGAATAATATTTTTCTCTTGCATGGAGAAGCACTTGCAATGCACTCCTGTAATTCCCCATTTTCATATGGGTCTTTGCTATATTAAATTGCGCCTTTGCAGCCGTCTCCTCATGAGGAAATTCACGAATAACCCTTTCATAAATATCTATTGCTCTACGGAAGAAACCTTGATTCATTAAAGAGTCCCCTATTGATAGAAGAGCATCATCAACGAGAGGGTCATTTGGATATCCATAGATAAATCGAAAATACGTTCGTCTTGCACTTTCCTGGTCATTGAGATTGCTATAGCAGCAACCTATCTTGAACAATGATTCTTTTGCTAACGGAGATCCCCTATATTTTTCAACTACCATCTTATATTCTTGCAATGCGAGAAAATTAAAACCGAGGTCATAATAATAATTCCCCAGTTCAAAATATGCTTTTAAGACTCGCCTATCATTGGGGTATTTTATCTGTGCCTTTTGATAAAATTGGACACTCTTGCCTCTATAATACTCGGAGGCCGTATCCACATCGAGTTTCGCTAAAGACGTTATAAATATTGAATCTTCGTCTTGAGTAAATTCCAGACCACGCGTACCAAGGATTACTTCTAATATATCCTGTAAAGGACTTTTTTGAATTGAAATGTTTGTATAAGAAGATAAATATGCAGAATCAATATCATCATCTACAATGATACTTTTGCCAAAACTTGCAGATAACGCCTGTAATGCATCTGTTACCGTTACCTGCGTTGCTTCAATCGAGTATACAGGCACACCATATTCGCCCACTTCTTTTGTCAGTACAATATTCTCATTTGGTTTAATAATAATCGGTGATTCATTCACCAATCTGCTATTGTCTTGCCTGCCCGTTTGAGTCCCTGTTTCCGGTTGCGTTTCAAGTATTTGCAACTGCGTCAGAAGCTTCTCCAAATTATGTTTTTCCTGGTTTAGTTTTTCATGTATATCATATGGATCGCTTGCATTTTGTTCACCATATACCGGTGAGTTCACGATCATGCCTGCAAAAGAACAAGCAATTAACCACATTTTGATAGATATCTTTCTCTTCATTTCTCTACGAAACGAACCTCCATTCAAGGGACATGCTTTAAATCCAAACCTTGAGCCGAACTACTGGTTCCTACAGGAACCGCTGCATGAAGTTTTTTGGCCTCTTCCATGTAATAATCTGCTATCTTAAAATAGGAATCTACAACCGCTGACTTGTCATCCTCTGAGTAGCATTTTCCTTCCTGTGCAACGATTGTGTATAGCGTTTTTCTCGCTTTTTTGAATTCACCCATCCCCGCATAGCATTCTCCCATTTTTAATCGGCTTTTAAATTGATAGGGAGTGTTAATATAGTCATTATTTAAAGTTTGAAATACTTTTAGTGCTTCCTCAAATTTTCCGGACCTCAGATAACAATCCCCTAAGCGATACACAACAAAGTCCTCATTTAAAAAAGGCATTGATTTATCTAATCCTTTTTCGTAGAGGGCTGCGGCCTTTTCAAAATCCCCCTGTTCATATACCCTATTTGCCTCAATTATGTATTTGGAATTATCTGGCTCTTCAATATTTACCTTAACCTCTAAACCGATCTTTTTCATTTCACCGTTTTGTTTCGAAAGACCACCTTCCCCGGTTTTCATTCCATTCTGACCTGGAGTTTCGGCTACGCCACTATCTAAATTTATGTTCTTTAGGGTTTCCTTTACCTTTTCTTCAACTATCCGTCCAATAACTTTATTCCCCCCTTTGATCCAATCCTTCTGAACGAAGAATAAAAAACAAACTGCACCCAGGATTACAAGGTTTATGGCAACTGAAATCCCATATTGCCGAAACAATAATATAATTTTAGAAATATTCATCTTGGGTATTAAGAGTCTTCTCTGCTCCGGTTTGCTGCTTGTTTCATTCGATATTTCAGAGATTTGTTCAGTTGTTTCTGTTAATTGTGACTGATCCTGTTTTCCTAAATTAGGCATATTTGCATGTACCTTACAAAAAGTTCTCGTAACTACTCAGGTTATCAGGTTGGCGGCTGGTTGTTTTCCTTTCTGCAAGCCTTTCGATCTTTGTTTCTTTCCAATTCAGAACCTAAGCAGTTACAAATTCTAAGTAAAACTTTCTTTCGACCACAAAAGCATTTTTTCTAATTTCCCAAGTTGAGGCCCTAAGCTTGCGAGTGCGGCATTATCATCCTCAAATATTTCAACAATCTTCATGAAACCGGTAATATGAAATAACTTTTTAATATTCTCATTCACATGAGTAAGTTTCAAACCTCCATGTTTCTCTCTAAAAATTTTTGCATAAAATGCCAATATACCCAATCCCTTTCCCGAAAGGAACTTCGTATGTGTAAGATTAAGTATAACGTATTGAGCATCATCTATTAATGTCTTAAAGAGTATTTCAAGTTCATCCATTCCTTCGTAAATCAGATTCCCTTTAAGGAGTAATATTGCTGCCTTTTCTCTCTCATATTTCTGAATTTTCATCACAAGATACTCGCTTTGCCATATGAACCGTGGTTCCTACATCCTTAAAAGATTGTATAATTACCCTATCCATTAATTGTCTCATAATAAATATCCCCCTACCGCTTTTTTTTGTTAAATCATCATATAACGTCAAGTCGGGTTCCGCATAAGCTTTCATATCAAAACCGGAACCATAATCGCGAACCTCAATAATAACCTCATCGCCTAATTTAAAAAATTTTAACAGAATTTCTCCCTTTTCATTCTGTTTATATGCAAACAATGCCGCATTCAAAATTGCCTCATTAATAGATGTAATAATCTCATATCTCCGAAAATTATCAATAACAAGGGTTGATAGTTTCTTATCAAATAATTCAAACACCTTCTCATAATTATTAATCGGCATTTCGATAGATACCACATCCTCCAATGGTAATGTACATACACGATATTCAAGGTTCAAGACCATTACTGTACAACCTCTTTTTTCAATAAATTTATCAATTTCTTCTATTTGAAATTTAATCCCCTTTGCCATATTTTCACAATTTGCGGTGCTTACCTGCAATACTGCCTCTCTGAGTCTATCCTGAGTAATTGTCCCTTCTCGTAAGCCTTCTGATAATAAACTGTTACACACCAAAACCAATTTATTATCCGGTAAAAATGGTACCGTACTCTCTATAACCATTAATCCTGGGAACATATTCAAAGGAAAAGGATGTGCTTCTAAGACTTTCACTCCTTTATCCGGCAAATTCAATAAACACACGAATTCTCTTCCATAGATTGAGTAATGAAGCGATTGTCCTTGTTTATCTATAACGATACAAGCGAGTGAAATGGGGAACCGTTTGAAAATATTCTTACAGAGATGCTGGTTAATTTCCTTGAGCAAAATAGCAGGGGATTTACTTATATGCAATATGTAACGGAAGATCGTCTTAACCATAACATCCAAATTTTTTATAGGTATCTCTTCGGAAACGCATCCAAAAAGGATTGCTCTTATTTTACCTATTTCAACAAAATCACAAAATGTATGGTTTGAGATTCCTGTCGTATCCTTTGTGATAAAACAGGAGTCTTCCTGTCTGCACAAATCATCATATTCTATCTTTAATCCTTCGTTATTCTTTATGTCTTCCGCATCATTGTTTGTTGCCAAAGTGTTATTCAAAATTTTATGAATGATACGTTTTATCTGTTCAATTTTAAATGGCTTGGTTATAAAATCTGCTACTCCAAGACGCATGGCTTCAATTACCGTTTCTACCGAACCATAAGCAGTAATAACGATAGTCTTCATATCTGGATGGATCTTTTTTATTTCAGCAATCAATTGCAATCCACCCATTATAGGCATCTTTAAATCACTGATTACTAAATCATAATGAGCCTTTTTAACCAACTCCAGGGCCTCAATGCTATCATTGGTATTTTCTACATCATAGCCCTCTTCTACCAGGGCTTCATGCAAAGTCCACCGTAATGTTTCCTCGTCGTCTACCAACAAAATCCTTTTTTTCATAACACTCTCATACTATGGAGAAAAGCAACGTATGTTACATGCTTCAACTGTCTTGAACGTAATACTGAATACTATTGTTCAATTCACCTAGCTTGATTGGGTAAGGCCATATTCTCTTATTTTATTATATAACGTTGTTCTATTAATACCGAGTATCTTGGCTGCTTCAGTTCTCCGCCAGGAAGTCTCGTTGAGAACCTTTTGAATATGTTGTTTTTCAATATTCGCGAGTGAACGAATGTTTAGATCTTCTCCACTTTCTCCGTTATTGCTTACATGAACGTCACTTGCATCTGCTTTTTTTTCCGGATCAATAGTAACAACCAGTTCCGGCAATAGTGTATCACCGCCTGCAATTAATACCGCCCGTTCAATTACATTTTTTAACTCGCGGATATTCCCGGGCCAGTGATATTCCAAAAGTAACTCTTCTGTATCTGAAGGTATATGATGAACATTTTTATTAAGTTCGTTATTGTATTTGTGTACAAAATGCTTTACCAGAACCAGAATGTCGTCCTTTCTTTCTCTTAAAGGCGGAACGTATATGGGAAGTACCTTCAGTCTGAAAAAAAGGTCTTTTCTAAAATTACCGGATTCCACTTCTTTTTCTAAGTTCCGATTTGTTGATGCAATAACCCTCACGTCAATTTTAATATCATTAATTCCGCCAACCCGCTTAAACTGCCTTTCCTGTAGTACCCGCAGGAGTTTTGCCTGCAATGCAATCCCCATCTCACCTATTTCATCCAAAAAGATAGTCCCCTTATCGGCAACTTCAAATAAACCAGGCTTGCCTGTTGCAACCGCACCGGTAAAAGAGCCCTTTTCATATCCAAATAATTCTGCTTCGAGAAGACTTTCCGTGAGGGCAGCACAATTTATATCTACAAATCGCCCGTTCTTACGTGAACTTAAGCGGTGAATAGCCCTTGCCACAAGTTCCTTTCCTGTACCACTCTCCCCCTGTATCAATACCGTCGTTGAGGGACTCTTGGCCACTTGTTTGATAAGGTTATAAATCTCCTTCATCTGCTGACTGCTCCCGATAATTACACCTTCCGGTTCATCAGCAAAAGTCCACTGCTGCGCTCGCAGTTCCAGCACTTCACGCCTTAACGCTTGTGTACTCAGTGCCTTTTCAATAATTAATTTTAAATGTTCTGTCTTAAAAGGTTTTTCTAAATAGTCGTATGCCCCCATCTTCATTGCCTCTACTGCGGAATCAATACTTCCGTACCCCGTCATAACAATCATCAATATATTGGGATCTTTTGCCTTAACTTTCTCAAGAAGTTCTATACCACCCATATTGGGCAACCTCAAATCCAGGAGTATTAAATCAGGTAAATACTCATGTATTTTTTCCAATGCTCGCTCACAAGTTTCTGCTATAATGGCTTCATACCCTTGCCCATCCAAAAACTCTCTTATTGAAAGCCGAATCGTCTCTTCATCATCTACAACAAGAATTATCCCTTTTGATGCCATTTACTTCCCCCCACTTTGTACAGAAGTGATTAACGTAATACCTCCAGAAATGTTTAATTTTAAAACTGTCTAGAAGACTAACATAGCCCGTTGAAATATTCAACACTTTATCATAGTTAAAATCTTTTCATAACCCCCTGTTAACTTACAGGTATCACAGTACCTGGCATCAGTAATAGAACAAAATAATGAGCAATTTCCATGGATACACAAGGAACAATAATTTAAAAAGCTTCTCTAAAGCTCTCATGCCTTGCAATATGTGGTAAAATAATCGCAAACAATATACCACTACAATTACTTATTATGGACCTCCGCCTGTAACGGCAGGCACTTGATGATTTCTTTTATCTTCGAGCTTTCTTCAGAATTTTTTGCATATTTTAGGCAATACTGATATTGTTCAAGGGCATCCGATATTTCCCCTTTTGTCTCATAGAGAGAGGCAAGTTTCAGCCTCGTTTCATAATCTGGTGGATCCAATTTCAATACTTGTTTGAGAGCATCAATAGAGGCATCAATTTTACCTTCTATTTTATATAACGACCCTAATTGCTTATAGTATTTTATATGGTTCATGGGATATACCAGTATTGCCCGATTATAAACTTCTATTGCATTATCCAATTTCTCCATGAGAATATAAGCATTTGCTAATTCATAAAAGGGGTCGATGCCCAATGAGGACAGGCATCTCACATCCTCTTCCTGGTTAGCATTGAACAAATGTATTACCTTTTCTCCTTCTTCAATCAAATTGTTTATCATTTCTGGGCGTCCTAAATAATAGGAAAATGTTATACAATGGATTACAAATACTTCCGGCATTTCAGCAGAAAGTTTTTTTAATCCTTCTATTGCCTTTTCATAAGTCAATTTTCCCTGTTGGTAACCGCTCTGTATATTGTTAATATCTTCTTTCATCCATGCACTTTTACATACATTAACAATCTGTTGTGAAAGTTGTTCTAACATTTCGGGGATTTTCTCCTTTAACTCACTTTCACCCACCAATACCGTTTCTGTCTTCTTCTCTTTTACATTTATAACTTCCAAATCTGCCCGAAACTTTTCTCCAAATTGAGTAAGTGTCCCTTTAATCGCAAAATCAGCCTTCATCTTTTCAGCAACCTGCATAACTACCTTCAGTTGAACATGAGCAAACAAATCAACAATGTCTGCTTTGGGCGCTGCGGTTTCTACATCTACATTTTCAATCTTTATGAAGTTGCTCAACACAGCTTCTCTCATAAATTTATAGGTACGTTCTTGTTCTGCCACTATAAAATATCCAGAGCGAAACAGCTCACTCCGTATTATATCTTCAGCTCCCTGGATAGGGTAATTCAAGTCCCAATAGTTTTTAAACGGAAAAATGATAACTTCCAACTTTCGGTCCTTTCCATATGCAACACTCGCCATTGCCATTGAAAAAATAATCAACAATACTATTAATTTTTGATATATCTTCAAATGCGTTATTACCCCCAGCCAAAAATTATACAAAAACTTAATAAAAATAAAAAAGCCTGTTAATCTGTATTTAACACCATACAAATCAACAGGCTCTCAAGGCTTTCATAACTGCCTAACCAAACCGAAATATAAGAATAAATTATGATGCTGAAAAAAACCTACAATTGACACCGTCCTTCTGTATTTTCATGGATACTTTCCTTAGGCACTTTGGACATCTTCCCTCGTATGCTGTTTCTTGCTTATTCGGATATATTCGTGTGTAGACCTGACAACACTCAAACTTAATACCTATAAAGCGTTTTGGGATTCTTTTATTTTCTGTTGCCTTATCATCAAGCATAGTATAATTACGGTTCCTGCTCCTTGATACCAAAGGCATCTATAATCTTGCCTGCCACCTCATCCATTACTTCCGGTTTATCATAAAAACCATCCTTTAATTTTGTTTTCACTTCTTCTATCTTTTCCATCCTAACATCAGGTATTTCATTTACAGCAGTCTTCAGATTAGCAACCATCTGAATAAAGTCTTTTGTTTCTTTTGAAATATCTATAGTGTCGGATCCCACATGAACAGGTCTATTGTTTTTCTCTGTCCCTACACGTGCCTGATCTTTATCAACATGGTTTGTACGAGCAATTTTAGTAGTATTTAGAGAAATCTTAGAAATGTTTTCCATTGATATTTAAAATCCCCCAGAAAGGAAACGATAACTTACTGTTAATTATTATATAGCATATTCTTATTCATTTTCCATCTTATTTAGCTATTTCTATATATTTATATCGGCACATTTCTGAAATAATTTAATGTTTTTTGGGCTACTTCGATCATAATTTGCACGACGCGGTCAAAATCCTTGATATGGTGTATTATTATGAAAAAAACTCCAATGTGCATGTTGTTTCATCGTTTTCACTATGGCATTTAAAAATTTTTTATGTTATTATTAAAATTTAAGTTGTAAGTAATTTTTAGTCTTATATCTTATAATCTTAAATCCACAACTTCCAATTTTTCAGATTAGTTGTGGCTATGCCGCGCCAGGTTGCTCAATTCTTATTAATCGTATTAATTAAATATAAATATTACTCTATGGAATGGATAATAGTAATCGTTTTGCTTCTTTTCAATGGTGTGTTTTCCTGTGTTGAAATGGCATTTGCCTCAACAAATGTTTCGCTTTTAAGAGATATTGCTTCTAAAGGAAACACTTCGGCAAAAGCGTTTATTAACCTAAAAGCTCGGCCGGAAAGAACTTTCGCTGTAATTCAGATAGGTATTACCCTGATCGGTGCCACTTCAGCTGCAATGGGCGGCGCTGAGGTTGAAGAAACTTTCCTGCCGTTTCTTCAGAAGTTTTTAAATATTTCTGGCACATTAGTCGAAATTCTTGGGATTGTCATCTTTGTTATTCCATTTACCTTCTTCACTGTTGTTATCGGTGAGCTGGTCCCCAAAGCTATTGCAATCCGTTATCCTGAAGAAGTATCTCTGGCTTCCAGCCGCTTACTAATCTTTATGACGAAAATAGCCATGCCCATCGTTCACATACTTGAACAATCAACAACAAGATTTCTTTCTCTGGTAGGCATTCGCCCAAATCCCTCTTCAAATGAAGGGGTATCGGAGTTGTCTCTAAAATCATTGTATCCATTTCATAGAGACTACATTTTAAATTTATTTACGCTCCGATTTAAAAGGACATCAGAGAGCATGCTTCCTTTCTCTAAAGTAGTAACAATTCGCTATTCTATGAGTAAGGAGGAAATATTAAAGACTATTATTGCCTGCGGGCATACACGACTACCTGTCGTATCAGATGAGGCAGAACCGCAGGTAGCTGGAATTCTTCACACGAAAGAATTTGTAGCGATGATGGATACAAAAACAGAATTTTCTATAACCACCTTACTTCGTAAACCTTACTTCGTAGACACAAACGAATCCATCCTTAGAATACTAAAGAATTTTCAGGCAAATCGAATTCATATGGCTATTGTACGTCAAGGTACTCAAACAGTGGGAATTATAACTTTAGAAGATATATTAGAGGAAATCCTGGGAGAAATCTACGACGAAGATGATGATGGAATAGTTAAAAAATTCTGGAGCCAATGGGCCGGAACAAGAAAACATTAAACTTTATATCCAATTTCTCTTCACAGAAATAAATATTTACGCTCTGCATATTCTATTTCTATGTGCTCTATGGGTATCTCTCCATAGTCCGATTTTATTCATTGGATACTATAATTTATCAGCCTCAAATCTGGATACTCCAGACTCTTTTATTGTGTGATGGATCTTATCTAATAAATCGTGAAACTGGAACGGCTTAGGAACAACACTTATATGGCTTTTTTCAATAAACGTTCGGGATTCAGGGGACAGGATGTCTCCGGTCATTAAGATCACTTTACCTTTTAAAGATGGCACATTACTCATCATCCACTCATACAATTGAATTCCAGACATTTCCCCAGGCATTTTCAAATCCATGATAACTATATGAAAACGGCCTTTTTGAAGGGCCAATACAGCATCTTTTGCGCTGAGTACCGAAGTTATATGGCAACCCTTTCCGGTCAAATACTCATGGCAAGATTCAGCAATACTTACTTCATCTTCTACCAACAGTACCTGTAAGCCTTTCAGAGTATAATCACTTTTTACGACGGGGAGTTCAATCTCTTTATTTACCTGTATCTTAATAGGAATCGTAACGGTAAAAACAGCTCCTCTTCGACTATTACTACCAACAATTGTTCCACCGTGTTCCTTTATAATGCCGTAGCTTACGGCCAAACCAAGGCCGGTACCTTTTCCCACATCTTTCGTAGTATAAAATGGGGTAAACAACTTTTCTGGCTCATGGATACCGGACCCCGTATCTTCAAATTCGATAATTATTTTATCTCCTTTTTGAAATGTACGAAGAGATAAAATTGCCTTCTTGCACATATTTTTCATAGCATCTTTTATAGAATCCTGGGCATTAGTCATAAGATTAACAAAAACTTGCATGAGTTGTACCCGATCGGCTACAGTCTTAGGTAATGTCCGGGAAAGCGATTGCTCCACTTCAATATTATTGACTTGCAAGTTATGAATTACTAATTCAAGGGCCTCTTTCAGGACATCGTTAATGCAGACGTACTGTTCTTTCCTTATAGTCTTTCGTTTCGTTGCAAATTTAAGCAAATTCTCAACAATACGTGCACAACGCTCAGACGCATCTATAATGCGCTGTAGCCTCTCTTTTGCACTCTTTGATAAATTTTCATACATCATCATAAGCTCACTGGTATTTATAATAATTGATAGTGGGTTATTGAGCTCATGGGCTACTCCGGATACCATTGTTCCAAGGCTGCTCATTTTATCAGCATGAATAAGTTGTTCCTTTAAGATATTTTGTTCCGTAATGTCATAACCAAACATACTTATATTCGTAAGGATGTCGAATTCATCTTTAAAGTAGGTAACGTTCCACAAAATATCACGAATTTGATGATCTCGAGTAGCAAACGGGATCTCAATTTGTTCTCTACTAGTTCCACTCAAGAGCAGTTGAATATCATTAAGCGATTTTTCTATTTTATCCTGGGGAATAAAGACATCAACCACAGATTTCCCGGTAATTTCACTGAGCAGATATCCAAATTTTTTTTCTACAGCATGGTTTACAAAGATAATTTTTCCTTTTGCGGTTGTCATAATTACATATACATTCGTATTCTGTATTAGGGCATCCAAAAGTTTCTTTTGATTGTGCATCTCTTTTTCGGCTTCATGTAACTTCAGCGTTTTCTCTTTTAATAAATTCTCTAACTTCAATGTTATCTCAGGTATATTTTTAAAGGATTCCTGATATTTCTCTTCAGACGCTGTAAGGTTATCCAGCAGCACGGTATTCATCAAAGCAGTAATAACTTTTGCCGATCCTCGATTCAAAAAATCTTGCTGGGTCTCAGTAAACTGAGTATGATTTCTATTTACCATGTTTATACAACCAACTAAGGTATTTTGAATAAAGAGCGGAAAGATCATATACGATGCAACTTCATCGTTATTTACCCTAAGCTTTTCATTATCATTACTGTTCTTCTGTATGTCATTCTTTATGATTACCTTTCTGGATTTCAGCACTTCCTCATAGAAGAGCCTTTCAGGAATGGCTGTCAGTTCCATGCCCTTTTGGAAGTTATATATATTTTGCTTTAAATCCGAGAAATACGTGTAATACTCACCGGTTAATTCAAACCTTGATACAATACTACAGTAATCAAAATCTATCACCTTCCTGAGCTCAAAACAGAGCGCTGTGCAGAAATCTCTGTAATTTTGATATGTAAGTACCAACCGGTTTATACCCTCGATATAATCTCTTTCCTGCTCCAATCTTTTCGACATCCAACTTATTTTCCGTGCAACAGCACTATATTCGTCCGGTTCACATTCAAAGGCAAGAAGACTACATTGATGAAATTCTACTGGACGATCCTCCGAATCATCGCAGCCTTCCTTTTACCAATACCCTCTACACAAGCTAATTCCCGTTCACTAGCAATAATAACCTTTTCTATACTTCCAAAATGTTTTAACATTTTTTTCGCTGTCTTTGGTCCAATATTTGGTAATCCCTGAAGAAAGAACAATTTCCGCGTCTGTAGGCGTCCCGGTCTTTTTCCTACCCTTTTTAATATATCATCACGGTATCTAACGTCATGATCCCCTGCCATGATCAATACCTCGGCAGTACCTTTTGATGATTTTGAAAAGATTAAGGGAATCTGCCAGGAGACAGATAATGAAACGATAGCCCCTTTAATTGCCTGCGGGTCAATATTGTAGCTGGTGTGAAATAAATCTGTACCTTCAATTATCATAAATTGTATTTCAGCATATCTTCTTAATCTGGATGCCTGGGAAAATAGCCTTCCATCAATAAGAGACAGGATAAAATCTTTTACCGTTTTTCTTTCAACAGCAATATGCTTATTGATAAGATAATCACCGATGAGCAGCCGTCTTTCTTCTATAATGATATCTTCCCTGGCGCATAAAACCTCTTTAATCCCAGAACTCCTTTCACGGTCGTCAATTTCTATGATAATACCCATGGTAAAACCTAAGGTTCCTTTTGGATAGTGGATAACAACTATCCACTAATTTATGGTTTAATAATTTCATTCCAGAGAATTAAATTCAACCCGCCTGTCATGAAAGAGATGATTAACAGGAGTTATGTATTTATCACCTGCGCTGTCTGGGTTGATCTCAACAGCTATTGATTCTTCCTGATCTGATGAAGCACGATAGAGGACATCCCCTTTTGTCCCAATGATCTGACTGGCACCAATAAAAGTAAGCGTTTCTTTGGAACGCTTTTCTACCCCAACACGATTAGCAGTAACAGCGAATATCCTGTTTTCTATGCATCGTGTAATCATGGCCTGTGGACAATAGGGCAAGACTAGATTAGCGGGATGACAAATAATATTTGCTCCTTTTAATGCCAGGGCTCTTGCAACCTCCGGGAAAAACCAATCGAAACAGATCATGATACCAACTCTCGTATATCCAATATCATAAACATTCAGCCCTGTATTCCCGGGCTCAAACCACTGTTTCTCGTGAAGAAACAGATGAAGTTTCCTGTAGCAACCGACAAATCCCTCTGGGCCCACCAGGACGGCTGAATTATAACAATGTCCGCCTTCCCGCTCTACCAATCCAGCAACAATATAAAATTGTTTCTCCTTTGATACATCGATCAATGCCTGAGTCGTCTGCCCGTCAGGAACTGTTTCGGCTAAAGAGAGACATTCCTTTTTTGAGATAAACTGATATCCGGTATTAAACAGCTCAGGTAAAACTACAAGATCGGAATCTAATAGCCTCATCTTTGAAATAACATTTCCGGTATTTCTCTCTTTTTCCCCAAATACCGGAAAAGTTTGCAAAAATCCTACCTTCATCGATTTTCTTTTATGAAAATTAAATTTCAAAAACAACCGAAAGAATCCTTGAAATCATGATAAAGTTATCCCTATAATAGTTTAAATACTTTATCGCGATGCATCTTTACCAATGAGTCAAGTTATAGAAGTAATCGGTATTGTATAAGATAAGCATTGGCTGTCAGCTATCAGCTTATGATCTCTTTCATCGGTCTGAGACTTCGCCTCGCTGGGTTTTACCCTATGAATGAATAAAACAAATATATTATAGAAAATTTTATTGGCCGTATCATAACAAAATTATTAATATACTTTCAACCTTTTGAAAAAGAATTCATGAAAGTAATATTTTTGGGAACAGGCACTTCACATGGGGTACCTATGATTGCCTGTAGCTGTAAGGTCTGCACGTCTGACAATCCAAAGAACAAGCGAATGCGCACTTCTGTGCTTGTCTCTCAAGGCAATCAAAACATTCTTATCGATGCCACACCAGAGCTGAGGCTTCAGTGTATTAAAAACAACATTACAAGGCTGGATGCTGTACTTATTACCCATCCTCATGCCGACCATATCTTTGGACTGGATGACCTTCGCCGGTTTAATATCGTTCAACGTACGGATATACCCATTTACGGCACTGCAAAGACCCTAGACACCATACGGAATATTTTCTCATATGTATTTAATAACGAGTCAAATACTGACGGCTACAAACCGCGGTTTTCTTTAAACAGCATTAATGGTAGTATAAAAATTGGCAGTTTTTCCATCATGCCTATCGAGGCTATTCACGGTTATGGACATGTGACGGGATACCGGTTTGATCAATTTGCTTATATTACAGATACGAGTGAGATTCCCAAAACGTCGCTAGAGAAGCTAAAAGGACTGAATGTACTGGTGCTGGGAGCGCTTCGCTATATTCCTCATGTAAAACATTTCAACATTGAGCAGGCATTAGATATCGTCGAACATTTAAAACCACAAAAAACTTACTTTACCCATATGTGTCACGATATTGAACATGAAGAGGCAAATCACAAACTTCCAGAAGGTGTTGAGTTTGCTTTTGATGGACTTGCTATCGAAGTGTGATTAAATACTTTATATCTGGTTTATCTTCACACATGAGTCAAGGTTTTCGATAGAGAATACACAACGTATGATAAACGGCTGAATGGCTATTAACCGTAGAATCATTTACAAACTTACATCTTGCTTTTCATTGATCTGAGGCTTTGCATCGCTAGTATTTATAATACATATCCTCATAGCACCCAAGAAGATCTCTTATGATAAAAAGTATAGGAATATTTTTTGCGCTGGCTTATACAATATGGGTACATTCTTTGGACATAACGGCTGCTAGTGAATATGTACCGTGGGAGAAAGGGGATTATGCGGTATATGCTGATTCATCAAATACCCTTACAAGAATAGAGATTGATATTAAAGAGGAAGACTGGATGCACTATACAAATTTTGCAGGTCTGGGTTCGTTGTGGGTACAAACGAATCCGGGTAATGAACAGGTTTTTATCCGACCAACAAAAATGGCACAAAAACAACTCTTCATTGACTTTAATGAACCGGAAGGAACGATTGCTCATGTACAGATCGACCCCTGCAATAAAGGCTCTGTGCAGATTATATCAAAAAAAGAGCAACTAAGCATCCCGGCAGGAGAATTCAAAAATGTTATTCAATTAGCCTTTGAAACAAGCTGTGCAGACAGCGGGGTGATTTATGCCTGGTTTGCCCCTGGTACCGGGTTTATCAAATGGGAGTCTTTAAGCATCTCAGGCCCGGTATCTACTGAGATGATCCAGGGAACAATAGGTAAAAATACTTATCCGCAAGGGCTACTCATCTCAGCCTTTTTTCCTGATCCATCTGTTATTATTGACATGGAACCACCAGTTGACCCTGACAGACCCCCAGATACTGTAAGCGCTTACTTGATTATCACCAATAATACAGGGCGTGATTTGACGTACAAGTTCAGTTCCGGTCAGATATTCGAAATAAAGCTCGTTGATTCGGACGGAAATATAATTTCCCAGTGGTCCAGGGGAAGGGCATTTACTGAAGCGATCCAAACCCTAATTCTCAAGCAGGGAGAGTCGTGGAAATTTGGCGGGAAAATAGAACTTACTACCGATGAAGGGGATGTCATACCCGCCAGAGACTATACATTGATCATCGAAATGACCAGTTCTCCTGATCCGGAAACAGATTACAGACAAGGCTCAGAAAGGCTCAGTGCATCTGCGCCGTTGAGCATAACCCATGCCCTCTAAAAGTTTCCTTAGGTTCTAAAAAAACTCAAGTTAGCCGGGTAGAGTGGGGCATTGCCCACCAAAATATCCGGTAGGCAATGCCCACCCTGGATAGCTGCAAACCCGCATAAAAATAGAACCCTATACGACAAGTTATGAAACTGAACAGGAATTTCTTAAACACTTGGACAACAGTGTACTGTCAATAGAACTGCTTTACCCGACAGAATATTGCCCAAATACAACACCATATTCACCGCTACCAGTAACATCCCCGTGCCACTCAAGAACTCGAACGTTACCAGCCAATGACGCTACGTTTTCCTTGTTTCGTGATTTGTTTTTCTTCCTCCCACACTGCCAGCCCATTGCCATCCGTCAGGGATAATTGGAAGCTATAAGTAACCTGCCGAACATTGTCCTGACGATCTCGTTTTTCAATAATCTTACCGGAGAGCGAGTAATCAGGGAGTCGTTGAGGTTCTTTCTTATCGGCATAAAATTCCTTCTCCTGTTGTATACCTTGAGCCAGCGGATCCTCGGCAATACCTCCTATCCCCATGGTAGTTGTGGTCAGAACCTTTCCGCTCTGATTGAGGGCAACACGGATCTTTTTGGTCAGCATATCAGTATCAATCTGCTGGGTTGTATTGTTTACAATCCTGCTGATGGCAAGGATTGATGGTTGTTGGGGCGCATCGTCCAAAGCACCTGAAACTAAAAGAGACTTAACCATATCTTCAGCGGCATAAGAAAAGTCCTGAATGTTTATTTCGGAAGTAACTATGGTACGAGGTCCGGTAGGTTCAACATACCTCGTGTGGGTAGAGCATCCACCATAAAATACTAGTGGTGCCAGGATCAGCAAGTAATATCTTGATTTTTTTTTCATCTTAATTTTCGCCCTTTCTCATGTATTTAGTTTTTTCGTACGTTTTCAATGAATTTTATCCGAAAATCCCTGGCCGTTGTAGTTGGAGCTACTGTAGTTATCGTTAAGGTCTCCTGCCCCTCAATTTGACGGGGAATCCAAACAGAAGCGGGTGTATTCATCAGCATACCATTCATATCGAACCACTCAATGAGATAACTGAAGTTTTGCATGGAATTCTTTCTGTTGAGCACTTCAATCTGTACCCGTAAAAACCCTCCATTCGTGGTACTTTCGTTCAGGCCAACAATGCTGACCTTTTTATTCAATGAAGAATCGGTAACAACCCGCTTATCGGCAATCATCTGACGAGTTCCAACGGGAGACTCCCGCTCCACAGTATTAACGGTTGTGCATGAAGAATACGATGCAGCACTTATTAAAAAACAAACCAACAATATTAACTGAATATTTCTTTTCATTTTCGTAGTATCCCTGTTAAATACTTTGTATCCGATTTATCTTCACAAATAAGTCAAGTTTTCAATACACGACATATGGTGCACGATAAAGGTGACTGGTGTAACCATTTAGCCATCCAGCAATTTAGCCATACAGCTACTTACATCTTCTTTTTATCGGTCTGATGCTCTGCCTCACCCGTAGAAACGCAAAATATTACGTTTCTACTTTGGTTCAGATTGGGAAGGTTGCTCTAAACCTATAGGCTCTGGTATAGTTATTCCCGGCGGCATATCCCTTTTTGTATTACCTTTTAATAAAGCAAACTGCTTTACTAATAATGGACTGTTGCGTTTTACAGATTTAACCCATACGACATTAACAAGTCCTTCATTTATCCTTACCGGTAATTTATATCCGGAAAACGGAAGTCCCAATTCAATTTTTCGGTCTGCCGGTGTAGGGAAACGGCAGAACTGGAATTCCTTGGGTAGAGTAGTCCATGTTCGTAAATCAGCCTGGTTTGCAGCGACCTGATAAATAGCCCCAGCAATCAATACAGCCAACCCTGCTTCGGCATTATTTTTTCCTCCTTTTGTTACACCTGTATAAGCACCATATGTGGCAGATGCTTTTATGGCAGATGCAATGAGTGTCTTTGTGATAATAACCGGTAGTTCATTTTTAAATTCACGGGCAATGACACTATCCATACTGGCCAGTAACAATGTAGGCTCAGTTGTCCTACCATACAAGACGTTGAGGGTTGATGCATAATTATCTTTGTATCTCAGTTTCGGGAACGCAGCACCCACGTATGGAACACCCGGTGTAATCAGAAAAAGCGGCAGATCAATACGGATCCGGTCTCGTTCCGGAGCCTGTCCGGTCTCAAAAAAAACATAGGTTGTTGCTGGGATTTGCTGTCCATTAACGACCTGCTGTACAATTTCTAAATCCTGCCGGATAAACTTATTTTCGCCAATCATGCCAAGTACCCGTTCGAACGAATTACGGGAACGTTCCAGATCGGAATTTCCTGTCGCCTGTGTCATGAAAAATAGTCCATCCAGATAAACGGTTGCCGGATTTACATAATCCGCGTAAGCCTTGAGTTGGTTAAGGTCTGTATAATGATTGCTAAACTGATTCTTAAATCGTTCATCGTTATTAACTGCTTGCATATTAACGTGGAGGTTTTGTTTTTTCCCTTCTTCCTGTGCCTTCTCGATGCGCTTTGAGTTGATATGGACTGCGTCTTTCTGTCGTTCATAGGCACGATTGAGTTCTATGCGTGCCTTTTCATAATCTCCTAGCTCCAGATAATTCAAGGCCTTGTAAGTATTCATCATGATCTTATCATATGCAAAACCTTCGTAAGGCAGGTTTGTAAGGTTTGTGACAATTGCCAGCGATTCACGGGAAATTTTAACCTTGGCTTTCTCTTCAAATTTATTTATTTCTTCCTCAGCCTTGTCAAATGCCTTATTACTGTCCTCTAATTGGCCGGCCGCACGCAAGATGGCTCCCTGTTCCAGTCTCCATACGATGGCATCTTTACTATTTCCCCGTTTTTCCACCTCAGCAGATATTTGAGCGGCTGCCGCCTGAATATTACCCAGTTCATAGCTTTGGCCGATTTTTTGAGTCTGTTTATTATAACTGGCACATCCACCAATAAGCCATCCAGTCATGCATACAACCAAAATAATCCAAACATGGCCCTTCACATTACTATGAACAATTTGCACCCCTTTAATCCCCCATCGTGAAAATAAGTTAGATCTTTGGCGACTTTTTCCATGTAGGGGCTGAGAATCTTCAGCCCCTATAAAGATTGAAATTCCTATACATTAAATTAGGCCTTCGGCAACTTAAACGTAAATTTTCCCTCCCTTGATGGGAGGGACTAAGGGAGGGTGATTAGCTTGCTCTTACACCCCCACCTAACCTCCCCCATCAAGGGGGAGGAAAATTAACAATTTGAATTTCCTAAACGTTAAATTAGGCCTTCGGCAACTTTTATTTGTCGTGAAGATGTAGGACAAGGCTTTAGCCTTGCTTCACCGCCAGATACCTACGCGGGGATAGCAACCCTAAAGGGTGCCCTACAACAAAACATTGAAATTCCTCTACGTCAAGTTAAACGCGGCAACACGGACAAACGAAGTTTGTCCGTGCCACCCGTAAAGCCGCTTACATAAAACGAAAGTTCCTATACAATCAAGTTACAAATTTGAAACATAGTATTTCTCAGAAGAGAAATTTTTCATGCTTTGTAAGCCAGTTCCAATGGGATGGCACTGACAAACTCTGTTTGTCAGTGTGTTATGACTCCTACCCATGTACATGTTTAGACACTGGCTAATTACCAGCCTTCCTCAGAATAGCCATCTTATCAATCCCATAATCTTCCAATATCTCAGCAGATGAAGTTTTAGGCAGGACATTTGTGATTTTTACCTTGCCAACGAGGATTTCCTCTCTACCGAGGCTCTCTTTCGTATCAGGATCAATGAGCTCTTCACCTGTAACGAAAACATTCCAAATCTGGCCAACAGCGATATCTGTACCGTCACCCCGGTTCATAGTAATCTGCTTATCTCTCCTGCTCAGTACTTTGGGTGGAAAAATCACGTCGGCCACACGATTTGCAATTTTCTCTGCCATACTACGAGCAATTGCCACCAATAGTTCATCACTCAGCACTCCATCCCTTGTCGAATATGTCCGGTTTTCAGAAATGTCTTTGTTACTGATCTGAAAATTAGTAGATTCCAACAATTTCCCCGTGGTGGTGTCGTAAATTTTACCAACACAGGAAAATCTCATGATACGTTTTGTAGCACTTCTACCTGTCCCCTGGAAAGTTGCCGTTTCGATATAATCCTGAAAGTCATCTACCGTCGTAACTAGAATATATTTTGCCCCGGACATTTTAAACTGTTGTGCTGCAGCCTTATTATTGGCATCTACGTTCCCGGAACTGGCGAAACTCTGTTCCTTTACTACTTCTTTCAGATCACTTCGCCCCACTATTTGAAATTTCCTGGTTGCATGAATACGATCGATCAGTTGACTGTCCAGGGACTGTACCACGCGGTCCATTTCGACTTTTTTGCCGGTCCTTGCCGCACTCTGCACTACTGCCGGAGTGAGCTTAACCGACCCGACACCCAAGGTTTCTAACTGAGCCCAGGCAGCCATTGGGGCTAATAATGTAAGACAACACAAAAAAATTGATATTCTTATACCCGATAACTTTTTCATTTTTATAAACTCTTGTCTGTTAAGTAAAATAGATCAATAAGTTAGGCCTTTGGCAACTTTTAACAGGCGGGTAGGGTGGGTATTGCCCACCAAAATATCGCCCACTCGTCCACGTTGTTTATTTTTCGGTGGGCAATGCCCACCCTACATAGCTTTTTATGAATTTGGGCAGGGGCCCCTACGTTCGAAATTCCTAAACGTTAAATTAGACCTTCGGCAACTTTTGTACTGCTACACCATGGTAATTATGCAGGATTGATGAAGCGTCAACGCACCCATCAGATTCTTCGTAGCTGAAAAGCTGTCAGCTATTAACTAAAACATTATTGATGGGTCTGCTTCGTTTGACCCATCCTACTCTTTGAAATTCCTATACATAAATTTAGAACAATCCCCCTTTGTCCTCTACTTTAACATCACTTTTGACATCTACCTTATATCCGCTTTGTCGCAACATCCGGGCGATTCCTTCAATTAACTTTACTTCCGCATCAGTCAGTTTCTCACCGTTTTCTAATTCCTGGAGGAATGCAGTAGTATCCTTCCATCGTGCATAACCAGCATCGCTCATTTGTAAAGCAACATTCAGTTTCTGACCTGCAACGATATTAATTGTTCTCTCCCAATCCTTAAAGCCCTCACGGGAGAGGCGGATTTTACTAAGTCCTGGCGGTACCTTAAATGTACCGGGAGCAGAACCTATGACCATTCCATTGAGTTCTATAGTAACGTCTAATAACTGCACTTCTAATTTGTCTTCTCCTATTACCACGGTGCCGTCTTTTGTCAGCCGGACATCAGGAATGCTTACAGGAAGTTGAACCATATCCTGCATGCCACAGGCAATGGTAATTTCAACAAGACCAGGTTTTGGAGACGGCGGGGTGATGCGCTTTTTCCTTAAACATTCTGCAACTTTCACAGAAACATCATCCAGCATCCCGTTAATCATATCACTATCCTCAGTGGCACTATCCTTTGTAAACCGGGTGGTTTTACTGACTTTTATGGTATCTGCCACTAAAGACCCTCCTTCTGCCACTTCAAGGATTTTATAACTTACACGCAAATTATGAACAAGATTGATTGTCTTTACCCCATAACTCTCGAATGTTTTTCTCTCCGTACCAAAGGAGGTTATGGAAGCTACAATAATATAGTCCACTCCCATCGTTTGTGCCAGTCGCAGGGCTGAACTCCTACTGCTTAATTGTTGGTCTAAATTAACGGGAGGAACTTCAGGATGCAAGACTTTCGGTTCTTTTCCAGGAATATCTTTAAAGGCATTTATCAGCACTCCCCTGCTAAGCACACAGAAACCCTGTTCAGTTACACGGCTAGTAATGAAGTCTTCCAGTACCGGGACTTTGTCATCTAATACTTTACCTGCACGATTCTCCACAAAAATAGCCGCCTTGAGTATAGACTGACCGTCTGGCTCTGCTGCTGAAAGGGTGTGTATAAAAAGGATGGAGATCATAAGCGGGAAAAATGCGCAGGTCTGTACAAGCAATGAGTTATATATTTTTATACGTGACATGTGTAACTATATATCTATAGAATGAAAAACCGACACCAAGCAATATTTGGGTGCACAATATAAACAGGGAAAATCGACATGTCAATAGAATTTTTAAAATGTTAAGCAGAAATCAAACGTTACGGTACATTAAAAATATTAAGCATCTAAGATTTTCTTATTAAATTAAAGAAGTAACATTAAGGTGTTTTTATGTAAAACCACTTGAACTTAACGCTTCCGGTAGACTTTCAAGGTCAGGGTTGTCCAAAAAGGTACAAAATCGATTTTTTTCATACAACATGTATGTAGGGGCGTATTGCAATACGCCCCTACAAATATGGCATCGCAAATACCTTTTTGGACAACCCCATATATTGAGCATTGACCTGTGCGTTTTTGACTGGCACCAGATATAGGAAACATATCAAACGTCTCGGTTCAATCGTAAACGAATGAGTCAACCCCCTGAGGGCACGGGTACAAACGCGAGATTTCGCGTCTCTCCTTTGTCCGTACCACCTTGAAAACCGCTCACATAATATGAAAATTCCTATACGATTAAAATATCATTGTTATCACAGGTAAATTTTATTATCCTTACAAGTGTCTATTTTGTATTATAATGAAGATTTGTTGTACGATAAGGTAATGCTAAATAGAATATATGTACCAAAAAGATATAAATGGCAATAAATAAGATAACAGATAAATAATATTTTCATGAAAAAATACGTCATTCTTGGGGTTCTCTGTCTTATCGCCACAGCCGTAATAACAATTTACCTATTTAGCGGCAAAGATGCCATCCAATACAGGACGGGAAAAATTGACCGGGGCACAATCAGCAAATACATTACAGCAACAGGCACAGTGAATCCTGTAAGAACTGTAATAATTGGCAGCCAGGTTTCAGGACTCGTCTCCCAATTATTTGTCGATTTTAATTCTGAAGTTAAGAAAGGACAAGTAGTAGCACGGATAGATCCAGTACCGTTTGAACTTGGAGTAAAAAGGGCCGAGGCTTCCCTTGCCACTGCTGTAGCCACCCATGAAAAAGCAAAGGTTACTGCCAAGAACAACAGGAGTAATTACCATCGTGCAAAAAAATTGTTTGAGAAAAAAGTTATTTCTATTGAGGAACTTGATGCTGTACGGACAACGTTTGAGGTCAGCACAACCGATGTGGAACTGGCAGAAGCTCAGGTACTACAAGCAAAGGCAGCCCTTGAAATAGCAAAAACAGACTTAGAACATACGGTAATTACCTCACCATTAAATGGTATTGTAATCTCAAGAGAAGTTGACGTTGGCCAAACCGTAGTGGCAAGTTTTCAGACCCCCACACTATTTACTCTTGCCGAAGATCTTGTCCATATGCAGGTCAACGCTAACATTGACGAAGCTGATATTGGCATGGTTAAGATAAAACAATATGCAAAATTTACCGTAGATGCTTTCCCGGATGATACCTTTGAAGGAACTGTTGTTGAAATCAGAAAGAACCCCGTCATCTTTCAGAATGTTGTAACGTACAACACAATAATCAGTTTCGACAACTCGTCCCTGAAACTTTTGCCGGGAATGACGGCAAGTACTTCTATTTTAGTAGCAAAAGCAGAGAATGTATTAAAGGTTCCCAACGTTTCCCTTCGGTATACTCCGTCAGAGGTATTAAGAAAAGAGGCGGAGGCAGGCGAACATATGATGACTGAGAAGAAATTCTCGAAAAAAAATGGTCAACGTATTTGGATACTGGAGCAGGGAAAATTAAAAGAAGTATTTGTAAAACTAGGGATTAGTGACGATAGCTATACTGAGATTCTTGAAGGAGATCTAAAAGAAGGCCAGGAAGTGGTTATTGATGAAGTAACTCTTAAGCCAACTTCAACAGATACAAAACAAAGGGTTCCCTGGCGCGGTCGTTTTTAAAAACTTTATAATTTGAGTAATTACGATGTATGCATGACATTGTATTATTAGATGATATATACAAGATATATGAGATAGGAGAGATTAAAGTACCGGCGTTAAAAGGAGTATCCCTGTCCATAAAAAAAGGAGAATTTGTGGCCATTATGGGGGCTTCAGGTTCCGGCAAATCAACCTTAATGAATATCCTTGGATGTCTTGACCTGCCTACCCGGGGAAACTATTATCTGGATGGTATTAACGTCTCCGAGTTTTCAAAGAACGAACTAGCGGATATCCGTAATAAAAAGATCGGGTTTGTGTTTCAAAATTTTAATCTTTTAAGTCGCACAACCATTTTAGAAAATATCGAATTACCGCTCATCTATCGTAAAAAAATATCCAAAACAGATTTAGAAAAAATTCACCAAACGGTAAAAACTTTAGGCCTTGAAGGATTCGAGGAACACTATCCAAATCAACTATCCGGTGGACAGCAGCAGCGGGTCGCCATTGCACGGGCCATCATCAATAACCCCGCATTACTCCTTGCCGATGAGCCAACAGGAAATCTTGATACCGTAACAAGTACAGACGTTATGCATGTATTGCAAGACCTCAACCTCCAAAAGGGTATTACCATTATTCTGGTTACCCATGAAAATGATATCGCAAAGTTTGCACGGAGAATTATTACTTTAAAAGATGGGGAGGTGATTTACGACACACCCTCGTTATCGGATATCAACACCCCAATACCCCAGGCGGCAAAGTAATCAGCGATCAACAGAAGTTATCGAGAGGTATCGGGATGTCATTCATAGTAGAGACGCAAGACCTCACATCTCTACAAACGACCACAAATAATCAATAACAAAATATAGTAACCTTAAATATTTACGGTATATGCAAATACTTTTCAAAATAGCCATACGGGCAATTATGAGGAACAAGTTGCGGTCTTCGCTGACAATACTTGGCATCGTTATCGGTGTTGGGGCTGTGATTGCCATGATTAGCATTGGCCAAGGTGCAAAGGTTACGGTTGAAAAACAACTCGAGAGCTTAGGAACAAATGTACTCCTTATTTTCCCTGTTAGCACCCTACATACTGCTGCCAGAGGTACCGAGGGTGGCGTTACCTTAATAGCAGAAGATGCCTTCGCTATTGAACGGGAGTGCAGCATGGTAACGTATGTTTCCCCCGGTATCAGGGCAACGTCACAGGTTGTTTATGGCAATATGAACTGGGCAACTTCAATACTCGGTGTAGGACCTGATTATCAGATTATAAGAAACTGGCCCCTAAGCTCAGGACGATTCATCAGCCAGCAGGATGTGCATTCCATGTCAAAAGTATGCGTCCTGGGACAAACCGTTGTAACAAATCTCTTTGGGACATTGAATCCCATTGGTAAGATGGTCCGGATAAATAACATGCCTTTCAGAGTGATTGGAGTACTCAGTGTTAAAGGAGAATCTGCAATGGGACGCGATCAGGATGATACCGTTTTGGTACCGTACACGACGGTACAGAGAAAGATTATGGGTATTACCTATATAAACATGATCTTCGCCTCCACGGTAACAACAGAGGCCCGGTTTGAGGCAATCGAACAAATTACTACCTTATTGCGACAACGCCACCGTATAAGACCAAATGAGGAAAACGATTTTCAGGTTATCAGTCAGGTGGAATTTGCTTCAACGATTATAGAAACGAGCCGTACGATGACGATACTCCTGGGAAGTATCGCATCGGTGTCCCTAATTGTAGGCGGGATTGGTATTATGAACATCATGTTGGTCTCTACAACAGAAAGGACAAGGGAAATCGGTATCAGGATGGCGGTTGGTGCTAAAGAAAAAGATATCCTTTTACAGTTTTTGATTGAGGCAGGCGTGCTGAGTTCAATCGGTGGAATAGTCGGAATTGTTTTTGGTGTTGTCCTGTCAAAATCAGTTTCTCATTTTGGAGGCTGGCCCTCACTGTTATCACCGATATCAATCGCAATTGCCTTTTTATTCTCAAGCATGGTTGGTATTTTCTTTGGCTATTATCCGGCACAGAAGGCATCCCGGCTTAACCCGATTGACGCCCTCCGTTATGAGTAGAACTAACACAAAAAACACCTATATCAGACTTTTAGGCTACCTCAAACCTTACTGGCGTAAGTCTGTTATTGTCCTTATTTTCTCTGCAATCGGCGCATACATTGCTGTCCTGCCAACCCAAATATTAGGTATAGCAGTCGATGAAATCAAGATAGCCGATAAATACCTGAAAAATAGCGTTCACCATTCCGGTGAACCATTCCCTGATAAGGTTTATCCCCATAATAAGGAAAATTCAATTCCCCTTGCAAAACCTTTACTAACGATATCACATGCTATTCACAAGCACTGGCTTGGAGGGTATAACCCTACAATTATTACACTCATCTTCCTTGCGGTAAGTTTTATCCTTCTTCATACCCTTAGCGGAGCAATTACTCTGGCCCACGGCTTTATTACTTCTGAGCTGGGGCAAAGGCTTATTTATGACTTGCGGAACCAGCTCTACGATCACATACAGCGCCTTCCTCTTAACTATTTTGAGAACAACAAGACAGGCGATATTATGAGCCGCATTATGAACGACGTCAACTCACTCGAACAGGCAATAGTGGGCCCCGTCATTACTTTTATTACTGATATGTTCAAGTTTGGCTGGATATTATATTTCTGTTTGAAACTTGATTGGCAGCTCACCAGTATTGCCTTATTTGTCTGTCCATTTATATCACTCTGCACATACAATTTTGGCAAAAGGATCAGAAGGGTATTTCGCTCCCTGCGTGATAAGACAGGCGAACTCAACGCCTTAATCCAGGACAATATTTCCGGCATTCGCGTCATTGCAGGGTTTGCAAAAGAAACTGAGGAAATGAGCCGTTTCCGGAATAAAAATTATGAAAACTATACCCTTTATGTCCGGATACTAAAACTCGTTTCCACCTTGAGACCCATTGTAGATTTAATAACGGAAACCGGAGCCGTAGTTATCATCTGTTTGGGAGGCTATAAAGTGCTGCAGGGACAACTTTCCGCAGGAACATTTGTCATATTCTTTCCTTATCTCCAGATGATGTACGGTCCCATTACCGGTTTAACACGTTTTTACAATCAGGTTCAGCGTGCTATCGCCTCCACTGAACGGGTCTTTGAGATTTTAGATACACCGGGCGGCTCAAATAGTATCCCGAATGCCATCGATCTGCCTCCCGTACAGGGAACTGTAGAGTTCAGGCGTGTACATTTTATGTATAATGAGGGAATGGAAGTCCTTACTGATATAAATATATGTGCACGGCCGGGCCAGATGATCGCACTTGTGGGTCCCAGTGGCAGCGGGAAAACCACCCTTACAAAACTTATTCCCCGGTTTTATGATCCATCACAAGGGGACATCTTCATCGACGGGTATAATATCAAAGATGTTAAACTGCACTCGCTGCGCAAGCAGATGGCCATGGTACTCCAGGAGCCTTTTCTTTTTAACGATACGGTACATGCAAATATCTCTTACGCCAGATCCCATGCCTCAGAGGAGGAAATTGAGAAAGCCGCCCATGCTGCAAATGCCCACGACTTTATCCTGGGATTGCCGCAGGGATATAACTCTGTAATAGGAGAACGTGGTGTGAAACTCTCAGGAGGACAAAAACAACGCATCGCCATAGCCCGTGCCATCCTTGCAAACCCACGAATCCTCATCCTGGACGAAGCAACTTCATCTGTAGACACGGAGACGGAACAGCTTATTCAGAATGCCATCTACCGTCTTGTAAAAGACCGTACCACATTTGTCATTGCGCACCGGTTATCAACCATACTGCATGCGGATTTGATTGTGGTTTTAGAAAAAGGAAGGATCGTTGAAACGGGAATACACCATGAACTTCTTGTGCATGGCGGGCTCTATAAAAAACTCTTTGAAATGCAGTTTAATACTCAAGAAAGGCTGAAGCCGGAAATCGCTGAAACAGCAATTGAAAAGACAGACGTGGTTATACCACAAGAATCCACTCTGGATTTAAACGGCTCATCACAGAATGTCAGGTGGTCATAGGCCATTGTAATAATTGGAGTAATTGCAGCATCAGGAGTTCTTAAATACCCTCATCGAAATTTCAAACTACTCTGTATTCGATTAAGCAAACCTATAATTTTGGTATTACTTAATTTGGAGGAATTACAATGACAACCGTAACAAACTCTTAGCGAGAGGTTACGGGGAATGGATAGCAAGAACCCAGGTAGAAGAAGCAGTTGGCCGGACACTGAGAGCATGGGAAACCCGGAAGTAATTGAATGACTCAAATAACCGAAGACACCTTTGAACAAACTCTCCAATTCCTTGATACATCATCACCTATTGACCTCCAGGAGGTAACCTTCGTAGACCCTTACGGTATGGTTGGTCTCCTTGAGATTGGAGAACTCCTTACATCAAAAGGTATTCAGAAAACTATCCATCTCCCGAAATCAGAGGAAGTTCTTAAATATTTCGAAAGGATGGATTTCTTCAAATTCGCTGGTGAATATTTCATCCTGGAACCTTCCGAACCGTGCATATCAGAAAAATACCTGAGAAACTCTTACTCCGATGTTTTATTGGAAATCACACCAATAGAAAAGTCCGACGACATCCACTTCATTGTCGGGAAGGTTAAAGACCGTGCCCATTCGATACTTGCAAGACATCTCCATTACGATGAGAAGGCAATTCACGGTTTTATTGTAGCCCTTTCAGAGGTATGTCAGAATATCATTGAACACAGTGAGAACAGGGGATTTGTAGGAATACAAAAATATCATTTCCAAAATATCAATAAAAATGTGGTAAAAATTGCCGTTATGGACATGGGGATAGGTTTTAGAATGTCCTTATCAGAAAGGTTTTCATTAAAAAACGACCTCGATGCCATTGAAAAGGCATTACTTCACGGGGCATCACGATATACAGAAAAAGGAAGAGGACACGGACTTGCCGCTGTAAGGCGTTTCATCAATCAATGGAATGGCAAACTTTCCATCCGTTCAGGAACTGCAAAACTTTCGGTAATACCCGCATGGGCTCGGGGAAAGGAAAGAGAAGTCAGTCTTACCTATTTTCCCGGCGCTCAAATTAACATCCTCTTGCCGGAAATTTAATTCGCAATTAATATAGGACTCGAAAATATAGGTATATCAAAAGTTGAAACATAGTATTCTTTTTGGTATTCTACCTGATATTACTAATTTATAATAGTATTACTAGAAGATACTAAAATGCCAGTAACAAAACTTGGAATAAGTATTCCAGTAGAACTTCTTGTGGAAATAGATAAGATATCGCAAGAATTAAAAAAGAATCGAAGCGAAGTTATTAGAGAAGCAATCACGAAAATGATCAACGATTATAAAAAACAGCAGGTCGTCGAATATGCAGAAAAGATTTATAAAGAGATTGCTGAAGACGATAAGCATGTTGCAGAAGATTTTTTGGGTATATGTGAAAAGCCTGTTGCAATAAGGCGTTCTGTCAACCAGTAAAACGGAAGACTCTCCATCCGTTCAGGAAATGCAAAACTTTCGATAATACCTACATGGACATGGGGAAAGGAAAAAGAAGTCGATCTTGCCTATTTCCCCGGCGCTCAGGTAAACATCCTCTGCCTGAAATTTAAGTTTCATCTCTCCAAAATATTTTATTTGACATAAACATCATTTTATATATAATGAATTCAATTGAATCTATTGAAATAAGTGTTGTATGCCTCAGAAGTCAGAAAAAAACCGTTTCCCAAATCTAAAATAATGACTCAACACTTTTTACCTCTCATAGATACTCCTCTGGAACAAAAATTCCTCAAAGCTGTTATCTCTTATTATCTCCATGAAAATGATAAGCTCGGTCTTGGACTTAGTGAGTCTCAAATAGGTGCTGTATGTAGAATACTTTTATGTGGAAGTGAGCCTAATCCAGACAATCCCCAGACGTGGCAAATACATGAAGAAACAATATTGGAAGAATATCATAAAAAAGAATTTGCAATCATGGATTATCTCCACGTCGTTTCTCTTGAATTAAGAAAACAGTTAGGGCAATATTCAACACCAATAGAGATCGTGAGATATATAATAAAATCGGTTGATTATATTCCATCGAAAAGTATTTTACCCAAGAAGCTTATAGACCCTGCCTGCGGTTCAGGTGCCTTTTTGGGAGAGGCATGCCGCGTTTACTTGAACGCCCTCAAAAAAGCCGCCATACCCATGTCTGAATGGTATCCAATGATTGTTTCGGCTATCAATGGAATAGATATTGACCCAAAGGCTTGTTTCTTTGCCCGATTAAACTTGGCAATGCTCCTTGCGCCTCCAATCCTTGAATTTGTCTCCAGGAATACTATCGCTGAATTACAACCCCTGCCTGTCTATTGTGCTGACACCTTGCATTTGTTAGCTTCAAGGAGAAAAGGCATCCCATTATTCTACGACAGATTCAATATACCATTAGAGGGCCAGTTTGATTTTGTCGTAGGCAATCCGCCTTATTATAAAATAAAGAATTTGGAACAAAATATAAAAGACACTTTTACGGAGTCTATTTACGGACATCCCAATGCTTACGCCCTCTTTATTCATGCAGGTATTGAGATGTTAAGGACACATGGAAGATTGGGCTTCATAGTTCCTCGATCGATGCTTTCAGGGCTTTATTTTAAAAATCTCAGGGAGTTTATTGAAAGAAAAACAGCGATAAAGGAAATCGTTAATATCTCGGATCGAAAAAGTATTTTTGAAGATGTCCTTCACGGTACGATGATTCTTTCACTCAAGCGAGATAAACAGAATGATAAGAAAATTAATATTTCTCTCATGAAAACCCTGGAGGATATAAGAGATCAGCATAGGGCAATAGTTGTCGACAGAAATAAAGTAGTCCAGCGACTTAATGGTACAACAGTATGGTTTGTTGCCGATTCTTTAGATGTATATAACATTCTTAGCAAGATAATTAAGGGAAGTCCTCTCTTATCCGGACAAGAAGTTAATTATCGGGCAAAAACAGGACAGATTGTCTGGAACAGGGTTAAACCATTATTATCAATACAGAGAGAGCCAGATACCCTCCCATTAGTATGGGCAACGGATGTCGGGAAGTTTAGTTTTTCTTTTAATAGAATGGGTACTGCAAGGCCATGCTTCCTAAGGCTAAATGCAAAAACGAAAAATCTTGCTGTTGAAGGCCCATGCATCCTTGTTCAACGCATTACAGCAGATGAACAACCTTCACGCATTATTGCATGCATACCTGAGGAGTTTTGTAAAAAAGAGCGTAATGGATATTTTGTTGAAAACCATTTGAATATCGTTCAACCTACAGTAAAGAATCGTACAATAGATCTATACTTTATTCTTGGTATCCTTAATTCTGAGGTCGTTGAATTCTTTTTCCGTGCCATGAACGGCAATACGCAAGTTTCGGTAACAGATTTAAATCGATTACCTATACCGTTAGGCAAATATGAAAAAGATATAGCACATTTTACGAAGATAATTAAAAAAATTAATAGAAGGGAAAAAAGAGTAAATTTGCTTAAAAAATTAAATCAATTAGTTGTTGTGGCTTATGGATTAAAGGAAAAGGAGCATGAATTTATAAAAAAATTTCTAGGTAAAAATTCATGTTAAAGGAGAAAACATGAAACGACGATCAACGACACAAGATATTAGTTGGTTCCTTGATCTTTATCGGAATGACCAATTAGATTTGAATCCTTCATATCAGCGTAGAAGCGTATGGACAGAAAAGGATAGAAAATATTTTCTAGACACAGTTTTTCGCGATTATCCATGTCCAGCTATATTCCTACATAAAGAAATAAATGGGGCAGGAAAGCAAATATATCATGTAGTGGATGGCAAGCAAAGATTAGAAACTATAATTCATTTTGTTGAAAACAAAATAGCAATCGATAAGGATTTTGAAGATATGAATATAGCTGGTAAAAAGTGGAAAAACATAGAAAATGATGCCTCACTTAAGAAAAGATTTTGGGATTATGTCTTGCCAGTGGAATTTATAGATACAATAGAAGGGATTGTTATTAATGATGTATTTGACCGACTTAATCGAAACGTAAAAAAATTAGAAAGACAAGAACTAAGACATGCAAAATATTATGGTTGGTTTATAACAAAAGCAGAAGATGAGTCTGAAAAAGAAGAATGGTGGAACCTTGGTGTAGTTACTAAAGCAAGAATGAAAAGAATGAAAGACGTTCAATTTATATCTGAACTTTTGATAATTATACTTAAAAATAGAATTGATGGTTTTGATCAAGACTATATTGACCAAATATATGCAGATTATGATTCACCACAAGAGTCTATATCTAGTTTTTCCGAAGAAGATTTTTTTTATAAACTTGAACTTGCCAAAAAATATGTTTTAGAAATGGAGCAGCAAGATTCGGTTGTTACTACTTATGCAAAAGGTTTCGGTGATTTTTTTAGTTTGTGGGCATTTATTGTTTTAAATGGGAATCAATTACCTAATCCAGAAAAGATAGTGAAAAAATATTCTGAGTTTATGGAGAAGGTTAATAGACTTTCTAGAGAAAAAAACCCAGAACAATTCCTAGATGATCAAAAAGAAGATACTTACTTTACTGCATACAAATACTTTAGGAATAGTGTACAAGCTAGTACTGACCAATCACAACGTCAAGCAAGGCATGAGGCTCTTAACACTGCATTATTAAGTTAAAATGAAGATACCTACTTCAATTCGTCTTCTTTATGATGAGTTATACGAGATTAATAAAAAGCTAAAAGTAAAAGTAGACGAAAGGATAATATCATTCAAAGAAGTACGATGGCATTATGAAAGCCGTCTTAAATCTCTAGAGAGTTTTACGCTCAAGATAGAAACTGGTCGTATAAGTAAACCAATAGAGCTTGAGGATTTTTTTGCATGTACACTCGTGGTAGAAAATAAAAGTTCTTTGGAAAAAGCAGAAAATATTGTTTTGAGCCATTTCAATTTATATGATAGGAGACCACCATCGGAGGGATATACATCTAAGGATACGCATTCTTTTCCTTTTGATGATTTACGTCTCTATGTTAGATGGAAAGATGACCCAATGGTACGGCCTACTGGCATTGATGGTATTTTATTCGAAGTGCAAATTAAAACCTTTTTGCAGCATGCATGGAGCATTGCAACCCACGACCTTATCTATAAGAGTGACAGTATTAGTTGGGCAAAAGAGCGTATTGCATATCAGATAAAGGCAATGCTCGAACACGCAGAAATTTCAATTCTTGAAGCAGAAAAACTTGCAGCATCACAAGTATTAAATAAGAAGAGTGAACGAATAACCGATTTGCTTAAAATTATTGAACTACTTAAAGGTCTATGGTCCATGTCTGATTTACCAAAAGATATGGTCCGTTTAGCAAGTAATGTTATGTCAATATTGAAGTCAGTAGACATAAAAATAAATAGACTGCGGGAAATACTCGATGAAGAGACTAAAATAGGCAGGGGTGTCAAAACACTAAACTTGTCTCCCTATGGAATAATAATACAGTCTTTACTTAACCAGGAAACTGAAAAACTTCTTTGCTTTTTATCATCTGAGCCAAAAAGATTCAAGATTTTTATTCCGCAAGAAATCGATATACCCACGCATGTCGATAAAAATTCATTGAGAAATGTTATTTTTCATATGTGAAAAATTAGAGTACAGCAAATGAGTGGAAAGAAATCATAAGCCTTGAGTAGGTTGTGCACGAAACTTCTTTAGCTGGAAATATTAAACAATGCAACTAAAATTACCCTTCACAGATAACAATATAACTAACATCAGAAAGAAAAACGTACTTTCTTCCCCAAAGTTCGGCGGCTCATGCGATATTGATTCAAAACCTTACCTAAAAGAATTAAGCATTGATATCATTGAAAGAAAACAGCCGATACAATTCACATCGAATTTTGGTGAACATGTTCACCGATGGGCTCCTTATATCCAAGGGTTTTCTGCTGCATTTGTACAGTCAATACTTGACCAATATAAAGATGATTATAAATCACCCATTATCCTTGACCCCTTTGCTGGCTGCGGAACTGTCCTTACCCAAAGTAAGTTAAATGGCTATAAATCTACAGGAACTGAGTTAAATCCGCTCCTTCAATTTATTGCAGATGTAAAGGTTAATTCATGGGATGTTGACCCTAAATTACTCTGGGAAATGTTTTCATCTATCCCTAAAGACTTAAAAACTCCTGCCCCTGAGTTTCTTAAATCCGAGAATCAATTCAATACAGAGGTACTAAGGAACTTAGAATTCCTAAAGGGCGGAATTGATTCTATTCCTACAAAAATAAAAGAACAAATTAAGGTTAAAAATCTCATCTTGCTTGCGTTCTCTTCAATTTTGATTGATTGCAGCAATCTTAAAAGAACCCCATGTCTTGGATATTGGAAAGGTAAAAAAGTTGCCGACAATGCCCCCTGGATACTCATGGAACATAAGATTAAAGACATTTGCAAAGACCTGGAAATTCTTCAGTCTAAATACAAAAAGAATGTCTTTGTCGAGAGTAAGGTTTTGCTTGTCAATGCGATGGAATGCAGACATAAACACTTTTTTGATCTTGTTATTACCTCACCACCGTATATGAATGGACTTGACTATGTTATGAACTACAAGATTGAAATGGCATGGCTTAGTTTTACCAAAGAATCAAAAGACGCTAAAAAAGTAAAGGATAGTCTTGTTGTTTGTGATAACGTATCCAAAGGATTAATCAAGACATTTGCTCAGACAGGCTCGAAGTATTCAAATAGTTGGATAGAAGAAATAAAAACAAATATCGAAAAAAATATAAAAAGAAGAGGTAATTACCGGAGAAGCGATATGCCCCATATCGTGCATAAATATTTCGATGATATGTATAAGGTTATGGGTATAGTCACTAAAACTCTTAAATCAAATGGCCGTTTTATTCTTGTTGTTGGTGATAGCTTAATTGCCGATGTTTATGTACCTACAGACTTATTATTAGCCAAAATTGGGACGGAACTTGGACTCACAATTGAAAAGATAGAAAAAGCACGGAATCGCCGGTCAGGTCAGGTAAGAAACTATAGACTAAGAGAAACCATAATTACACTAAAAAGGAGTTAACAAGGAATACAGGACAATGGAAGACAAATTTGGGTATCATCAGGATATAAAAAACGGTGATGGAATAATTAGAGCGAGGACAACAGGTCATTTACGTTCTTGGGATATTCCGAAAACATTGCATGCACTGGAAATATTAAAGAAAGATTGGGGAAATCTTGAATATCCGGGTATCTACATCCTATTTGACGCCACATCCAGAAAGGTATATATCGGTGAAGCAAAAGATATTTATAACAGACTCAAAACCCACTCAATTTCTCCTGAAGATAAGATTAAACATTGGGACAGGGCTGTTATTATCAATGATGGCAGATCGGCATTGCAGTCTGATTTTAATGATTCCGTCATAAGGAAATCATTAGAATTGTATTTGATTTCATTATTCAAAGCAAACCGATATTCAGTTGTTGCACAAGGAGAACCTCAAAAACATAATCCACAGCAAAAGTCCTTGTTTCAGACACTAAAGGATGAGTTTGATTTTCTCCTTATGAAAAAGAATTTGATTGTTAAACTTCTTGAGAAGCCAGGACAGGAAGAGGTTCACAGAGATGAATTGAAAACTATATTGGAGAAGAAAGGCTATAAACTTGATAAATGGAGGGCGGATGAAGCTATCTTGAACGGTGAAAAAACATACATTAGACCTGGAAGTCCTAAGCCTAAAAATAATCCAAAACACTGGCAAATCACTTTCCGTGATAGATTTAAGGATTCTTTACAGGAAGGGGATGGTTATCTTTTAGTTCCAAGAGGCGGTGTATTACTTATTCCTCTTAAGGAAGTTCAAAAGGTTATAACTGACCTTTCAAAATATAAGCAAAATACCATAGATGTTTATATAAACTTCAAAGAAGATACTATCAACCTATACTACACAACTAACATAATAGATGTAACACAATTTCTGTTAGTAAAATAAGCAAAATATCCAATCAAAGGACGAGGAATCCTTAGAAAAGAAAATTCATAAATACCTTTTTGATTATTATGGCAAAGGAAATATATCTGAGATAGATAGAAATGTTTATCACTACTCGGATGGTGAAGTTGCAGTCAAAAAACATGGATGGAAAGAAATAACAGAGTCTGAACAACTTGTAAACAAACTCCTTTAATTATAAGAGGGTTGGTTCAATCTTGCAGATTGAACCATATGTTTGGAATTGATGCATGGCTTTTGATTGGTATCAGGTACCAGTAGCATGCCAAAACGTTTCGGTTCAATCGTGGACGATTGAACCAACCCTGACAATACCTCTGATAAAGCACATAATTTATGATCGAATACCTGGGATAATTAAGGCAACGTTATGCAAATGTATAATCTTTATAAACTCCTTAAAGAAGAACTCAAGAATGGCTCCAATGACCTCGTTACAAGGCCATCGGGCCAAATAATAAGGGAACGTATTGAAAGAGATATTGGAAAAGAAAGGGAAGGTGCAGTCATTGCCCTTGATTTTTCAAAGATAGGGATAATTGACTATTCGTGTGCCGATGAGATCGTGGCGAAATTGATATCAAGACTCCTTGGCGGAGAATATGGAGATAAATATATTGTGCTAACCGGTCTCAATGAGAACCAGAAGGAAAATATAGAAGTTGCCCTTGAGAGAAAAGATCTCGCTGTCATGGCACAGATGAAAGATGGAACGAAAATCCTTATGGGAAGTCTTAATAACTACCTGAAAGAGACATTAAACGTAATCCTCACAAGAGGACAAATAACCGCCAGGGAACTCTCAGAAGTTATGAAACTCGAGGCAAATACGAGCGGCACAAGGCTCTTGAATCTCTATAAAAAAAGGCTTGTAAAAAGGACAGATGAAATAAGAGATGACGGGAAGGTGTGGGTGTATGAAACGATATTAGAATAAAGTTCTTAATAATAATGACTTTCTTGGGAACCGTGGGGTTGATTATGGCGGGCAATGCCCCATATGCATCAAGCTATAGCATCCAAGAGATGGAACCGAACAGAATATTAATGAGATCAGATAAAACGAGCCAGGATTTGGTTACACCATCACGGACAAACGAGTTTGTCCGTGCCACCCTATCTAAAATACTGTTCGGTTTTATCTCTTGAGTACTATAAGTCTTTTCTTTCGCTCCTTTGGGGCTTGTATTTTGGTGTTTTTTATAGCCAGGGGCTTGCGCCCCTGGTTATAATCTTTCTGCCCTTCGGGCATAATTTCATTGTGTGGGAATTTCCATTTTCTGTAAGCGATTTTTGGGTAAGGGCAACCGGATTCATCAATAATATTTTTTCCCTTATAGGCCTGAAAGGCCGTAAGGATATAGCGGAGGGTGAAGCCCTCTGACAAGAAAGAGAAAAATATCAAGCACTGAAAGGGCGAAAGAAAATCTTTTCCGGTAAATCAGTTTAGCTTGATGCATATGGGGCATTGCCCGCCCTGCATATTGCCCTATCTGGCTGAAACGTTCCACTGAAGCATCTCGCAGGAGTTTTGAAGGAAGGTGTCAAATTGAAAGTCTTTTCGTTTATTCCAAATGAGGAGTTCAGTTACAAATTTAACAAATTATTTATAACGGGAAGTTACCCTATTGTAATGTTTTTCAAAATCTGCCATAACGGCTTCCACGCCAGACCTTAAATCCTCCCAGGCCTTACCACTTACATATTTCAATTCGTTTAACTTTTTATCCGCTACATTTACCTTATTCTGCAACAGTTCAATATTGAGATTATATTCATCCCTAACCTCTTCACCCGCCTCCCCAGCTTCGGCCTTTAATTTATCTATCTTTTTGTGGTATTCGTCTACCTTATCTTCTACCAGTTTCTGGTACGCCTCTTTTTCTTCCTTCTGCGTATAAATTACCGCAGTCTCGGTGCCCTCTTTTATCTCCTCTTCTCCAGCTTCCTCAGGAATTGTAACCTTTGATAGCTCGGTTTGTCTCTCACAAGAGACGAAAAGGGGTACGCTCAGAAAAAATATTATTATTAACCCACACCACTTCATCTCACATCTCCTATCCTAACCTGCACGATTCGGAATTTGTGCTCAGGTGCCTATCTGTATTGAGAAAGTTTCTTATCGTAATATGCAGACAGATCGGCCATAGCAGCATCCATCCCTCTCCTGACATCCCCCCAGGCCCTGGCGCTGGCATTTTTTAATTCTTCCAATCTGTCATAAGCAGTTTTTCGCTTTTGCTTAAATTCTTCCCTTCTTATCAAATATTCAGCTTTATCCGCCTCTTTTAGACTTGCAGATTTAGCATTTAATTCATTTATTTTTTTATCATAATCACTTAATGCAATCCTCAACTCCCGATAATATTCTTCTTTTTGTTGTTCGGTAAAATCAACTTCTGTCCCGTACGGCTCTCTCACCTTCGGATCCTCATAAGTCACAGCTACGGCCTTCTTCGTTAATTCCCACTCTTTCCCAGGGGAAATAAAAAATTTTATACCCAATACAAATATTAAAAACATAAGAATCCCACACCATTTTATTTTCATCATTACACCTCTTCTTTTCCGATTCTATACGTTTTAAGAATTCCCTGAATCCATATTCTTTGGAGATACCAGGCCAATTATCTTTATCAAAAACCCGATACATTCTCAATCATTCCTTTATCTGTATTGTGCTCTTTAACCCGTATTCCAATATTCTTCATTCTCATCTACTTTATGAGCTTACATTATCTGTTTAGATTCGACCAATCAGCAGCAATATGAGCAAGATAATGAAAATGAGTCCTATAGTACCACTCGGGTAGTACCCCCAACCTACACTATAAGGCCAGGTTGGTAACAGAGCTACAATAAGAAGCACCAAAAGAATAGCAATAATGGTTCTTGGCATATTATTTCTCCTTTTTAAACATATCCCCAAATTCAATTCTCTTAGGAGGTTCCTTTTTTTATCCTTACCGGACCATTTTTTGAATTTTCCCTAGAAACGAGAGCTTTTGAGAAACCTAATTGAGAAATAACCAAGCGCGAATGCACTTCCCAAAAAGAGCCATGGTCGACGTCTGGCAAAGGATTTAATATCATAAACAAGCTGATTCATTTCCTTTTCACTAAGATAATTCGATGATTGCTCAATCTTTTCTGCAATCCTATCAAGGCATCTAGCTACCAGCCTCTGATCCTGTTGCTGTAATTGATGCGATGAATGCTGCAATACCTGGGCAATACTGCTCAGCCCTCCTGATATTTCATCTCTTTGTTCTTCGAATATTGATTTTGCCTGTCCCAGGGTTTTCTCTTTTATCAGCCCCCTTTCCTCCTGACCCACATTTTCTTTATCCATAACGCCTCCCCATAAGACCGTTCCATCTTTAAAATTTGAACTTTAGATTTGACATTTGACATTTTTGTATGCTTTTCCTTGTTTGGCTGCGGCTGCACCTTAAGCACCTACAGGAACCCTTTTCTTTTCTTCCTCAAAATGTTTCGTTATTTCCTGTATCTGATTCTTATTGAGACATTTGCGTGCAAGCTTAAAAAGCTCATCTTCCTCCTCTTTTATGTGATGTTCCACGACTTCCTTCAGGACACTAAACTTTGCTGACCACCGCTCATCGTCCTTTGACAAGCTGCCCATGTCTTTCAGCACTGTTTTAGCGATAGCATGCTCCTCATATGATTTCAAAATCATTTCACGAGCATCCTCATTCTGTTCCAGAGCAGAATAAAATGCTTTTTCTTCACCCTCAATGTGCATCGTTAATTCGTCCTCTATTTCTGAAAAGATTTCTTCAGGTGGTCTTTTCGACTCCTTTGATTTAGTTTTCATCTGCTTAAATAAGCCTTTAACTTTACTATGGTCCTTCTTGAGTAATTGGTAAATATTCATTACGCTCCTCCAATTTTTGAACTTTGAACCTCAAATTTTGATTCTCAACATTTTACATTTGGTGTCCTTCTGCAACGCTTTTCCCAATTAGCGTAGTTATAGACAAGCTTCATGAGATACCGGCACCTTCTGCTTTCACCACACCTTATTCTCGTTATGTGCGTAGAGAATAGCTTCTGATAAATTCATCAACGCTCTTTTCAGCCTCTTCTTTAGAATAACCGTATTTTTCCTGCAAGATACCTAATAACTTATCACGTTGCCCTTCAACTTTTGTAATATCATCATCGGTAAGCCTTCCCCACCGTTCCTTTACTTCACCTTTTATTTGATTCCACCTGCCCATAATAATATCTTCATTCACCATTGTTTGGCTCCCTTCTTTCGGTTTAAACATTATCTTTACCATATACATTTTTCACTGATTTTTTGCTAAAAATATCAAATACATTTTATCAGGAACTTATACCCTGTATTGCATTTCGAATCGTTTCGATCCACCAAGGATATAGCCGAACAAGAAACCACCCGTGACGAAGGCAACTAAAAACAACCACGGGTTCTCATGTACCGTTTTGTCAATTCCTGTTGAAATTTCTTTTATTTTCTCTTCTCCACCCATGATAGCTCCACTCAAATTCTGTTTCGTTTTTTCCACTACTTCCCTGTACGTATTTTTTGCCTCATCCATAATCTCCTGGATATTTGAATACTTTTCTCTGATCAATTGATTGATCTCTGCCTTCTTTTCTTTTGCAACCTCGTCCAATAATGTAAGGGCATCATGTATTTTTTGTGTACTACTTTGTTCTTTTGTACTACTTCCTGACGGACCTTCGAATTCACCCACATCTTCTTTTACATCCTTCACAGTCTGATTGCTCATAACATATTCTCCTCCATAAGTTATATACCTAACCCGAACAAGCCGGAAGTGTAAAACGAACATTAAAAAATGCAAATTACAAAGGTAATTCTACATCATTCAATGTATATTTTTTATTTTTCACCAATTTCTGTTAAAAATATCGAAACCAAAAATGATGAGAATATTGGGAAAACAATTCTACTCTTCCTTTGCGCATCTGGACCCGACAAAATAGCCTAAAAGGAACCCGGCACCGGCAGAAATACCCACAGACATCCATGGATTCTCGTAAATCCTTCTTTCCATATCAGTAGAAACCTCTTTTATTTTTTCTTCTCCAGCGGCCACAACTCCCCTAATTTTTTCCATTCCACCGCCCATGGCTTCTCCTAAGATATCTTTAAAATTCGAATATTTTTCATCAATCAATCGAGTAAGCTCTGTTTTTCTTTCTCCTGCCTCTCTATTTAACAACTCAAGCGCTTCCTTTATCCTATCCATACTGGCTTCTGCTACATTGGGATTTCCTTTTGTCTGATTACCCATAATGTTTCTCCTTTCTTATCTTATCGTTCTTCATCAATTTGTCTCATTTATCCGAAGAGATCCGGATGCATAAACTGTAACTTTTTCATTGGCAGAAGCTTCATTCGCTCCTACCAGTTAATTCTTAATTATTCACCTTTTTTGTGGCCCTTCTCTTTATGCCGCTTTAGTACAGTTCGTGCTGCTACTTCCTTTGCCCGTTTCCCATAACGACCTGATCTTTTTGCCTTTTCCTTAATATGCTCATATTGACGCTGCTCTTTGTCACTCACGTTTTTTATCTGTTTTTTCTTTGGTGGCATAATAAAAATCTCCAAATATTTCTACCTATATTATTCCATGGCCCTGATAGTTGCTTTTTCCAGCAAGGATCTTAAGGCATATTTCTCTGCATCAATTTCCTGCTGAGTCCGAATACCAAGCCTCCGCATAATTGGAACTGGAGGGCACCAACCCTGAACCGCATGCTGAAACAGGAAAGGCAAAACAACAGCAGACAACCAAAACCACTTTTTGTTTGCGGTAACGCCAAGGGATATTCCCAAAAGAGCCAAAGAAGATGCATTCGTCTCTAGCCACCTCTCAATGTCCCATTCGTAGTTTAATTCTTCTAAACGCTTTTCTATAACTTCTCTGGGCTGTGATGTATAATATTGAACCCTTTCTTCTCTTTCCCGATCTAATTTCTGATTAACCTTAGCTGACGTATGCTTACGTACCCGATCGCCCTCTATAATCGCTTCCATGGTCATAGAATCAGCTCCTTATTCAAAAACCCTGAAATATTGGAAATAGCATCAACCTAATCCAAACGAGATATGGTTCGTGGTTAGAAGGCTGGACGGTTACATGGTTTTTGTGTAAATACGGTTACATGACATCTTCTGTGGCTGAATATTAACGTACAAATTATATACCAATTAGATCAAAGGTATTATGAAATCATTAACAAACACATTTTCCGATAACTTTACCTGCCATAACTTTATAATAAAATATAAGTTAAATCTATTTTCATTATGAGAAGCAAACAATAATTTTATGGAAGATAAGAACAGAGAAACCCCATAAATACGGTAAGGAAGATGTACCATGTCACAGAAGTGTATCGTTACAAAAGTGTAGCACAACTTAAGCATTTCTATTTTTTGCAAATATCAAATACATACGAAGATTGATATCCAGGTACTTACTTCAACAGTGTAATCTCAACAAGAGAAAACCAACCTTTAGAGTCGGAAAACCACCGGTTAATTTTTAATCCTGCTTCATCAATCATCTTTTCAGCATTTCCCTTGCTAAATTTACGGGAAATCTCTGTAAGGATTCTTTCCCCCTTCTTCATTTCAACAGATAAATCCAAATCTTTTATCTCTGCAGAAGTCTTGCGGTCAGCCTCCAAATACATCTCTATCTGTCCCTTTTCCGCATTAAAAAAAGCAGCATGCTTAAAATGATCCAAATGGAAATTTGCATCCAACCCCCTGTTGACTACATTAAGGATGTTTTTGTTAAATTCAGACGTAATCCCCTGACGATCATTATAAGCAAGCTCTAATATCTCTTTTCGTTTTATCATGTCTATACCCAGGAGAAAACGGTCACTGGACTGCATAGAGCGGGCAATGTTTTTTAAAAAACCAATACCCTCTTTTTCATGAAAATTACCAATGGTACTTCCAAAAAATATAAATAGCTTATTACGCCCTGACGGGATTTTTGCAATATATCCCGTAAAATCCGCAACGATACCTAACACCCTGAGAAGGGGATACATACTCAGTAACTCTTCTGATATTTTAAGGAGTGAGGATTCACTCACATCAATTGGGACATAACGGATATCAGCCTCATATGCCTTGTATGCTTCGTTAAGAAGTATTTTCACCTTTCCATTTGCGCCCGAACCAAGTTCAATAACATCCCCTTCCGGAAAATCTTCCATAATGGAAGGGGCCGAATTTTTCAAAATGGAAAGTTCTGTACGCGTTAGGTAATATTCGGGTAAAGAAGAGATCTTTTCAAAAAGATTCGAACCGTAGGCATCATAAAAATACTTACTCGGAATAAACTTTTGGGAAGCCGTCATGCCTTCTAAGATATCTTTCTTCAGATCATCAAGGTAATTATTACTTATAAGACTAATAACTTCAGCACGGTTAGTGCAGAAAACACTATACATAATGGAGTCCTCCTCTGTCTCATAACCATGACACTATACGTTATTTAAATTAGGCCTTCGGCAACTTAAACGTAAATTTTCCCTCCCTTGATGGGAGGGACTAAGGGAGGGTGATTAGCTTGCTCTTACACCCCCACCTAACCTCCCCCATCAAGGGGGAGGAAAATTAAC
>JBDIVL010000013.1:0-89727 GCA_039794405.1 Candidatus Jinrextremum sp. | reverse complement strand
TGAGAAACAGAATAGCAAAACGCTTCTAACTCCTTATTGGCATGGGTAAGCTGGTTTGTAAGAAACTTAAGATAATCTCGCTGTTTTCTCACCTCATCATTCGTGAAGTTCTTGCCGGCCCTTGATTTTGAAACGATAAAAAAAACTATCACGCCAGCAACTACCACAGTACTTATTATACAGAAAACGAATACAGCGATACCCAACTTCTCATGTCTCCAGAAAAGACACCATACAGTATTATACTCTGTAAAGACTTCTTTTTTATTATGGCTGGTTCAATATTGGAGATTGAACCATATGTTGAGATCTGGCCTGTACGTTTTTGATTGGTGCCAGGCAATGATAAGTTTTTATAGGGAGTTTTCCATTACCCCAAACCCGTTTTAAAATAAAGGCATAAGAATATACACATTGAAAACTTAGCAAGAATAATACATGAAATCAGGAAATTTTCAACCTCTATTTTTATTCTAGAATAAAATTGATCTCTCAGGAATAATATGTTTTCATAGTAGAAAAAATGTACCTACTCAGGTGTCAGATTCACGGTTGGTTGTTTTCCTTTCTTCAAACCTTTCAGTCTTCATCTCTCTAACTGTGAACCCTAAACCTTGAACCAGAGCAGTTATGAAAAAGATTTAAAATCCAGAGATTGTCTGAAAAGACAAGAATTGTCATTCCGAATGGAGCGAAGCGGAATGAGGAATCTTTTGTACTTCTGTACGGAAATATTCCTCGCTCCTTCGTCACCCGGAATGACATGTTGAGTTTTCGGATAGATTCTCAGCAGAGTGGATCACGAAGTGGATAAATTCCATACTTAAAAATTGATTTTTAGACAGTCTCTTAGCATTATTATAATAAGAATAATAGGAGGTGATAACCAGAAAGAAGTTATGTTCCATACCTTTTCTACTTGATAATGCCTTTCCTGCAGAGGTACTGTGGCTTGGTATTACCGTTTATTCATTTCAATAACAACTTAATTTATTTTTTATTATTGAGGCTATATTCATGAAAAAACTGTTAATAACGCTTATTGTCTGTTCATTGAGTCCATCAATTTCCCCTTACGCTTATGCCCAGCAGGGACAGAAAATTACTACTTCCGAGATACTCGGGGAAAGGAGGGAATATTATTTCGATAATGACAAAACTGATGAATTGCCTGCAGGGTTTAAAAGCACCTTAACCGGGAAGGGTGAATCAGGCCGATGGATTGTTATGAAAACTGAAAAGGCTACTTCACCAGATAACGTAGTTGCGCAGACAAAACCCGATGATACGGATTATCGTTTCCCGCTTTTGATATTGGACGGTCTGTCTTACAAGGACCTTATGGTGTTTGCAAGGTTCAGGGCAGAAAGTGGCAAGACTGATCAGGCAGGTGGACTGGTATTCAGGTATAAAGACAACGGTAACTACTATGTACTCAGGGCCAATGCACTGGAAAACAATGTCAGATTATATAAGGTGGTTAACGGAAAAAGAATACAAATTAGAGGTAAAAACACAAAAGTAAGTCCAAAGGAATGGCATTTACTAAAGGTCATCTGCAATGCCGATAAGATTAAATGTTTCTTTGACAATACAAAGGTATTTGAAGTATCTGACGATACATTTGACAGTGGAAATGTAGGACTCTGGACAAAGTCAGACTCTTACACAGTATTCGATGATTTGGTAATTCAAGAATCAAAATGAGGGATTCTATTCGCATTGTTAATACAATTCTGTACTGTCACCGCTGGCATGAGACAGTTACCTTTTATCGAGACGTTCTGGACTTTCCTATAACATTTAAAAATGACTGGTTTGTAGAGTTTAAGATAAACGACCATGCCCGCTTAAGTGTTGCAAATGAGCAGCGGGCAACTATCAAGAGTTCAAAAGGGGCTGGCCTGACGCTGGCCTTTCAGGTAGACCAGGCCGATGAGATGTGGCAGTATTTGTTGTCTAAAGGGGTAAACATAGGCAGGATTACAAACCATCCGTGGGGAGGGAGATCATTCTTTCTCTTCGATCCGGAGGGGAACCGTCTTGAAGTATGGTCAGTTTAAAATGGAAACATGAAGATCATTTCACTTTCACAATTACCGGAAGAAGGTGTCTCCCATAACCCTGAAATAAAGAAAAAGGTGATGCTAAGGAAAGGCGAAGTCCCAAACTTAACCAACTTTTCTCAAGCACTCTTTAAACTCGGTCAGGCAGCGGGTATACATACTCATAAGGATATGTATGAAATCTTCTTCATTGAAAATGGCAGAGGAATTATTCAGGTTGAGGATAAGGAATACCTGGTTGAAAAGGGCTTTTGTATTATGGTTGAACCTGGAGAGTCTCACGATATTATCAATCCTGCCTCCCCTGAGCTTGTGGTTACCTATTTTGGACTAAGAGCAGAGATGAAATAAACCCGGGTGGGGTATAAGATTGAGGCCGAGGTTGAGGTTAAGGAAAAAACCTCAACCTCGGCCTCAGAGACTGTCTGAAAAGATGAAATGGTGGGATGTATTTCGTTTTCTGATGTTTGATGTTTCGGCGTACCTTACGCCGAAAACTCCCTGTCGACGGCATTGGACTCGTTCCGGTGCTGGAATTCACTGATCTGTTTCGGTGAGCGGACTCACCGAAACATTAGGAACATCTAGACCGGGTGGCACGGACAAACTGGTTTGTCCGTGTCCCCAGAGTTGGTTTAATTGTCCACGATTGAACCGGAACGTTTCGGCATATCTCCTATGCTTGGTACCAGTCAAAAGCGTACAAGCCAATGCCTAAACATGTGGTTCAATCTACAAGATTGAACCAACTCTGAATACGCACATAGATATGGAATAGAAAACACTGACAAACAGAGTTTGTCAGTGCCACCCCCGGAACTGATTTACATAAAATGAAAATTTTTATACTTATAAATTCTATATTCTCAAATGATTATAAATAGCCTGTTGGAGTTTGGGATAAATTCTACGCAGGTTTTTCCTGTTCTTCCAGGTATTTCTTAATTGTCAGTTGTGCGATGGCAAGCTCTTCGATCTTTCTTGCCTTCTGTAATACATGATGCCACTCTTCTACAGAACCACAGGAACCTTCTTCTTTAATCTTCCTTTCGAGTTTTTTCATATCCAATTCCAACAAATCGAGTCTATTTTTAAGGTCTTTCACAATTTTTGTCCTTTCGATAATTTTCGTTGTTTCATGTTTTCATATCTTTAAACGTATCGCCTTTGGCGAACTCAGGATTGGCTCAGTCTTGGAGATTGAACCATACATTTGGAATTGATACACAGTTTTTGACCGGTACTAGACATAGGGAAACAAACCAGAACGTTTCGGTTTTATCGCGGACAATTGAACTAGTTCTGAGGACACGGGGTTGTCCCAAAAGGTACAAAATCGATTTTTTCATCCAACATATTGCAATACGCTCCGACAAATATGGCGTCGTAAATAACTTTTTGGACAGCCCCGTACCACCCTGAAAATCACGTAAATAAAATGAAAATTCCTATACAATCAAGCTACCGGTAGCATAACGGTAACTTGAGTAAACTCTCCCTCAACACTATCAATCAGGAGTTTACCACCGTGGTCCTTGATGATGTCATGGCTAATAGTCAATCCTAATCCCGTTCCAACGCCTCTGGGTTTTGTCGTAAAAAACGGTTCCATTATCTTTTCTTTTAAACACGCTGGCATACCCGTGCCGTTATCGTAAAAGGTAAGTCTTACATATAAGCGACGATCAATGGTTATCTCTTCTCCGGAAACCTTAAGGAACTTACCTTCATGTGCCTGTGGATATTTTTGATTTAAGGCGTAGCGGGCATTGCTTATGAGATTTAAAAAGACCTGCTGGATCTGCTGTGGATGCGCCATAATCTTTGGAAGATTTTCAGGAATATTCAAGATTATTTTGATACAGTCTTTCCGGAGTTGCATTTCTGTAAGGACAAGGGTATCTTCCACAATCTCATGAACACGAACCATACTTTTTTTCTCTTTTTTATCTTTTGGTCTTGCAAAAGAGAGAAGTTTACTGGTTAAGCTGACAATACGTTCTCCCTCTTTAATAATCCGACTGGCAATGTCTTTCTCCTTACTCTCCTCATCACTTTTATTCAATAATATCTGGGCACAGTTAATGATACCGTTGATAGGGTTGTTGATCTCATGGCCCACACTCGCTGCCAGTTCACCTAATGATGCCAGGTGCCTTGACCGTTCAGCCTCCTTCTGCAGAATTGCCTTTTCGGTAACATCTAAAAAAGAACCCAAAACGCCGATAATGTTCCCTTCTTCAGTTCTTATAGGAGTCCTTGTTATGCGTACAATAAGGTCGTGTCCATTTTTTACATACGTTTCTTCATTATCTTCTGTCTGTCCTGATTCTATAACCCTTTTATCACATGCACGGTATTCTTCAGCAATCTCCCTGGGAAAAAAATCGTAATCTGTTTTTCCTACAATCTCATCCGGATTAACATGAAAGTCTTTCGCTAAATTCTCATTACAGGATACATATACGAGATTTCTGTCTTTATAATATATCCTTTGCGGCAGGCTATCAAGGAGCATTTTATACTTGCTCCTGCTCCTACGGAGCTCCTCGTTTGCCATCACCAGTGATTCTGTCCGCTTCATTACGGCATCTTCCAGCGATTCGTTGAGGGTTCTTAGTTCCTTCTCCATCCGTTTGCGCTCGGTAATATCTTCCATAACCGCAACAAAATGGGTAACGATGCCTTCAGGATTTTTTACGGGTGAAACCGAGGCAGAATCCCAATACAATTCTCCGTTCTTTTTCTTGTTAATAAATTCCCCCCGCCATTCATTACCCGATGTAATCATATCCCAAAACTGCTTATATTTTTCAGGTGTTGTTTTGCCTGACTTTAAAATTCTCGGGTTCTTTCCAAGAACCTCTTCCCGAGTATAGCCGGTTACCTCGCTAAATTTGGGGTTAACGTACTCAATATTACCATGGATATCGGTAATTATTACGATAGCCGGACTCTGCGTAACGGCGCTTGATAACTTACGGAGATCGTCTTCCATTACCTTGCGTTCAATGGCATAGCGGATAGAACGTGCCAATAGTTTGCTTTCCAATTGGCCTTTTATAAGGTAATCCTGTGCCCCCGCTTGAATTGCCTTAATACCAATTTCCTCATCATCGAGACCCGTCATTACCATGATAGGAATTTTTTCTGCTTGGGAAAAAACCCTGGTAAGTGTAGAAAACCCCTGGCTATCCGGCAATCCGAGATCGAGTAATATCAAGTCAATGTTATTCTTTGCAATACAATCTAACCCTGAGGAGATCCGGTCCGCACATCTCAGTTCGAACTGAGAAGAATCGACCTCCTTCAGCATTTCTTCAATTAATCGGACATCAGCCGGGTTATCTTCTATCAAAAGAATCTTAATCGGTCTCATACTTATTTCTCCTTTTATAGTATCCAACGGGATACGAACCATGGAGAGAGACAGCCATAGAATATCTAAGGCTCGACACAACCGTATGATTCGTTTGTCTGTAAATGGACAACGAAAAAGTATACAAGCGTGTCAATAATAAAATCTAAAGTCAGACATTTGACTGGTACCAAAGTAGTATTTAGTAAACAGTGAATAATAGATAGTGGATGACAAACATTTTCTATCAACTATTCACTACATAGCTGTTTAAATTTTCTATACGTAAACCTAAGCAATTGCGAAATTTATATTACCCTTTCGGGGGTAATTTCACAATACTAAACCAGAAGTATTCAATAGCCTTTACCACTGAGATGAACTGGTTAAAATCAATAGGTTTGGTGATGTAACAGTTTGCATAGAGCCCATAAGATCTTAGAATGTCTTCCTCCGATCTGGAAACAGTCAGAATCACCACAGGAATGAGTCTCAGATTTTCATCAGCCTTTATTTCAGCAAGCACTTCACGTCCGTCCTTTTTTGGCAAGTTCAGATCAAGCAAGATAAGATCTGGCTGGGGCATACCTGCATATTTACCCTTTCTATATAAAAAAGCCATTGCTTCTGCACCATCACTCACTACATGTAAGTTATTTTTCAACTTAGATTCCTTAAGGGCCTCTTGTGTCAAACGGACATCTCCGGGACTATCCTCAACTAACAAAATCTCTATAGGCGCAATTATTTCTTTATTGCTCATAGCGTTATTCTTCTTTCTCCTTATAATATTATTCGGCTTGCTGCATAAACATTCATAAGTTCTGTAAAAATTTCTTTTCCCCATTTCCCGTTTTCACAAGGATAAATTTCTGCAAGTTTTCTATACTATTCGTAAACCTATCGTAACTACTCAGGTTGTTGGGTCACGGTCGTTTGTTTTCCTTTCTTCAAACCTTGTAATATTCATCCCTCGTGGTTGGTTCAATTGTGAACAGTTGAACCAACCACGAGGGCATAGAGTAGAGACGCAAAATCTTACGTCTCTACTCTGTGTCACCCTGAAAGCTACATACAGAAAATGCGAATTCCTGCACTATCAAATTACTACGTTTTTTCCTTTATCTGAACTGGAATGGTAAAATAAAATACGGAACCATTTCCCGACTCCGACCCCAGCCAGATCCGGCCACCATGCCGGTTTATAATCTTCTTACAAATCGATAGCCCCAAACCAACTCCCGGATACTCTCTGCCGTGCAGGCGTTTAAAGATATTGAAAAGCTGTTTCGAGTATTCAGGCTCGATACCAATACCGTTATCATGCACAGAAAAGACCCATTCGTTTTCCTCCCGCCTGACTGATATATGAATACGCGGAGGTTCACTACCATGGAACTTGATGGCATTGCTTATGAGGTTTTGAAAAACCTGGAGGATCTGTGAACTATCTGCCATGACGGTTGGCAAAGAAGTATGGGTTATGGTGGCCTGACTCTCCCTGATTGCCACTTCGAGATTCATTAAGGCACGTTCAAGAATGGCCTCACAATCTACAGGTTCGAAAGGTTTGCCGCGGGTATCTACACGCGAGTATTCCAACAGGGCATTGATCATCGTTTGAAGACGACTGGCCCCATCTACGGCATACGTGATAAACTCATCCACGTCGGTATCAAGCCTTCCCTTATACCGCCTTTCGATTAACTGGAGATAGCTGGAGATCATCCGGAGTGGTTCCTGTAAATCATGCGATGCAACATAGGCAAAATGCTGCAATTCCTCATTGCTTCTCTTTAATTCTTGAGAATACCGTATTAATTCCTCTTCTGCTTGTTTATGCATAGTAATTGTTTTGGCAAGTTCCCCAGCCATCGTATTAAAGTTATTCGCCAGGATACCTAATTCATCATATCGTTGTACCGGTACTCTACATCCTAAATGACCACTTGCAAGTTCCTTCGTTGCATTTGTTAAATCATTAACAGGCCTCGATATTGAAATAACAAAGGCCATTCCGAAATTAACAACGACAGCAGTACCAACTATTCCCAGGATTAATGAGGTAATACCCAATATCTTTAATGGTATAAAGGCCTCGCTCTTGTCCATTTCTGCCAGGAGAATCCAGCCATATTCAGGGATATCCTTCGAAATACCAACAACAGATTCTCCCCTGTAGTCCCGATAAACATCAAACATCTCCTTGCCATCTTTAATAATTTTTCGGACAGGTTCTGTGTCAACCACCTGCCGAAAGGGCGCGTCGTTTGTAAATCTTGATTCAGTAAGCATGATTTTATCCCTGTTGACCAGATATACCTCACCTGTCTTTTCCATTCCGATACGGTCGGTAGTAACCTCATTCAAAGCCTCAAGGTTATAGACGTTAATAATAACGCCGGTTACTTGAGAATTGTCTTTCGAAATAAGAGGTGCAGACACTGATATACAATTCATGTTAAGGCTAGAGATATAACGTGGTTGTCCCGTATATGTTTCACCAAAACCCTTCTTTATTCCTTCTTTAAACATATCTTGATCTGATACATCCATCCCGATCAATTTTTCATTGGTAGACGAAATGATTCTTCCATGCTTATCTACAAGGACTATTGCTATGAGATTGTAATGAAGCGACAGTTTATACCTTGCAAGATAGCGATTTAAACGGGTCACCTGTATTTTCGATGGGAATTTCCTCCGGATAATCCTCTCAAATCTATCCCTTATAAACCAGTCCGTGCTGAAATCTATCGTGTGTACCTTTTTCCTCTCCATGGTGTATTTAACATCCAGTCTTTCTGATTCTGCAATTGCCCTTAATTTATCAAAAATCTGATTTTTTAAAGTACTTCTTGAGCTGAAATAGTATATCGTAGTGATTGTCACGATAGGTATGAGGGAAATGCACAGTGAAAATACCAGTAATTTACTTTTAAATGATAAAAATGGATGTAATTTCAAGTTCTATTTTGATTTTTATGATAATGCAGTCAGGGCAAGCAGAAACGTACCCCTCTATTGGAAATTCTTTACTATCAAATATCTTGATATTACTAAAAAGGTTTCTTTCCTACAAGGATATTTCCCTTTATCGAACGTATATTTTCTGGTAAATCCCCCTAAGCCGAATTGCCATATATCGGACTATCTAAGGTAATACTCGTGAGGCGAAGCCTCAAACCAATGAAAGAGATTATATGCTATCAGCAATTGGACAAAAGCTCCTGGGTTGGTTCAATCTTGTAGATTGAACCACACGTTTCGGCGTTTTGATTGACTTCGGGTTGGTTCAATTGCAATGCCGTTAAGTTAAGGAAAAGAGTGTTGTGTCTATGTATATTCCCATGGTAGCATAAGTATCTTGCCCAATGTCACTAACTTTTCATGGCATGTATACGGTTTTGAGGGTGGCACGGACAAACTGGTTTGTCCGTGCTTGTTACACTACATCCAGGGATAAGGAATTAACACACTGACAAACAGAGTTTGTCAGTGCTACCCTTGCTGAGGGAACAAAAAATTCCTCTACAATTTTGAACATTTAGTGATATTGGGTTCAATTGTGTAGACCGAACCATGTGTTTCGAATTAATACATAGACTTGGATTAGTGCCAGGTATCAATAACATGCCCAAACGTTTCGGTTCAATCGTGGACGATTGAACCAACACGGACTTGACTTATTGGAGTTAGTGGATAGTAAATGGTTAAACGGCTATATGGTTAATAGTCATTTAGCCATCTATCCATAATCTACCGTTTTTCACTGTTCCATTTCTTTACCATTTCTGTTATTCTGATATTATAGATAATAAGTAACTACTCAGGCTACAAAGTTCACGGTTCAGGGATTTACGGTTAGTTGTTTTCCTTTCTTTAAACCTCTCAATTTTTATCCCTCTAGCCTTGAACCCCCAACCACAAACCTAAGTAGTCACATGATAAATTCTCAAAACCTTTTAAGGTCTAAGGTCCATGAAAGTACTCGGAATAGAAACATCAGGAAATGTCGGGGGAATTGCCATTTGTGGGGATAAACATATTATTGTTACCAGAGGCTTCGGGACTGGTATGCACCATGGAAGAGAATTGGTACCTACCGTAAAAACCGTTCTTAATGAAATTGGCTGGAAACCCGGTGACATTGATCTTATTGCAGTTGATGTAGGACCTGGTTCATATACAGGACTGAGGATCGGTGTCACCTGTGCAAAGACATTCGCCTACGCATTACATAGACCCGTTATTGACATCCCCGTATTCGATATCATAGCTGAAAATTATCGTGCCGAAAACCACGACCATATAACCCTGCCCCCTTCACATACATCAGAGATCGGAAACCTGTTTCAAGGAGATATCCTTACAAGAGAAGGATATTATCTCTGTCCTGTCCTTGATGCAAAACGGAACCACGTCTACGCATGCATCTACAAATTTATCCCTATTCACCTTGAACAAGGATTTATCCAATATCAGAGATTATCCGAATTCCTGGTAATCCGGCCACACGATCTGTTATCTATCCTTCCGCGACCGGTAATTATTTTTGGAGACGGTGTCCCGCCTTATAAAGATATATTTCAGCAAAAGGATATCTTTATCGATAAAGAAGAAAAAGCCACACCAAAAGCAGAATATGTAGCCTTGCTTGGTGAGAGGGCATATGAATCTGGACGGCGATGCGAAATAGAAAAACTCATGCCGCTTTACTTACGGCGGGCAGAGGCCATTGAGAAACAGAACGGACAACAGACAACGGATCACAGACAACGGTAAGATGGGTAAATGAGCGAATGGGTGAATGAGTATTTAACTCATCTACCCATTTACTCATTTACCAAAAGTGATCTCAATCTCTTCTACCGGTCTGAGGCTTCGCCTTACTAGTTAATAATTAATTTGATTTTAAGAAATGATTTTTATAAGATTCTAAAATATTGTATTTTTCAATAGAATAAAAATTAGTTTATTAATCTAAAGTTATGCATCATAGTATCAATACGGTATCCTTTCCCTGTTCTCTACCTGATAGATTTATCACAGTGTTGTCTTGGGAAAAATTTTTATTCTCCCCTTACTCCTTCTTGCCAGAAAGGGCCAGATTGCGTTTTTACTGCACAGTGATATTATTTCTGATGACTTCTATTTTGTTTTTCTGCCAGACAACTCAAGCTGTTGGCCTGCAGGGGGATATCTACAAAACCTCATCGAAAAAATACAGCGCGAAAAAGTGGATGCAAAACGGACAATCAAAATACAATCGGGCCAAGTTTGAACGTGCCGTGGAGGCATTTAACAAGTCTGTTGCTTCGTATCCCAGCTACTTCGATGCATGGGATGGCCTTGGAAATTCGTTATTCCGATTAGGAAATTACGATATGGCAATTCAAGCTTATGATAAGGCGCTTACTATTGATCCAAACCAGGATACCACATTGGTAAACAAGGGCATAGCCGTGTATAAGAAAGGCAATTATGAAGAGGCATTACCGTTGTATGATAAGGCCATCAAGCTGAACCCTAAGGTTGCAACTTCGTGGTATAACAGGGGCGTGGCTCTTATTGCGTTAAGCAGACATAATGAGGCGATGAAGATGTTTGAGAAGGCGATAGAAATTAATTCAGGGCATGACCTGGCATGGCACGGAAAGGGTTATATTTTAATCTTGCTTGAGAAATACGATGAAGCCCTTCAACTCTTTTCCAAGGCAGTACAGGAAAACCCAAAGAGAGGATGGGCATGGAATAATATGGGTATCACCTTAAACAAGTTGGGGCTGTATCATGAGGCGGCCAAGGCATTTGATAAGGCCATTGAAATTAACCCGAAGAGCGCAAGGGCATGGCACAATAAGGCCAACTCTCTATACAACCTGGGCAAATACGATGAGTCGATGAGGACCTATAATAAGGCTATGCAGCTTGATCCATTTTTATATGCGGGCGTTAAATAGGGTAGTAGTTAGTGAACAGCAGCTAATAGCAATCTTTTATTCACTATTCGCTTATTCACTATTCATTGTTATGAAGCATTTTTTGTAATCTGCTGCCAAAGGCAGTCTAATTTATTTTGAAAATAACACTATGAGAAATACTTTAAAGAATATATTGAAAACGATACCTGTTTATATTGCGTTGGGTTTTTTCAGCACAATGAATTCAAATTCGGCCATTGGGGCGTGGTCTTCTGATGGACGAAAAAATATAGCTATTTGCACGGCACCGGGCCAGCAAAGTTTTCCGCGAATAGTTAGTGACGGCGCAGGAGGAGCCATCATGACATGGGAAGATGCGAGAAATGTTCATTTCGATATCTATGCCCAGCGGGTCGACGCGGAAGGAAATATCTCATGGATAAAGGATGGTATTCCCGTTTGTACTATGCCCGAAAAACAAGATAAACCGAAGATTATCAGCGATAATGCTGGTGGAGCCATTATTACATGGCATGATATCCGAAGCGGCAACGGTAACTACGATATTTATGCCCAGCGTATCAGTGCAGATGGAAAACCGCTGTGGACAGAGAACGGTATTCCAGTCTGTACCGAAATAAATGCGCAGGATAGCCCCAGCATTACTACCGACGGAGATGGAGGAGCTATTATTATCTGGCAGGATTTTCGTACAAACTATGCGGACCTCTATGCCCAGCGCATTAATAAAGACGGGGAACCGCTATGGGCAAGAAATGGAGTACTTGTTTGTGGATATTCAGGGGCACAAAGCGCACCGGCAGTGATAGATGATGGTGCCGGAGGTGCCATTGTAGTATGGCAAGATTTTCGGAGAAGTTACGCTGATATCTATGCCCAACGAATTGACGGAAGTGGTAATGTATTATGGGAAAAGGGTGGTGTTGCCCTTTGTACTGCATCAGGACATGAAAGTCCCCCCGTTATTGTCAATACAGGAGCTGAAGGAGCAATTGCGGCCTGGGTCGATACCCGTAATGGTAATAACGATATTTTTGCCCAGTACGTGGATGGAAATGGAGATGTTCACTGGACAGCCAATGGTATTCCAGTATGTACCGCACCCAATAATCAAAACTATCCAATAATCATTCGTGATGATGCCGGCGGCGCTATCCTTGGCTGGTGGGATATGCGCAGCAAAGATTTTAACATTTACGTACAACATGTTGACCTGAACGGCAATATCCTTTGGAAAAAAGACGGTTTAGCCATCTGTGTAGAGCCTGGAATACAGAATTATGTCAATCTCACGGGCGATGGCTCAGGCGGTGCAGTCATGGTGTGGGATGACAACCGTGCTTCCACATTTGACATCTATGCCCAGCGGATTGATTCAAAGGGAGGAACAAAATGGAACGATAATGGCATTGCCTGCAGTACCGCACCCGATGCTCAATGTTTTCCCATGCTTATTCATGACGGAACCGGTGGCGCTATTATTGTTTGGCAGGATGGCCGCAATATAGATAAGAATTATTGGGATATTTATGCCCAGAAAATAAACGGACAAGGCACATTAGGAAATGAATAACACCGCCGGAATGGTCGGAGGTGAAAATGCATCCAGGATACCGTTTAAACCATTAAATGGTTTAAACGGTATTTTCTTAACACGGCAAAAAAGATTGTATTTCTCTCATTTCCCAAGTCATTATGATGCCTCGGGAAAACAGCTCACAACAATTTTAATACATCTATCTCCTGTATCGATTAAATAAATCCTGAAGCTTTTGAAAGATATCCCGAATAATCGTGGCATTATTAAAATATATGTCCCATGAGAATTGGGTATCTCCAGAAGATTCTGTAAACTTCGGAATCATCTCGTCTACCACATGGCTTACTTGATTGTGTTTTAACATCAATATTGGTATACGTTCTTCTGTTCCATTCATCGACCCGGCAGGAATGATACCATTCCATTCTTTTGAAAAACCTTCCACAATGTAAGGTTTGCCATGCTTATCATATAATTGATACCATACATGAGCAAAGGCAATTGAACTGTTCTTATCCATAATCCAACCCCAAACAATATCCCCGTCGGTATTTAATTCAGGCAATTGAGAAAAGAAGAGAAAGACAGAGTCTTCACAATCACCTTGTTTGCTTTGTATGGTTTCTCCCGGTGTTTGCCAATAATCTGTTTTTGGCGGCTCAGCACGGTAATCGATATCAAATGCTATTTCCTTGTATGCTTTATAGATTTGCTCACCATTATTGAAGGTGTTTATACACCATTCCCTATATAATGGATTGTCAGGAAGGTTATTGTTCTCTTGAGAATAGAGTGCACATAATTTTTCAGACTGAGCCTCTTCGGCAGGTTTATAACCCCTTCCATTTAGAAATAAGTCAGCATAGGAAACATCGGCACACGCTTTTATACAAACTGTACCAGATAAAATGGCAGAGATTATGATTATGGATAAATATCTCATACTACTTCACCTTGTTTCCATGGGCTCAAAAATCCCGGTTAGTTTCCCCCCTGAATCTAAACCAGTACACTCCGCATGGAATTAAATTATGGCTTCAATGGTTTTTTCCTTTTGTAGAGAGTACCAGCCTCTGTAAGGATACGCAGCAACATGCCCCTACTTTGAATTTTCTGAACGTTGGATTTCAAAAATACTGTGGAGATTCACAATGAGTGCACAAGGTTATTTTACGAGATATTGTCCTTTATGTCAAATGAGCAAATCAAAACTGTTACTGCCCTCTTAAATGAACCATAGATTTACACGGATAAATACTGATATATGATCTATACCCTGTCGGCTGGGTAAGGAAAAACACACTAAAAACGGTCAAACAGTTTAAGCCGTTTAAACAGATCCATGGCAATTTATCGAACAAACATGAGAAAAACCTTTAGTAAAACCGTATCCGGAATGCACCTTATGGTAAATTTACCTTGCATTTCACCCGATGTTTCGATACTTTAAATAAATTCGAATCCAAAACGAGCCGGAAGTGAAAAATGAAAATTGAAAAATGCAAAGTTGCAGGAATTCGGTTGTTTTTTGCCATCAGCTATCGGCTTACAACTTGCAACATGTAAATGCTTTGACCGTAGAGGTTCGTTAAAAAATCTCAAAAAACAAATTTTTTATACAGGAATACCTTGTGACTTTTACCATCGAAAACCTTAAGGAACCAGACGTAGAAACGGCCGTAAACCTCTTCTGTAGCATGGTAGACGAGCTGCATGCTGAGAGTCTGGAGATTGAGCGCCTGCACTTTAAGGATAACTATTCTGTAGAGGAAGTCAAGAAACGGTTAGACAATAAAGATTGCATTTATCTTGTCGGCAAAGAAGATGGCAGAATAATAGGGTTTATATTCGCCTGGATCTCGCAGGGTGTCGGCAACATTCACTGGATGGGTGTGGCTCCGGAATATAGAAAAAAGGGATACGGGGATAAACTCTTAGAGGAAATAATAAAGATCTTCGAGAACAGGGGATGCTATGAGGCAAAGTTGTTTACTTATCCTTCTGAGAAGGTTGCGTATCATGTATTTCAAAAGCACGGGTTTAAAGAGATGGCTTTTATTGATCGCAGGTTCTTTGGTGTTGGTATTATCCTCATGGTGAGAACAATTACCCCAACACCGGAAGAACATCGTTTTAAAAAGATTATCCTGGCCGGTGAAGGTGGCCAGGGCATTAAGCTTATGGCACATACACTGGCTAATATCCTGGCTAAATTTGGTAAGGAAGTGACCTTAAACCTTGTATACGACGCTACCGTACGCGGGGGTAATATCCGAGCAGAAATTGTATATGCCGACGACCCCATCGATGTACCTTTTTTTGAAGAGGCAGATGTCGCACTTCAACTCTCAAAGACACCGGATCCAATGGTACGGGCAAAACATGTGCTTATTGAATCATCGGCTTGTCATGCAGAATGTAAAAGGTGTGAACTGCGCTGTCCCGCAAGTGATCGCATTCCTTTTGAGAAGCTCGCCATAGAACAGTTTAATAGTCCTATCCTTGTTAATATGATTGCCTTAGGCAGACTGTTAAGCATGATCGGCATTAATATTGAAACGGTAAACTTTGCTTCAGAATTTCCATCACAATTTCTCGATGAGAACATAAAAGCAGTGCGTTATGGCTATACGTATAAAGATTAGTGCATCAGAAATCACAGAGCAGGTAGCCCGGCTTTGTATGGATGCAAATTTCAATCTCAATAAGGATGTTCTTGATGCCCTGACAAACTCTTACGAGGCAGAAGGTTCTCCCGTTGCGAAAGAGATATTTGCAGAATTATTAGAAAATGCAAAAATTGCCCGCACATGCCAAATGCCTCTGTGCCAGGATACGGGTGTTGCAGTGGTTTTTGTTGAGATTGGAGGGAGTGTAGAAGTTGTTGGTGACCACCTTTATGACGCTATCCAGGAAGGTGTCCGTAAAGGGTACAAGGAGGGTTTTCTGAGAAAATCCATGGTTGCCGACCCTTTCAATCGAATGAATACAAGAGATAACACACCGGCTATTATCCACACAGAAATTATTTCAGAAAACTCCCTAAAAATCTCTCTAATGGCTAAGGGGGGTGGATGTGAAAATATGAGCCAGATCGCTATGCTGACACCGGCCGACGGCAGAGAAGGGGTTATTCATTTTGTGGTAGAAACGGTAAAGAGAGCAAAGGCTAATCCCTGTCCGCCTATTATCGTAGGTGTTGGAATTGGTGGTACCTTTGATTATGCGGCATTTTTGGCTAAAAAGTCGCTTTTAAGGCCTTTGGGGGTAAGACAAGCAGATCCCGACTCGGCAAGTTTAGAGCAAGAAATCCTGGAGAGGATAAACAACCTTGGTATTGGCGCACAGGGATTAGGCGGCTGGATCACGGCATTGGATGTCCATGTGGAACGTTATCCATGCCATATTGCCAGCCTCCCGGTAGCGGTTAACCTTGATTGCCATGCACATAGGGTTAAGACAGTGGTGTTAGGTGCTTAATAACTTAATAAAATGAATATCAACGCATTTTTAGTGAATTACAGAAACAACCAAGGGAAATTAATCAATTAATCAAAATAACTAACAACAAGTTAGTAAATTGAATCTAAAAAGTAGATTTCCATTAACTGAAATATCAATAAAACCATTTAGCCATTTATCAAGGCTATGAAATCAGTAAATACATCAAATGTAATATATTTAACCTCCCCCTTAACGGACGATGATGTGGTAAAGCTTAGGATCGGGGACAGGGTTTTTATCAATGGAATTATATATACCGCCAGAGATGCGGCACACAAACGACTGGTAGAACTTGTTCACCGGGATAAAGAATTGCCCTTTGATATCCGAAACCAAATTATCTATTATGTTGGTCCGAGTCCTGCCAGACCTGACAAACCCATCGGGTCTTGCGGTCCTACCACAAGTTATCGTATGGATGTGTATACCCCTATATTACTAGCAAAAGGTTTAAAGGCAACTATTGGTAAAGGAAACCGTTCAGAAGAAGTCATCGAGGCCATGAAACAATCCAGGGCAGTATACTTCACTGCTACTGGCGGAGCCGCTGCCCTTCTGGCAAAGTCTGTAAAAAAGGCTGAAATTATTGCTTATGAAGATCTGGGAGCAGAGGCTATTTTGCGGCTCGAGGTTGAAAATTTTCCAGTCGTGGTAGCCAATGATATTTACGGAAACGATTTATACAGAGAAGGAGTTATAAAATACGCAAGAACAGGAAAGGTATTGGGAGACTATAAAAAATGAAAAAGATTTTATATATTGTGTTGGACGGTCTTGGGGACGGGAATTATCCTAGTAAAGAGCTTGGCAACCGCACGCCACTTGAAGCAGCAGCCACCCCTACCATGGATATGTTGGCAAGGGAGGGGCAAACAGGTGTTATGTATACCGTGGGGAAAGAGATCGCACCCGAATCTGATATTGCGGTGATTAGTATCCTTGGATATGACGCAATGAAATATTACACAGGCCGTGGTCCTTTGGAAGCACATGCTGCCGGACTAAAGATTCACGACGGCGACCTCGCCTTACGGGCAAATTTTGCTACAAGAGGGACTGGAAGGAGCATACAGGACCGCCGTGCAGGGAGAAATCTCTCTACAGAAGAGGCCGCACAACTCAGCAAAGAAATTAATAAAAAGGTAAAATTGACCTCCGTACCAGCCACATTTGTCTTCAAAAACACCCTTGAGCACAGGGGAGTATTAGTTATCCGTGGTGTTAAGAAAAAACTTTCAGGGCATATTACCAACACTGACCCTGCATATACAAAACATGGTCTTTTAGGAGTTGCAAGAGAGGTAGGAACTTATGAGAATATTATTGAGTACTCCGCACCTGTACAAGATCATCAAAACCTTGAAGCTGCCTATCGTTCCGCACTCCTGATAAATGAATTTACCCTAAAAAGTTGCGAGGTACTGGACCAATCCGATATCAATAAAAATCGTATTAAAAAAGGATATCTTCCAGCAAACCTTGTCCTTTTGAGAGATGCCGGTGACCATCTTCCAAAACTTCCCGATATAAAAAGCAAATTCAGGAAGAATTTCGGGTGTTTTGTAGAAATGCCAACGGAAGAGGGTATTGCATTGCTGACAGGCATGAAAATCATTCCTCTTCCACCACCTACAAAAGCACTGGAAAAGGACTACAGCCTGCGTGCCGATATGACAACGAAGCACTTGAAGAAATATGATGGGCTTTATATCCATATTAAGGGACCGGATGTACCGGGCCACGATGGTGATGCGGAGAAGAAAAAGTCTATCATCGAAGCGATTGACCAATATTACCTTGCACCATTAATCAATACGATAGATCTTGATAAAACTATTGTTGCAGTTACAGCCGATCACTCGACACCCTGCAAGCTGAAATCCCACTCTGACGACCCCGTACCTTTGCTCATATGCGGTGGAAGCATTAAACCGGATAGTACAAAATCTTTCTCCGAAAAGGTTTGTTCAAAAGGAAAAGTCGGGAAAATCCACGGTACCAGGCTTATGCCGTTATTAGTTAAATACTCGAATGCAGGTAAATAGAGCAACTGTGTTAAAAAGAATTATTATTTTCTGCGGTATAGCTATCGGCATTGTTTCAGCCATTATCCTAATTCCCTCAGCATTTATATCGAGTAATTTGGTCAGGCAGAAAATTACCCAAATAGCAAAAGACAGATCCGAATCTATTCATGAGGTTGGTCCTCTCTCCTTCCATTGGCCTAATCGGATACATATCACGTATCTTATCCTCCAAAAAGAAAACCAGCATGTCGACACGCCAGTACGGTTTGATGACATTCAGGCTACGGTAAAATTATTCCCCCTAATTTTAAAAAAATTTGTTGCTAAAAAGATTTTTATACGACAAATTAATTATGAAAACCGGTTTCTTATAAAGGACTTTGTTACCGATGAATTCTCATACGAAAACGATACTATTACTACCTGTGCACATTGCTATTTAAATGAAGGACCTGCATCAGTAAAAGGAACAATTAACTTCCATCAAAAAAAGCCGGTATTTGATCTTTCAATTGAAGGAAAGGATATCTATATTACCCAGGACGTTCCAGCCCTCAATCTATTACCGATATTTACCGGAAAAGAGGGGGAGATAGGTGGGATTTTAAGTTTATCAGGTCGTGTACAGGGGAAGGGCATGGGTAAGGATGTTCTTAACAAAAAACTCACTGCCGATATAAACATTCACATAAGGGATGGGTATATCAGGGGCAATAAACTGGTATCCTCCATATTGGAAATTGTTGGGGCAAAGGATTCCTATTCATTTGATTCATTGAATACCATGATCCAGATTAATGAGGGCAAGATTTATACTCCGAATATGGATGCTCGTGGCCCACTTCTGGATCTCAATGCATCCGGCACGGTCGAATTAGAAGGCACAATTTCTTACGACGTTGTAGTAAAGTTTCATAAAGAACACCTGAGTAAAGACATCGAGAAAATTGCACGCTTCGTATTAAATGAAAATGAATTGCCTGTGGAAATACGGGGTACGACCAAAGACCCCAAGGTTTCTGTGAAATTGCCCAAGAATAGTCTGGAACATATTATTCAGGGGTTAGCAAATGACTTTTTACACAGTTCAAAAAAGAAAAAATGAATTGGATTGACTATACAATTTTTGTAATCTTATTCTTCTCTGCGATCCTTGGACTTGTTAGTGGCCCGATACTTCAATTTTTCAGGATTAGTAGCTTATTCATTTCATTTTTTACAGCATTCTTTTTCCATGGCATCTTACGTAAAATTCTGGATGGCATCTTCTCTCCCTCCACGGGGAATTTATTAAGCTATTTCATCATTTTCGGGGCTGCATTTATTATTACGTATATCTTTATTGATATTGTAAAAAGGTTGACGGGTACATGGAAGATGGGATTCGGATTCAGGCTACTAGGTGCATCGTTAGGAATAATAAAGGGGATCGTCTTTTGTGGTATAATTATTTTTGGCATCCTATTGTTTTGTAGTAAACCGACCCAAGATAAGGTGAACAATTCAAAAATCGCAGCTCATATTGGAAAAGGAATGCACACCGTAGTTTCTGTTATCCCTGAAAGTATTCTCAATAGAACCACAGGCTTTACGCAGGGAGTCAAAGAAAAGAGCTTATCGAAAGAGACAAAGCCTGCAAAGGATAAAGAAACAAAGTCAGCAGAGGATGAAGATTTTAGGTCTGAATAATCATCCAACGAGTTTTTTCATTACATCTCCTAACCTATAGTAAAAACCTGCTGTATGGAGACTTGATTGAAGCTTCAGCACCTCATAGTCGTAATGATGCATAAATTCATGAATTAAGGTATCAAGAAACGTTTTGGGAGCAACAATCGTTTCCCGTATTGCTGTTTTATTGTTGATAATAATCTTTCCTTCTTTATACATTCCATAAGTCTTCCGCATCAGTTTGCCGTTTTTCAGTGAATGGTTTTGGCGTTTATCGTTTACACAGAGTTGTGGAGAGGAAATAGACAATGTCCGGGATATTTCATTTAATAACCCTTGACCGAGGGTTTGTCTATCCGATGCATCCATCGAGGTTAAAAGCCTTTTTGCATAATTTACAGCCGGTTCACCTGGTTCAAGTATGGTATGTCTTATACTGTTAGATTTTTTGTAAATAGCCTTATTAATGTCTTGCTTCGAGATCATATATCCTCCGCAATCAATATGGTAGAGATGCAAAATCTTGCGTCTCTACCTACCATGATAACCTATTCGAATATAAAATATTTACCATAGATTTCACAAATATTACAGATAAAAAGTTTGAGAAATTCACTTTACCATATTACAATAGGACTTTGTCACAATGATTTTTTATTTGACAATCCATATTTTTGATATATCCTAGTTTTTCTGGAGTCGAGTATTGATTGTTACATTTGTAGCTGCTTACCACTGTAGCTGTTTACCACTCAGCAAATTGGATCATTTAAAAGGAGCTTCCAGGACATGAGTCCTCTTTCTAAAAACTTTGTGCGCGCAAGCCTTATTTACTTCTTCATTGCAGTTATACTCGGCACAATCATGATTTCTATGAGGAGCTACCCAGCTCAACTGCTTTTTACTCACGTCCATTTAAACCTCCTGGGATGGATGTCAATGATGATTTATGGGGTAGGATATCATATCTTACCAAGATTTTCAGGGACACCGCTTGCCTATCCAAGATTAGGCAACCTTCAATTCTACATTGCAAATGTTAGTCTTGTAGGGTTGGTATGCTTCCGACCAATACATCCCGTTGCAGAAATCTTCGCAGGCCTACAAGTAGTATCGGCAGGATTGTTTGTGTTCAATATATGGATGAGTACGATACCGCCTAAGCCCGAACCGGAATAAGAATATTCATGGAACAGTTAGAAAAATTTGAAGAAAAATAAAACACTGGGGCTACAAATAAAAGATGAAAACTTTTTCTGTACTCCTTTCTGAATTAAACCTTTAAAATTAAAAAATTATATAAAGGAGATTTCATTAGATGTACACAATAGGAATCGATATTGGTTCAATGTCGACCAACGGTATTTTACTCAACGAAAAAAAAGAGATTCTTTCTTCGATAATCATTCCAACTGGTGCCAGCAGTAAAAAAGCAGCAGATAAGGTCTATAACCAGATACTCACAGAACATAAATTAACAGAAAGTGATATTGATTATATTGTTGCTACCGGGTACGGACGTATAAAGGTGCCATTTGCGCATGAGGTGGTAACAGAGATTACCTGCCATGCCAAGGGAGCAAACTATTTTTTCCCTAGTGCCAGAACTATTATTGACATCGGCGGACAAGATAGCAAGGCCATCAAGGTTGATGCAAACGGAAACGTTCTTGATTTTGTTATGAATGATAAATGTGCTGCCGGGACGGGCCGTTTCCTGGAAGTAATGGCCAGGACATTAGAAATAGATCTGGAGGATATGGGTCCGCTTTCCCTTAAGGGAAAAGATAATGTCTCTGTTAGCAGCCTTTGTACTGTTTTTGCAGAATCAGAGGTAGTATCTCTTATTGGAGCTGACCACAAGACTGCTGACATCTGCAGGGCACTCCATATTTCCATCGCTAAACGTATTACAGCCCAGGTAAAGAGGGTCGGCCTGGAAGAAGATGTTGTTATGACAGGTGGTGTCGCAAAAAACATTGGTGTTGTAACGGAACTGGAAAGAAACCTCGGCTGCAAGATTAAGATATCGGAAGAACCTCAGATCAACGGAGCGCTTGGGGCAGCGGCAATCGCCCTGGAAAAGGCACAATCAAAAACCCGTACCTCTGTATCCGTTTCTGTAAATCCTTCAACCGAAACTTTGATTACAGAATTTTCAGCAGATGATCATAAGCTGCCAAAGATCGGGTATTTTTGTTCTTACACCCCCGTGGAACTTATCCGCGCCGCCGGGTTCCATCCAGTGCGAATTAAAGGTACGGACAGAGAATCATGTTCTGCCAATGAAGTACTCTGTAGTAATATTTGCCCTTACATTAAGGCTGTTGTCGACCAAAAAATCATGGGTAATTTGGAAGATTTCAAAGGGATGGTATTTGTCAACTCATGCGATGGAATGCGAAGATTGTACGATGCATGGATTAAATTAGATGAAGGGAAAAAAACCTTTAATTACATCCTGGATATTCCCAAGAATACCGACGATGCTGCAGTTTACTACTATGCGAACCTGTTAAAAAATTTGAAGGAAAAATTAGAATCCTATTTTACCCTCAAAATCCATAATGATGATATCAACAACAGCATTTCAACATATAATGTTGTCCGGGAAAAGGTATGGATATTCTTACAAAAGTATTGGAGCGGCTATATTGGGCAGTCCGGATATGAGATATTTTCCTTATTAAAAAAAGGTGTTAATGCGGTCCCGGAAAAATTCAGTTCATACCTGAGTCATATTATGAAACAAAAAGGCGATATCCGTGATACACGGGATATACCCCGATTATTCGTTTGGGGTAGTATCATGGAGAATGAGCGGATTATGAAAGTCATAGAAGATGCTGGCGCTAAAGTTGTTGCTGAAGATCTCTGCAACGGCAGTAGATATTTTGATGCTCAAGTAGATATAACGAGTGACCCGATCTTGTCTATTGCCAGCAGGTACATCAAGCGGGCACCTTGTTCCCGCATGGTTAATATCTTCGAGAGAATTAATAATGTATTAACTATTATGCAGGAAAAATCAATTCATGCTTCGATTTATCACACCCTTAAATTTTGTGATCATAATCTCTTAGATTATCCTGTAATTAAAAAGACCTTCCATGAGAAAAACATTCCACTCTTACATCTCAATTGTGATTATACACTCAGTAGTGAAGGGCAGATCAAGACACGGGTCGAGGCATTTCTTGAACAATTGACGAATGCCTCTAAATAAAGAAAAGATAAGAAACTATGTTATCAAACCAAAAATTTAAAATATGGAAAGACCGGTTCATACGCTATGTTTCTCCGCTTTTTATGAGAGAAATGTTGCGATTTTTACGAATATATTATTTCTTTTATAGAAATAATAATGAAAAGGAATTGTCATCTCTGCATGTCCAAACGTATGTTGGTGTGAAACATTTATACAAGGTATATGCAAACCCTAAAAGGACCATCTGGACGACGATGTTTGTTCCTTCAGAAATTCTTTTTGCTATGGGACTGTATCCCTTTTGTTTAGAGATTGGATCAGCACTTTTTGCAGGCATAGGACAAAGTTCGCGCGGCCTCTTAGAGGCGGAGTCGTTTGGAGTTCCAACAGACATTTGTTCTTTTCACCGATCTGCCATAGGACACGCGCTCAGGAACTTATTCCCCAAAAATATCCTCCAGGCAGCTACTACTACACTGTGTGACAATAATACAAAAACGATAAAGATATGTGAGTCAATAACGGGAAAAGAGACCATTGTCCTTGATGTTCCCTATGAAGCGGACGAATACTCTGTTAAGTATCTGGCTAAACAGCTTGAGGATTTTACGAAGAGATTAGAGGTTGTAACAGGAAGAAAGATGAGACAAAAAGCACTTGAGAAGGCAATTGAATATTCAAATCAGACACGTGAAAAAATGATTGAAATTAATGAGTTGAGAAAGGACCCACACAGCCCTCTTCAAGGAAGTAATGCTTTAGGTTTTATGTTTCCCGGATATTTATTAATTGGGTCAAAACTATCCGTGGAATTCTATTCCAGTTTGGCTGCAGAATTACGTGAGAAGATTGCAAAAAGTAAAAAGGAAAATAAAATACCACCAAAAGATTCGATTAGGATCCTCTGGCTCGAGCTCAAGCCATATTTTAAGATTGATTTTTTGACTAAATTAGAAGGGGAACAAGGAGTAAAGATTGTATTTGAGGAAACGAATTATGTTTTTTGGGATAAATTGGACCCTAATAAGCCATATGAAAGCCTGGCAAAAAAACTTATTACAAGCCATTACAATGGACCTTTAGAACACCGTATCGAGGTTACAAAAAAACTTGCCAGGGAATATCGGATAGATGGTGTAATCGTGTTCTCAACGTGGGGTTGTAGAAGAAATAATGCCGCTGTACCTGCGTTAAAAAGGGAGTTGAATAAGATGGGCTATCCACTTCTCAGTCTTGATGGGGATTGTGTAGACGATCACAATTATATGCCAGGACAGTTTTCTACAAGGATTGAGGGTTTTTTAGAAATGCTGCGAGGAAGAAAAGCGACTCGTACTCCACAATATGAAAAAAGTGTCGCTTATACAACCTAGAGCGGGCACAGTCACATCTTTTTGCTCAACATGTCATCATTTTTGAAAGATACTACTTTCTTCAGCCAACCAATTCTCCAGATATCTATCCTGCCGGACTATTCTAATACCTTCAGTTCTTCTCAACTGGGAGAGTATATATTCCATACCATTCAAATTTTTAATTACTTGTTCTTTCCTGAATGGACTTCCATGATGATTAACATATAAGTGCCATGGGTGTATTGCGAATATAAAGAGCCCTCCCTTAGCTAATTCCTTTGCCCGTAAAACCATATCAACATACTCACGGGGGAGCCTTTTACCTTCAAAAATGGCCCATAAATATGAAGACATCCTTTTACCCTTTTCATCGTGAAAAGATGGCAATGCAAGCTCCAGGAGATTCACATCAAATATTTCTAAAGGAAATGGTTTACCTGTCCATTGAGAATTCATAAGTACCGTCTCAGAAGAATCATACTGAAATCCTAATTCTTCCAGAATTTTTACGACGGTGCGATCAGTTCTCGTATAAGGTGCACGAAACCCCTTTACCGGTCTTCCAAAAATTTTTTCTAAAATATCTTTTGCCATTGCCACAACCTCTTCAATGGATCTTCCTTCCATAGGAAGACCAGATACCTTTCCCAAAAAATCTTCATGTTTTAATGAATGGCACGATACTTCATGCCTTTCAGATAATTTAGGTAAATCTATTCCATCAGCAATAAGCATCTGGGCTGTTCTTGCCTCATAAAATAAAGTAGCATCCATATTGTACGTATCTAATAACTCTAGTATTCTTTGTAGCCCGTTTCTGCAAGCATCTATACGTACCGTTCCATTTTCTGTCGGAGAGGAAAGCGCATCATGACGACCTTTAACAGCATTATTGGCATCAGGGTCAATATCGAGGGATATTGCAACGTAGAGATATTCTTCAGCTTTCATTTAACTTATGCCAAAGGTATTTTAATTATGATAATGTTTCCCCTTAGAAAGGCAATTAAGGGGTGTATAAAGAAACCATGGATAGTATAGTTAATTACTACCCACTATTCCGGGACTGGTTCAATCGTCCCCGATTGACCGAAATGTTTGATACTTTCATAAGCCCGGAAAAAATTCAAGATTTACAGATAAATTCAAAACGTATGGTTCAATCTGCCGGATTAAACCAGTCTTGAGGTAGTTATTTACTTGTCCACTATCCAACTGGTTTTAAGAGTGGGAAAAGAATGACTTCTCTAATAGAGGTGTTATTTGTTAAAATCATAATAAGCCTGTCAATACCAATTCCAAGCCCGCCAGCCGGTGGCATACCATATTTCAAGGCAGTCAGGAAATCTTCATCAATCTTACCCGTGATATCAGCTTCGGTACCCAACTGCTCACGAAACCGCTTATCCTGCTCAACGGCATCATTAAGCTCAGAATAAGAATTCGCAATTTCCATTGACGCTATATATAATTCAAACCGTTGGGCAAAACGAGGATCGTATTCACATACTTTTGTTAAAGGACAAATTGAGGTGGGATAATCTAATACAAAGGTAGGATTGCTGAGGTTCTGCTCCACTACATGCTCAAAAATGTTATTAGCCATATTATCCCTGTCAACCCCCCGGATCTCAAGTCCCAACTCCTTTGACTTTCTCACGAGACTTGCCTCGTCTTCAAAGTTTACGCCACCGTATTCACTTAATAATTCGGAGAAGGTAGCACGGCGCCAGGGCGGCGTCATATCTATCTTCCTTTCGCCAAAAGGTATCTCATACCCACCATGCAATTCTTTTACCAGTGATGTTATCAAACTTTCCGTTAACTCCATCATGCCATGATAATCGCTATAGGCTTGATAGAGTTCCATCATGGTAAATTCAGGATTATGCCTTGTGGAAATACCTTCGTTTCTGAAATTACGATTGATTTCATACACCCGCTCCATTCCACCGACGAGTAATCTCTTCAGATAAAGTTCAGGGGCAATCCGGAGATAAAGATCAATATCAAGGGCATTGTGATGTGTAATAAAAGGCCTGGCTACTGCACCACCCGGAATAGGCTGCATCATCGGCGTCTCCACCTCTACAAATCCACGGTTATCTAAGAACTTTCGTATATATTGCATAATCTTAATACGCCTTATGAATGTTTCCATTACCTCCGGATTTGCAAATAAATCAACATAACGCTGCCGGTGTCTCAACTCAATGTCTTTTAATCCATGCCACTTTTCAGGTGGTGTTAGTAAGGATTTTGATAAAATGGTAAAATCGTCTGCATAAATGGTAATCTCACCAGTTCTGGTTTTAAAGAGCATCCCTTCCGCCCCTACGATATCTCCAAGATCAAGCAACTTAAATGCCTCAAATTTTTCCGGACCAACCTTATCAAGCTTTATATAAACTTGGATTTTCCCAGTCCAGTCTCTCATATCTAAGAATGCAGTTTTTCCATGTGGGCGCATTGTCATTATACGTCCAGCGGCCTTAACTCTGATGTCATCTTTTTCCGCTACAAAACTATCCAAAATCGATTTTATCGATTGTGTATTATCGTAACGTTTGCCATAGGGTTCCATCCCCCGCTCACGCAGCTTCTGAAGTTTATCAATACGTTCCTGTTCAAATTTGTCCATATGTTCTGTATCCGAGAAAGTTTTTACATCAAGGGGAAACAAAAAAGCCGATATAACGGAAAAAAGCAAAAAAGTTCACTAATTTTATCAGTAATATAGAGACAGTCAAGGAAAATGGCAGTATACAGTCACACTCCTGTGACGACACACTCCTGTAACAGGTTACACTTTTACCATCCTCCCCTTATATCTTCCTCGCCAAGATACCAAACTCGAACGGGTTAGAAGTGAAAAATGTAAAGTGTAAACAGTTTTTTTATTTTTATGGTATATTTTTTGATAGTTATGAATTTCAAACCTATGGAAAGATGGACTACAGTGCGTCTCTCCATAGGTCGAAAAAAACCACCGGGGCCTAATTAGTTAATTTTTCAGGAGAATCAGACAATGGAAATAATGGAAACAGAAGTCAAAAAAATACCCGTTAACAGTACCACAAACCTGGGAGAAAAAATTAAGTCTGAATGTAGTGAAATGAACAACACGAGCTACGTTTTGGTATCTTCCTTTATACTTGATGGCTCACTATTTCTCATTTTTCAACGGCAGATTTAGAGTGTTTCATAGGAAAAAATATCCATAGTTTCCTTTCGATTTTAACAAATAACATGAAGAAATTGCTTATTACCGGCGCTAGTGGTTTTTTGGGTTGGAATATTTGCCAAACGGCAAAAGGGAAATGGGAAATATTTGGAACAGTTTTTTCTCATCCAGAAAAAATTACAGGGGTGAATACTCTAAAAGTCGATTTAACTGATTTTCGGGAACTAAAACATACATTCCAAATGGTTCAGCCTGATGCAGTAATCCACACAGCGGCGAAATCCAGACCAGATTTTTGCCAAATAAATCGGATTGAATCACAGAAAATAAATGTAGATGCTGCAATCAATATCGCAAAACTTTGTGCTGATTACTCAATCCCATGCGTTTTCACTTCAAGTGATTTGGTTTTTAACGGATTACGTGCGCCTTATAGAGAAGAGGACAGGGTATGTCCCATCAGTTTTTATGGTGAGCAGAAGGTATTGGCAGAGGAAGGCATGATACAGGGTTATCCAAAAGTTGCCATTTGCCGCATGGCCCTGATGTTTGGTACTCCTGGCCCTTGTGCTGCAAGTTTTATTCAACCAATGATAAAAGCAATGAAGGAAGGCAAAGAGTTACCATTGTTTGTTGATGAGTTTAGAACCCCAATGAGTGTAAAAGCTGCCGTTCAGGGAATTTTCCTGGCACTTAAAAAAGTAAGTGGAATATTACACCTGGGAGGAATCGAACGTATTTCACGATATAACTTTGGCAAATTGACAGCAGATATCCTTGGTATTCACAAAGCCAGATTATTACCATACAGACAAAAAGATTTTGGTACGGCAGCACCGAGATCACCCGATGTTTCTCTTAATAGCACAAAGGCATTGGCTTTGGGATTTAAACCACTACCTTTGAAAGAAGAACTAAGGAAGCTCCGCCTATTGGCTTAATTATATCGCATAGGAATTTCAAACCAGGAGTAGGATAACCCTCCAGAGCTTGTGCAAAAAGTTAGTCTGGTGCTGGTGGGAACGCAAGATTTTCATAAAAACCAAGGTGGCGTGTGACACCCATTAATTGCCCTAATTTTACCGGTATAGTGGGGAAAAATTTTCCAAATTGAACCTTTTGCACAAACTCTTCAGGGTTGCATCCCGTGCACGTATTCAGGCGGGGAAGCATTGTAGGAACACGTATCTCCGTATCCCTACCCACTACCACAAGCCTCACCCTGCCTCTTCATGCCAAATAAAAGTTACCGAAGGCCTCATGTAAGAGTGGTTATTGACTTCGTCCTCTCCTTCTGTTAATTTAAGAATATATGCACAAGAGGATATCTATACCATGAACTTTCGATTTACGAGGGCCGAACACTTAACCAAAAAGAAGGAGTTTGAAAAGGTCTTTGCAGAGGGTAAGGTCTTTAAAAATACTCTGATGGTTCTTTATGTCGTGCCAAATGACTATCAGAACTCACGGTTAGGATTAGTAGTAAGTAAGAAAGTAGGGAATGCGGTGCAGCGTAATCGTATCAAACGACTACTGAGAGAGGCATATAGGCTAAATAAACACTTACTTACCAGCCACGTTGATATTATTGCCATACCGAGGCAACCTTTTTCGTCTGATTTAAAACTACCAAATATTGAAGATGGTTTTAAGAAACTATTATTGCAAATAAATAAAATACAAAACAACCTATGAAGTGTATCATTATCAAACTGGTGCAAATTTATCAATGTATCATCTCGCCTCTTTTGCATCCCTCCTGCCGCTATGAGCCTACCTGTTCTCAATATATGATTGACGCAGTAGAAAAAAAGGGCGTCTTGCGGGGTATCTGTTCGGGAATATGGCGCATATTGAGGTGTCATCCTTTTGGTGGTTCCGGGTACGATCCGGTAACATAATTTCTTAGTGCGGCAAAGCTGCAATCAAATTATTCAATTTGTCTTTTTTGTTAATTCTTCATAAATTTTCAGTTCCTTGTTCGCCTCTTTTTCCATTCCCTTTTTTCTGTATAAAGTTTCAAGATTTTTATGGGCTATTGCTATTGCCGGATTAATTTCTATGGATTTCTTAAACTCGTCAAAAGCCTTATCCAAATATCCCTTTTCAATATAGATAGTTCCCAGATTATTGTGAGTAACTGCATCGTTTGGCCTTTTGTCAAGAACCAACAAGAATTCTCTGACGGCATCATCAAACCGTTTCTTCTGTCCATATGCAAATGCTAAAGCATTGTGCACTTCCACAAAATCAGGTTTTAATTCGACTGCCTTTTCCCAGGCAAAAATAGCAGCGTCTTGCAGATTGTTTCGTATACACACTGCACCGAAGTTATAAAGCGTTTCCGGATCGTTTGGGTAAAGTTCCAACACGATTTTATATTCTTCGATAGCTTCTTTAAACATTTCTTTTTTGTGATAGGCTACGGCAAGATTATAATGTGCTTCTCTATTATTTGGTTCGATCATTAATGCCTTTTTATATTTACTTATAGCTTCATTAATCTTGCCCTGACTGTCCAGAGAAACACCCTGGCGGTTATAATAATCAGGATCCTGTACACCGCAGCCTCCAACAGTTACTATCAGACTGAGAAGAAATATGCGTGATAAACATCTGAAGTATAATGGAAAAGCCATAGTATCTTTAAAAATATTTCGATATTTTGATTTCTAGGATAAAAGACGATTTTTCTATTTTAATATTTGAACTCATACACATCAATCGAATTCTATTGATTTTTTCTTTATTGAAGTTATAATTAAAACTTTAAGCACATTGCGCCCGTAGCTCAGCAGGATAGAGCAACGGTTTCCTAAACCGTAGGTCAGACGTTCAAATCGTCTCGGGCGCATTAAAAATTTATAATCGGTTATCTTTACCAATAAGCTAAATTCCGATGCACGATATCATGTTTCATGCATCTCGCTTTTCATTAGTCTGAGGCTCTGCCTCGTTAAAGTATTATCGTGAAAAAACTTCTCTCATGATTGATTTACATACACACACCTTATTTTCTGATGGCGTACTGTTGCCAGCCGAGTTAGTCCGCCGCTGTGAGGCAAAGGGCTTTCGCGGACTCGTAATAACAGACCATGTTGATTACTCTAATATTGATATGGTAATACCTAATATCTTGCATGCCTGCAAGGAAATAGCATCTGCCTCAAAAATTAAGGTACACGGAGGAGTTGAACTAACGCATCTTCGTCCAGAACATATAAAGTCTATGGTAGAACGGGCAAGGGCATTGGGGGCATTTATTGTACTCGTGCATGGGGAAACTATTACCGAACCTGTATTGCCGGGGACCAACAGAGCAGCAATAGAAGCTGGTGCTGACATTCTTGCCCACCCTGGTCTTATAACAGAAGACGATGTAAAGCTGGCGAAAAGGAACGGTGTTAGATTAGAGGTGTCTGGCAGGAAAGGACATGCCTACGCAAACGGACATGTTGTTAAAATGGCAAAAAAGATTGGAGCAAAGCTTGTTTTTGGATCGGACTCCCACATACCGGACGACCTCTTGGAACGTAACCATGCTGAATGCATAGCCCGTGGAGCAGGCCTGGAAAAAGGAGATGTTCAAGAAATTTTTAAAGAAGCGGAATCTTTAATTGGCTTATAAATTTTCGAAAGAAGAAAAATGAAAGAATCTACAATAAATGCATTAAGGATATTCAATACCTACAAAGTTTATATTAGTATCGGTGTCGGCGTCGCTATTGCCATTGGCGCGGGGGTTACCTTCTTTGTAACAGAAAAGGCTCGGAGGATAGATACTACCTGGCAGAATGTATGGAGGATAAATAAAGATCTGGCGGCAGCAGCACAACAGCACGAAAAAGACGAGAAAAGCAGAAATGCAGCGTTAACGACTGCAGCAGATGCCTATAATTATGTTAAAAATACCATGTCTTCTTCAAATGCTACACCATGGATTTTATTCCAATTAGGAAACGTTTATTATAGCTTAAAAAACTATGATGCGGCCATCCATGAATACAATAATTTCTTAGATAGATATAAAAACCATCCTCTTGCACCTGTCATAAAACAATCTTTAGGATATGCCTATGAGGAAAAGGGCCTTTTCCCGGAGGCAATAAAGCAATTTGAAGATATTTCGGCTGGTAATGGTTTTCTCGCTGCACAGGAAAACTGGGATGCAGGGCGTTGTTATGAGAAGTTGGGCCAAACTGCCGATGCAATTCGTTCTTATACAAAAACAATAGAACTTTCCCCAAACAGTAACTGGGCTACTATGGCTCAGTACCGTTTATCGGTAATCAGATAAAATGCTTCAGGAAATTTCACAAACAAAAGAATTAACTTTTGATATAAAAAAGACCTTTCCTGAAGATAAAAGGATTGATAGATATCTTGCTTTGCGCCTTCCCGATTATTCAAGGACTTTTATCCAGAAATTAATAAAAGAGGGTGCGGTTCTGGTTAGTGGACGCACTGTCAAAAGCAGTTATGACATACAAAAAGGAGATGTTATTTCTGTCCGGATACCAGTATTTGAAGAAAACAAAATAGCCCCCGAAGATATCCCTTTAAATATAGTTTATGAAGACGATTATTTGATGCTTATCAACAAACCTTATGATATGGTCGTTCATCCTGCCGGGGGACATCCTTCAGGAACACTGGTAAATGCATTGGCATTCCATTGTCAAAATCTCTCTCAGGTTAACGGACCGTTAAAAGCTGGAATAGTACATCGGCTTGACAGGGATACGAGCGGTGTTATGTTGACGATTAAAAGCGACGCCGTACATTCCCATATCGCTATGCAGTTTGAGAAAAGGTATGTTAAAAAGGAATATATTGCCGTAGTAGAAGGTGAACTTACATTCGATTCCGATGAAATTCATTTACCCATTGGAAGACATAAAATTGATTCACAAAAAATGGCTATAAGGCGTGATATCGGTAAGGAAGCTATTTCTACATACGAAGTAATGGAGCGTTTCCACGGTTATACCCTGGTAAAAATAATGCCAAAGACTGGCAGAACACATCAAATTCGTGTACATATGCGGTCAATAGGCCACCCTGTTGTTGCCGATTTTCTGTATAGCAACCATGAATCATGCTACCTTTCAGATCTTTTACAGAAAGAAAGAGAACCAGAAGAAGTTCCAATCATCGAAAGACAGGCGCTTCACGCACACAAAATTGAGTTTTTCCACCCTATTCAGAATAAAAAAATGGAATTTCAGGTAGACCTGCCAACGGATATGTCTCTTCTTATTAAAACATTGCGGGAATTAAGGCCTTACAAAAATTAACCCTTATTATTCATGCCTAGATCAGCGTATTGTAATCAAACGAGCAAAAGCATACAAGAATACCAGGTATCAAATGTCAAAATCCAAATAAATTCTTTGATTTTTATTGGTCAAACAGTATAATTTACATTGTCCTATAAAATCTTATTAAGGAGGCATAAATTATGTTCAGTATGCCAGGTGGTTGGGAATGGCTTATCATCCTGATTGTGGCACTTCTGATTTTTGGTAAAAGACTACCGGAAGTGATGAAATCCTTGGGAAGGGGTATTGTTGAATTTAAGAAAGGTGTCAAGGGAATTGAACAAGACGTGGAAGATGCCAGCACTAAGTCTGCACAAAAAGTTGAGAAGGATGCAACAAAACAAGAAAAGACTTAAGTTAAGGTAAGTTGGGTTGAGGAACAAAACCCGATCTACACGCTTGGAAGGATTGTTTCTCCCTGTTATAATTGGTAAGATATTTTTAATGAAAGGTAATTTTTAAGTTAGGATAACGCTATGAGAGATAAGAGAAGGCAAAGATTAACATGGCGCAGCAAGCGCGCAAATCATGGAAAAATGGGGTGTAAGGGTAGAAGAGTTGGAAGGTATAAGTAATAGGTAATCCTCATTCAATATAATTCAAAAAGCCACTCAAATACGGGTGGCTTTTTTCGTATGTTGGGTTGAGGCATGAAACCCAATGGAAAATACATAGTAGAGTGAGCTCTTACACCTGCCATTCTTTTTGCCATCCCAAAGAAACGCATCTCTCTAAAAATACCTCCTTCCTTTAAGTACCAATGAGTACCTGTCTACCACCAATTCCTTTCTATACCTTACCTTTCCGGATTTTAAAATATAGGCTTAGTAAGCCCATATACCCTCTTCTGCAACAACGCCAATGGCGCTGCCATCCTTTATTTTTCTATCCTGCTAACAAAAATGAAAATAATAAATGTACACAATCTGTAGGTCTATCCTTGATATGGAGTAGTGGAGTTCCTTTCATAAACAATACCCCAATCTCGGTCGCAGCTATACGCACTAAGATTTTGTTGTTATTTCGGTTGCAGAAGCATTAAGGTAATTGTACAGCGCCTTAACTGCGATGGTAATAATCCCCGAAGAAAGGGTAAGAAGGAGGATGTCGGCAATGATAAGGGTAATATTCCTTTGGGGGATAAAACGGGTGATGAGCAGGACTACCAGCATGGCTATCGTGGTTGTGATCATGAATACAGCCGGGACTGCTGTAAACCATACCTTTTTCCCTTTAGAAAGAAGCCAAAAAGATATGATAATTAAGGTCAAAGCGGCCAGGAGTTGATTTGTTGTTCCAAAAATTGACCAGATGTTATTTACCGTATTCTTATAAGCAAGTCCAAACATTAATCCTGCCGCCAGTCCGGAATTAACCCAGTAGTGGCTTAAAATTCCTGGAGGGCGTCTAAAGATAACTCCCCAGAGTTCTTCAAAGAGGTAGCGGTTTAATCTCACGGCGGTATCAAGCGTGGTAACAACAAACCCCTCAAGGAGCAGCATGCCAAATAATATACCAAAGGATAAAGGCAAACCTAATCCTGTATGCAGGGTATGCCCCATGGCTATAGCAAAAGCTAATATCGGATTACTCTGAAACTTCGATCCTGCTTCCGGTAAAACTAACTCTTTGTATTGATGGACATCGATGCCCATAACGACAGCACAGATTACGCATACGGCAAGGAAGGATTCCAGGAGCATACCATAATATCCTATCGTGCGAATTGCAGTCTCAGACTTGATTTGCTTTGAAGTCGTTCCACCTGCACAAAGGGCATGGAATCCAGATATGGCACCGCATGCAATCGTTATGAAAAGCCCGGGCCAGAGAAAACCAACGTGGGATACCCCTTCCCGGATATTATTGGCAGGAAACTGTACTTCCACTCCCTTCACGCCAGATACAAAAATTCCTATAAAAAGCAATCCCAGACCAATATAAAGCAAGTGGACATTGATAAAATCTCTTGATTGAAGAAACAACCACACGGGAACACCTGCAGCAATTACCGTATACAGGGAAATCAGGATCATCCAAATGAACGGATCAAAAGAGACAGGTACAAAAAAGCCCAAAATGACGGATCCCAGGCAAATCATGACTGCAAAAATTGAACATTTTATAACGGAGACATGCTTTTTGATATAGAGGTATCCAATACAGGGAGCAAAAGCCGTTATCACAATGACAGACATAGAGGCGATCCCGCCAACCACGACTTTACTGCCCGATTCGTCTGCCCAGCGAAAAAATGTTTGATCCTTATCCATACCAATCTGTGCACAGTCAATGATCGATGTCAGGGCAGTCGCTGATGCATTGAGAAAGGTTGCACAAACGAGGATGAGCATTACGATGGTAAACGAAATAACCATGATAAAACCCGTCTTACCCAATGATTTTCTGGCAACTTCTGCAATAGATCTGCCGCCCTCCCGTGCGCTGACAAACAGTGCAGAAAAGTCATGTACTGCCCCAAAAAATATTCCACCGATGAGTATCCACAGCCAGGCGGGACCCCATCCATAAATGAGTGCCATGACAGGTCCGATAATAGGTCCTGCACCTGCGATGGCTGCAAAGTGGTGTGCAAATACTATGGGGGTTGCAGTAGGCACGTAGTCACGTTTATCATGTATTTCAACTGCCGGAGTTATCCTTTTTGAATCGATTCCTATTGCCCTGGATATATACCGGGCATAGAAACGGCCTGCCACGAAAAAACAAGCAAGAGATATGAGTAAAATGAAAATAGGATTCATTTAAAAAGTGAATAGTAGATAGTAAATAGTGGATAAGAGATAGCGACTAACTCCCACTCACTAAGCAGTAAAGGTATCATTCTTAATCCGCAGATAGCTATCAGCTAAAAATTCATGGCGGGGCCGCTTCCCTTATTCCATCCTGACAGTTCTGCTAGTTTATGGGGTTCCCTTTGAAGTAATTCCAATTCTTCATCACTGCCGGGGAATTCTCCTAATCAATTATGTTTTAAAATACAATTCAAGGTGTGCAATGTTACCAATAATATAAGTAAAATTCAATATAAATAGGACAGTTACTCAACTTAATTTTGAGCAATTACCAAATTCCCCAAAAACGTCATGAATGGTTTCTCGTCTATCTTCATGATTTGAAATTCCTCGATCCAATCTGGATTGACGATTTTTGGTAGGCGATGCACACCCTGCATGACCTATGTACTGCAGGCAATGTAGGTAAACAGGGCGGGACCCATGTAAAGCACTTCTTCATCTATGAGAAAATGAGAACTGTGTAACGGCTGATTGGTGCCCTTCTCCAAGTTCCCTGAACCTAAAAAGAAATACGCACCTTTTATTTTTTCCAGGTAATAAGAAAAATCCTCTCCTCCCATTTTCGGATCAATTTTTTCTACTGATTTACTACCAAATAGTTCGATGATTTTATCTTGCACAAAATCTAGCTGAGGTTGAGGATTATACAGCGGAGGATGACCCTTCAGGTATTCAAACTGATACGAGGCATTATTGAGTAAAGTAATCCCTTTAATAGTCTCTTCTAATAACAGTGGCATCCGGTATCGTAATTCCTTGGCAAGGGTCCTTACCGTACCAATAATCTTGACCCTGTCGGGAATAACGTTGAAGGTTGTCCCTCCGGAAATCTGGCATAAAGAAACCACACACGGTGATAAAGGATTTACTTTCCGTGAGACGATAGTCTGAATTGCCAGTATCACCTCTGCAGCAGTAACAATAGGATCTACACAGAGATGCGGGGTTGATGCATGGCCACCTTTTCCGATTATGGTAATAACGATACGATCCGTGGCCGCCATGGTTGCCCCGGCCCGCAATCCAAAGGTACCTGATGGGATATTTGGTTCGATGTGGATTCCATAAATCTCATCGACATCATGCAAAACACCTTGCTCTACCATAAGTTTTGCCCCACCCGGGTGTTGTTCTTCACAAGGTTGAAAGATCAGCCTTACCCGCCGTTTGAGTCTATCTCTCATCCGCACCATAAGTTTTGCGGCGCCCAGGAGCATCGCCATGTTTGCATCATGTCCACAGGCATGTGCGACTCCTTCGTTCCGGGACTTAAATTCAAAGGCATTTTCTTCTGTTATCGGCAAGGCATCCATATCAGCCCGGAATGCTACAGTACCCGTTGCACCATTAACCGGCATGGTTCCTATAACACCTGTTTTTGCAATGTCCGTTTGTACATCAAACCCAAGCTTCCTTAATTCTTCAGCAATAACACCTGCCGTGCGGATTTCCTGAAACCCAGTTTCAGGATATTTATGAAAATCCCTCCGCATCTCAATAACGTAATCCAGTATTTCCTTTGCATGAACCAATATTTCTTGTGCAACTGTTCTGTTGTCCATAAATAAATACAGTAGTCAGTAAATAGTGAATAGTGGTATTAGTGAACAGTAATTAGAGGTTAGCTATTACCTTTCACTATCCACTAACTGCTATTCACTAACCACTTTCCATTCATTCTCCATGTATTTCTGCTAAAAAATAATTTTCGGCATCACAACTGCGGCATATTACAACATTCCCGTACCCCTAACCCGTCATCCTCTGGCAGTATTAATCTCCCTTTATGGATTGCTACTCCCCTATAAGGATCGTTTGTTATAAGGAGATGCCCGTCAAGGTCAACATAATCAACAAGAGAGGTTAGATGTGCAGCCGCTGTAATAGACAATGAGCTTTCAATATTACAACCAATCATAATCTTCAGGCCATGCGCACGGGCTACATGGATCATCCGAATGGCCTCCCGAATCCCACCACACTTCATCAATTTAATATTAATCCCATCTACTGCATCGGATATTACGGGTATATCCTGTGAATTTTTTACATCTTCATCAACGAAAATAGGAATTTTTACCCGCCGTTTTATCTCCTTAAGGGATTCGATACTCCCGACGGGAAATGGTTGTTCTACAAGTTCAACTCCAAGTGCTTCCATACTATGAAACTTTTTTATCGCTTCATCTGCCGTCCATCCTGTATTTGCATCGACACGAAAGACAGCTTTGGTAATTTTGCGTAGTTCTTTTAGTATTTCTATATCATTCTTTGTCCCTACTTTTATTTTCAGTATAGGAAAATCCTTTGCTTCTTCAACCTTTTCACACATCTTCTCCAGGGTATCAATTCCTATGGTAAATGATGTTATCTTTGTATGATCACGCTTTAAGCCCAGGAGCTTATAGATTGGCACCTTCAGTTTCTTACCCATTATATCGTGAATGGCCATGTCAATTGCAGCACGTGCAGCAGCGTCCTTAGGAAATCTCTTTGCAAGATCAAAGGTAATCTCTTCTATGTGAAAGGGGTCAGCATCTTTTAATATGCCGGCAGCCTTTGTGAACACCTCGGTAACACTGTTGATACCTTCCCCAAAAAAACTTACAGGAGCAGCCTCTCCAAATCCGGAAATTCCATCATCACGTAATGAAATTACCATATTATTTTGGATGTCATGGGTATCCCTGGCTATCCGAAAAACGTGTTTCAGTTTTAGATCTAAAGGACAAAAAGAGAGTTTCATGGTATGAGAGGAGAAATACTATCAATGAATTTTTCCACACCAAACTTGATGGGATCAGTAGCAGGCAGTTTTATTTCCTTTTCTACCTTTTTGATTTCTTGTAATGCATCATGGTTTGACATGCCAAAGCAGTTAAGTGAAACACCAAGCACTTTACAATGTTCGACGGGCTGAGCCAATTTTTCATAAAGTTCAATAAGATACGGAAGTGGTAAAACGGGGTAATTTGTGAAGTGACGAAGTGTCTTTCGGGCAGGCTGATGGCATAAGATAAGACCTTGTGGTGCAGAACCATGTAATAAACCAAGGGTAACACCGGAATATGCCGGATGTACAATAGAACCCTGGCCTTCAATACTTAAGAGCTGATACTGTGCACGGTCGAGTACCAATTTCTCAGCGGCACCTGAAATGAAATCAGAAATAACGTGATCTACGGCAATTCCGCTGCCTTCGATCATAATCCCTGTTTGTCCTGTTGCCACAAAGCAAGCGTTAATACCTCTTTTCCTGGCAGCATGCACAACCTCAAGAGAAGTTACCATTTTACCGATATTACAATCCGAGCCTACCGTAAGAATACGCAGGGTTTTTGTTTCCTTTGCCTTGCCTGTACCAATTGGGATATCTTCCGGGGACTTACGGATATCTAAGATTTGCACCTGGTGGTCACATGCCAATTGAGAAAATTCATGATCATCATTCAAATGATAGTGAAGGCCGCTTACGATATGGAGCCTATGCCTTATAGCATCTGTAATATGTTTACGCCATTCAACTGGTAATGCACCTCCGGGAGGAGCAATACCAATAAGGAGTGTTGTGGGCTTCAGACTTAGTGCCTCTTCAATATTCCTTACAATAGGAATGCCATTACCGGTGCCGATAATTGAGTCAAGATCCTTTCCTGTGTTAAAACGATCTAAGACTGCAACAACTTCTTCCCGACGATAACGAATGACACTGACAGCTGTTTTTGCCCCAAAGACATCAAGCCTTCCTTCGGCTAGTATAATGATTCTCCGTTTGATCATAGTTCCTTATAAAAATATCTTGATGCTTTTAGTAAAAATTATGGGTGAGAAAAATTCGAATGACGAAAACATTTTGTATTTTGAATTCTATTCATGTGAGTCTTTTTAGATTTCGTACTTAGGATTAAGATGAGGGACAAGACTATCTTCTCACCTTCCGCTTAACGGCTTTACCATGCCGCTTCCCTTGTCTTGGCTGGAAGGTGGACCGTATTTTTTCGATGTGTGCTGCGTATTCTTTGGCAGTCAAAAAACCTTGAAAGGGTTGTTTTTCGGTACTGACAAATTTGATAAGCCAACCTTTATCATAAGGATCATTACTCAAGATATCCAGGTTTTCAAACAGTCGTTCATTTACTTCAGTAATTTCACCATTTATCGGCGAGGTAATATCCATCAATAACTCTAATGATTCTACTTCACCAAAAGAAATGCCTGAGAGAATCTCGTCTCCGACTTTTGGAAGATCCAAATACAAAAGCTTGTTAAGTTCATCAGCAATAAATTTTGTTATACCAACGGTAATTAATTTATTCTTGAAAAGAAACCACTCGTGCGTAGGTGTATATTTTAAATAATCAGGAATCATAAGCTAATACCTCACAATAAATTATAACTATAATTCAGAAAATGTTATCATATAGTGTGGAGATCTGTCAAGCAATAATTGCAATAGGCTGATAGCTAATCTGACTGATAATGCACTTATGATGGAGCCATCCTCAGGAAATCCGTAGTTGGTCCAACCCTGGTAGAGGTTGAAGGTTTTCACCCAACCCCTGCGTTGAAATATTTTATCCAAAAAGTCTCCGAGGATCTAATTAAATGTTTAGGTATTTCAAGCCACCCACGTAGCCATGTAGGAACGGTATCGCATTACGGTCCCCACGTCTGTAAAAACAAAAGAAAAGATGAGAAATCTGTAAACTTCGTAACTTCTATAGCCAAAAGATTTTTTGTTTTATTCGAAATGATAATTTTGCCGGTTTTCATTCAGATACTCCAGAAAATGAAAATTTCTCTACAATTAAAATATAGACTTTTCATTTTGCAAGAAATTTTTTATACTATGGTTTATGATTTTGATCTGATCTCTAAACATTTCATCCCGATGGATATTGCTTTCAGTAAAGGTATATATTGCCTTATCGTTAAACTATCCCAAAGGTGCAATATACAGGTTGGACGCCTCGGCACCTTTAGCTTTCCCGTTGGCTTTTATGTCTATATTGGAAGTGCACAGAACAACTTAGAATGCAGAATTGAAAGACATTTGCAGAGAGAAAAGAAGGCCCACTGGCATATTGACTATCTGTTACGTCATGGACGAATAATCCACGTTCACAAATTTCCTGGTAAAAAGGATAAAGAATGTGTGCTGAGCCGTAAAATTGGTGATAGAATAGACGCCATGATACCGGTAAGAGGATTCGGTTCGTCCGATTGTTTCTGTATTTCTCATCTTTACCTTTTTCAACATGATCCCAGCCCCGGGATATCCAGGCTTGAAATCAAATAGAAAAGAGCAGCCTGCGAGGAAAAAATGAATAAACGAACCATGTATTTTCAAGCTTTCATACTATCTTTTTTTGCTCAAGGTATCGGATGTATTTGCCTGGCAGAAACAAGTAAATTACAGAACCATAACCCTTGCCAAAAAGCATTCGGCAAGGAAGATATTTCTCCCCAACACCAGATTGAACAGAGCCGAAATATAAAAGATGATCTTGTCCGGTCAGCAGCAGCGATCATAGAGAACCGATTTATTGCGAAGGGAAGAATTATTCATATAAAACCTGTATTGAAAGACATTCAAAAATTCACTTTGCAAATAGAAGAGGTAGGGCAGCACAAAGATTATCCAAATTTCGGCAGTAATTACTTGGGAAAGCATGTTGATGTGTTTTCTGAAATCGGTATCCCATCCTCCTTTCAGGTTGGGACAGAAGTTTCCATGGTGCTTCGCGTTTCAGGAGACGAGCATGGTCAGGCTTTATTTCTTGTGGAGATTATCGAAAATGGATAAAAAATTTAGCTATAAGTCACTGAAATATACCTTCTTATTGATCGTGCTCCTCATGGTAATTTTTCCCTTAAAAAAGCTATATGCTGTCTCAGCATTCCATGGTACTTTTGAACTAAAGCAACCATCAGGCATATCGTTTGAAGCCAGAAAACGCGGGGATGAATGGCATAACTGGATGGAGACAAAGGATGGTTACGGGATCTATCATAATGTAACAACAGGCAATTGGGAGTACTGTTTACCTGCCGTAGGAACAAACGGACGCTTGCTCCTTCATGGTAATTCCCATGCGGTAGTAGGAGAAATAGACCCCTCTCTCCTCGGTATCCCAAAGGGTTTACAGCCAGCCAGGGATTCGGCAATCAAACAAAAATTACCTCGTATAAATTCTGCCAACCCACTTCAAAAAAGGGTAAAACCAAAATCAGAAGGAGGATTAAAGAGTATATCGGCCAGCGGCACAAAGCATCTTCTTGTGCTTGGCGTGGATTATTCTGACGTACCTGCTACGTATGCAGCCGAACAGATACAGCCGCTTTTTTTCGGGGAAGAAAACAGCGTCTCCGATTACTACAGGAAAACATCGTATTTTTCAGTAACAATTTCTCCGGCAGCAGAATCATATGAAACAACAAATGACGGATTTATCGGATGGCTACGTTTACGCGGTAATCATCCAAACCCTGGTTCATTTATTGAAGTCGCAAATCAGCGGATTGCAAGAGATGCAATACTTGCGGCCGACCCTTACATTGACTACGCTTCCTACGATGCCGATGGGAACGGAATAGTCGAATCAACAGAACTTTCAATCATAATTATAGTAGCCGGATATGAGGCATCTTATCCACATCCCGTCAATTCACCATCGGTATGGGCACACAGCAGCACGATATGGGGTATTGCTTATCCCTCCGTGGACGGCAAGGTTATAGAAAATTACGCACAAATCGGTGAAAGACATGATGACCATTTGGCGACTATTGGTATTATGGCACATGAGTTGGGACATGTAATGTTTTCGTTACCGGATTTGTACGACACAGACACAAGCAATGGAGATTCTGAGGGTGTTGGATGTTTTGACCTCATGGCCTCCGGAAACTGGGGGAGCAAAGCGGGGGAATACGAGGGCTCATTCCCGACGCAACTATCCGCCTGGAGTAAAGAGTATCTTTCCTGGGGAACCATAACTGAGATTTCTTCCAGCCAAACAGTTTCTTTCCCTAAGTCGGATAGTTACAGTTCTTCCCTTTTTCGTATCAACACATCAGACCCAAATCAGTATTTTCTTATAGAGAATAGACAATTCAGCGGATATGATATAGGGTTTCAAGGCTATACAGGTGAATCAGGTCACGGTGGTCTTGTTATTTATCATATCGACAAAACGAAAACCAGTCTATGGCCTAAATCAAATACTATCAATGCCGATGAGGGCGACAAGGGAGTGGATGTAGAAGAGGCAAATGAGGGAATTTTAGGATACAGTATGTTAGACACTTTTAGTTATGGGGTTCATACCGATATGTTCTTTTTCCAGGAGAATAGTATTCATTTTGATGACTCCACCATACCTGGCTCCAGACTTAAAGACGGCAGTTCTACAAATATTTCAGTGGCAGATATCTCTCCCTACAGCGATACGATGACCGCCGTCATTACATTACCACTTCACTTACCGGTACTGGATACCGGCTCAGTAACGGAGACAACACCTAATTCTGCAACACTCAATGGAACAGTAAACACCGGTGGGTTATTAACAACGGTATGGTTTGAATACAGTACAATCAGTGGATCTTACAGCAACGTATCACCCCGGCAAGAGATAAGTGGAAGTTCGGGTAATATTTCTGTAAGCATCAGCATTAGCGGACTATCAGTAAGAACGGAATATTATTACAGGCTTGTTTCACAGAATAGTGACGGAATTACGTATGGAAATGAGATGTCATTTACAACCCCAGGGATCACGCTACTCTCCTTTGAAGGTAGCGTAGATAATAAAAATAACGTTACGATAACGTGGGAAACCGGAATGGAGGCCGACAGCACCGGGTTTAATCTCTATCGATCTGATCAGGAGAATAGCGCTTATATCAAAATTAATGAATCACTTATCCCTGCTGAGGGTAATGCCATCAGTGGTAGCAGTTATAACTTTGTGGATAAGCCAGATTATGGAATTTCCTATTATAAACTTGAGGATGTAGATTACCATGGGGCAAGTACCATGTATGGTCCCATCAATGTAGAAGTGAAATCAGGAAAAAAGTAATAGTCCACAGCAAAGGCACAAGGACGCAAAGAAAGTAAATACATGAAAAGACAAAATCTAGAGGATGGAATCCGAAAAAACGCACTTCCAGCTTCTCACTTCTCGTTTTCAGTATCTCTGCTCCTTTGCGGTGGGATAAACTGTTACGGGAAAATAAGGGTATGGAATTATGATTACTGAAACTCCCATGATGCGTCAATATAACGAGATCAAAAGGCAGCATAAAGATGCATTGCTTTTTTTTCGCATGGGCGATTTTTATGAATTATTTTTCGAAGATGCAAAGGTCGCTTCCAAAGTACTAGGTATTACCCTCACCTCCCGTTCTAAAGGCGATGGTGCAGTACCCATGGCAGGTGTACCGCACCATGCTGTTGAATCATATATCCGGAGATTAATCAAGGCTGGATACAAGGTAGCCATCTGTGATCAATTGCAAAACCCTGATGAGGCAAAAGGTGTTGTTGACCGTGGTGTTACCAGGATTATAACACCGGGCACCGTTACTGAAGATGCCCTTCTTGAAGATAAAAGTAACAATTATCTCATGGCAATATTAGAAACAAATACCCTTCTGGGTCTGTCGTGGATGGACTTGTCTACTGGCCGGTTTGAGGTAGAAGACATCCGGAAGGAAAGACTCCTCGATGAATTCGCAAGACTAAACCCATCCGAACTACTGATGCCGGAAGAGACGGTAAGGAACAATACAGCCCTTATAGAGAGGATTCAGGCAGAATACCATGGGATGATCACCTCCAGACCCGATTGGGAATTCTCAAAAGACTCCGCATACCGAGTCCTGTTAGAACACTTTGGAACAAGCTCTTTAGAAGGATTTGGCTGTGAAGAGGTAGGACCAGCTATCGGTGCTGCAGGCGCTGTGATTCAATATTTAAAAGAGACACAGAAGACATCACTGAAGCACATCGTTAAAATTCAAAAATATCAGACGGACAACAGGGTACTCATAGATAAGTCCACACAGCAAAGTTTGGAATTAACACAAACGATGAGGACCTATGAGCGGGAGGGTTCGCTCCTGAGTGTAATTGATCAGACAAAGACACCCATGGGAGCGAGATTGATGAGGGAACACATTATCAGCCCTCTGAGGGTACCCTCCAAAATCAGATATCGCCAGCTCGGTGTATATGAATTATTTGAAAAATCAGAATTACGGCGGGAGATACGCAACCTCCTGAATAATGTCTACGATATTGAGCGAATTTCTACCAAGATAAGCTGTGGTCGTGCCAATGCCCGGGACCTTGTCTCTTTAAAGCAATCCCTTTCAAAATTGCCCGCACTGAAGGAGAGACTGTCGTTTTTTATGTCAGATATCCTCATATCCATAGAACAGCAGTTGGATACCCTCGAAGAAGCGCAGAGCCTAATCAATACGGCTATTGTCCCGGAACCACCCCATACAATTAAAGACGGAGGAATTATTAGAGAGGGTTATGATGCAACGCTTGATGAACTAAGGTATATCAGTAAAAACGGGAAGAGCTGGATTGCCAATTTTGAAGCAGAGGAAATAGCACGCACAGGAATTAATTCTCTCAAGGTTGGCTATAATAAGGTATTTGGATACTATATTGAGGTCACGAACACCCATAAAGACAATATCCCGCCGATTTATATCCGGAAACAAACCCTTAAAAATGCAGAACGCTTTATTACCCCGGAGCTTAAAGATTACGAAGCAAAGGTGTTAACAGCAGATGAGCGGGCAAAGGATTTAGAATACGATCTGTTCCTTCAGATACGTGAGCAAGTGGGCACCTTTACTTCCCGCATACAGAGGACGTCTGAGGAAATTGCGCTCATCGACGTATTATCCACCCTTGCTACCGTTGCCGAAGAGAACCGATATATCATGCCAGAGATTACCGATGGACTGGAACTTAAAATAGTAGATGGACGTCATCCCGTATTGGACCGGAAACTGGCAGGCGAAAGTTTCGTACCCAATGATATCAATTTAGATGGGAACCGGGACAATATCATGATAATTACCGGGCCAAATATGGCAGGAAAAAGTACGTATATCCGGCAAGTAGCCATCCTGGTACTCATGGCACAAATGGGAAGCTTCATCCCTGCTAAAGAAGCGGTAATTGGAGTCGTAGACAGGATCTTTACAAGGGTAGGAGCCTCGGATGAACTCTCAAGAGGACAGAGCACCTTCATGGTGGAAATGAACGAAACAGCAAATATCCTTAATAACGCCACTGAACGGAGTTTAATTATTCTGGATGAGGTTGGTCGCGGCACGAGCACCTTTGATGGTGTCAGTATTGCCTGGGCAATTACTGAATACATTCACCAGCACGTCCGCGCCAGAACACTTTTTGCTACCCATTATCATGAGCTGACAGAACTGGCCCTGCTTTTTCCAGAAATCAAGAACTATAATATCGCCGTCAGGGAATGGGGAGATGAAATTATATTTTTACGAAAAATCGTAGAAGGCGGGACAGATAAAAGTTACGGAATACACGTTGCGCGCCTTGCAGGAATACCCAAAGAAGTTATTCAGAGGGCACGAGTTATTCTCAATAACCTCGAAGCTGCAACATTGGATGTAAACGGCAAACCAAAATTTGCACCGATGAAAACGGGACAAGGCAAAAAGCTACCTACGCAGTTAAAACTCTTTGTATCGAAACAGGATATGATAATCGAAGAAATCAGAAAGATTGATGTATCAAAGATTTCACCGCTTGAAGCACTTAATAAGCTTGACGAATTTAAAATGAAGTTAGAGTATGATCAAGATGAATAATCTAAACCAAACGAGTTGGGAGATACAAAACATGCTATGTGACATTTTGTTTTGAGATCGCTATAGCTTAAAAAATATAAAAACCAACCATGAACCTGATAATCTGAGTGGTTACGTTTTTTTCTTTGAGTCCTTTGCGCCTTTGCAGTAGGCTAAATTGTTACTGTCGGTCTGAAACTTTGCCTTGCTCATATTAAATAGTCTATAATTTAAAAATCTCCACAGGGGGGAATATGCAGTATTTGCCACTTCTTATCGTTTCTCCACACATTTCAATTTTCTTATTTGCTACAACCTTATTATTGATAGGTATCTCTGTGCTCATAGCCTTTAAATACGGAAGGCTCTATATCAAATCTATTACATCAAATGCCCATATATCCCTCTTACAAATAATGGGAATGTCTTTTCGGAATGCCGACACGCAATCCATTGTGGAATATCGTATTATGGCAAAAAAAGCTGGAATAGATATTGCCCCTTCATCTCTGGAATCACACGATCTGGCCGGGGGAAATATAGGAAACGTAGTACGTGCCTTGATTGCTGCAGGTAAGGCAAATATTGACCTGAATTTCGATCGTGCTTGCGCTATAGACCTTGCAGGAAGGGATGTGTTTGACGCGGTAAAAACCAGTATTAACCCAAAAGTAATAGACTGCCCCGATCCGTCAAGGGGATGTTTGACATTAGATGCAGTAACAAAAGACGGTATACAACTGAAGGTAAAAGCACGAATTACGGTACGCACGAAAATTGAGAGGCTTGTAGGTGGTGCAACGGAAGAAACGGTTATCGCCCGTATTGGTGAAGGAATTATTACAACGATAGGATCTACTGACGATTACAGAAAAGTCCTGGAGAGGCCTGATCTGATAACCACACTGGTAATGGGAAAGGGGCTCGATGCGGACACGGCTTTTCAGATCCTCTCGGTTAATATTGTCGCTGTTGAAGTGGGAAGCAATATCGGAGCAAGACTACAGGCTGATCAGGCCGATACAGATAAACGTGTAGCGCTGGGAGAGGCAGAAAAACGACAAAGTATGGCTATTGCACATGAGCAGGAAATGAAGGCGCTCGCAGAAGAAAATATGGCCAAAATACTCGCGGCAGAAGCAGAGGTACCTAAGGCAATTGCACAGGCATTCCGGGAAGGAAACCTGGGTATTATGGATTATTATCAGATGAAGAACATCAAGGCAGATACCGATATGAGAACATCTATCTCGAAATCCGGCATACCACCGGGAATAAAATGATAAAAATGATGGTGGATTGTTAGAGTTTTTTCAGATAATCTCTATTTTAATTCCCTTGGTAAAAGAACATCTTAAGAAAACCAATCAGGTGTGAAGATGTATCATAAAACATGCTTTTTATGGGAATATGCCAGTGATGCAATATTCATACTCAACATAGATGGCGACTTGCTGGACATAAATAAAAAGGGAGAAAGCCTTACCGGATATACGAGGGAAGAACTTATCAATATGAATTTTATTCAACTTCTACCCCCAAAAGAGAAGGAAAAAACTACTACCGCTTTCCGGGAAGATATTCAAAAAGGATCAGAATTTGTAAGAAACATATCAATAGTGAGAAAAGATAAGAAAACAGTTCCTGTTGATATAACAGGAAACGTTATTGAGTACTCGGGGAAAAGGATGGTTCAAGTAATTTTAAGGGATATTACTGCATACAAGCAGATTGTGCAGCGTCTAAACGTACAGTATGCTTCAACACGCGCATTAGCGGAGTCAGATACCCTTGGCAATGCTGCCCTGAAAATCCTTCAGGCTGTATGCGAATATCTTACGTGGGATTTAGGTAATTTTTGGACTGTTGACCGGGAAAATAATGTATTGCGTTGTGTTGAGACCTGGAGTAAACCATCGGTAAGTACTCAAGAGTTTAAAGCAATTAGCCGGCAGATGTGTTTTTCGTATGGCATTGGATTGCCGGGCAGGGTATGGACCAGCAGAGAACCGAGATGGATTGTCGATGTTGTTTCAGATGAAAATTTTCCACGAGCATCTCTTGCCGCCAAAGAAGGATTACATGGGGCATTTGGCTTCCCTATTCTCATGGGAGGCGAAGTACTGGGTGTTATAGAGTTTTTCAGCCACGAGACACAGTCTCCTGATGATGATTTATTGAAGATGTTCGAAGCTATTGGTAGTCAAATCGGGCAGTTCATTGAGCGGAAACATATCGAGGAGTCGCTCAAACACAGGATAGAATTTGAAAAAACCATAGCAAATATTTCAAAAAGGTTTGTTGTTCTCTCCAACTTTGACAACTCCATTTCCCTCTCGTTGGCTGATATTGGTAAATTGAGTGGCGCAAGCAGATCATACCTCTTTCAGTTCCGTGATAATGGCAACATTATGGACAATACTCATGAATGGTGTGATGAAGGCGTCTCACCCGAAATACAGAATCTGCAGAACATCCCCTCCTCAATAGCTCCCTGGTGGATGGCAAACCTGCATGCCGGCGGTGTGATTCACATAACGGATGTTTCAAAATTGCCACCGGAGGCATCCGCTGAAAAAGAGATATTTGAAAAGCAGAATATTAAATCGCTTGTTGCTTTACCGGTGTACGCCGAAAAAGAACTGACCGGATTTATTGGTTTCGACAATGTCGTCTCCATCGGCACGTGGCGTGATGAGGATATTGCCTTGCTCCGGGTTACAGCAGAGATCATGGGAAGCTCAATTGCACGGAAACAAGCAGAGTCAGTTATTAACCACATGGCCTATCATGATTCACTTACCAATTTACCGAACCGCATTCTGTTTCAGGATCGTTTGAAAGTAGCCGTGTCTCATGCAAAACGTAATGGCAGTATCTTAGCTGTTTTTTTGCTCGATATAGATAATTTCAAAACAATAAATGATACTCTCGGGCACGATACAGGCGATTTGGTTCTTAAGGCATTTTCCGAGCGATTAAAACAGAGTATGCGCGAATGTGATACGATCGCCCGCCTCGGTGGTGATGAATTTATCGCCATTTTCTCCGACCTTACTCATAGAGAAGATATTGCCACTATTGCACAAAAAGTCCTCAATGCATTGAATAAGCCTTATCAGATTGAAAACCACGAAATTCATATAGCCGCCAGTATCGGTATTAGCTTATATCCATTCGATACACATGAAATAAATAAGCTGCTTAAATATGCAGATATAGCCATGTACTCTGCCAAAAGACATGGCAAAAACAGGTATTGGTTTTACCATACTAACAGGCAATTATAGGTTCGAATATAGAAATAGAGTTAAACGAAACGAAAAGTTGCCTGAATGCCGCCATTTCAGTAATAAGCGCCTTGCCAGAGGAAGTGGACACAGCCACCACAAAAAATCTTTTTCCTTTAGCAGGCGTCCTCTACTGCAGGGATTTGAGAAAGTTCCTGATCCTGTATGTACTTACTGGCATCAGGATACGGTTGATGTGAATGTACAACATACGTTAAGGCTTTTCGCTATAAACGGACGTTACTTTTTAGGGCATGAAATGCCAGGATGAACATTGCTGCATTCCAGGATTGACCCGCCATACCCATCGGCTCACCCGTTATTCCATGAAACCACTCGTTGAACTCCCAATTATTGGTCTTATTCACTTCAGCAAACTGCCTCAACTCCCCCCACGCGAGTTCTTTCTTGCCTAATTTTGCAAGCAGCATTACCCAGAATCCGCCAACAAATGGCCAAATACCTCCGTTATGATACTGATAGGGAATGTTCTGATTATACCTCTGCATATAAAGCCGCCATAATTTGCTATTTTTCCGTATAGGTGTATGGACCACTCTTGCAGGATAAGGCCGGTGAACCTTTAAACGGAGCATGGTATTAACCATCCGTGATGCCTTGGAGGCGTATGCCAGTCCGAAGAGTGCACTCAGGATATTGCCGAAAACATCTATTTCTTCTCCCCAAAATGAAAAATTTACAAAACTCAGATAGAAATCGCTGTAGTTTGTCTTGTTCTTAATATAATGCGTCAGGATGCGCACCCGCCGTTGTTCAGAGATTGATTTATCGAAAGGAAAAAATATAATTTTGAAATACTGTTTCGTCTTGTCAGTATGAGGAATTTGATACAGTTTTTTGACGTGATACCACAGGGCATTCGAATAGAGTACAAAACCAGACCTTGGCATAATATCGGCCCAGTCACTCGCCTCATTCTGCTGCAGCAGGAATAATCCCTGATGTTCCTGACAGGAAAGCCAGGTAAGGGCACGGTCTATTTCTGCATGGAGTTGTCTTGCAAAATGTTCCTCAGGAAAAGAACGGTCATAGAAGTTCACTGCAATTAACCACCAGAGCGTGGCATCGATACATCCTGAATACCAGAAGTCGACTTCTCTGATTTCCGGTTTTACATATTTTGGAATTTGTCCGTTTGGTGCCTGGTGTTTCGCTAAAGTGCGCAAACTTATTTTCGCATTGTGGATAAGTTCCCGGTCTTTTGATGCAATCATGCCAAGAGAACATATAGCCGCATCTCGCCCAAAAATACTGGCATAGGATCTGTCGACAGCCTTTTTGGATTTTGCACAGGCAATGATGCCGGCAGGAGTTGAATTGCCCTTCAGCAATTGCAGCGAACGAATATAGCACTCCTGAACAAGGTCTTCTTCAATAATCCCTGAAGATTTCTGATTATTCATGTATTCTTATCGTATTACCCTGTAAAAGCTTTTTGTGTAAGTTTTTAGTAATTATCCCATATGTTTGCTTAGGCGGCAAAAAAGCAAGCAGTATACAGTAAACAGTGAAAATTTATCACTTTTTGCTTACCGCTTACCGCTCTTACTGCGCACTGTTTACTGTATACTGCTTACTATGTTTTAAGTTACAGTACACCTGCCAGGTCTATATCATTTCCGTGCAACCGGCACAATTGTTAGTACTTCACGTTTTCCATCTCTCTGTACGACTACTTCAACAGATTTACCAACTCCCACGGTATCGAGTACGTAATTATAATCATAAATATTGGTAATTTTCTGACCTTCAATTTCAATAATAATATCCCCTTCTTTCATTCCCGCTTTATCCGCCGGCCCATCCATCTTAACACTATTTAATTTTACCCCTTCTATACCTTCAGCGGTAAAATCCGGAATAGTTCCCCAATAGGCCCTGCGGGGAGATTTTCCTTTCATCTGATCCCCCTCCGTTTGGGCAACCTTTGTATAGTCCGGACGTTCGGAATTTTTGGCCAATTCAATAATCATCGATTTTGAAAATCCGGCAATCTTTGCCATACCCTCGTAATTCAAAGTTTCCGGATCATCTGTAGGTCTGTTATAATCCTCATGAACACCGGTAAAGAAGTGGATTACCGGAACTCCTTTCGGATAGAATGCAGTAACATCTGTCGGCTGATACGGATCCTGCAGAAGTTTCAGATTAAACTGAGCATCTGCATTGCATTTTTCAATCAGTTTGGTCCAGATACTTGAGGATCCAATTCCTTCAATTATCAGATTATTCTCCTTCAGTCGTCCAACCATATCAAAATTGACATAGGCAATAACGTTTTTTAATGGAACAACAGGACATTCAACAAAATATGACGACCCAAGACATCCCATCTCTTCTCCCGACCAGAGAGCAAAGATAATTCCACGCCGGGTTGCAGATGGACTCTTCTTCCATTCCCCGGATAGTGCAGCAGCTAATTCCAGGACAATAGAAACGCCGGAGGCATTATCATCGGCCCCGTTGTGGACTTGGCCTTCTTCTCCCTTGCGTGCCAATGAATCAACCCCTCCATGACCAATATGGTCATAGTGAGCACCAACGATAATAAATTCAGTACTTTCAGCACCTTCACCAGGAGGCAAAAAACCAAGGATATTACGGTCTGATCCTTTTACCTGTTCAACCGCTGTGGACATCTTTACCTGCACGTTAGGTAAAGGAAAGCTTCCTGTAATTTGAGGATCCTCGCTATCCAGTCCTGATTGAATGGCTTTAAGATCCTTACCAGAGGCAGCAAGAAGCGTTTCAGCCATCTTACCGCTTATGGAAGCAACCGCAATTCCTGATCCCGAAGATACCTTATCGCTCGAGAGCGGAATCAATTCTCCTGCAGCAGGAGAATTTGGGCCAATAACGACTAAGAGTGCCTTTGCCCCACGTTCCCGGGCTACCATTGCCTTGTAACGCAGCCCTGCATAACGGTTGAGTTCCAGGCGCCTCTTCATATCAACTTTTTCAGGAACATAATGTAGCACGAGAACAATTTTGTCCTTCACGTCCAGACCGGCATATGAGTCATAACTCTTCGTCTCATTTCCTGGCATAGAGAGGCCATAGCCTGCAAAAACCACTTGACCTTCCACTTCACCATTCGTTGTAAAGGCCAGAGGGAGAAAATCTTTGTTTACATCAAAATGTATCGTTTCACCGGCATCTCCTTTTTTTATGACCTGGAAGTGGTTTTTATCCTGAATTAATTTAACTCCGGAAACAAAGGGAAATTCCTGGAAATATGTTCCTTTGTCTCCTAACGGTTTTAACCCGATTTTTTCATAATAATTGGCAATATAATTAGCTGCCATTTGGATACCTCCGGAACCAGTTAACCGTCCCTCCAGTTCATCAGAGGCAAGATACCGGACTTCAGCACGAAGATCGCTTACCATAATTTCAGATGAAAAACCATTTTTACTTTCCTCTGGAGTTGAGTGGTTACGGAAAGGATAGGCACGATCTTTCCGATCTACACCTTCAGATACATCGAATGTTTGAGAGGATTGAGATTGAACCCGCATGCCTGCCGATTTTAGCGCTTTCAAGGCGGCAGCATGATTCCAATCGGACAGGAATATTTGGGATTCCCCCGTTGGTGACCGTCCCGAAGTCCAGGCAAGTTTCTTTCCATCCGGAGAAAAAACCGGTAATCCATCAAACACATTATTAAAGGTAACCCGTATTGGCTCTTTTTCACCACAGGTATCAACAATAAACAATTCACAATTGGTAGGTCCATATTTGTTAGAGTGGAAGATTATGTATTCATCAGAGGGATGGAAATATGGGGCCCATGACATTGACCCAAAATCGGTTAACCTGCGTATATCCGATCCATCCAGCCGCATAGTATAGATATCGGCAAGCATACCACTTTCGCTGAAATGCCGCCAAATGATCCTTTCGCCGTCCGGACTGAAGAAAGGCCCGCCATCATATCCGGGCCAGTTCGTCAACCGCCTTTGATCTGAACCATCGGCATTCATAAGGTAAATTTCACCAAAATAGCCGGGATTAGTCTCCAAACGTTTCCGATCTTCAGGTGAAAGTTTATCGGCTGGATAGGCATCCCGGAGAGAACAAAAGACAATTTTCTTTCCGTCAGGAGAATAGGCGCCTTCTGCATCATATCCGGGAGCTGTTGTTAAACGTTTTAATGAACTTCCGTCTCGCTGTGCGGAAAAGATATCATAATATTCATCATAGTCCCAGGTATAGCGCCTTTTTTTTCCGGAAGCACGAAAATCGAGTTCTACCTGTTGTTCTGCCTTTGCTTCAGGATCCAAATGGGTTGAGGCATAAAGCACTTCTTCGGAGTCCGGCCGGAAAAACGAACATGTGGTTTTACCAACTCCCGGCGAAACCCGGTGGGTTTCACCCGTCTCGATATTCAGTATATAAATCTGGTAAAAAGGGTTTCCTGGCTCGCGTTCACTTTGAAATATGATAAACTTTCCGTCTGGAGAAAAATATCCTTCACCCGCTGTACTCTTTTCCTTACTGGTTAACTGTTGGATATTTGTTAGAAATTGTTCTTCGACCTTCTCATCCCCCTGGGTAATACCCCAACTGAGAAATGTCGCTGCCAACAATACCGTAAAAAAACCGAAAGAAAATACTTGCTTCATTATAAGATCTCCTTCTTCCTGTTCCGAATAAATCGGAAGTTGTAATATTTTGTCAGTGTTTATTCATAGTTCATTTTAAAAACTTTCACAAAAAAATATTTTTATACAGTAATACTATAATCATAAAGTATCTGACTGTCAATCTATCGGTTATTTTATCTCTTTTAATATTTCGATTAAGACACTTATTTGTTATATAGTAATATTAATACAAAATGTCTCTTTTATAATCTTTAGAAACTCTGTTTTTTCTGGCAAAATCTGCTATGCTATGTGACATTTTGTTTTGAGATTACTAGAGTAATCCAGGATTGAAAATAAGGAGAACGTTATGCATAAAAGCCATTATTCCAGCGCCAGGCCTCCAATTCTTCTCATCCACGGAGGTGCCGGCCCGTATAAAAATAACAAGGCCTTGCTCAAACAGAGAAGAGATAGTATCGCCGGAATAATCAATCAAGTTTGGCCGTTGCTTTGTAATGGCGAGTCGGCCTTGAAAACAGCATGTCGTGTGGTTGAACTCCTTGAGGCCAGTCCTCACTTTAACGCAGGACTCGGCGCTGTGATTCAGAACGACGGGATGGTACGCCTGTCCGCTTCTCTCATGGATGGGAATAAACAGAAATTTTCCGGTGTAATGTTGGCAACACATATTATTCATCCCTCAAAGTTGGCCTATGCATTGCAGAACAAAGACCAGACGGTAATCGGTCCCCTTGGGGCACAGTTACTTGCCCGTGAATTAGGAATTCCTCCTGAAAACCCCATAACACCTGATCAGGTAACCCGATGGATTTCTTCTTTAGAAAGTAAAAAACAATCCTCTGATAGCCATGGAACTGTCGGGGTTGTTGTCCTGGATCAACAAGGGCATTTAGCCGCTGCAACCTCCACAGGTGGAACCGCCATGAACATCCCTGAAAGGGTATCCGACTCAGCTACTGTTGCGGGAAACTACGCATCAAAGTTTGCAGCCATAAGCTGTACAGGGATAGGAGAGCAAATTGTGAACGACGGAGTCGCTGTCAGGATAGAAACAAGGGTTAGGGACGGATGTTCTCTTATTGAGGCTTCGAACATACTCTGTGAAGAAGCAAATGAACGTCAACGTCATTATGGCTGGATTGGTATTGACTGCAAGGGTAACTGGGTAATGTACTGCACCACCGAAGAGATGCCATGCGGAGCGATGAGTTCTGATATTAGGCGTGAAATTATAAAATAGCTTATACATGAACGTAACCCCTGAAAATAAGAAATATCAGAATACAAGCCTCAAATTTTTATACATTGAGTTCTATGAAATCAATATTATTTTTATCGTAAACACCCAGGCCGTTCACCCCTGCAGTAACGATATGCCTGGCCTTTTGAGACACCGATGCATAATTATTTTCCCTGCGTTTCTTATCAATGATCTCAAGTCCTATTCTGTCAATTGCTACCGGATCAGTCCCAAAAAAGAGTCGCTCCTCATTCCACATCGTCCATTTTTTCATACTTGCAGGGCCGCCTTCGAAACATGCCTGCAGTGCATCGACGATATGTAAACGTACCTTGTTTCTCAGTATGGGGTGTGCACAAACTTCTGCAGAGGCTGGATCACAAAAGTATGGCGATGGATGGAATCTTGGGGTATTATTGACAGAACCAAATGCCAGGTTTTTGAGACATAAGGTTACTCCTGCTATTCCATGGTCTTTCATTACCGGCACGTTAATAATGGCAGTAACATGCTGGGTTACTATTGTACTGAAAAGTGACCGTGCCCCGTCCTCCTCTCGCAGTTTGTAGTCATCATCAAATGATTCATAATATACTTCTTTATCATACCCGGTAGTTGGTTCGGTACCATAGCAACGGACCCCGCTGCTTCCTTTATTTAAAGGAAAGCCAGCCATAATCAGATGGTAGCTAAACCGGTCCCATATAATAATGTTATTTTCCTTTACTCCGGCAGCTTTCAGGCCATGAATGATTGCATGAACAACCTCAGGGCATGTAGAAAGTTTTACTCCGCCGATTGGATTAATCTTAATACCTACAACATCCTCAGGAGTAAAAAACGTCCGCCACGCATCGGCAACCGTTTTTTTCCCGGTGAGTGTAAACATCCCCTCGTTTACCATCCTCTGCACAACCTCTTGCTCCGGCTTTCCGTTCCTTAAAATCCCACTGCTTTTTATTGCAATTACCCGGCTTTTCCCGATGGAGAGAGGCTGTTCATCCGCCCCTGATGCCCATTGCAAACTTTCAAAACATCCGAGACCCAAACCAAATCCAACGGTACCAAGAGCGGAATACTTCAAAAAATTTCTGCGCGAGAGTTGTTTATCTCTTGTATCGATGACTTTTCTCCCTGGAATAATTTTTTCTATTTTTGGTTGATTTTAATTCAAATAAATTCTCTTGTCAAAACCTTTTAATTTCTCTATAAAGGGATTTTGACGCTTTCAGTAAAAATGCCAAAAGTGTTTTCAGTAAGAGACTTACTGCACTCATATTCTTTTTTGTATCATGTCACACACAAGTCCTGTCACACTTTTGTGCAATGTCACACTTTTGTACCTTAAAATACTTTCTCTGCGATGTATATTCACATATGAATCAGGTTCTCAATGCACGATACATGATACAAGATTCAGGATGCACGATATCATGTATCCATCGTCGTATATCGTACATCCCGCTTTTCATCGGTCTAAGGCTTCGCCTCGATTGAACTTTATTGTATTCCTCTGAATAATAAATCCTGGTAAAGCAATTTTCTCATTAATTAATAAAATTAACATTATTGGCATATTATTTTCTATATAAATTTTTACCAGGAGAGATACCTTATGAAATTAAATCAAATGTATAACGAACAAGGGTTCTAATTTTCCATGAGAAATCGAATCAACACAGACCGTTTTAGAATCACTTATTTACCATGTATAGATGGAGTTCGTGCCTTTTCTATACTCGCTGTGATCATGTTTCATGGTGGTATTCCATTTTTGAGCGGCGGATTTATCGGCGTCGATATTTTTTTTGTCATCAGCGGCTTTCTTATAACTTCATTATTAATTAAGGAAAAAGAAAAAACCGGCAGGATAAATATCATGAACTTTTTTTTGCGAAGGATATTCAGATTAGTCCCGGCATTAATAGTTCTTTTGCTTGTCTTCAATATCTTTAGTGTATTTGCCCTGGAAAAAGACATCGCTGTGGAAAATTTTCTTGATTCGTTTATTGTGCTATTCTATTCTGCTGACTGGACGAGGGCCATGGGCCTTCAACGTCCGGATTGGCTGGGACATGCCTGGTCGCTTTCAGTTGAAGAACAATTTTACATCATTTGGCCATTTATCTTCATTGCATTACTGAAAGTGTCGAAGAATTACCTCTCTATTGCACTTATTGTCCTCACAATGGCTTTGGCATCTTTCGCATGCAGAGTCGTTTTTACGTTACATGGGTTTCATCCTGACCGGCTCTATAACGGGCTCGATAGCAGGGCTGACGCATTGCTGATAGGATGTTTATGTTCTTTACTATTATCCTCAGAATGGTACCCCTGGGTCCTGACAAAGTTGAAATCGATTCACGTGTTGTTCTACATTTCATTAATAACGCTCGTAACATCAGCCATAGTATCACGGTGGACAAGTCCAAGGATGTTTTATTTAGGATATTTTATAATCGCTATGTGTGCTGCAATTATCATCATAAAACTAACGATATCTGTAAACAATTCCGTTATAGAAAAGGCATTAACTCAACCTGTTATCGTATGGATTGGAAAAATATCCTACGGTCTTTATCTCTGGCATTACCCTATATTTAAAATAATGCGCTTCTATGAATACTCGAGAGTCACTACGTTCATCTTTGGAACAGCATTTACATTCATTTTTTCAGTGCTCTCATATTATTTCATTGAGAGACCATTTCTGTTGCTAAAAGGCAAAACATCATTTATTACTCCTGAACCTGCAAACGAACCACCTGCCAGTACAAAAACAGTTCCTGTACGAAGAAGAAAAACGCAGTTATCCGGTAAATAAAATTGAGTACCTGCACACAAACAATTGCTCACTTTTAACTTTGATCAATACCAGAGGGGGTATACAATGCTTAAGGTTATGACCCTTAATATCAACTATTATGGTACCAAACATGGTATATGGTCTATTCGTAAGAGGTTTATTCAAGAGGCAATTCAAGATGCAAATCCTGACATAATTGCCCTCCAGGCAGTCAAAAAAGATCCGATCATGAACAATGGTATAGATCAGGCATCGCAGTTTGCCGGACTACTTCCTGAATATCAATATGTAGTATTTCAAGAATCAGTAAAATATGAAAATGGAAGCTCAGGCGGTTTAGCGTTTCTCTCCCGTTTCGAAATAGTTAAAACTGATTATCTGAAGCTAACCTTACATCCCGGTCTCGAGGATACAAACCAACGCATCGTATTGAATACTTTGTTTCATTTGCCCACCGGACCGTTCCACATCTTTAACGCCCATTTCTCATGGGTTTATCAACAAGCGCTTGATAACGTAAACGAGACACTCCCCTATATAAATTCCTTCGCTAAACAATCTTTATTCGTGGGTGATCTCAACATGACATCTGATACAGAAATTATAAGACAGTTTAACAAGGAGGGATGGGTTGACATCTGGGCAGAGCTTCGCCCGGATGATAACGGCTATACCTTCGAATCGAATCACCCAACAAAACGCATCGATTACGCATGGATTCATCGCAGTCTGAAACAGCAAGTCAAATCAATTGAGATTATAGCAAACAACCATGATGAAAACGGGAATTGGCCTTCTGATCATGCTGGTCTGCTTATTCAGTTATCAACCCATGATTGAATATTATTAACAAACATGAGACCATTTTTACTTTCTACAGGCAATGTTATACGTAAGGAAAATTGATTTAATTATAACTCCGGCGACTTTGCTTGAGATCACCGTAGGGGCGAAGCATTTGCTGATATCAGCTTGAGTGCAGTCTTTATATTCTCGACAGCAAATGCTTCACCCCCCCTACAACAAAACATTGAAATTCCTATGTATTAAAGTTATAGCATCCAATAGATGAAACCGAACAGAATATTAATGAAACCAAATAAAATGAACCAGGATTTGATTACACCATCACGGACAAACCAGTTTGTCCGTGCCACCCCATCTAAAATACTGTTCGGTTTCATCGTTTGAATACTATAAGCCTTCGGCAACTTTTAACCGTGTAGTGGCAAGGTACGTCTTGCCACTACACGGTCGGTTTAAAATTCCTCTATGTACATGAAAATAAATATTTTTATAGTTTCAAAATAATATTCTTTGATATAATGCATAGCGCTCTAAACTTAACTTATTTGTAAAGATAGGCCGTAGATTAAAAGTTTCACGGGGAGATTAAATTATACGGAAGATAATTTTCTTTATCTTGGCATTCCTTTTCACCGCAGGTTGTGCTGGCAAGCCTGGAATAAGAGTACCGATCAAGCCTGTATTAGATAAGCAATTAAAAGAAGTTCAGCCACTCACTCTTCACGCAGGGCTCCTCATCGAACCATCGTTGCGTCATTTTAGCCAGGAAGAGCGGCAAATTGATATGATCGCAGGTATACACCACTATATATTCCCGATAGGGGAACCTTTGGCGAGAAATTTAGAAGAAGCGGTAAGGAGGGTGTTTGATAAGGTTACTATTTTACAAGAACTGCCAAACCATGAAACGATTGAGAAAACGAAACTGGAAGTATTAATAATAGTACAATTGGATTCTTCAAAATTAGAATTACTCGTTGAAGAATCAGTTTGGCGTGCCGTGGGGAAACATTATCTATCGGTTTGCGTTTCCCTTTTGGATAAAAACTTACATAAGGTATTTGAGGATAGAATAGTCGCGGAGGGAAAGAGTCTGGATTTAATTGATTTCGAGACAGAAGGAGGATGGTGGAAGACTGCAGGACCAAAGTACGGACCTGCGGCAGAGAATTCAATTGAGAAGATCGTTTTTCAACTTGCCGAAAGATTGAATTTCTTCGGGAAGAAAATGATAAACAAGTAATTATTTCAAATATTTATAAGATTTTTTTTGACAGTTTTTGAAAGTTTTATTACATTGTGTGGTATGAGAAACAAAACCTTAACTACAGAAAATTATTATCACGAATTATTAAAAAAGAAATATCACACCTCGGAAATTATCCGTACACAGATAGCAAAAATTAAAGAGGATATACAGGAAAAAGCGGGCAAAGAACCCCTGAAACCTTTTATTGTTAAGTTTAAGGGCCAGGTTATCGACTGTTCTTTTGAGAAGACCCTTAAAATCGTTTCCAAACGTCTGTTCAATAAAGGGAGAATGGATGCTCTCTCCACCTATAGAGAGCAAGGTTATGTAGAAGCAAACATAACTGCTACGTTAACAGAGGTTGAATCGCTTATTCAGTATTTAATGAAATCCCACCTCGTTCTGCATTGTAAAAAGGGAATTGTTAAGGGCGCAAGCAATTTATTAATAATTGATGTAACAGAACAAAACCAGCTTGATAACTTTACACCGGATTATATTCACTGTAACTACGTCACCTTTGCTGAATCTTATGAGAAATATACAGGAAGGCTTGATGATTACTTAATCTTTAACGGATTACCTTTAACATCAGAAAAAATAGGGCGGGAACTGAGGTTCAATAAGATTGAAACAAAAAATAAGGTTTTTACAACCGCAGGTTTAAAAGAAATCTATATAAATCTCTGTTTTATTTCGTTAATTCTTAAATTGGATTTGGAACAACATTATTTAAAATTGAGAACATTTTACTCACAAGAAAACGATCTGAAAATGGTTGAAGAAAAAATTGACGAACTCGGATTCTTTGCCCGCATCTTTAACCATATCACCTCAACAGATAATCCCATATTATCTCATAAAGAGCTATTCCTGGATTTGGTAAAACTTGAACATATCGTAGAAAATAACAACTGGAAAACACTCCCTGCATACGCGGGTTATATTTATTCGGCAGCCAATAAACTTAACAACCAATTTAAGCTTTTAGAGGAATACAACCTCTTTTTAACGTATGCCAGTTGTATCGAAAAGTTTATCGCTAAGTTTGTCAAGAAGCTGTCCAAGCACAAATCAGATTTCCGTAATGAACAACATAATTTAACGGCAAACTACAACGAGTTAAAGAAGTTGCAAACGATTTCAAATCACCCGGCATTACAAAATGATTACCAGGAAATGCTGCATTCCTTTAGCAAATTGCTGGCATATTTGGATTTTTTAACCGTGCGGGATGAGAATATGGGCAACACAGATAGCAGCCTCGATGCGGTGGACATTGCAGAAAAATCTTCAAAGAAAATCGGCTTACTTGCAAAAAAATGTATCGAATCAATTTTTTCGGTAACAATCGAAATTTCAACAAAACCGGTGTTTCGCCATGACCAGAGTTTAAAGACAGAACAGGAAAAAGACGTCCAAAAACTCATCATGAAGTTTAATGAAAACCTGGAGAAGTTATCGAGATTAAAGACCGTTAGCGGTGAGGATGCTTATTTAGAAGCAAGAAGGAGCGTGCCACAGCTAACAAATCTGTCTGATATCCTCGATCAGATGAAAGAATTGATAAAGAACATAGAAAATAAAAAAGACCTGGATATCCGGGACCCCTTTAAAACTATTTTTGCTGAGTACAACAAGTTTGAAATCCTTTACAGAGATTTAAATAACCTGGGAATTTTAGAGACAGAGACAGAACGGGAACTCGTTTACAGCACCTTAACAGATTTACAAAAACTCCTCTTTAACAAACCCCTGAAAGAAAGTACATATCCGGAAATTATAAATAAAAGCCTATTTCTTGAAGATTTTGTTTCCAGTAAAAATAGTCCAGCTTCGGAAAAAGGGAATACCGATATATCAACCCTCAATCAGAATCCTATTTTCAGGACGATCGTTGATATTAAAACCGGCATCCAGAGTATTATGGAAAAAGAATCCCACTACCAAAAGATCGATACCTTTAAAAACGAATCTGAATTTTTTTCTTACAGCGCCAGAGAGTTAGGTGATTTTCTGGTACAGATTGAAAAATTCCACGAAAAATTGAAGAGCACCTGTTATTACAAAAACATGACCGCCTTTGAAATGATAGAAAAAGATTTTGACAAACTCATAAACGAATTAAAAGACATCGACTTCCTTATTTCACTTCATACGAGGGGTAAGGATAAAAGAATATCAAAAGAACCAGATATTCACATTGACTATTTAAAAAACTCTCAGTTAACAAGAAAAAACCTGGAAAAGGCTATTTTTACCATACAAAACCAAATTTCTCAAATGCAGGGATTTATGCATGCTATTGAAGATTACTTACGTCAAAACTCATTCATTCATTCAGGAGTAGCGACAAGCGTCCTTTTTGATCAAATAACCTATTTATTAAGCACTATTGATGTAAGGTTACTGGACATGACCAAATCGATGGAAGGCATGTTTAAACAAAGCGTCGACACGATATTCCATTATCAGATCGGTGAAACATTTACAGAACCGAAAAAAGAAGATCTCGATAATTTAATGAAAAAAGTAGAAGAAAGAACCATTGTGAGAAAATACCGAAACCATGAGAAGGACTTATCGAACCTGCATATAAGTTAACCTCCTCCGCATTACCACAGCCAGTAGTAGCACACACGAAAGCAGAATGAAATGTAACACATCTTCAGCAAAAGATATACTTTTATAATTTTTGAAAATAAAACCCCATGAATATACCTTACGAGAAACTCCCGTTAAGTGATTTAACTGCGCCACGAGTGGTAAGCCGTAGAAACAGAACAGGAAACAACACATCAAAAGAAAGCATCTTACAGGACGCAGAAGATGCCAGGACAATTCTTACATTAGCCGGTTTAGATAATAATCTGAGCCCTGAAGATATTGTCGAGGCCGGGGAAAAGTATTTGATTGATACACAACCTGAAGGTACTGCAAAAAATCCCTCAGATACATTAAGTATTGGTATGAGAGAGAAAGAAGGCATCCGGAAACCTCACTACACCAGACTTCTCGTATTTGATGAGAGTTTAGTTTTCCAAGCCGCTTGTTGCCTGTCTTTAAAAGTTATTGCTGCTAGTCTTGACGGTAGCCCTGTTTCCGGGAGAATCCTTTTTCACAGTCACTCGGAGAAAGAGGGAGGAAAACTGGTCTATGAGTTTATGGGTAAAGGCATGGAGCTGATCGTAGATCTGAAACGCGGGGAAAGTACCAGGGCACAACGCCTTGTCTTTAAAAAAATAGGCATCAGATAATAGTTCACCGCTTCCGGAAATATTGCCATGGTTGGTTCAATCGTCCCCGATTAAACTGAAACGTTTGGCACGTTTTCCTAAACCTGGCACCAATCAAAAATCTGCATATCAATACCAAACGTGTGGTTCAATCTACAAGACTGAACCAACTTTAGAAAAATGCTGAGAAACACTGATGAAGGAAAAACTCCACATAGTTTCCTGTTTATCCTCTATAAAAGCTACTTGCCGCCTGCTACTACTATCCCCCTGCATTTCAGTGCCCTATGCGGTGAGCCAAACGGTACGATATGAGAAAAAAAATTCCCTGGGGGATGTAAAATGCCCAGGGAATTTTTTTGTTATATTTACAATACTAACTAAGATACTAAATCCATTCTTCGGACAGGATATTACCTTCCAAACCGACAATAATCTGCTTGATTGGTATCTTACGGGTAGCCTTTTCAAGCCCTTCCTTTGCAATTTGGGCCAATCCGAAACAGCAAGGTACCTGCATTATAATGACGGTTAGGGTATTGATTTTTGCATCATCAATCAGTGACTTAATTTTTTCAATGTAAACCTCCTGGTCAGAATCCAGCTTGGGACAGGCGATCGCAATACTTTTTCCTTTAAGATAATCTTTATGGAAATCGCCAAATGCGAAAGCTGTACAATCTGCCGCCAGTAAGATATCTTTTCCCTGGAAATAGGGAGCCATAGGAGAAACTAAGTGCAACTGTATTGGCCATTGCCTTAGCTGAGAAGGACGTTTTCCTGTCTCACTGCCCTCCTGGCTTGTCTTTTCACTAAAATCAATTGTTCTTGATCCTGGACATCCACTCATTTTGTAACCTCCTGTAAAAATTTTTCCTCTAAACCAATGATAAATTTCTCATACTTCCTTGGCAGCTCGTCTCCCACTGAGGCGTCTGCTTCGTTACATTTACGGAACATTTCACCAACCTGTGTGGTCGATAACTGGCGATCAATCCATGGATAAAGGATTTCATCTTCTTTTTTGATATGCTGCGTTAACAAATCCCGATAAGCTAAAAGATGTTCCTTAATCTGGGCCTTATTTCCCTTTTCTGCACCCTCGACGACTTGCCTGATATGACCCCTTCCCGTATCATGATCTTTAAACATGATTTGTATAATTTCGGCATTGTTATCGACATACTTAAAGAGGATGTCCTCTTCTTTCATATGGTGATATTTGTCGGCATATGTACGAATAAAATCTACACATTTTAAGACCAAGTCCTTATCCACCTTAGCACTATTTTCTACGTAATCAACAACCAAAGGAATTAATGCCAGCAGACGCTTGATTAATACATGTTCATCTACGAGTTTTTTAACAGGTGGCGAATAAGTAATCTTTTTCGGCTCAGATTTTTTGTTCACATCCACCACAGGTTTCGGGACGTTTCTGTCCGGATAAATAGCCTTCTCAATCCGGTACATCAAAGTAGCTTCCTGCTGTGGATCGAGGTTGTGAATTCCGACTACATCCTTTAAAAGACAGCTTCCGACAGAACAGGGAACGCAACCAATGCCATATTCATCAAGGATACGGCCCACCTCAGGGTAGGTATTAATGACCTCCTTTATTTCTTTATTTAATACATTTTTCAAACAAACCCTCCTTTGATTATTGTCTTTGGTGTTAAATTATAGTCATAATCTAAGGTAAAATTATAGCTAATACATGTGATTTCTGTCAAGGAAAGAAATCTACCGCCTCAGGAGATAATAGAGTTGACCGTGCGTATTCAAATTACCGGCCTCAAACATAGCCTGATCCCCGATTCCAAAATACACATCTGCCCTTGCCGGGGTTTGTATTGCGCTCCCTGTATCCTGATCCAGGACGAAGAATGATTTTTCAATCTCTCCCTTCTTTCGCAACCATCCGAACTTCTTTGGTTTCCTTTGTTCTATGACAGCAAAGGCTAAACCGCCTGCGGGAAAGACCTTTTTATCCGTAGCAATACTCCTCATGGGAGTAACCGGTACCCCAATAGAGCCATGGGGAACGGCATAATTTACTATTTTGAAAAAGATATAACGGTCATTCCTCTTGAGATAATCATCTAATTCATAAGGGTGTTGTTCAAAATACCTGATAAGTGTAGTGAGGGTTAATTCATCTTCCGGAATCTTTCCATCCATAACGAGCATGCGCCCGATACTGTTGTATTTGTGTCCTGAATCTGCCGCATATCCCAGATAAACCTTTTCTCCCGATGGCAGCCTGAGTTGTGCTGAGCCTTGTACATGAATGAGATAGACATCTAATTTAGATTTCAGGTAAGCAAGCTCGTTCCCTCTCAGGAGGTCACGTTCTTCAATTTCGCGACGTGTATAGTAAGGTTTTCTGAAATCCGCCGGCATTTTATAAAGGGGATAACGGAATTCACCGGATGGGGTAAGGCTTCCATCATAAATGGGAGTTCCGTAACCGGTAAAATGTACCTGTCCTTCATACTCTCTGCCAATAGCCTGAAATACCCTGAAGTTTTCAATGACAAATTTGTTAAACTCATCAGGGTCTCTATTACTCAGAAGACCTTCCTGAAAAAGCCTTAAAGTATCCTCTAAATCCCGGTGTGAAAAATCTGCCATATGAAAACCATATGGGTTGGTCTTGACCCTCTTAAAATACGCCAGACTATTATCAATGGACTGTAATAAAGTATTTTTACTGTAATCATCCTGAAAGGAAGGGAGCCTCCTGGGGTCCGTAATCTCCACCAGGGTATCCCCCGGCTCTTTCGGTACAAGAAGAGGCCTTTTCTTAAACAGGGCACAACCTGAACTGAGGATTGCGATAAAAATCAGCCCTAGCATAAATACCTTACCGATATTCCTTTCTAATCTCATAACTGTATTACCCCCTCCTTTATCAAGAAGACACGAAGAATAGGCTATAACAAATTGCAGGGATACTGTACTCCCTCTCTCTGATATTTGAAATAAATTTAGGTGGTATTTTATACTTCTCATAATAGAGAATCAAAGAGAAAACGGCAGTACCTATCCTGCCTTTTTTGCCGTTGTATTGAAAACCATCCGAAAGCTCCGGCAATTAACTTTCCCGCCTCTCTTATGAAAAAACACGAAGTCCGTTTTCAGACACCTGATTTTCAGTCTTTTCTCTAAAATATTTTACCGTTTAAGGTACATGTACTCTCATAAACCTTTTCTACTGCCGTTAAATGCTTACTTTCACGAATAAACCCTTTTAATTAGGCCTTCGGAGACTTTTTATGGGTTTGGGCGGAGGTTGAAGATTTCAACCCTTACGTTTGAAATTCCTACGCATCAAATTAGTCTGGTAAACCCCCCTTAAGAAAGGGGGATTCAGGGGGTTGTGTTTTTCCGGGCAATTTTAAAACCCCCTTTATCCTACTTAGTAGAGATGCAAAATCTTGTGTCTCTACTTTGCCCGTGCCACCCTGAAAACCGCTTACAGAAATCGTATCTGTAAAACCGTGGCAAAAATTATACATTTTCACAAAAAATATCTCCAACAATTTTATTAACAGTTCTTTCCTCTTGATTGGTGTGTCGTCTTAATGATCCTGTTTTTTTAATTGAATTCATCAAGCATTTTCATCATGTCGCTCTTATGTATAATGGTATGTATATAAAGGTCACAATGAAACTTTTTCCTTGATTTTGTACAGTAAATACCGTATTTATTTGCCCCAAGTATGTTATATTTCCAAACCTACCCCGGATATTCTCTTTGAAGAACGAACAAGATACACGAAAAGAGATTATTGATAAGAAACTTCACATTGCGAGGTGGAATGTTGCTGACCGCTCACAGGTAATTGAGGAGTTTGACATAGAGGTAGGCCTTCCCGAAGGCATTCGTGATCCACGGACAGAATACGAAGGACACCGGTTCTGCGACTACGTTCTTCTCGGTAAAGATGGCAAACCACTTGCCGTTGTTGAGGCAAAAAGAACCTCCAAAGATGCTGAGATTGGCAGAGAACAGGCCAAACAATATTGTTACAACATACAAAAACAGTACGGTGGAAAACTTCCTTTCTGCATGTATACCAACGGCCTTGAGATATACTTCTGGGATTTAGAAAATTATCCTCCAAGGAAGGTTATCGGTTTTCCGACCCGTGATGACCTTGAACGTTACCAATATATTCGCGAACACAGACGCCCATTAGCGGATGAGTTGCTTAATACGACCATTGCCGGATGGGATTTTCAAATTCGTGCTATTCGCGCTGTAATAGAAGCTATTGAAAAGAAGCAAAGAAAATTTCTGCTGGTTATGGCGACGGGAACGGGAAAAACAAGGACCTGTATAGCACTTGCCGATGCCTTAATGCGTGCAGGATGGATTGAACGGATATTGTTTCTGGTTGACCGGATTGCCCTGCGTGAACAGGGACTAACTGCATTTAAAGAACACTTGCCGAATGAACCACGATGGCCGAAAGTTGGTGAAAAATCCATTGCGAAAGACCGGAGGATTTATATATCCACATACCCGACCATGCTCAATATTATACGAAGTGAAGACAACCAGTTATCTCCACATTTTTTTGATCTGATAGTCATTGATGAAAGTCACCGGTCAATCTACAATACCTATCAGGAGATTTTGGATTACTTTAATACGATCAGCCTTGGATTGACCGCTACACCCACCGATGTGATCGACCACAATACTTTTAAACTGTTTAATTGTGAGGATGGCATTCCCACCTTTGCCTACTCCTATGAGGAAGCGGTTAATCACATCCCTCCCTATTTGTGTAGTTTTCAGGTAATGAAAATACATACCCGGTTTCAGGATGAAGGCATTAGTAAAAGGACCATCTCTCTGGAAGACCAGAAAAAGTTGATTTTAGAGGGCAAAGATATTGAAGAGATCAATTTTGAAGGTACCGAAATTGAAAAGACGGTGATAAATAAGGGAACGAATGCATTAATAGTAAAAGAGTTTATGGAAGAATGTATCAAAGATCCCAATGGTGTTCTTCCGGGAAAAACCATCTTCTTCTGCTCATCAATGTCCCATGCCCGGAGAATGGAAAAGATCTTTGATTCTCTCTATCCTGAATACCGTGGAGAACTGGCAAAGGTGCTGGTATCCGATGATCCACGGGTCTATGGTAAAGGCGGGCTTTTAGACCAGTTTACCAACAATGATATGCCCCGTGTTGCGATCAGTGTAGATATGCTCGATACGGGTGTTGATATTAGAGAAATTGTAAACCTTGTTTTTGCAAAGCCGGTATATTCCTACACAAAATTCTGGCAGATGATCGGACGGGGAACAAGACTTCTCGAAGAAGGCAAAATAAAACCCTGGTGTCCCGAAAAGGATACGTTCCTCATTATCGATTGCTGGGATAATTTTGAATATTTCAAGCTTAATCCAAAAGGTAAGGAAATTAAGCAGCAAATCCCCCTGCCGGTAAGGTTTTTTGGTATTAGACTGGATAAAATCGAAAAGGCGATTGATACCGGTAAAACTGACATAGCGGAAAAAGAGATAAGAAAACTGCGGGAACAGATACAGACACTTCCCCAAAATTCCGTTGTCATTGCCGATGCGGCGCCAGAACTGAATAGGCTGGAAGACGAAAACTTCTGGGTGAAATTATCTCATGAGAGAATTGAGTTTTTACGCAATACTATTAAGCCCCTGTTCAGGACTATTTCTCAGACAGATTTCAAGGCAATGCGGTTTGAAAAAGACGTCCTTGAGACGTCCCTTGCACTGTTGTTTGAAGAAAAAGGAAGGTATGAGACATTAAAAGATAATCTTATTGAGCAGGTCGGTGAGTTACCCCTTTCGATAAACATTGTGGCAAGGGAGGAAGCTCTTATCAGAAAGGCGCAGACAAACCATTACTGGGCAAATGTCACCGACTGTGATATGGATGAACTCGCAGAGAAGCTTGCCCCTTTCATGAAATTTCGGGATACTTCGGGTCAAAAGACAGGCCTTGCCAGTTTTGATCTCAAGGATGTTGTAAAAACAAAAGAGATAGTGGAGTTCGGGCCGGAACACGAGGCCGTCAGTATTGCAAAGTATCGTGAGATGGTGGAAAAAATGATTGTTGAACTTACCACCGGCAATCCGATATTGCAAAAGATTAAAAATGGCGAATTTATTAGTGATGCAGAGGCAGAACAACTGGCAGAAATGCTTCATGAGGAACATCCGCATATAACGGAAGACCTGCTTCGAAAGGTCTATAAGAACCGGAGGGCTAAACTCATTCAGTTTATCCGGCATATCCTGGGGATTGAGCCTCTAGAAAGCTTTCCCGAAACGGTCTCAAAGGCCTTCGGGCAATTTATTCAGGAGCATTCTTATCTCAATGCACGGCAATTGGATTTTTTAAGTCTTTTAAGGGAGTTTATTATCGAGCGGGAAACAATTCATAAACGGGATTTAATTCAGTCTCCATTCACCGTTATCCATCCTCAGGGAATACGCGGTCTGTTTTCCCCTGCGGAGATCGATGAGATAGTAAAATTGACGGAGGGATTGGCGGCATAGTACCACGGATGGACACGGATGAACACAGATGGATATGGATAGATACGTATGAATATCGATAGACAAGGACTGATTTTTGAAGATGAGACCCGGCAGATAATTGGTTGCGCCATGGAGGTGTTGAATGTTCTTGGGCATGGATTACCTGAAAAACCTTATGAAAATGCATTAGTTGTAGAATTAGGACTAAAGAATATCCCTTATGTGCAGCAACCCCGGTATGACGTTGTTTATAAAGGAACGAGGGTTGGAGAGTATGTTTCTGATTTGATTGCTTTTCATAAGGTCGTAGTGGAAACAAAGGTTATTGAGCATATTGGCGACTATGAAATAGGCCAGATTTTGAATTATTTGAAAATAACAGGATTAAAAGTTGGTTTGTTGTTAAACTTCAAACGTGCAAAACTCGAATGGAAAAGAATTGTACTATAATAACCACGGATGGACACAGATAGACACGGATAAAATAATATTTTAGTTCTATCTATCTGTGTCCATCCGTGTTCATCCGTGGTACAAGGATCAATATGTTACAGAACAACCCAACATTGAAAAGCAAAATTGACCAGCTCTGGAACAAATTCTGGAGCGGCGGTATATCCAACCCCCTAACAGCCATCGAGCAGATTACTTATCTGCTCTTCATGAAACGGCTGGATGACCTTGATTTAAAAAGGAAGGCCGATGCTGAATTCACCGGCGATACCTACGATTCAAAATTTGAAGGCACCTTTATCATCCCCGGTTCTAAGGAAAAGGTAAAAAAAGAGACCCTGCGCTGGAGCTATTTTAAACGCATGTCGGCAGATGAGATGCTCCTGCATGTCCAGATGAAGGTGTTCCCTTTCCTCAAAGAACTGAATGGTGGTACTTCACCTTTTAGCAGGCATATGAAAAACGCCGTTTTTATTATACCCAAGGCGTCACTCTTGGTTGAGGCCATTAAAATCATAGAAGAAATATTTGAGGAAATTGAAAAGGATGCGAATGAGGGCGGACAGGCATTTCAGGATATTCAAGGCGATGTGTATGAGATGCTTCTCGGTGAGATTGCCAGCGCCGGGAAAAACGGACAGTTTCGCACCCCGCGTCATATTATCAAGCTAATGTCCGAGCTTGTAGCCCCGCAGCTCGGGAATCGCATTGCGGACCCTGCCTGCGGTACCGGTGGATTCCTGTTAGGTGCTTATCAGTATACTGTCACACAGCTTGATAAAAAGAAGGGCAAACTCAAACCCGATGAAGACGGATTTGTACGAAATTCGGTAAGTGCCCTGTTAAATGAAAAAACCAAATCAATCCTCGGGCAGAGTCTTAACGGATACGATTTCGATGTCACCATGGTGCGTCTCGGACTTACGAACCTGATGATGCACGGTATTGATACGCCCCATATCGATTACAAAGATACCCTGAGCAAAGGCTATAACGAAGAGGGTCAGTACGATATTGTTATGACCAACCCGCCCTTTACCGGCAGTATTGACAAAGGTGATATCAACGAAAGCCTGAAGCTGAATACCACAAAAACAGAACTGCTCTTTGTCGAGCGGGTCTTTAATATGCTCAAGATGGGTGGCACCGCCGGCATTATTGTACCCCAGGGCGTGCTCTTTGGTTCCGGCAATGCCTTTGTAGAAGCCAGGAAACTTATCATTGAACGATCCGAACTGAAAGCCGTCATTACCATGCGCAGCGGTGTATTTAAACCCTATGCCGGTGTAAGTACAGCCATACTCATATTCACCAAAGGAGGTGAGACGGAACATGTCTGGTTCTACGATATGCAGAGTGACGGATACAGTCTGGATGATAAACGCACCAAGCTGGAAGGGTATGGTGACCTGCAGGATATTGTGGAAAAGTATAAAAAACGTGATCCGAAAAAAGATACAGACCGGAAAGAGAAATGCTTCTTTGTGCCAAAAGCTGAAATTGTGGAAGAAGGATATGATCTAAGTTTATCGCGGTATAAAGAGGATGTGTTTAAAGAGGTTGAGTATGAAAAACCAAAAGATATATTTCAAACATTAACAGATTTAGAAAATATAATTAATAATGAGTTGAAAAATCTAAAGAACCTGCTATGAATCAACTGAAAATTAATGATCTTCTAACCGAAAAAATATCTGGTGAATGGGGAAAAGAATCCACTAATAATATTGGTGTAAATGTACTTCGTACAACGAATTTTATGGATAAAGGAGAAATAAACTTTGATAACATTGTTATTCGAGATATTCCTCATGATAAAGTAATAAAGAAAAAACTAATTGATGGCGATATCATAATTGAAAAATCCGGTGGAAGTCCTACGCAACCTGTAGGAAGGGTTGTTATTTTTTTTCAACCTAATGATCAAACATATTTATGTAACAATTTTACTACTATATTAAGACCAGACCGTACAAAAGTTTTTCCAAAATATCTTTTTTTTGTCTTATGGTATAACCATAAAATAGGAAAGACTCTTCGTTATCAAAATAAAACAACGGGTATTATTAACCTTAAACTTGATAATTATTTAAATAGTAAAATCCCTATCCCAGAAAACTATGAGGACCAAATCCGCATAGCTACCCTCTTATCCCGTGCCGAATCGCTGATTGCCAAACGCAAAGAGGGCATCCGCCTCCTCGATGAACTCATCAAAAGCACTTTTTGGAAGATGTTTCATATACTTAATAGTAAAAATGAATTTAAAAAAGAATCAACTCTTGGTGATATAGCAGATGTTATGTCAGGAATTACAAAGGGTAAAAAATATAAAAATAAAAAAATTGTTACAGTTCCTTATTTAAGAGTTGCAAATGTTCAAGATGGTTTTATAGATATTGGTGAATTAAAGGAAATACAGGCAACAGAGGGAGAAATTTTTAAATATCAACTTCAAGAAAATGATTTATTGTTAACAGAAGGTGGTGACCCTGATAAGTTAGGAAGAGGAGCTATTTGGAAATTTCATATCCCTAATTGTATTTATCAGAATCATTTATTCAGAGTAAGACTCAAGAGCCATGAGATTATTCCAATATATTTGAGTGCATTAATTGGAAGTGTTTATGGTAAAAAATATTTTTTAAAAGCAGCCAAACAAACAACAGGAATTGCAACAATTAATTCAAAGCAGCTTAAGAAATTTCCATTAATAAAACCCCCTATTGATCTCCAAAACAAATTCGCTCAAATCGTCGAAAAAGTAGAATCTATCAAAACAAAATATGAAGCAAGTCTAACCGAACTGGAAAATCTTTATGGTTCCTTAAGCCAGCGTGCCTTTCGCGGTGAACTGGATTTAAGTAGGGTACCTATTGATACAGCCATTAAACCGGAATTTCATGGAATTCCAAATGAATGAATTTTTACGTTGGGCGAGAAGTAAGCAGAAATTAACGAAGTTCCTTTTATCGTAGTGAGAAAATGGTCTATCCTACAAATAGGATACAGGTTTGGGATTGGACAGGAATAAATATCAGAAAGGAATCCCAGGGATCTTGAAGAGGATTGATGACTTTATGAAGTATGCGAGCAGGCTCAAAAAAGTATTCATTGGATGGAAAGTATAGAAGATTTGTTTAAACATATGCAAAGGCGCAGGCAAAAACGAGAGAGCACTCAAGAGGTTAGCAGATTTGAGAAAGGTGATCAAGATATCCTTAACAAATTTATAATGAAGAGCAGAAGCGTACCTGCTGATCTTAGTATTTTTATTGTCCAGCCTGGCTTATCTAAAGCAAAAGTCAGTACCGAGCAGTTAGAGTTATTGAGTGTAACTGAAAACTATCTGATGGAAACGTACAAATTACCTTTCTGTGTAATTGCCAGTCCCTGAAATTATAAATTCTTCTTATCACTGATTTTTAAAGAATACCATACATCAATGAAACTACTATCTTTAAGGATGATTCTATATTGATTAACGTCTGTAATTATCTGGTCTTCAACAATATCACTAAATTCAATTTCTGCTATTTCTTTCAGCTTTCCGATATCAACTATCATCAAAGGGTCCTCAAGGCTTTCTCAAGCTCGTCCTTTTTAAACTCAAGATGATCAAGCCTTTGGAAATCCTGCCAGGTATCCTTCTCTTCAACTTTCCCTTTTCTGTATAGTTCCTCAAATTCTTCCACAGAGGAAACTCCATATTTTGTTCGTATCTTAAATATCTCAGATTTTATTTCTCTTAGTTTCCTTTCCAGAAAAAGCTTTAGACCTTCCCTTAGCATCTCTTCCTTTGAGAGGTTTAACTTCTCAGCCAGGGCATCTAATTCTTTTGTCTTTAATTGTATAAATTATCTCCTAAGACAAATCTGTTTAGTATATTTCGCTTTATTATAAGTAACCTTGAATCGTTTGTCTATTTTATCTTTATTAGAATACAAATTCTGAATATTCTAAAAAGTAGGAATGGTGTGTTATTTAATCCATGAAAGATAATCTATTACTTCTTCAAGAATATCGCTTAATTCTGGTATGCCAGATTGGACTATTTCACCCGATAAGACGTGCTTATGTGAATTGAAGTTTAACCGTGGCTTATGGTCAGCATTATCGTATCTGAATATTCCTCAATATCCTTTACAATTTTGGCGAAGTATTCAGTAAGTAACATACTCTATTTCTTTGAGTTTTCTCAGGTCTTCCGTTATCTTTTCCCTGATCTTTAATTCGCCTGCCCACTCTATATATTCCTGGTCTCCCTTTTTCAGGTTTTCGGCTGAAAGCTCTTTCTGAAATACTTCTGATGTTACCTTATATTCAGTTTCAAATTTTTCAATTTGCATGTTTGTTTTACTCAGGCCGATCTCGAGTCTTTTGATTTCAGCAAAAATGACAGCCTGAATAATATCAACAACACCATCCTCATCGCGTTGAGCATTTAGTACAATGCGAACTTTCCAGATAAAAAACATTTCGTTTGACAAATCGTTATTCTATGAAGTAGAATCGTGCCTTATAATTGACGAGGAAAATCGCTCTTTTCATTCATGAAATCAAGTACAGGTATCTCTCCTATAAGTTATGAGAGAGAAAAAAGGGAATCCATGTCTTGCTTTAGCGAAAGCAGGATAAGGAGCGGACCCGCCGCTGTAACCGGGAACGAAAATTACAATGCCACTGTCTTCCTTCAAGAGGATGGGAAGGAGTAATGAGTAGGACGATCCGGGAGCCAGAAGACCTGCCTGTAATTGCTTCACGTCGTCTTCGATGGTAAAGAAGGTGAAGGTTGCATACTATATATCATTAGTCTTGTAGGGGCAGGCTTTAAACCTTGCAACGAGAAGGGTAGGTTTAAAACTTACCCCTACTATAAATAGAAAACCCATATCTTCCACTACCGAAGGTATGGGTTTTTTTGTTTTATGAAAGGTAATACGTTGTTAAGAATAACAATATTATTTACGACAGTGTTTTCCCTGTTATTCCTTGTATCTGAGAACCCAGTATTTGCTATGCATATCACAGAGGGAATTTTGCCTCCTCAATGGATTTTTACCTGGTTTGCCGTATCAATACCCTTTGTGGGGATTGGCATACACCAGGTAAAACGAAAGAAGAGAATGATGCCCAACTATCTTCCTCTGGTTGGTATGCTGGGAGCTGCAGTATTTGTATTTTCATGCTTCCCTGTTCCGGTAATCGCCCTGAACGGGATGGCTACATCTCACCCTTGCGGTACGGGCATGAGCGCTATTTTGTTAGGTCCTTTTGTCAGTGTATTTGTGGCAGCCATTGCTCTGCTCATTCAGGCATTATTCCTGGCTCATGGTGGATTAACTACACTCGGTGGAAATATATTTTCCATGGGCATTCTCGGTTCATTTTCCGGTTACTTTGTATTCCGGATTGCACAGCGGTGCAGGTTGACCTTGTTCTGGTGCGGATTTCTCGCAGGGGTAGTCTCTGATCTGTTTACCTATTTGGGCACATCCATTGAACTGGGATTGCTTGTAGTAAATAAAGGAGGGTCATTTTTTAAGGCTGCCGCTGAAATTTTTGGAATGTTTATGATGACCTCACAAGGGATCTTATGTATCGTCGAAGGAGTTGTCGTTGGATTTGTGTTAGTTTTCGTATATAAGCGGAAACCGGGTATTTTGCTTGACCTTGGGATTATTAAAGATGATACAAAATCTGTTCGGACATAAGGCAAGGATACTTTCTCTTACCTTTATATTGCTCATGTCTTGCTCTGTGCTCTCACGAGGAGAGGAACACACGGAAAATACAGAAGCATCAACAGCACAGACAGATCAGGAAGCCTGGACGGGTATTGACGTGAGCATTGTTGGAAAATATGCAGAAAAGTACGGTCGCCCCCCCCGTGACCCCTATATTAACACAGACCAAGGCGACCTACTCCTTTTTGTATTTACTATTGCCGGGGTAATTGGTGGGTTTGTAATCGGATTTAATGTACGAAAACTTTTTTATGAGAAATAGATCATTGAATAGTTTCTCTGCGGTTTATCTTTAACAATGAATCAAGTTCTGTAGGGTGGGCATTGCCCACCAAAAAAGCAAGCAACATGGACGAGCAAGCTACGTTTTTGGTGGGCAATGCCCACCCTACTAGACTAAATTTTTGCTAAAAACATCAAAGGTTAAGACCAAAAACATTATGGGGTTTCTTCATCATACATTTTCAGATACCTATGCCCGCCGGAATAATTGGTTAACAAGAATTGATATCCGGGTAAAGTTACTCTACTTTATTTTCTTACTTGCAATAAATATATTTACAAGAAATATCGGTATTTCATTCCTTTTTCTTCTTGTATCCTTCACCCTGCTAACTGCCATAAAAGTCTCTCCCGTGACAATACTTCAAGGCATGCTCGTTCCCCTATCATTTGCAGTCCTCATTCTGCTTATGAAGGGGTTACACGAAGGTGAAAAAGCATGGATATCTTTTTCACTTATCGGATATGAAGTGACCTTGAAGGAGGAGGGATTACGAAGCGGGATTCATACCTGCAGTAAGGTGTTGGGCGGTATTTCATTGGTAATCTTATTTTCTTTTACAACAACAATAAGCCAGTTGTGCACTGGTTTAAAGTGGTTTCGAATGCCAAATACCATTATCGAACTCCTGGCCTTTATGTATCGATATATCTTCCTGCTTTTGGATGAAGTATCTACCATGTGGAATGCCCAAAAATCACGGCTAGGCCATACATCCTGGAAAAGAGTAATACAATCATTCGGGACACTGGGCGGAATGCTCATTATTCGCGCCTTTGGGAGGGCAGAACGAACCTATGAGGCAATGCATGCAAGGGGCTATGAGGGAGGTGGCATACTGACAGGTAATTTACTACCGTGGAGAAAGAAGGAATATCTCTTTATCATGGGAATAATCTTTATTTTGCCCCTTCTTATTTACGTGGGAAACATGCGAGTATGGTGATATTGCAGATTAAAGGTATCAAATACCGGTATCATGACGGAACCTATGCACTACGTGGGGTTACCTCCGATATTTCCAGGGGTGAATTCCTGGCCATCCTTGGACCAAACGGATCAGGAAAAACGACCCTGCTAAAACATCTTAATGGATTACTAAAACCGACAGAGGGCGAAATATTTTTAGAACAAAAGCCTTTTCATCTGTACTCTTCGAAGGAGATATTTCAAAGGGTAGGTATTGTATTCCAGGACCCAAACGATCAGTTGTTTGCACCGTCGGTATGGGACGATGTAGCCTTTGGTCCCGTAAATCTCGGTCTGTCGAGGGATGAGATTGCCCACAGGGTGGATGAGGCACTGTTCCTCGTAGATATGATGCAGTATGCAGATAAGGCTGTTGACGCCTTAAGTTTCGGACAAAAAAAGCGGGTTTGTATAGCAGGAGTCCTTGCAATGAAACCAGAGATACTTGTTCTGGATGAACCTACGTGTGGCCTCGATCCCGCCGGCGTAACTTCTCTTATGACATTGCTAAAAGATTTAAACCGGAAACATGGTATTACGATCATTATGGCGACAAATACGGTAGATTTGGTCCCTGTTTATATGGATCGCCTGGCAATTATGTATCAGGGGAATATACTAAAAGCAGGTACCCCGGAACAGGTATTTTGCAATATCGATGAAATACGGCACGCTTGTTTGGAACTTCCCCAGATTGCCCAATTAATGCAAGCTTTAAGGGATGAGGATAATCTCTCAATTGATAATTTGCCTCTTACTATTGGAGAAGCAAGGAGATTTTTAGTACGCAGGCTGAGAAGTAATCATTCAACAGTTGGCCTGAAAAATTACACAGATATGTAAGGCGTAGGGGTAAACTTTATGTTCACGTATAGGAATCTCAACCTTATTAGTTAAACAATGAATAAACACATCCCTAGCTAATCCCAAGAGGTGAATTTGAAAAGTCCCCTCCTGAGACCCACCCCTTAGTCCTCTCCCGGAAGGGGATTTAGGGGTGGGTAAAAACAAAAGCCGTTGAGTTTTGCATTTTAAAACCCAACTTAATTTAATGTTTAGGAAACTCAAACCAGGAAACAGGCAGGGTAGGCACCGCTTACCAAAAATTGGACTTCCGGGTAAATGGGTTGATGGGTGAATGGGTAAATGAATAAACGAGTGAATGAATGTGTGGATGTGTCTACCTGTCGTTTGGTTTCATTTTTGGATTATTATGACTCAAAATTGAGCACAAAATAAGGAATTATGTTTAAAGGCCACGGCGGAAATATAAAACGTATCGTTCATTGCATACCTCCCGGTACACAGGGTAAAAATAACGGTATCATTGATTTTAGTGCAAGTATTAATCCTCTGGGATACCCAAAAAATGTTCGAAAGGTTGTCCTGGAAAATTTCGATGATATCGTACATTATCCCGATATTGACTGCACCGACCTGAGAAAGTGTATTGCACAAAAAACCGGACATGCCGATGATGAGATCATCGTAGGAAATGGTTCCACGGAATTATTTTATTTGATTCCCCGTACGTTAAAGCCGGCAAAGGGGATCGTTTTTCAGCCCACCTTTAGTGAATTTGCTGAAGCATTGAAGTGCAGCCATGCAGAAGTAGTCCATCACATGCTGATGGAGGAAAACAGTTTCTGCTTTCACTATCATGATGGTTATTTCCATGATAAAAAAGGGGAAGTGGCCTTTCTCTGTAATCCCAATAATCCAACAGGGCAACTGGTCGAAAGGGACGTCATTCTGGATATGGTAAAACAGCACTCTCAGGTAATGTTCGTTATAGATGAGGCATTTATCGATTTTGTTGATGAGCCAGAAAAATACTCAGTCATCAACGAAGTAGATAAAGTACGAAATTTGATTGTAGTAAGATCACTGACAAAATTCTATGGATTTCCCGGTTTAAGGATAGGATATCTCGTTGCCAACAGGGAGTTAGTGAGAAAGATGATGGAGTACAAGGAACCATGGTCGGTAAATACCCTGGCTCAATGTGCGGCAATGGCTGCCCTTGAAGATAAAGAATTTATTTCCAGGAGCAGGGAGTTTATGTCGCAAGAGCGATTATTTTTATATAACGAAATATCTCATATCCACGGGCTTTCTCCTTACAAACCTACAGTGAATTATATCCTTGTAAAAATAGCTATGGTAGATATGACTTCTGCTTTACTCCAGAAGCAATTGCTGGGGCATGGTATTGCCATTCGTGATTGCTCTAATTTTATAGGGCTTGGCAACAAATATTTTCGTGTGGCTGTGAGGACCAGGGAAGAGAATGTAAAACTTATTCATGCATTGAAAAGCGTAGCTATGCAAACTACCAGGGCATTCGTTTTATGAGAAATTGAAAATATAAAATGAAGCCACGCAGGGCAGGCATCGCCTACCAAAAATTGGACAATCGGATGACGATTGGCGATCGTTTTTAATCGATAATCGAAAATCGTCGATCCATCGGCTTGCTGCTTTAGAACCGTAGAATTCATTTTGGCAGGCAATGCCTGCCCTAACTCGGCTATCTGGCTTGAACGTATAGAAATTTTCATGTTATGTAAGCGGTTTTTAGAACGTGAATCGTAAAAGTCCCCAGTAGAGACGCAAGATTTTGCTTCTCTACTTAAGGGGGATAAATGGGATTGCAAAATTGCCCGGCCCTCCTGAATCCCCTTTCTTAAGGGAGATTAAATAGGCTGCCTTTGGCAGTGACTTTTTGATACACGACAAATGCCGGTTAAAAACAATCCCCTCGCCCCCTTTATTAAGGGGAAATTCCTCAAGTCCCCTTAATAAATAGGAATTTAGGGAGTTGTCTGGCATGTTATGACACACTTTGAAATTCCTATACATTAAATTAGTACTGACTTTATTATTTGGGATTTTTTCCACCTATATGACAAACAAATCTATCATGATACAAGGTACAGGTTCCCATGTAGGTAAGAGTATCCTTGTGTGTGCCTTATGCCGCATCTTAAAACAAGATGGTTACAGAGTAGCACCATTCAAAGCGCAGAATATGGCCTTAAATTCATTCGTAACCAGGGATGGAAAGGAAATGGGGCGGGCACAGGTAGCACAAGCAGAAGCGGCAGGAATTCCACCTACCATAGAGATGAATCCCATACTCCTTAAACCTACAGGAGATTGTGGTTCGCAGGTCGTTGTCATGGGCAAGCCGATAGGAAACATGGCAGCCAGAGAATATTATCAGAAAAAAAATGAATTCGTTTCGATCATACAAAAGGCTTATGACAAATTAAGAAACCAATTCGATATTGTTGTTATTGAAGGTGCGGGCAGCCCAGCCGAGATAAATCTAAAGGATGGAGATATCGTCAATATGGGTATGGCGGAAATGGCGTCAGCACCGGTATTACTGGTAACAGATATAGACCGGGGGGGGGCTTTTGCATGGATCGTCGGAACGTTAGAGTTACTAACCGTAGCAGAGAGAAACAGGATAAAGGGTGTCATATTTAATAAATTCCGCGGGGATAAAAATATATTAAAGCCAGGACTGGATATGCTTGAAACTCGTATAGAGAAACCCGTTATTGGAGTGATCCCTCATATTCATAATCTTCATATCGATGATGAAGATTCTGTTTCACTTGAATATATCAACGATTATACGCTTGCCAAAATCCGGGAAGTTAAATGGTCGGGATCGATGTCAGGAACCTCTACTGATTTCCAGTCTTCAGCCTCTAACCTTCAACCTATTATAGACATTGCAGTGATTAAACTACCACGCATATCGAATTTCACTGATTTCAATATACTTGCTTACGTAAAAGATGTAAGGGTAAGATTTGTGGATAAAGCAAATAACATCGGTAAACCAGACCTACTTATTATACCGGGTACAAAAAATACGATAGGTGATTTAACTTTTTTAAGAGAGACAGGTATCTCTGAAGAAATTCTGAAATTATCAAAATGTAGAACCATGATAATTGGTATCTGTGGAGGATATCAAATACTAGGATGGCAGATTCGTGATCCTTATCAGGTGGAATCATCGAAAGATAACATTCGGGGTTTGGGTTTATTAGACACAATAACCACTTTTGCGAGAGAAAAACATACGTATCAAGTGAAGGCTCATATGCTGGAACAAGAGGGTTTATTGTGCCTGAATAATGAGCTCACAGGATATGAGATCCATATGGGAGAAACCACATACCACGGGAGTAATACTTTTAAACCTTTTGCAAGGATTATTGAACGGGCAGGAGAAAAGGTAGATATAGTAGACGGATGTGTTTCCACTGACGGCAACATAATCGGCACGTATATTCACGGTATTTTTGACAATGATGAATTTCGGTCAAAGCTTCTGGACTACCTGAGACTGAAAAAAGGATTAAAATCATCGAATAGTCTTCGGGTAAATTTTAACAGTATAAAAGAACACCGTTACAATGAATTAGCCGATATTGTCCGGAGGAATATCAATATGGACTTAATATACGATATGATGAATTTATCTTAAATGTGTAGGGGCGAACCTTGTGTTCGCCCACATGGGAAACAACCAGAAACATTTGAATTGTACCAGGCAAGGGCGAACACAAGGTTCGCCCCTACGGGTATATAACATGAAGGAGTATATCATGTAGCTTTTACAATAATAAACCTTCCATACAGGTGTCCTGATATACGTATCGGGACTAAAAGGGAATCCCGCCTCCGGTTTCTTTTATTGGAGAAAAGGGAACGGTACCGCCGCTGTATTCGGTGACGAACGTTGCGAAGAACCACTCTCGTCCTTTTGGTGAGGGGAAGGTGCAGCAAGTAGGATGATCCGTAAGTCAGAAAACCTGCCTGTAATATTTTGCTAGAAAACTTCTTCGCAGTAAAGAAGTAAAGCGCTGATATTCAAACTTGAATCGAAGCCCCTTTTCTTCCCGATACGAAGAAAAAGGGGCTTTTTTATTATATGGTTCAGTCTACAAGATTGAACCAACTCTGAGATTTGAAAAGGAGGTGAAAGGAAAACAAAGGATTAACCAAAAGGGATTTTATCGTGTAATATCTTATCGTTCAAATGTTCAGGGAATCCCGTAAAAACGGGAGCTGCCCCGCAACTGTAACCGGCGACGAAACCTGCAATATGCCACTGTCCCTATATTGATCGTGCAGGAATTTTTATTTCTGTATGTAGTTTTCAGGATATCTTTCCACGTAAGACGGATGAAGCGAACCCGTCGCAAAGCCGTTTAAACTGCTTAAACCGTTAATTTGGGATGGGAAGGCGCAGAAAGTAGAATGACCCGGAAGCCAGGAGACCTGTTTGAACATGATTTTATGAATTCTTATTTCCGGGGGGAAAGGAAGGATGCAAATGAAGTATCTCTTAATTTTGTTAGTAATTAATTTAGCGCCTAATTTTTATTGTAAGACCGCATCGGCTGGAGAAACAGCAGAACCTGCTCCAACGAAGCCTCTTTTGGAAGAAAAGGAAGTAGAGAGCAGCAAGGAAATTCTAAAACAATCAACAGAACAGAACGTAACCGGAGAGCAAGTTGAGGCCAGTTCTTCGACGTCAGATTTAACAGGTGTAGACTTTTCTGATCAATCGGAAGAAAGTGGCAACAATAACGGTAATTCAACAGACACCGTCCAGTCATTCGCGAATTCAACGTCTTCCGCAACTGATGCATTTCTTTTGCCGGAAGTATTAGTCTATGGCCGCGCGGATAGTTTGCTCGGCATCGCAGGCGCGGCCTCTCAAGGTACAGTGGGTAAAGATGAGTTGGAAAGGCGTACCTTGTCGCGTCCCGGTGAAGTGCTGGAGACAGTTCCCGGCGTTATCGTCGCCCAGCACAGTGGCGCCGGCAAAGCGAATCAGTTCTTTCTGCGCGGCTTTAATCTTGACCACGGAACGGACTTTGCCACATCGGTCAATGGCGTTCCGGTAAATATGCCCACTCATGGACATGGCCAGGGCTATACTGATTTGAATTTCATGATCCCTGAACTGATTGAGCGTGTGAATTTCCGAAAAGGGCCTTACTATGCAGACCTCGGTGATTTTTCCTCCGCAGGTGCAGCCGACATTCAATATGTAAGTTTTCTTCCGCAAAGTATAGCACAGGTGGAAGGTGGCAGTTTCGGATATGCGCGAGGCCTGTATGCCTCATCACATCTTGTCGGAAGTGGAAATCTTCTGTATGCCGTTGAATTATTCCATAATGATGGCCCTTGGACCGAGCCAGACGATTACAAGAGGATAAATAGTGTATTGAGCTACAGTCGGGGTGATGCTGAGTTTGGCTATAGTGTAACGGCCATGGCGTATGCCGGGAACTGGAACGCAACCGATCAAATTGCTGATCGTGCACTGCAAAAAATTCCTGACTTTGACCGTTTTGATTCTTTGGATTCAAGCGATGGCGGTGACTCGCAGCGCCACAGTCTCTCGGCGGAGTGGCATCGCGCTAATCCAGATTCTTCCACAGAGGTACTGCTCTATGGATTTTATTATGACCTTAATTTATTTTCTAATTTTACATATTATCTTGACAGTCCCCAGGGTGATCAGTTTGAGCAACTGGACAGGCGGTGGGTTGGCGGGACGAAGGCCAGCCAAACCTGGTACGGTGAAATTTTTAGTCGCGATATGGAAAACACCGTTGGCCTGCAAATACGCAGTGATTCTGTTACAAACGGCTTGTTTCAAACTGTAGAACGGCGACGTACAGACAAGATTGATTATGAAGGTAAAAAGATTTCTGATACAACCCGTGTGGATGATGTGTGGGAGACGAGTCTTTCTCCCTATGTCGAGAATAAGGTGCAATGGGCAGACAAATTCCGCACGGTTTTTGGATTGCGAATGGATTATTACTACTTCGATGTGGATAGTGATTTATCTGCTAACTCCGGCACACGAGATGATGCAATAGTTAGTCCCAAAGGGTCGCTTATCTTCGGTCCGTGGGCCAAAACGGAGTATTACCTGAGCGCCGGCCTCGGTTTCCACAGTAATGCTGGCCGCGGTGTGACACAACATGTTGATCCAAAGACAGGAGATACTGTGGAACCGGCAGATCCGTTGGTGCGTACAAAAGGGGCGGAAATCGGTGTACGCACTACTGTTGTTAAGGGGTTGCAAAGCACGTTGGCGTTGTGGTTGCTGGATATTGAATCTGAGCTAGTTTTTTCCGGAGATGCTGGTAGCACCGAGGCCAGCGCCCCTACCAGACGTTATGGTATCGAGTGGACAAATTACTACACGCCCACCAAATGGCTCTCCCTGGATGCTGATTTCTCGTTTTCACACACTGAGTTTCGTGAAACTGTTGAGGGTGAAGGAGTGCAGGGTAGGCACATCCCGGGTGCAATTGACAGCGTTATATCTACAGGAATTGCATTCCAACAACCAGGCGAGCGTGGCCTTTTCAGTGAACTACGGCTACGGTTTTTCGGCCCTCGTCCTCTTACGGAAGATAACAGCATCCGCTCAAAATCCACCAGTCTGCTGAGTGCAAGAGTGGGCTACAACTTCAATAAAAATTGGACTCTCAGTGTCGAGGGTTTCAATCTCCTCGACAATAAGGATCATGAGATTGACTATTATTACCCATCGCGTTTGAAAGAGGAAAATGCTTCTCATAATGACATTCACTTTAAACCAGTTGAACCCATTTCGGTTCGTACCGCACTGACTTTCCGATTCTAATTTTAAAAAGGAGTGAAAAATGTTCCATTTATTCTTAAGAGGGGGGCCTGCCATGTGGCCTATCCTCGTTGCGTCACTGGCAGCCATAACCGTAATTATAGAGCGGATTACATTTCTTATCCGGGAAAAAAGATCAAGGTATCCGGAAACGGTAGGAAAAATATTTTCCGAAGTTGAGAAAGGGAAAATTGAAGAAGCGATACAAGCAGGAGAAGGATGCAATGATTTTGTTGCCGCTACTCTAGTTTACGGTCTTCGCCATCGTCACAAAGCATTCTCAAATGCCCTTTTGCAGGCTGCAAATAAGGAACTTAAGCGTTTTAACCGGGGGCTTCCGGTACTTGACACCATTATTACCCTTGCGCCGCTCCTGGGTCTTTTTGGCACGGTAACCGGCATGATACAAGCCTTTGGCCTTTTGGGTGGTAAGGAGCTTGAGGCGCCCGCGGTTATCACTGGCGGCATTGCCGAGGCCTTAATTGCCACCGCATACGGCCTTCTCACCGCCATTGTCGCGCTTATTCCTTTTAATTATCTCAATGCACGCCTTGAAGAAGCCAGGCATGAAATTGAGGATGCCACCACGCATCTCGAACTTTTGCTATTAAAACAGGACAAAAGCTTATGAAGATACCACTGCCAACAACCAGACGGAAGGCAAGGATAGAGATCATTCCGCTTATTGATGTTATATTTTTTCTTTTGGCGACTTTTGTAATGGTTTCTCTTTCAATGGTCAAAAATCAGGGCATTAGTGTGAATTTGCCCTCCGCCGCCACAGGTACACCTCAAGAGCGCGAAGTAGCAGTAACCATTACCGTCACCAAGGCAGGAGATATATACCTGAATCAAGAAAGACTGGCTCCCAACCTTTTACCCCAGCGCTTGAAACAATTGAATGCAGAAAATCCAGACATGAGGGTTTTTATTAATGGAGACAAGGAAGCCTATTTTGGCAATGCAATTCAAATCCTTGACGAGGTGAGGTCTTCAGGAATCACGAAAGTTGCCATTCAGACAAAGCAAGGAGAACCTTTGCAAAAATGACAACAGATAGATTCAACTACCACAAGGTCAAACCCGGCAACCACGGCATGATTAAAGGATTTATACTTGCCTTATTCATTCATGGCGTTTTGTTTTTTGTTGGTGGAAAGCTTTTTGTTAAACCTGTTCAATACAGCGTTCAATCAGCCAATGGGAGCATAGACGTTGATCTGGTAACTGCCGTGCCACAACCGGATACGGAGATAGTTAAATCTACTACATCTGCAACGGAAAGACAGCAGGAACTTGTTAAGACTGTGCTGCAGGAAGAATCAGCGACACCGGTGCAATCAAACGTAGATACGGTTAAATCCATTACACCCACAACAGAAAAACAGCAGGAAACGGTTAAGACACTGTCTCAACCAGAGGTAGATGTGGTTAAACCTATTACATCTACAACGGAAAAACAACAGGAAGGAGTTAAAATTGTGCCGCATGAAGAACCAGTGACACTGCCCCAACCAAATGTAGATGCAGCCAAATCCATTACTTCAACAATAGAAAAACACCAGGAAACAGTTAAGACTATGCCGCGTTCTTCTCAAGGAACAATCAGAACGAAAAACAAACCCGGTTATTTCCAGAACCAACCTCCTGAATACCCTCAGCTTGCAAAACAAATGCATCAGGAAGGACTGGTGATACTCAGGGTGGAGGTAGACCAGAAAGGTATACCTGTTAAGGTTGAAGTTAAACAGAGTAGTGGCTATCAACTGCTTGATCAGGCGGCTTTAAAGGCAGTAAGGCGTTGGAGATTCCAACCTGAACGGATAGGAGGCCTATCTGTTAAGTCCAGGGTGGCAATCCCTGTCAGATTTCGCCTGGAAGAATCAGATAAAAAATCTAACTGAAAAAACAGTTCTATGGATTGAGCGTTGAACTTATTTTCTTCGCAGACAACCAGTGTACCATCATTTGCCCTTACAGCACCAATGATACCAAGCTTATTATATGCGATATATTATTACGCTCGGTTTAGGAATAGTACCGATGCAGGTCTGCGCAGAGAATAAAGAAAAGGTTCCATTTCAATTGTAGATCTCATAAACAATAAAGAAATTAACAGGATTTCTGGTTTTTACGAGCTACATGGTTTCTCTATATTGCCCGATATGTCAAAGGTCTATGTATCAAACCTTGGTGCTCATGAGTTGGTGTTATTGATGTAAAAAGCCAAAAGCTTATAAAGAATACCTACATTGGGAGTTCGCATGTTTTGGCCTCTTTAGATTTAAATAAAAGACTTTCAGAAATAAACGGCATCGCTCATCCCACATTGACCCCGGGCGGAATGTACTTGTATGCGGCTGACGGCGACTCTAACCAAGTGGCAGTAATTGATACACGAACAGACAACAATATCGTAAAAACAATACGCGTGGGGAGAAACCCGTGGAGGGCCTACGTATTCCCTGATGGAGCAAAGGTTATTGTCCCCAATAATGGTGATCAGACGGTATCTGTGACAGATGTGAAAAGTAATAAAGTTATAACCACATTCCCGGGCGGCGAAGGCATGACGGGAGTGAATTTTGTAAATTGGGGAAAAAGGCATATATTATCAGTCAGCCAGAAAGCGCCTTATACGTGATTGATATGGAGAAATACAAAGAACCAAAACGGATTAAACTTGGTGAAGGGTTAATGTTAGAAACGGCAACGACAACACCTGATGGAAAAACTCTTTATCTGGCGTGCTCAACAAACAATTCTGTCTATGCCATTGATGGAATGACAGATAGCTATACACAAATTCAAAATGTAGGGCTTCGCCCTGGGCTGTTGAGATTATTGGCGGCAACAGTTATTGCCACTAGCGATGGGTAGTATTTTTCTTCTCTGAGGAGGACGACTCGATAAACTGATCAAAATTCGGAAAGTCGATTTTTTATGTAACCTGTAGGGCGTATTGCATACGCCCCTACAGGGCTGGTTTGAATTTCCTATACGTACATTTAGTCATTTGGTAACTTAAAATTCAAAACTTTATGGGAATTTTACCTGGACTTCGAGAAAATTGTTCCGTAAATTTTACACTTCTGAAAATTTTTCCCACAATAATACAGAGCATCCTCGATATTGAGACTATCTAATTTAGCACAATAACAATCGTCACTGGGCGGATTTTCAACGAAAGGACATAGTTTTTTTGAGATGTTCTCTCTTATTCTACTTTTCATGTTTCTCTCTTCACTTTTATTATGAATCAATCCAGTATCTTATTGTACTGGTACGTTTATCGCCTTCAAATTCCTGGTAGTTTTAAGATATTTTTTACCATGATCTACTGCGATATCATACTCCGATTTCTCATGACATAATTGACATTCGACATAGTTATCATTTTGTCGTAGATTAGGCAAAATACCACTTTCGCCTATACATGTCCCATCATCGGGAGATTGCATAACAACTTGAAAACTGCTCGTAAAAACTTTAAATAGCCTGGCATTACCACAATTTGGACATGCAAAGAATTTATGTGTTCTCATCTACGTATCCTCCATGATGATTTAATCGTATAGGAATTTTCATTTTCTGTAAACAGGTTTTCAGTGCGACAGGGACAAAAGCAGAGGATAACAACCCTCCAGATCGTCTCCACACGTTTATCCGTATCCTCATAGTTGGTTCATCGTGAACGATTGAACCAACTATGAGGACTGACTTGATAAAAATGAGTATACTCTTCTTTTGATTGAAGCGGCCTTTACCGTAGAATTTTTGCCTGTTTAAAAAGAGCAGTAGTTCCATCCAGTTCAAATGATATTGACCGCCTTTATATTTCTATAGATAGAGGGCCAGGATCTTCTGGCATAGATAATGGGAATCCCCCTCGTGCAGGCAAATCTCTTCATCTTATAGGCA
>JBDIVL010000012.1:0-90228 GCA_039794405.1 Candidatus Jinrextremum sp. | reverse complement strand
ACTTTTATATGATTTCTGAAGAAGATAAGTTTAAAGAATATCTTGAATCTAAAAATTTAAAGTTTACCGCAGAAAGACAGGCAATCCTTGACTGTATATTTTCAAGTCATAAACACTTCGAAGCCGAGTAGGTAACAAACCACAAAAATCAAAAGTTTACTTCATGAGAAATAAAAAAGGCATAATTTCCTTTGAGAAATTATGCCTTTTTTGATGAACCGTTAAGAAAATGAAATAATTTTTCGATTTTAATCTAAATTGTTTTTTCCTTTTTAATAAGATTTGGAGGGGCGAGGTTGTACTCTCCCCTCCGAAGAGACAATAAAGCAATGCTTTATCATTCAGCTAGACATTTTTCACCTTCATGATTGCAAGCTGTTTTATCAACGTCACCTGGTTTTCTCTTCCAACCTAGAAGTAAATCGGTATATTCACCATGCTTCCAGAAGTCATAAGCCTTATGCTTAATCCCGACCTTATCTTCAATTGTTTTGATCCTTCTTAGTCGACTGGCTTCACTCTTTATTTGGATAAGCCAACGATCTTGCAGGAAAGCTCCTTTTCCGTAGGTTGCACCATACATAGCCCCGTGGGCCATGGCCTTATAAACCGCATTAGTGATATAAACTAGCATTTCGAAAGAGGTCCGCTCTATATCAGAAACATTAAACATTCTTCCTTCACCACCTGGCAATAAACTAAAGGTATAGTGCCCTGCATAATCCGGAGCCAAATCATTCGGCATGGGATCAAGCAATCCATCGTTGTAGAGATCTACTACAATTTTCATGGCTTCACGCCATTTTGTGAAGCTGACCTTTACAGCCTCGTCCATAGCCTCAAATTGGTCTGCTGCAAATCTTGGCGAATGACAACCTTTACATGTATTTATCCAATTTTGTCTTGCTTCTTTAAATTCTGGTGCCCCCCGGTCTACAAGTGATGTGCCCATATGGCTATTAATAGTTGATGCCTTTTGTGCGTTATGTTCACCGTCTTTCATATGACAAAATGCGCATGTAGGGGCTTTATAGTTTGCAGGCTTCAGAGGCTTAGTCCAGTCCCATGAGTGCTGATTTGCTTCATAGATCATTCCGTGATATGATTCCCTGTACATTTCGTATTCATAGTGATCTAAACCAGTATGACAAATACCACAATTGTTGGGTTTTCTTGCTTCTGCAGTAGAAAAATCATGCCTTGTATGGCATCCGTCGCATCGATTCTCGGCTATACCGTGGCATGTAGCACACGCGGTTACCTCTTCTGCAGGTTTTCCTATCTGCCAAGTTGCCTCCACTACACTTACATGGAACGCATGGGTATGTGATCCGATTTTACCACTACGGTGGCCGTCCTTTTGTTCTGGATGACACTCACCACAGTGCTTCCATGAGGGCATATACAATTGTTGATGGTTATTTCCGTGGCATTTATCACATCCTACCACACCTTTTTCTGTTGATGCATGTTTGCTGTTTTTCCATTGTGCAACAATACCCGGTGTTTGTATGGTATGGCACATGATACATTCTTCATGTTTAAATTCCCCGGAAATTGCCATGTTGGGTGTATAATAATGGTCTGGGTCATACCATCTTATAACAGGTAAAAAATGGAATAGTTTTCCAAACTTACCCTCACCAGGTAATAGTTCCTCAGGGCCCGTGTATGTTGCTGTTAAACCACTGTGATAAAGATCACCGGAGTCATCAGGCCCTATCTTTTCCCCAGTTAACTGAGAAATAATTTGTTGAATCGTTCTCTTATCTTTTGGATGATAGGATGTTTCATCCTTTTTCACTGTGCAACAGGCTTTCTCTTCTTTTTTACTTTCAGAGGGAGAAGCCTCTTGCTTTACGTCTCTTTCCTCAACAGCTATTGGTTTTTGCTCAGCAGCAACGGTTGTATTTCTCACACTTGCCTGTTCACATCCAAGCTGAATACAAACAAACATGGTAAGTATCATTACAGATATGATAAATTTTATTCCCCTACACATAAAACTCTTTTATCCTCCTTAACGAATAAATCCTTTAAATATAAGACCCGTGATTCTGCTATTCTCTCTATTAAATACGAGTTATTTCTACCTTCCAAATTTCTGGCCCTTGTTCAACATATTTCCAATCCAATTGGCCTGTCCGTTCCGCATCTAATTGATACTTTAATGGCTTAGGATCATGATCGTTTATAAGGGTCATCTTTTCACCTTTTTTCAGGCTGTCAAAAGTATGAAAAATTTTTGGATGTCTTTCTCTCGGAATAATATTTCTCACATCTAAAATTATGGACTGTGTTTTATTCATAACTACTCCTTGCTAAAAATATTTTATTACGGACGGGGTATGATTGATGTGAGGACAACCATCTGCTCATCAGCCTTTATTCCATGTGCTTCCATGCTTTCACAGACCGCTATGGTATCAGGCTTTACTTTATATGTCTGGTTTCCTATAGTGAATGAACCTTTACCAGAAAATACCAGCATCGTTACTTGTGGCTTTACTGTATGTGGGGGTACTTCCTGCCCTTTTTCTAAACAAAACAATACTAGGCGTACTTTATCACAATCAAATAAGATCTTTGATACATATTTCTCTTTAGAGAATTCTATCTGTTCTTTGAAGTCAATTTTTCCCATTCATTATACCTCAAAAACTAAATATTAGGATATAGAGGTGCGAAAAAATCTAAAATTGAAGAGGGAAAGAGGAAATTATTCAATGGTCTCGAAGCCTTGTAGTTTCTACATTTCTGTAGTAAACAAAGCAAACTATTATCCTGCACTAATAGCCAAAACTACCATTCTTTCCACACATTTCATTCCCCTTGATGCACCTTCAGGGACTACAATTAATGTTCCTGTTTTCATATCGATCTTCTGATTGTCAAGGGTGAAAATCCCTTTGCCTTCCTTTACATAGAAAATACCGATACTATGTCCGCTATGAGGAGGGATTTCTTGCCCTGGCTCCATACATATAAGGGGCATTTTTATCCCGGGTGATACATAAAGGATGTTGGGAACAAAATGTTCTTTATTAAATTTTATCTTTTCTTCTAAATGTATTATTTCCAAATTTATATACCAGCCTTACGGCATTTCTTAACAAAATATAAAATAATAGAAAATTTCACATCATTGAGAGGTTTTGCTCGCCTCTTGTTTCGCCACTTCATTTAATTCTTTAACAAATTTGTCAACATCGGTATTATGCATCATACAGGCAAGGTTTATATCTTCTGTACCGAAAGAAGGACAATCGAAGCAGCCTTTTCCAAAATATTTTGTGAAAACCATTTTTGTTGCAGGATATTTCTTTGTTACTTCACCGGTACTCATTTTCTTTGTTATGAGAATTTCATTACCCATGCCATCCTCCTATCCTGGATTAACCAGAGCCAAACAGGTTTAATAAATAACAAAAATCAGATACTAATACGTAAATCAGCTTACACCTGCAAGCGTTATTTCCTTATCCACGAGATCAACAGGTGCGATATCCTCTATTCTTACGGGTAGGTGAACGTTCTTTGGAAGGGGGTCGATATATTTCTTTCTGTATGCCTTACTTTGCATACGACAAGTAGGATACCTTTTGCTGAAGTCCGGGTGTGTTACCATCTTTTTCCATATTTCCTGAATAGGCATTTCACGGACATTCCCAAAATTAATTGGATTAAAATCACATGGATTTATATCGCCATATGCTGTCATATAGAACTGTGATTGTGCCCCATAACAACCGACACCCCTAGGGGAGTTAATAATTGACATGCAGTTTACTCCCATGGGGTGACCCATCTCGTGATATTTCTTGGCAATTGCAATTAATTGTTTCCTATCTTCTGCGGTTAATATTTTCGATGTATCTTTTAAGAATCTTCCCGATGGTATACAGTCAAAGATAGTAACTTCAGAAAAACCCTGTTCTTGTGCAATCTTTAAAAGTTTTTCCACTTTTCCAGCTTTGATACTTTCACTAGTTGCATACGTGGAAATTCCTGTTAAGATACCGGCCTTCCGGCAGCGTTCAGCACCTTCAAATGCCTTTTGGTAGCAACCAGGTACCGCTCTGAATTCGTTGTGTAGCTCAGGTTCACTGCTATCTATAGAGATATTTAATGAAAATAAGCCTGCCTTTGCCAATTTTCGTACATTTTCTTCTGTTAAAAGTAATCCATTGGTAAATATCATTGGAATGGCTTTCGTTTTATCTACATACTCGATGAGATCATAAAGTTCTTCTCTGAGCAGTGGTTCTCCACCTACATAAATAACAAGGCTTGCACCAAGATCCAAGGCTCCATCTACTACGGTTTTTATTTCTCCTACGGTAAGCTCTTTTTTCGTAGGATCGATAAAAGGATCCGCACTGCAGTGGATGCATTGACACTGACATTTATGGGTTATGGCGAGATTTGCTGTAACGGGAAATGCCATCTTATACAGCATCATTCTGACCTTTCTTTCGAGAAATCTCATTCCTGCCTGGCTCGGAAAGGGAGGATTATAGAGATTGTATACGTGCATACCATCAGTTTTTGCAATTATTTTCAACGAGTTAATTTTCTCAAAAAACTGGTCAATATAAGGTTGTAACATTTTACCCAGTGTTCCACCAACCTTTGCAACAATCTTACCGCTAATGATCTCTGATTCGATATGTAGAAAATCAAATGATGCCATTTTTTATCCTCCAGCGTTAGGAAATTAACTAGGCGATTCTGTGGCTCATATTTCCATTCTTCAAGACATGTGGATAAGTTTAAGATTTTTTTCTATCTCATGTAAAATATCATTTGCTACTTCGATAGCCTTTAAGCCCTCTTCACCTGAAACAATAGGTTCATTATGTTCTTTAATACAATTCACGAAAGATTCAAGTTCCTTTTTCAGTGGTTCATCATCATCCATTTTAATATGCTCTATTTTTAAGAGATCACCGAAGACATAACTTTTCAGGTCTGCAATGGTTGAAACATCCATCCCAGAGATATTTAACTTCTTCAATGTCAGTTCGGGTGATTTTTTATATATTAACGCATCCTTTTTTTGATAATCAATAGAAATATATGAATCTTCAGAGAATAATCTCATCTTACGCATAGGGGTAAGAGATACCCGACTTGCCGTTACGTTTGCTACACACCCGTTCATAAATTGAATGCGGACATTTGCAATGTCTTCTTTATCTGAAATAACATTTACCCCTACGGCGTCAAATTTTTTTACTCTGGAACCCGTTATGTGCAGGATAATATCAATATCGTGTATCATTAAATCTAATACTACACCAATATCGGCAGAACGAAAAGTAAACGGGCTTAACCGATGACATTCAATAAATTTTGGATTAATGAGAAGCTTTTTAATTGCAATAATTGCAGGATTAAAGCGCTCAATGTATCCTGCTTGGAGTACGATATTCTTTTTTTTGCTAATTTCTATCAATTCTTTTGCTTCAGGTACCGTCCCCGTCATAGGTTTTTCAATCATGACGTGGATTCCATGCTGAAGAAATTCTTTTGCAATAGGATAATGTGATTTCGTAGGTACCGCAATACTTACCGCATCGACCTTATCGATTATATTTCTATAATTTAAGAAAGGGCAAGTATTGTAGAGCTGTGCAATTTTTTCTGCCTGTTTTGCTTGAATATCAACAACTCCGACCAATTCTACTTCGGGCAGTTTTTTATATATTCTTGCATGCTCTTTTCCCAGATGTCCAACACCAACTACGGCAATTCTTAATTTTTGCATATTTAATTTGTTGCCACTTCTTCAGATGAATATCGAAAAGATTCCCTGAATCTTCCAGACTTTCCTTTGTCGATATTCCTCAAAAAAGTAATGAGATATTCAACTTCTGGGGAAATATTTTTCTGTCTTTCCAGATCTTCTAGGCTTTTGTTCCTGTTTAACCCGTTAGAACGAAACAATACACGAAATACCCTTTTGATTTCGTCAACCTGTTCTTTTGAAAAACCTTCTCTTTCCAACCCAATGATATTTACCTGCCGGATCCTTGCCGGGTGGCCTTCAATTATCACATATGGTGGGACGTCTTGAACAATTCGAGTATGTCCTCCTACATAAGCATATCGTCCAATGGTTACAAAAGGCTGTATTCCAACAAGTCCCATTAACTTAGCTCCCCTTTCTATCATAACATGTCCGCCCAGTAGTACACCATTAGCCAAAAGGACATTGTCTTCAATAATACAGTCATGAGCAACATGTACACATGCCATAAAAAAGCTATTGTTACCGATTACTGTTTTACCTCCTCCACCCGCAGTACCAATATTAATTGTTACTCCTTCTCTAATTACATTGTTATTCCCTAGTACGAGTGAGGTGCATTCACCCCGGTATTTAAGGTCTTGTGGTTCTGCTCCCAGAACAGCATTGGGATGAACGATGTTGCATTTCCCCAAGATAGTATTTCCTGTTATCGTAACATGGTTTTTGATAATAGTTCCATCTCCAATCGTAACTTTCTCACCAATAATTGAGAAGGGGCCAATTTCAACATCTTTGCCTAACGAAGCATTGGGATGTACAATGGCAGATTTATGTATTTTCATTCTGTTTTCCTTTACATACTCCCAATGTTTTCAATAGTTTGATTCCGACAACTAGGTTTCTCCAAATCATGCAATCATTGCAATCTTTTTTGCCAATTGAACGTTCAAGGAATGGCCAGATCTATTTGCAACAATATGCCCCTGAATTACTACATTAGCCAGGTAAAGATCTCCTAAAAGGTCCAGGATTTTATGTCTAACTAGTTCATTGGGAAAACGCAGTTCTGCAGGTTTCATCGAAATAGGTTTTGTCACGATACCGTTTTCATGTACGATAATACTATTGTCATCTGTAACTCCTTTTCCTAAACCGAATTTCTTGAATTCCTCAATATAAGTACTTAAACCAAACGTTCTTGCCGATGCAATCTCTCTACAGAAATTCTCTTCAGTAAATTCAAAATCATAAGTCTGCTGCTTCGCAAAGGAGCCATTAAAGTCTAAAGTATAGGAAAGCATCATGCCTTTCTCGTAAGGTACTGCCATGATACTTGCATTTCCATTACTAACTATCATTGGACTTTTTACCGTAAAAACTTTTTTTTCCCCTCGAAGTTCAGTGATACCAGCTTTTTTGAGAGTTTCCAAAAAAAGCTGGGCACTTCCATCTCCTGCAGGAATTTCCCGCCCGTCAACTTCTATCTCTATGTTATCTATCCCAAGACCTGCCAGCGCGGCCATTAAATGTTCTACGCTCTCAACTTCTGCTTCCCTGTTTTTCAGAAATATATGTTTATAACTTGATGATGAAGAAGAAACATGGGCACAGACTTTTGGCCGATTGGGTAAATCTACACGAACGAAGTATATCCCTGAATTTAATGTGGCTGGTTTAAAGCGGAGTCTTGTATTTTCTCCTCTGAACATTCCGACTCCAGAACATTCACTTTCTTGCCTGATTGTCTTCTGTATGTTATCCACAGAGCTACTTTTCCTTGTTTTCTGCCGAAAATCTCTTGTTGAGATTGTTAATAACCTGGTTCGTGATATCGATATCGTCAGAATGATACAAAACCGATTTTATCCCTACCTTAAATTGTAGTTCAGAAATTCCTCCGCTTTGTAACTCTGGCTCTTCCTTTTTAATGATTAAGTCATACTGTTCACGTTTACCAATATCTTCTACTTCCTTACAAACTTCTGTGTAGAGACCCTCAAAATATTCTTTATATTTTTTTACTAGGCTCTTTTCTGCAAACTTTGCATAGGATTCCAGTTCTATATTCTTTTTTTCAAAGGTTTCTTCATCCTTTTTTCTTACCTCACTGCCTAAGTCTAATAATTGTATTTTCTCATTCAAACTTACAAGTTCTTTTTTCTTATCGTTAATAATTTTTTGGTACTGCTTCTCTTTTTCTTTTAGTTGTACATCAAATGTTTTTCTTTTTTCATATTTTTCAAATACTTTATTTAAATCAACAACTCCTACCTTTAAACCTTTTGAGGATAAACTTGTTGCACCTGGCTCTTTCGCTTGTATGCTATTTACAGAAAATAACCACAGAAATGCGAGGATTGTTGCGGTACTAAAGGCAATTGGTATTTCTCTGCTGTTTTTTATAAATGTTTTTCTTAATCTCATAATTAGAAACTACTACCTCCTCCAAAATTAAACGAAAATCCTTGAGTTTCATCCCCATCTTCTTTTATAATGGGAATACCATAATCAATCGCTATAGTAGAACGACCAAGGAAAGGTATGCTTAGTCTTAATCCAACTCCCGTTGTTAACCTGAAGTGATCAAAGTTAATATCACTGATTGATTCATCCGCCTTTCCACTGTCAACAAATATTGCCGCACGAATCATATCCTTATATATGGGGACGAGGTATTCGGTATTCATCACGATTAATACGTTTCCACCAATTTGGTCGCCCGTCCTCTCATCAAAAGGTGCTACACCTCTATATTCAAATCCTCTCAAAGAACCAAAACCACCCGCAAAGAATCTTTCAAAAATAGGGACTTCCTCTCCTGCCGTTGATTCTACAACACCAAAGGAACCCCCGTAAGCAATAACATGTTTTCCCCATTTAGGAATATCGAAAAGGGTATTATATTTTGTAGTCTGAAATTTATATTTTATTATATCTACATCCAATCCGGCGAATTCTATAGAAGAATCGCCTTCATATCCCCTCGTTGGTGCGTAAATATTATCTGTTCTATTTATAACTGCTGATAGCGTAATACCAGCTTTTAAGTGGCTACCCTCTACATCAAGTACGTCCTGTGGGGCATCTTCATCACCATCTCGGCTATCAATATCAATGATGTTAAACTCCGGGCTTAATCTTACAAAAAAATCTCTTTGAATTTCCCGCCCTAAAGAGATCCTTGAGCCAATATTCTGTTGTTCGTATTCCTCATACCACCTCAAATAGTCAAATAAGCTTACTCCGACACTATAAGGAGAATCAAAAACTGAAGGATTTGTTAACGACATCAGGATTTCTGTTCTATAGAATCCAGGGCTGAATCGCAAGGTAAGTATTTCACCGGCACCACGGAAGGCATTGCCCTGTACGAAATCTTCCCAGCTTTTTGGTAAATCAAAAACATCGAAATTCCTATCAGTGTAAGAAATATCACCAAAGGCTCCGACATTTGCACCGTAACCGCCACCAAATCTCAACAACCCTGTCCTTCCTTCTTTTACTTCTACCAGAATGTTTTGTTTGTCTGGTTCAGAACCAGGTTCAAAATTAATTCCTGCTGGCACACCTGATTCCATATCAAAATATCCCGTATTTGTTAAGCGCCTTTGACTATCTCGTATCTTTTCCGTATCTAACCTTTCGCCGGGATAAAATGTTAACTGTCTTCGAATAACATTATCTCTTGTTTTATCGTTTCCTGTTATTTTAACTTTTTCAATATAATACCTATCTCGTTCTTCTAGTGTAAAGGAGATATTAACCTTCTCTCCTTCTGAGCTGAAGGTATGTTTTTCCTTCACAAGAGCAGAAATATACCCCTGTTCTCCATAAGTCAAGCGAAGTTGGTATGTATCTTTTTCAACTGCGTCTAAAAAGAAAGGGCCGCCTTCTTGCAGTTTCAATTTGTCCTTTAATTCGTCTTCAGTAAATAAGGTCGCCCCGTAGATCTGCAAATCTTCCACATAATATCTTTTTCCTTCTTTTATATGGATGGTGATATACATTTTGCTGTTGTCGTCACCGTATGTCATTTCCCAGCCGACATCAACATCCAGCCATCCATTATTCATATAAAATTCTTTTACTTTTTCAATGTCTACTTCGAACTTTTTTTTATCAAACCGGCCAGGGAAGATAAAGGTTGGAAAATGCTTTTGCCGGGTTTCCATTTGTTTGAGGAGTTTTCTTCGCTTGAAAGCGATGTTCCCCTGAAACTTTATTTTTGCAATGCGGATTCTAGGACCTTCTGAAATATTAAAAACAACGACATTTTTTCCATCAACTACTTTACTTTCAGCATGTATCTGTGCCAGGGAATAACATTTTTTCAAATAAAGTTCTTTAATTTTATCTTCATCCAGTTTCAGAAGATACGGTTTTAAATAATCTCCTTGTTTTATCTCAATTTGCTTCTGGAGTTTTTTCGCCTTAATCTTCTTATTACCCTGGAACTGTATTTCATCGATTACAGTCCTTTCCGTAACATGAAATATAAGCTTTATCCCGCCTGGTATCTCCTCTAACTCCACTTCTATATTGTCAAAGAACCCTAAAGACCAAATTGCATCTACGTCTTGACTTACTAACTGAGGATCATAGGGGTCACCTTCTTTTACCCTGACACTGCTTCTTATTGCCGCTGTGCTAATTCGCTGGTTCCCTTTGATTTCAATTTTTTTTATAACTTGTGTCGTTTTTCCTTGGGTTTGAGAATAAAGGGTTTTTGCATAGCCGACATACAAGAATACAAGCGTCACTACGATACTTGTTACATGCAGTAAAACCTCATTTAGTCTCATTTGCTACCTATAGAGGCCAAGCTTTCAAAACGCATAAAATGAGAACGAAATGCCAATTTCACTATCCCTGTAGGTCCGTTTCGCTGTTTAGCAATAATAAGCTCTGCTGTATCATCCTTTTCAGAATCATAATACTTGTCCCTATGCAGGAGGATGATAACATCGGCATCTTGTTCAATTGATCCAGATTCGCGCAGATCTGACATTCTTGGCTTATGTCCTTCCCTTGCCTCCACAGATCTATTTAACTGAGATACAGCAATTACCGGTATTGATAGTTCACGGGCGAGTGATTTTAATCCGCGAGATATTATGGAAATTTCCTGTTGTCTGTTTTCTGCCCGTGTTGCTTCCATCAATTGTAAATAATCAACGACTGCTAGCTGAATATCGTATTGTGCTTTTAGCCTCCTTGCTTTTGCACGTACCTCTAATATGGTAAGGCCAGGGGTATCATCAATAAAAATTGGGGCTTCAGAAAGTGACCCCAGTCCAAGTGAAAGGTTGCTCCACTCTTTATCATCTAAAAAACCCATTCTCAATTTATGAGCATCCACTTGTGAATGAGAGCAAAGCATATTCTGAGCTACTTGTTGTGCTGCCATTTCTAAAGAAAATATTACAACTGATTTCTTTTCAATTACCCCGGTATGTTCGACGATATTTAACGCAAGACTTGTCTTTCCCATGCTTGGCCTTGCGGCAATGATAATAAGCTCTGAGGTCTGTAGTCCGCAAGTAAGATCATCCAGATCATAAAAACCGGTTGATAACCCAGTGAGCCTGTTTTGCCGGTCATGCAGATTTTCAATACGGCTAAAAGTTAATTTAAGGACTTCGTTTAATCTTGCCGAGGCTATATTAAACTTCTTTTGGGTAATATCAAAGATAGCCCTTTCTGATGTATCTAGTAAATTGTCAGTATCTAAAGTATCATTAAAAGCATCTTTTTGGATATTTGCTGCAACTTCGATAAGGTTTCTTTTAATAGCTTTTTCACGTACTATATTAGCATAATACTCCACATTTCCTATTGTAGGAACAGCCTCTTCTAATTCTAATAAATACTCTATTCCACCGACCTTTTCCAACAATGATCTCTTTTTTAACTCTTCCCTGAGAATAACTAAATCAATTGCTTGTCCCTTATCATAAAGTTCTAAGATAATTTGAAATAATTCTTGGTGGGCTGTTTTATAAAAGCTATGCTTGCTGAGGATTGGAATTACAAAACTAATTACCTCATTATCCAATAACATAGCGCCCAGGACGCTCATTTCTGCTTCGATACTTTGTGGTAATGTACGTTCAAGAATTGACTCAACAGCCATCATTACTTCCTCGGATAAGGAAACCAGTACTTAGTTGTAAAAATGCCTGATATATGTATCACCTTAGGCAAAAGAGAGCACACAGTTGATAATTGATAAGACTACCGCTAATTTATACAAAAAAGCATTAGGTTTTTTCTGGCTGGTTGGTATCCCCTTCTCTCATTACCGATACCTTGCATCTTGTCTGTAATTCCAAATTTAAGGCGATTACAACATCATATACACCACAAACTTTTATCGGACTATCTATTTTTACCATTTCTTTATCTACAGGATATCCTTCCTTTGTTAGTGCTTCTGCGATTTGGGCAGCCGTAACAGAACCAAAGAGCCTGCCTTCTTCGTTGGTCTTTACAGAAATAGTACAAGAGGCGGTAGAAATCTTTTCCAATACTTCCTGTAACCGTTCTCTTTCTTCTTTTAATTGGAACTCCATCTTTATCTTTTCTTTTTCTATTTGTTTTAAATTTGCCGGAGAAACGGTAGTTGCGAGTCCCTTGGGTAGCAAATAATTTCTAGCGTAACCTTTCTTTACCTTTACAACATCACCAATCCTGCCTAATTTATCTACATTTTTTTTTAATAGTAACTCCATACATTAACTCCTTCTCATCTGGTCAAACCAGAGTAATATACCAAGACATGTTTATGAATTTGATTTTTTACTTCCATGAAAAAGAAGTGATAGAACCTATAGCCATTTTGTGAAAATAATGCATTTCGTATTTACAGAACTCAAAAGCTCGGCAACTGGATATGAGGCAAACTTTTGGTAACATCTAAGTAACGTAGGGAAGCAGCGCCATAAATCTTGCCCTTTTGATAGAGAGCTTTACCGAGTGTTGGTGTCTGGCACAATTTCCTGATCGTTTCCTCGAGAAAAGTTTTCCCTGACTTGTCGTAAGTTTTTGCAAATTTTGTATATCTTTGTAATCTACTTCTTCGATTCCCATTCTACAAAATCGACATTTGCTTGTTTTATTAAATTTCTTTTTACTCATTTAATTTATCCTTTTATAAAATTCAACAAATACTTCTAAAATGGTATATCCTCACTGTTAATATCAAGATTAACGTCTTCAGGTATTGATTCCGGCAGCGGTTTGCCTTCTTTGGAGGATGTACCAACACCTTCAGCAGGACGCTTCGTTTGCCCTCCAATAAATTCGAAATTTTCTGCAATAACACGTAGTGTACTTCTTTTCTGCCCATCTTTAGCCTCCCATTGATGGAACTGCAAATGGCCTTCGATAAAGATGGGATTCCCTTTGCTAAAATATTCACCTACAACTTCCGCTCTGCGTCCAAAGATATTAATATCGACATAACATACATCTTTCTTTTGCTCCCCGGTTTTAGCAGTCCATACCCTATTAATTGCAATCCCAAAACTCGCGACAGCTAATCCTGCTGGAGTGTACCGAAGTTCTGGATCCCTCGTAAGATTCCCCATAAGAAATACTTTATTAAGGCTTGCCATACCGTACTCCTTGTAAAAGTCCTTTATAAAATTACTTTATAATACATTCTTATGTATTTTAAGAACATACTGCTAATTTTGGGAATGGCCTAAGTAGGAGAGATCTCTGTTCTTGAAACCCTATACATTTTCTTTAATATTGACAGGTATATTACTACCTTCTTCCAGTAATTCTTCTTTCGTTATTTCAGGTATTTTATCAGTTCCTTTATCAATGGTTACATCGGCTATACCTATTTGTGACAATTCTTCAATTTTATTGTCTGTTGTTATCAAAGAACGGATAATATAATCAGAAAGCTGAAAATCTCTCTTGATTATTATAATAGCGGTACTTTTAGCATTAAAATGAATCAAGAGGTACGTTCCGCGTTTATGACCTTTGATCTTGTATGCTAATTTTTTTTCACCCCACTTTTCAGTTTTTAGAATTTCTGCCCCATTCTTTTGCAAAATATCATGGATATGCTTAACAACATTATCCCATTCCATGTTAGCATGGGTATTATCGATTAAAAATAACGCTTCATACATCCTCAAATTCTTTTCCTCCTACTTTATATTTATAAGTAATATTACAAAATGAGCTTATTTTATTTAAAGCCTATCAGAAAAATCTCTTTTTAAGAAATGATCTGAAAGGATTTTCGGATAGATTATTAGTTGAACTTATTCATACATACTTCAATACCTTCAAAAGTCCAAATTCTTAACGCCTGACAGGCTTTCTCGATTACTTTAATTACTATGGATTCTTCTTCTTTTGAGAATGTGGATAGAACATAATTCCTTGGATCACCTACTGCAGGTCTACCTATTCCGATCCTTAGACGGGAAAAATTTGCGGATCCTAGATAGGTTCCAATAGATTCTATGCCACGATGCCCTCCGTAACCACCGCTACGCTTAATACGTATTTTTCCCAAAGGAAGATCCAGATCATCACAGACAACCATGAGGTTTTGCAGCTCACATCGATACATATCTACAACCTCTTTTACAGCAACCCCACTCAGATTCATAAATGTTTGTGGCTTTAATAAGATAATTTCTTCCTGTTCTTTTGTTGTTTTACAAAAAAGAGATCGAAATTTCTTTTGATTACACTCCGTGTCAATCTGCTGCGCAAACCGATCAATTACCATAAAACCAAAATTGTGCCTTGTTTTTGAATACTTTTCCCCAGGATTGCCTAGACCAACAATAATTCTCATGAATCCATACCAAATTAAGTTTTTTTCGCTGATTCTGTTTCTTCTTCTCCTTCTTTCGGTTTCCTGGTAATAACTTCAGGTTCGGTTAATAACTCTTCTTCTGATACAACTTTTTCTGCTGCGACTTGATGAATTGATGCAACGACCGCTTCTGTATCCGATACATATCGGATTCCTTCCATGACTGGTAACTCTCTTACGTGAATTGCTTTACCTAAACCCAATTCCGATATACTTATTTTTATTTTTTCTGGTATAGCGGTTGGAAGACATTCTATTTCTACGTCTTTCATGACGTGAGTCAACACACCACCTTCCTTCACACCAAGAGATTCTCCATATAATTCAATTGGAACCCGTAATTTAATCCTCTCATTCAGATCAATCCGAGAAAAATCTATATGGAGTACACGGTCAAGAATGTTATCGTATTGAACGTCCTTAATAAGTGCAGATTCTTTCCTGTTGTCATAAGTTAAACGAATCATTCTTGTTCCGGAGTGGAGGATGCGGACAAAATCAGTCTCTTTAAGAGAGAGCATGATATTATCTACTTTATGACCGTAGAGTATTGCCGGGATTTGCCCATTTCCTCTAAGCTTTTTTGCTGCCTTACTTCCCTTTGTTGTTCTTTTTTCTGCATGTAATTCTAAAATTTCCATCTAATCTGCTCCCAAAACATAAAATTAATAAACGAAGAGAGAACTCACAGACTCATGACGATGAATTCTCATAATTGCGTCTCCTAAAAGCCCGGAGATGGATAATACCTTGAATTTATCAAACCCTTTTGCCTTTTCCGTAAGTGGTATCGTGTCGGTTACGATAATTTCTTTAATTGGTGCAGCAGATAGCTTTTCCACCGCGCTTCCGCAGAGTACAGGATGCGTAGTACCTACATAAATATCTTTTGCACCTCTTTCTTTCAGTACGTTTGCTGCTTGTACAATTGACCCGCCTGTAGCGATTAAATCATCTATCATTATTACATTTTTATTTGCTACTTCTCCAATAACGAATCCAACCTCGGTTTCCTCTGGCCCCACCCTTCGCTTATCAACGATCGCCATCTTTATACCCAATTTCTTAGAATAATTTCTCGCCAGTTTTATACCGCCAACGTCAGGTGTTACCACTATGAGGTCACTCGATTTTAAACTTTCAAAATATTTTGAAAGTACAGGAAAGGCAAATAAGTGATCTACCGGAATGTCAAAAAATCCCTGTATTTGAGCAGCATGCAGATCAACAGTAAGCACTCGGTCGGCTCCTGCTTCTGTGATAAGGTTTGCTACCAATTTTGCCGTTATTGGCACCCTTCCCTCATCTTTTCTGTCCTTTCTTGCATAACCATAATATGGTAATACTGCTGTGATACGCGCAGCTGATGCCCTTTTCAAACAATCTATAAAAATCAGCAATTCAGCCAGATTTTCGTTAACTGGCGGACATGTTGGTTGTACTAAAAACACGTCAGCTCCACGAACATCTTCGTTCACTTTCAGGTCAATTTCTCCATCAGGAAAACGGCCTACATAAGCATCTCCAAGCCGGATTGACAAGTGTTCGCAAATTTTCTTTGCTAGGGCAGGATTTGCATTTCCTGAAAAAATTTTTAAATGGTCTATTTCCTCCAGCCTTCTTTTTTTATCCATTGTATCCTTTTCTTTGAAAAAAAGCCCCCTACCTTTCTATCATATTCCTGATCTCTACATCGTCCCCTATTTCGGTGTTAGACTTTACATACACAAAAGGTCCAATACAGCACCGTTGACCGATCACTACATTTTTGCAGATATAGGTAAAGGGATAAACCTTTGTTCCTTCACCAATTTTAACACGATTTTCGATAAACGTCCTGGTATGATCTAAAATAGTAACGCCTTGTTCCATGAAAGAATCCAATATTTCATTACGTCTTATTTGGTTTACCTTTGCTAATTCCAACTGAGTATTTATTCCTAGTACTTCTGTGGTATTCGAATTTTTAATCTCATCGATCTTTTTCCTTTTACGATAAAAGACAGATATAATATCGGTTAGATAAAACTCATTTTTTTATTATGTGGAACAATTTCTCCCAAACTTTCTAAAAGTGGCGCCACTTTAAATACGTACATGCCTACATTGATTTCTTTCATGCTTAATTCTTCTCTACTTGCCTCATTTTCTTCTATGATTCCTTTTATTTTTCCATGAGAATCTCGAGAAATCCGACCATATCCCTGCGGTTTATCCAAACATGCTGTCAATAGCATCTCATCTGCATCAGATTTATCGTTTGCAGAAACCAATCTTTTCAATGTTTGTGGCTTGATGATAGGGGTGTCCCCATTTAATACTAAAACGGTACCCTCCGTATCAGAAAGAAGGTGTTTCGCTGAAAGTACGGCGTGTGCGGTACCTAATTGCTCACGCTGTTCAACAATTTTGATTGGAATCCCTTCGAGTATCTTTTTTACTGCTTCTTTTTTATCTCCGACAACAACAAATACCGATGAAATTTCAGCTCCTTGTACTGCCTCAATAACACACTCCAGAAGGGTTATCCCACATACTTCGTGTAGTACCTTGGGCCTTGAGGACCGCATACGCGTCCCTTTTCCTGCGGCGAGAATGATTGCTGTGGTTTTTCCCATTTTTTATCATATTCAAAAATATAAAAATCGCTAATTCTCGTTTTCAAGCTTCCTGTAAAATATAATGGCTACCCGGGGAGGACTCGAACCTCCAATGAGAGAGCCAAAATCTCTAGTGTTACCATTACACCACCGGGTAGCATTCCTTTTAGAAATTTTACCTGAGAAAAGATTTGTGATAGATAAATCTTTTACTCTACTGCTAACACTGCCCCTTTATCAGCAGATGTTACACATTTTGCATATTTGGCCAACAGGCCATGCGTTATCCTCGGTTTAGGCGGTGTCCAGTTTGCCTTACGTTTTTGGAATATTTCATCCGTAATATTTAGTTTTAATTTTCGATTGGGAATATCTATAATTACTTCATCACCATCTTCTACGAATGCTATGGGACCACCAACCATTGCCTCAGGAGATACATGTCCAATGCAAGGCCCCTGAGTACCACCAGAAAATCGTCCGTCAGTGATTAGTGCTACAGACTCATCTAGTCCCATTCCCACGAGTGCTGCTGTTGGAGCTAACATTTCTCTCATTCCAGGTCCACCTCGTGGTCCCTCATACCGTATTACCACTACAGTACCTTTTTTGATCTGTGAGCCCATAATTGCATTCATCGCAGTTTCTTCGCTATCAAATACCCTCGCAGTACCCATAAATCTTAACATCTTTTCAGATACAGCACTTTGTTTAACTACAGCACCATTCGGTGATAAATTTCCATATAATACGGCAATTCCTCCCTCTGGATGATATGCCTTTTCTTTCGTTCTAATAATGTCCTCGTCATAAACCGCTGCTGCGTGTGCAATTTCCTTTATACGTAAACCACTGACTGTAGGGCAATCATTTAAATCATTGCATAACTGTTTCATAACAGCAGGGATACCCCCTGCATAGTATAAATCTTCGAGCAAAAACTCCCCTCCAGGTTGCAAGCTCGTAATATGAGGGGTCTTTGCGCTAATAGTATCGAACGATTTTAAGCTGATCTCTACACCAGCCTCTTTGGCAATAGCAGGGATATGTAAACATGAATTCGTTGAACCGCCTAGTGCCATATCAACAATAATTGCGTTCTCAAACGCCTTTTGAGTCATAATCTTCCTAGCAGTAATGCCTTTTCTAACAAGTTCCACCACCTGCTGTCCGCTTTTATAAGCGATTCGTTCCTTTTCTGAAGAAACTGCCAATGATGCCGCACATCTTGGTAAGGACATCCCTAACGCTTCGGATACACATGCCATTGTATTAGCAGTGTAAAGTCCTTGACATGAACCAGGACCTGGACATGCATCCATTTCCAGACAGGATAGTTGCTCCTCGCTGATTTCTCCCTTACGTCTCCTCCCAACAGCCTCAAAAGTATCTTTAACAAGAGATAACTTTTGCTTTCCGTAGCGGCCAGAGATCATTGGACCTGCAGTTACAACGATTCCGGGAATATCAATTCTGGCAATACCCATCAGCATGCCCGGAGTAATCTTATCGCAATTTGTTAACATTATTAATCCATCTAAGCAATGGGCATTGACAACACATTCGATAATATCAGCTATAAGGTCTCTTGAAGCAAGTGAATAACGCATACCTTCATGTCCCATTGCTATCCCATCGCAAATACCAGGCACACCGAAAATAAAACTAATACCGCCACCTGCATGAATTCCCTTTTCAATTGCTCGTTCCAGCGCCCGCATGTGTATGTGGCCGGGTATAAGATCGGTAAAGCTACTTGCAATTCCGATAAATGGTTTTCCTAAGTCTTCTCGACTTAGGCCCGTTGAATATAAAAGCGCTCTGGCAGGAACACGTTCAAGACCTTTAGTAATCTTTTCACTACGCAAATATTTATACTCCTCGAATATTATAAACTATTACCAATATATATTATATAACATCAAGCCTTTTTATTATAGCGAAAAGCTTTTCATTGTCAAATTAAAACTCTGCCGGTTTGGATTCCTCTTGACTTTAGTTCTCTATTATGTTGAAATTTGCATATTTATTATTTCTACCTTCCCCTTATTTAATCTTGTTGTGCCACATGATTTTAGTCAGTGCTTGTCTTTTTGGCTTAAACTGCCGATTTGACGGGCAATCAAAGATTAATAGCCTGCTTTTATCTTCCTTAAGAGATAGTCATTTCTTGCCTTTTTGTCCGGAGCAAATCGGTGGATTACCAACGCCAAGAAATCGAGCTTGGATTACTCATGGCGATGGAAGAGATGTATTGGCTGGAAAGTCAAAGGTAATTGATGAAGCCGATAATGACGTTACTGTGCAGTTTATCAAGGGAGCCACTGAAGCAGAAAAGCTGGTAACTTTTTTTCACGTAAAAAAAGCATATCTGAAGAGTAAAAGTCCTTCCTGTGGAGTAGGGAAAATTTATCGTAATAAAGATTTAGTAACGGGGGATGGAGTTTGTGCTGCATTGCTCATTCAGAAAAATGTTGAATTAATCTCCATTTAATATCATACTATAAATTCGTAAAGAAGAGATGTTCGATAATCATGTGGATTTCGTAGACTACCTAAGATGAACATTTTTAATAAATTTTTAATTTTACCTGCCTTTTATAAATCTTTTGTAAACCATGCAAGGAGTTTTTATGGATCATATAGATCGGGTAGAAGTAACTCAGATTAAAAAAGCAGGTCTGCATAGAAGGCTTTATGATTGGACCCTGCATTGGGCTCATACTCCTTACGGATCGATTGCCCTTTTTGCTTTAGCTTTTTGTGAATCCTCTTTCTTTCCAATACCACCAGATGTTCTTTTAATGGCTCTTGCGTTTTCATTACCCAAAAAATCTTTCAAATATGCTGCAATCTGTTCAACCGGTTCTGTTTTAGGCGGCTGTTTTGGTTATTTTATCGGTTATCAATTATTTGAACACATAGGATTACCCATTCTTAATCTCTACGGAATAACAGATAAATTTAACCTTGTTAAAGAGAGATATAATGCCAACGCTTTTGCCGCTGTGGCTATTGCAGGATTTACACCTATACCATATAAAGTCTTTACTATTGCAGCCGGTGTGTGCAAGGTTAATATCTGGACATTTATTCTTGCCTCGGCAGTTAGTCGCTCAGGAAGGTTTTTTATTATTGCCGGTCTTACTTATCTTTTTGGATCAAAAATTAAAGGTTTTATAGATAAATATTTTAATCTCATCTCAATTGCTTTTGTCGTATTACTTATTGCGGGATTTCTCATCGTTAAATTATTCAAATAAGGGAAATACTATGAAACATTCGCTGAGGTTTTCAGTTTTTTTCCTATTGTTTCTATTAGCTTCTTCACACTTATTTGCTCAAACAGAATTGAAAGAAATCTGGGAACCTCAAGTAGCGGGGCGTTTTTATCCCGGTAACATGAATGCCTTAAAAGACCAGATAAACTCCTTTTTTAAGAATGTTCCTAAGCAGGCACACAGAGGTAGACCTTTAGCTATTATTTCCCCGCATGCTGGGTATCAATATTCCGGCCAAGTGGCTGCTTTTGGATATAGCGCTATCAAAGACTATGAACTTACAAGAGTAATTATCATTTCACCAAGGCATGCTATGGGAATAGGAGGAGTAAAGAGATATCGGGGTATTTCTGTACTTAATGTAGGAAATTTTAAAACACCATTAGGTACTATCCCTATAGATCAAGATGCATGCAATCACTTGCTCAATTCATCAAAGCTTTTTTGGCCATATGAAGACGCTTATAAAGGCGAGCATTCCTTAGAAACGCAGTTACCTTTTTTACAAATGGCCCTTGGTAACTTTAAAGTGGTTCCCATTATGGTTGGGTTATTAATAGACGATGACTACAACCAGGTAGCCAATGCGATTAGGCCATTAATGGACGATAAAACACTTGTTGTGGTAAGCTCTGATTTTACGCACTACGGTGAGGCATATGGTTATGTTCCATTCAAAAAGGATATTGAAAAAAACATCCATTCTCTTGATTATGGTGCTTTTGAAAAGATTCTTTCTAAAGATTTTGATGGTTTGAGGCTGTATAGAAAAGAGACCGGGCTAAATGCATGTGGCATTATTCCGATTGCCTTACTGTTAAAATTATTACCGGAAGAAGCAATAGGCGAGATTCTTAACTACAATACCTCCGGACATCAATCTAACAATTTCTCTTATTCAGTAAGCTATGCATCTATTATATTTTCAAAACCGTTAGAGTCAAAATCGGGTCATTATATTCCGAATGAAAAAACATTACATGATAAACTAAATTTTTGTTTAACAAACGAGGAAAAATTTCTCTTATTATCTCTAGCACGGAATACTTTAGAAACTTATGTAAAGACAGGTGTTCCTCCAAGCTTTGTTCCTATAGAGGAAATATTTGCTCCACGGTTGAGGGAAAAATATGGGGTTTTTGTAACGTTAAAAAAATGTGGGGAACTCCGAGGTTGTATAGGGCATATAATACCAAGGGTTTCTGTTTTCGAGGGTGTAATAGAAAACACGATTAATTCTTCTTCTCATGATTGGCGCTTTAGTCCTGTAGAAGCCCTTGAAATACCAGATATTACTATTGAAATTTCGATCTTAAGTCAAATAATAAAAATAAAAAGTCCTGAAGAATTTATAGTGGGTAAACAAGGTATCCTTATTCGCAAAGGGCCAGCCAGTGCGGTATTTCTTCCACAAGTTGCGGTCGAACAGGGATGGAGTAAATATGAAACCCTCTGTCAACTCTGTCAAAAGGCAGGATTATCTCCAAATGCATGGAATGACCTTGATATGGAATTTTATGTCTTTACTGCGGATGTATTTCATGAAGGGGAAAAATCCTAACCTAAATAAGGATCAAAAAGTGTAGCATGGGATTCATCATGAATATAACTAACCACAAGGGTTAGCACAAAGTATTTTGCTGTAAATGCAAGAATTTTTTCATAACAATAAATCTGTTTTGTTAAATTCGAGGTGTTTATTCCTTGGATGAACAAGCAAAAAAGATACTTTTAGATATTGCACGAAAGAGTATCGAAGCAACAATAAAACAAGAACCAATACCGCTAATCTCTTCGGACCATCAAGATATTCAAGGTAATCACGGTGTTTTTGTTACATTAAAAGTAAGGAACAAGCTCCGTGGTTGTATAGGTCGATTTACGTCATATATTCCATTATACAAGTTGGTCTCTGAGATTGCCATATCTTCTGCAACAGAAGATCCCCGATTCGAGTTCAATCGTATTACACCGCCAGAATTAGATAGATTAAAAATTGAGCTGTCCATACTTTCACCATTAAAAAAAATCAAAAATCCACTAAATTTTGAACTTGGCAAACATGGTATTTACGTTCAAAAAGGAATACATATTGGATGTTTCTTACCACAAGTTGCAAGTGAAACTGGGTGGAGTAAAGAGGAGTTCCTCTCTCATTGCTGTTCGATCAAAGCTGATTTGCCCTCCGATGCATGGAGATATAACGATTTGGAGATATATATTTTTACAGCTGAGATTATCGAGGAGACATACCCTTGGAATAAGGATAGGAAGTATTCAGGGCAAGCATAACTATTTGCTTTTTCTCTCAAAGATACGTCCTACATAGAAAATCATACCACCAATAAACAAAAAGAGTATTTCTAGTTTCATGGAATCTTTTGCGATACCAAAATAAAGAGCTTCTAATGCCAAGATCATTCCTAATATCTGTAAAATTCTTGGAAAACTCATATATCTCCACCTATTTACTCATATTTTCGGCAATTTCAATTGCCTTTAATAAGCCTTTTGCCTTATTTAAAGTCTCTTCATACTCACGTTCAGGAAGAGAATCTGCAACGATGCCAGCACCGGCCTGGATATAAGCATCGTTATCTTTCAATACAATAGTTCTAATGGTAATACACGTATTTGCATTTCCGAAGAAATCGAAATATCCAACGGCCCCACCATAAGGACCTCTTTTTGTTGGTTCAATTTCATCAATGATTTCCATGGCCCTTATTTTAGGAGCTCCAGATAGAGTGCCAGCAGGTAAACATGCATTTAGTGAATCAAAGGTAGTTTTGTCCTCCCGTAATTTACCACAAACACTGGAAGTTATGTGCATTACGTGTGAATATTTTTCGATAACCATTCTCTCATCAATATGCACACTGCCGTAACAGGAAACCCTTCCTACATCGTTCCTTCCAAGATCTAATAGCATAATATGCTCTGCACGTTCTTTAGGATCTGCAATCAATTCTTGTGCAAGCATATGATCTTCCGCGTTATCTCTCCCTCTTTTCCTCGTGCCGGCAATAGGTCTAACAACGATATTCCTATCCTCAACCTTTACCATTACTTCCGGAGAAGATCCAATAAGCTTTAAATTCCCCATCTTAAGGTAAAACATATAGGGAGATGGATTAATTACCCGCAAGGCTCGATAAATATCAAATGGGTTTGCGTGTATTTGAGTTTTTAAACGCTGAGATATTACTACTTGAAAAATATCACCCGCACGAATGTATTCTTTGCAGAGTTCAACGGCTTTAAGAAAATCAGCCTTTTCAAAATTTGAAGAATAGGGAATGTTTACTTCTCTTGTCGAAGTAATATCATCACTTAAAGACAGAATCGGGGTTCTTAATTTTTCTATAATGTGACCAATTTTGAGAATTGTTGTATTATAAATATTTTCTAAAGGTTCGTTATTAATGTGTGCTGCACAAACGACTTTCATAGTCCTTGTTGTATGATCGAATATTACCACAGTATCAAAGAACATTAATTGAATATCAGGCAGCAGCAGATCATCTTTCGGAACATTTGGTAATTGCTCAAAATAACGAATCGCATCATATCCGATATAGCCTACTGTACAACAATAAAATTTCGGTAAACCATCAATAGGTACAGGAATGAAGGATTTCATCTCATTCCGTAAGGTTTCCAGAGGATTCTGAGATTGAAATGTCTCAATATGCTTATCGTTCCGTTTTAGTTTTATCGTGTGACCAAATACGGTAAATTGAATAAAAGGATTAATACCAAGAAAGGAGTATCGAGAGATCTTTTCGCCACCCGCTGCGCTTTCAAGTAAAAAGGCGTATTCAGTACCTGAAAGCTTTTGGAATGCTGAAACGGGTGTAAGGGTATCTGCAAAAAGTTGCCGGTACACGGGAACAATGTTTCCCTTCGTAGCCAGTCGTTTAAATTCATCAAAGGTAGGATAATACCTGTTGTCCATAATTGATAATAGTAATTTTAATGATAATTGTTCCGACCTCAATCCTCATCTTGTGCATCCAATGTTCCAAGTGTACCCATATTTCCAACCAACATAAAGTCTAACTAATTGCTTGACCTTTTTCCATTCAAAAAAAATGGGTGTTGCTTGAGCAACACCCATTTTCAAAATATTTCAATAATTATAATAAAAATACTCAAACAAATACTACAGTATTAGAACGTAACTGTGGTTTGCAGATATCCCCAATGGGTATCGATATCACCAATGGTGTCTTCAATCCAGTCCTCAGCTCCAAAGAAAGAATAACCAGCGAGGATCTTTACATTCTTATACAGATCGTAGCTTATCGTTAAGTCTACCTCTTGGGCTAAGTCGTTATCATTCTCTGTAAAACCACCAACCGGACGGGCAGCAGCCAAAGCACCTGAAGCGAGGTACCAACCATCCTCTTCCTCATCCAATAAGAAGTAATGGTAATCAACTTGTACAGTTAACCTGCTTGAAGGTGAAACCTTAATGTTACCCCTGAAGTCATGAACGTTCTGCCAACTGAGCAAATCAATAAATCCATAATTACCTTGCCAGTGATTTGTTGGATAAAGGTTATCGAAGGTTTCATGATCATTATCATCTGGATCATCGTCACCTGAGGCGTATGCATATTCAAAACCAATACGAGGTTTCCATGCAACCTCTTTAAAAGTATATCCGGCCCTGCCTGCAAATGCCCATGCCTCTTGATCATGATCTCCATAATCGCCAAGCTGACCGTGTGCTTCAATAGTGTAATCAACTGCATCTAGGTTTGGTAATTTACCATCGATTCTTATTCCAAAATCATGAATAATTACTGGATCTCCAAAAGCGGCTGTATTTCCTGTTGCAACCAGAGTAGATGAAGTATCATCCTGATCATTCTTCTGAATATACATAAGTTCTAATAATGCACTAGGAATCAGCTTTTTAAATCCTATTAAAGCTGCATAAATACTTTCATCAGAATTATCATCTCCATCTACGGATAGAAAGCCATCCTCGTCTACGGTAACTGCAAATGCTTCAGCATGGATAGAATCGGTATCCCACATAAAACGACCACCATCAAAAGTACGACCGACGTTTGACCATACAAAATTACCGATAACCCTGTGGTCTCCCCATACAATTTCCTGGCGGCCTACTCTTACGGTTAAAGGTAAGTCGAAAAGGTTTCTTACATCAAAATAGCCCTGATGGATATCTAAAATACTATTTTCACCGTAAGTATTTGCAAATCCCACCGTTGTTCCTTCAGCACCGAAAGTTCTGGCATCTTGAAGCTGAATAAATACCCTCAAATGTTCATTAACATCTGCGTCAGCCCAAATCCTTGTTTGATTTAAAACATAATTATCATCTAATCCTTTAGAGGCAGGTCTGACTACAGCTGGGTCAGGGTCCCTATCTCCAATTCCCACTGCGCCAGGCAATGTTCCATTACTCGTTGGAACTTGATAGAATCCATTTGCATATTCTGCCCTGGTTCTGATTTGACCACCCAATTTTACTCTTTTTGCAAATTCAGAATATACGTTTCCTGTAATGTCTTCCGCCTTAAGAGTTTGTTCTGCCTGAGCTGCCGTTCTCATCTCTTCTTTTAAGGTGCTAACTTCATTCTTTAAGGCTTCTATATCTTCTTTTGCTGTCGCATCAGAAGGCATAGATGCAGTCACATTTTCCTTTTTAACTGACTTAATCTGTTCCGTTAAACTTGAAACAGATGCCTTTAAGTCATTTAACTCCTTTTCCATTTCTTCAATTGACTTGCTGTCTTTTGCAAAAGACTGACTGCAAGTTGCAACGCAGAAGATGGCGGTAGCAAACCCACCAATACATGTCTTCCACAATGCATTTTTCATTATCTTTCCTCCCATTAAAAGGACTATTCGGACCCCAATTTTTCAGTAATAAATACAGAAAGAACGAAATGTGACACAAATCAACTTTTGATTAACACCCTCCTTTCTCCTCCTCCCACTAAATGCTCTGTTTATCAATTGATCGTTAAAGAACATTTTCGGAAATGCCACATTATAATTCCGAAAATTACAGTGTCAAGAGAAATAATTCTTCAACACCAAAGCGTTTAAGAAATAAGGTCTTTGCCAAACCTTCGAAAATTCTTGCGTAAGAATACATTTGGTTCTTTCCTGCAAAGCAAAATAGTGTAAAATCCATAAGCGTTAAGTTAGTCTGCACTGATTTTTATGAATTTATATAAAACAGAATTTATGATAAAAAGATTAAAAAATTTCTAAAATAAACAAGATGGATTAAGTAAAGCAACACAACAAGGCCGTTCAATTAGTTCGAACAGATCTGTATGATAGATTTGCTTTGCCCAATCTGTGTGAACCCATTCACTTAGGGTATATATTTCACTATTAAAAACATGAAATGCCAACAAGTAAATTTTTTGTGCTACAAAAATGACAAGAATAGCAAAAAGGTACACAATGAGATCGCAAATCATACGCCTAAGATGCGTATAATAAAAAATATGCCTTTAGTGTTTTAAAGTGTCATGCTTATGAAAACATTAATAGAATATCACTCATACAATTTCCACAATAATTCATAAGGTAAAGTTTCACAAATGAAATATTGTTTACAATGTGCATAATTTTTTTGTTTCTATACGACAGGCAAGTTTTAATGTTGTGAATCTATAGTACGTACTGAAGAGGTATTGGGGTTTTATATTAATTAATATATTTATGTATACTAAATATTATACATCTTTCAGTTTTTTATTGACTTATGATGACACACTTTTATAATTTTATTGACCATACAATGATTCATTTTTATAATTAGGAGTTAATTTATAACTATTGTCGGGTTATAGAATCATTGATCAGGAAATTTAAGCATATATAACTTAAATTAGCAGAAAAGGGTAATCATGGATAAAGACTTTAAGCTAAAAGTCAGGTATAACCGCATATATCGAAATATCATCGTAGTACTTATTGCATTAGCGATAATAGCTGGTGGTATATATGGGGGTAGAGAACTAAGCTGGAAGGAAATTGCTGCTGACGAAGTAGCTGTGATTGTTAATAACCTTACAGGCAGCATAAAGTTAATCAACCGTGCTGGTGCTGTCCTTTACTATCCTTTTATTCAAGATATTTATATACTTGATAAACGAGAGCAGGTGTTAAAAATGACGGCTGCGGAAATAGATGAAAAACATCCGCAAGGGGACGCTCTCACGATAAAAACCATAGACGGTGGTGATGTGGTATTGGATCTCCAGATACAGTTCATGTTAAAACCTGAATTTGCTGCTCAGGTTGTTCAAAATACTGGTGTAGGTGACGTCTTTAAACAAAAATGGGTATATGACTATACACGTACAATTTGTTATTATACGTATGGAGAATTGACGCTAGGTGAATTCCCGATTGCTTCTTTGCGTGATATGAAAGCACAAAAGGCAAGAGAAGAGATTAATAAGATGCTAGAGCCTCATGGTTTATATGTTACATCTATAAACCTTACTGATTACCGTTATTATCGGGAATATGCTGAAAAGATACAGGAGAGAAGGCTTGCTGATAAAGAGGTAGAAGAACAAAAAACTAGAGCTACTGCTGCTCAGCAAAACCAGCGAAGGGTGATAGTCGAGGAAACAAAAAAGTTAGAGGTGGAAGTGGCAAGATTTAGAGGGGAATGCGATAAACGAATTATGGATGCAAGAGGTTCTGCTGAAGCAAAAAAGCAAGATGCTGATGCATATTTAATAAGGGCAAGGTTTGAAGCAGATGCCGAATTTGAAAGACTTGCAAAGGAAGCAGGTTCTGTTCTTGCTACGGTGAGAACCGATGCGGAAGGGCTTCGTTTATTGCGGAATGCATTGGAAGGAGATGGTGGCCGTAATCTTGTAAGACTTGAATATGCTAAACGCCTGAAACAAGCAATTATCAGAAGTCAACCAATTGTTAGACAAGGTCTTGAAACGCCGCAAAGCATCCAGAGGTTCAAGTATATTGAAGATGCACCGAAGATCGATTATATGTTCCCGGAGCCACCGGATGCAGCATTGGTCAGTCCAATGAAACCAGGACCTGATAAATCGCCATAACTCGTTTGGTATATTGTGTGAGGAATATTTTTGAATCTGCAAGAGTAAATGAGATTAACCTTGATAAAATTCAAAATCTCTCATTACGGAATTATTTGCTGAAGGAGTGAAAATGCATTTAGGAAAATTTACCGCCAAATATCTCATTCCGATCGGAATTTTCTTTTTTATTGTTTTATTTGTTGTTGGCGTAAAATTCTTTGTTATAAAAGTAGGTGTTGACCAGGTAGGTGTTAGGACTCGCATCTGGGGTGTAAATAGAGGTATAGTGCAAAAGGATTACGGTCCAGGGTGGCACAGAGCCATCTCAGCTATCGATCAATGGGATCTTTATGATAGCACGGTACAAACCCTTGAACTTGCAAAAGAACCATCTTACATGGGACATGATGAACGGAAGGAAGTTGCTTTAAGAACTGCTGACGATTATGATGTTTCAGTAGATTTAATCGTTAAATATCAAATAAAAAAAGGAGAGGCATGGAGGCTTCGACAAGACCTGGGTGTTGGTGAGCGTTATAAGATAATCGTTGAAAACGAAACGCGCGACGTCGCAAGAAGTGTGCTTGGTAACATGGTGGAACGTGACTTATATAACCCGGACGAGAAGCGAAAGAGGGCTGAAGAATGCAAAATCCAGCTCATATTAAGACTTGCTCCCCGGCATATAAATGTGATCGATGTCCTTATAAAAGAAATGAGGTTTGATCCTCAGTTGGAAAGAAAGATTAAAAATATCAAATTGGCAGAGCTCGACAACGTTTTAAATAAATCAAAGGCACTTGCGGCTGAACAAAGAGGTATAACGCAAACTATAGATGCAGACACTGAAGCTATTGCCGCAAAGATCACCGGAGATAAGGAAAGGGCCATTACTGTTCTTGATGCAGAGACTACGAAAAAGACTATCGAACTTCTTGCAGAAGCTGATAAATACCTGGTTCAGAGAAAGGCAGAGGGGGATCTTTACAAACAACAACGGAAGGCAGAGGGTGTACTTTTAATTAAGGAGGCTCAAGCAGAAGGTGAACGGTTAAGAAGAGAGGCTCTTGCTGGTATGGGTGGAGATATTATTATAGCTATGGAGGCAGCACGAAACATGAACCTTGCAGATGTAAATATGTCTAGCTTGGATCTTAATCTTCTTGATATTGATGATATGGCTACTCGCCTTGGAGTGTATGATAGGGGAGGAAAACTACGTGTAGATTCAAAAACTTTTAAGCAAATTCAGGAAATGCTAAATCAACCAAAAGGTACTGATACTGCTAAGCCAAAATAGCAGATTACTTTTCGTTCTATCTTTAGGATCTAAAAAAACGGCTCAAAAGAGCCGTTTTTTTGTTTTGCTTAATTTAAAAAAAATACACTTTTACACTATCACTTTCTATATAAAGCACTTATATTTTTATTTTTTTAGTGGAATAATGTTTGCTATTAATCTTTAAAGGTGTTGCAAAAGGTCACGGCCCTGCAAGCTTAAAGGGTCGGAATTACCGAACAGAGATTCCGAGATTTAAATTTAGCTTAAATTTTATGAAATTTTTCAACAGATACAAATAGCTCTATGAACTATATAAAAGGAATATTAAGAAAATATTTTATTATTGCCGTTTTGTTTTCTATTGCTGCATCTGTGGGAAACATTTCTCTGGCATTAGGTGAAATAGTAAGTGAAAAACAATCGGGAAAGACCAATAGGTATTCAAGTTTTTTTGATAGAAAAGCTCACTGGTGTGATGCGTTGGTAATTACCTGCACCGATTTTCGATTTACTACAGCAACACAAGAATTTATAAACAATAGATTGGGATTAAAGGGGAATTATGATTACATCTCTATTCCTGGTTCTATTCGCAATCTTATGGACTCAAAAACAAGGGATCTCGTTTTAAATACCTTCGGTGTTTCCGTACGATTACATCGTGTAAAACGCATTATTATTCTTGGTCACCAAGACTGTAGCAGTGGCTACGGAGGTTCTAAAAATTTTTCAGAACCGGCAGAAGAATATAGAACAATTAGTAAGGATTTAAAAAAGGCTAAAAAGCTTATGCGGATAAAATATCCTCATTTACGGGTATATTTATATTATGGTACGGTTCTTTTTAGGGATCATCAGCGGATATATAATTTTAAACAAATTTTGTAGGATTGGGATATGCAATGAAAGAATTTAGAAGTTATCCCAAAACCTATTTCTGTATTGGACACCCTTATAAACATTATATTTTCAAATGATTATAGATGCTAAATTAGGGTTTTGGGATGACTTCTAAACAATATTGGGCAAGTTAATTAGAAGAAAGGTTAAAATTGAGTATTTATTTTATCACAGAATATTTAAAATACCTATCAAGTGCACAAATGAAAAAAAATTTAAAAGTAATTTATCTCTTGATAATCCTTTTGCTTATCATTCCAATAGGGTGTGCCTATCATAGAGCATCTTCTCCAGACGTATTATTGGACAACCAACAAATAGCTACTACCGTTGCTGATGATACCGCTAGATACGATTGTGATACTTTAGTAATTACATGCATTGATTATCGGTTTGCCATTGCAAATCAGGAATTCATAAATGAAACGTTAAGCCTCAAGGATAATTATGACCACATTTCTATACCAGGCAGTATTTATAACTTAGTAAATCCCGAAACAAGGGCATTACTTTTCAGCAAATTTGCCCTTTCGGTGGGGCTTCATCTTGTGAAGCATGTTGTTATTATCAGCCATAAGGATTGTGGTGCGTATGGAGGGTCCGTATCCTTTGGTTCTGAAATAGCGGAATATGAAAACCTATGTGCAGATTTAAGAAAGGCTAGGGCTCTTTTAATAGAAAGATATCCTACTTTGGAAGTTGATATATTTTTGGAATCATTGAAAAACGAAGGGGATAAGGTAAAAATTCAATTTGAGAAAATACCGTGAAAATGTAACGCTTTTAGTGTTACAAGGACATTGTACCATACAAAGTCATTTTTCAACTGATTTTACACAACGAAATCCAATTTGAGGGCTTTCGGTATACCAAGGCGCACGATACCGTGCAGCACATCGGGCGTAATGCCCAAAATAGAGAAAACCACCACCACGAATAATTCTTTGCGTGCCTGATTCTGGACCTATAGGATTATTTTTAGGAGATATATAATAGTACCTTTGGTCATACCAGTCGGCGCACCATTCCCATACATTTCCTGCCATATCAAAACACCCGAAAGGACTTTTACCATTCTCATACTTTCCAACAGGCGTTGTTGATCTGAGCCCGGCAGTTCCAGATTCCCAAACATTACATTTCTCTTTATCGAATTTATTTCCCCATGGCCACAACCGTTTGTCTGTTCCTCGTGCTGCTTTTTCCCACTCAGCTTCAGTTGGTAATCTCTTTCCAACCCACTTCGCGTAGGCAGCGGCATCTTCCCAGGTTATTCCAACTACTGGCTGGTCGGGTTGATTGAATCTTGAATCATTCCAGCAACGTGGCATACGATAGCCTGTTGCCTCAACAAATTTTTTATATTGCTCATTCGTTACTTCATATTTATCAATGTAGTAAGCATCCAGGTATACAGGGTGTTCAGGACCGTCGTAAATATTATATGCAAGCATAAATGTCCAATTATAATAAGTACTGTCACCCATGGTAAATTCACCGGCAGGTATTAAAACCATATCTGGGTACTCCTCTTCAGCGGCAAATACGTTCTCTGGTAAGTGGATACTTACCAGATGGAGGAAAAGCAAAACAAAGAAAATTTTATATCTAGCCAACTCTTTAGTATCTCCTTTTTGAGGCAATTTCATATTTGGCTATTTCTAATGGCGAATATCCGCTTATGATTTCATTAAAGGTTCGGATTTCACCTTTTTTGAATGTCTTGACTGAAAAGTCTTGTGTGAATAACGGTACATTGGAATTATTGTAAATCTTAATTCCGAAGACGGCAATACTACTGTCCATATCTGATAAATTTTTTATCTCACCTTTTATCTGTGAAGATGAACCGAATGGGAAGAGGCTTACATTTCGTATATAAAAACCTTCGCCAATTTCCTGAAAGCCTTCTTCTTCCGGTGTTGGGGCTCGTTTCTTAACCTCCTCTTCTACAACTTCAGGGCCAGGGCCTTCTGCCACTTTAGCTGTTTCTGTACCCTCAGCAGCCTTTACGGTTTCTACTCCTGCAGGGACCTGTGGTACTAATGCTGTTGCCGTACCAACTGCGGCTATACCGGCTGTTTCCAGTTTTCTTACCTGTTTTTGTAAATCCCCAATAGTCTTTGTCTGCTCTTCAAAAGATTGTACCTGCGTTCTGAAACGTTCATCAACAGAAGCAATCCTTTTTTCCTGTTCACCAAGTTTTTCTGTTACCGATTTATTTAAGTCATCAATAGCTTTTTTAATTGGTTCTAACGGTCGCTGTGCTTCCTGGTATCTTTTCTCAAGTACAGCCGATTTTACCTCTTGGTCCTCAACGCGTTTTGTTAAATCTGACAACAATTTTTTTATAACGGAAAGAGTCTCATTAAAGGAGTTTATTGTTGCACTAATTTCTGTTACTGATGCACTTCGTTCTACAGTTGTTATCCTGGAAATAATTGAAGTCAGTCTTTCTTCCATTCCCTTTATATCTTTCGTCGCTTCCAATACCGGTGCTAAACTGGCGTTTACGTTTTTTTCAAGGGCTTCAAATTTAGCGCTGAGTGTATCAAAATTCTGCATCCAATCAGCGAGCGATTTTTGGAATTCATCCAAATTCTTTAAGACGGTTCGGGACTCATCCTTAGCCTCAATACTTTTTGCACTTAAAGAAATAATAAACAAAAAAAGCATAATGAATGCTATATAAATCATGCTTTTCTTCCGAAACATATTTTTCATTTTAATAATGCTCCATAGTTAAAAATAAAAGCTGTTTATAACGAAATATTTTAACAAAAAATTTTACCTATCGCAATCATTTCTAAAGCCCTAAAGTAAATAGTTTAAAATTGATTTTATTCTAGAGAATTGTTAAAATAAATTTTTTATGATTTTTAAATCAAATGAAAGGTAATAAAATTATTTTCGTTGATTAATTATTTTGAAAGAGGATGACATGCTGGTTTTAATTGCGGATGAACTTCCAGATGTATGCGTTAAAATACTTGAAGATGCAGGACTCAATGTCTTAAAAAAACCCGGTATAAAAGCAGATGAGCTAAAAGACATTATTACTACCTGTGATGGAATTATCTTGCGAAGTGGTACAAAAATTACAGCTTCTTTGCTAGAAAAGGTTGACAAACTTAAGGCTATTTGCCGGGCTGGTGTTGGGGTTGATAATGTGGATGTTTCCGCTGCTACAAAAAAAGGGGTTGTTGTTATGAATACGCCAGAGGGCAATATTACCTCCACTGCTGAGCATACCGTTGCAATGGTATTTGCCCTTTCGAGATATATTCCTCAGGCATGTTCTTCTATGAAAGCGGGTAAATGGGAAAGAAAGCAGTTTACAGGTATCCAGATCGCCGGAAAAACCATTGGCATTGTTGGTCTCGGCAGGGTAGGAAGGCAAGTAGCAAAACGGGCTGTAGCCTTAGACATGAAGGTGATCGGGTATGATCCATTTATTTCTCAAGAAATTACTTCTCAATACAGTATTCATATTACAAAGAATTTAGACGAATTGCTTTCGCAAGCTGATTATATTACGATTCATGTTCCCTATAATAGTGAAACAAAAAATCTTATAAGACAAAACGAGTTTTCTCGTATGAAGAAAGGTGTTCGAATTATCAACTGTGCAAGAGGTGGGATCGTATCCGAAGAAGACCTCTATCAAGCGATAAAAAATGGCCATGTTGCAGGAGCAGCTCTGGACGTATTTAGTACGGAACCGCCTGTAGGTAATAAACTCCTCGAATTGGACCAGGTTATTGTAACACCTCACTTGGGCGCGTCAACGGAGGAGGCTCAATTTGCGGTTGCTGTTGAAGCTGCAGAACAAATGGCGGATGCACTCACAGGGAAAGGATTCAGGAATGCAGTTAACCTTCCCCCGTACAACCCTGAAGAGTACATGAGTCTAAAGCCGTATATCATACTTGCAGAAAAAATGGGATCACTCCTTGTCCAGCTTGCAAAAGATGGTATCCAGACAATAGATATTATTTATACAGGAGAAATTTGCAGAAAGAATATTCGACTTGTTACTGATAGCCTCCTGGTTGGATTACTTAGGCCTTCTCTTGAAGATGGTGTTAATATGGTTAGTGCACCTGTTTTACTGGCAGAGCGGGGTATCAAGATTAATGTAACCACCAGCAGTGAGGTTAGTGATTTCACAAGCCTGGTAACTGCCAGAATTAGTAACCAAAAAAACCATACCCTTATATCGGGAACGGTCTTCGGTAAAAATGAGCCGAGGATTGTGAATATAAATGGCTATGGTATAGAGGCGGCGCTGAACGAGCACATGCTTGTTCTCTTCGGTAAAGATAAACCAGGTCTGATCGGTGATATTGGTTCCCTTCTCGGTCGTAAAAAAATAAATATAGCCCAAATGTCATTTGGTAGAAAAGAAATTGGAGGCAATGCCATTACCATTATGAATGTAGATGCATTACTACCGCGGGAATGCCTTAAGGAAATTGAACAATTAGGCCATATAGAAGATGCCTATTTCATTCAACTGTAATTGCTGTTCTGAAATCAGGGTATTCTAGGATATCGGTAAGAATTATGCATTGTTTCTTATTAAACCCTTGCTGGATAGCAACTTATAATTGCTAGCATTATAAGACGCTCTCCGTTAGCCGCAAGGCATTTATTCCTGGTAAGCCTGCCAAATATATCTTTCCAACGGCATCACTGATGTTATATTTAACACGATGTATCCTCACGATATTTTCTTCAGTATTATAAATAGCGCAGGAGGCCCTGAGATCCCAATCCCTTGGCTGTCCAACACTCCCCACATTAATTAGTACCTTTTCCCTATTATTTAAGTCTAAAGTGTTTTCTCTATTTATATAGATATTCCCTTTATCTAACAGAAGTGCTAACGGTATATGGGTATGACCATAAAAACAAATTGGGGTTTTTAAGAGATCGAAACTCATTTGGGCGTCTGCTGCGGATAAAATATAATCAAAAAATTCAGGATGATTTAAGGATCCGTGTACAAGGGTAATACCGTCCAGCTTTGTTACCAGTGGTAAGCTTTTTAAGTAGTCTATATGTTCATCTGAAAGTTGCTGTATTGTCCATAAGATTGCAGCCTTTGCATCTGCATGAAAGTAGCTCATGGGAAATTTTCCTACTGCTGCATAGTCATGATTTCCTGCTACGACTGTACAGTTTAATTCACGTATTAAATCAATACATTTTACTGGTTCAGCGGCATAGCCAACAATATCTCCTACACACAATACCTTATCGACTTGCTCTTCTTGTAATTTATGGGCAACTGCGGTTAATGCATCATAATTGCTGTGTATATCGCCTATTACACCGTATATCAATCATAAGTCCTTTCATGCATAATAGACAAAAATTAATAACATTCTTTACTATCAAAAAAATGGAGTGCTAGTGTCATTACCATTGTTATATATAGGATGGCATACGTTATAAGCAATGCCATATAGCCCACACTAAATTTTTCAACCCAATTTCCCATACCAATAGAACTAAAGCTCTCTAGATTTGGGAAAATTACATAAAGAAGAGAAATATACCATGGAAAACCATCTTTACTTTCTCGTAATAAGTTATAGAAAAGGCTCGTTAAATTTCCAATAATGTAAATACTTATGCAAAGGCTAACGTTGGCTGCCATTGGTAAATAGAGAGAACTCGCAACAGCAATTGAACACATAATAGAAACTTGCAAGAATGAAAAAAGAAACTGAAAAAAGGTTGAATAACTTACATAGACAAAAGAAGAGAACAGACTGGTATGAAAATCACGTGCATCCTTCATGCTTAAAGAAAATACAAGAACAATCCCCATTATCATACAGGTAAAAAGCACAACACAGAGTATTCCAAAAAACTTACCCAGCAGAATAGCCTTCTTGCTAATAGGTTTAGATAATAAGGTTATCAGAGTACCTTTTTCTATTTCTCTGGATATGGCATTTGTTGCACATAATGAGGCAAGACAGAGACAACAAATGGTAATGGTTGATATCCCCATTTCCTTTATCATTCGGGTTTCTTCTCCAAAGACAAATAGGGTAAAAGCAAATGAGAAGAGTATTAGCCCAATCCCTCCACATAGAATACAGTAAAATATTGGCTGTCGTGTAATCTCTCTTGCCGTATTGAAGGCAATAGGTACAATACATCTATCCATAAAAGACTTGCAAATTCTAAAAAATCTCATACACTAAACACAAAATTAGGTGTTTCACGTGAAACGTCTAATTTTGTTTCACAGGTAATGGCGCTGTTTTATCTTACGTATGTAAAATAGTGAAGAGTTTAGCAGGCCATTATTAAAAATCCCCAGCATTAATTCCAAGCTAGATACTAGCATCCGTTACAATGAAATGCAACTGAAAACAAACAACAAAAAAAGGAGTCTTTATCATGTCTAAAAAGGAAAATCTCAGTCGGGGCCTCCAGTCCTTACTTGGTGGTGTTATTGGAATAGAGGCTAATGTGGGGCAAGAGGTAATTATGAAATTAAATCCTTCTGATATTCAGCCAAACAACCTCCAACCAAGAGATCTCTTTAATGAAGAAGAAATGATGGGACTCGTAGAATCCATAAAGAGGCATGGCATATTACAACCTGTTATCGTGCGACCCCTATCACAAGGATATATGTTAATTGCCGGAGAACGTCGTTGGCGTGCGGCAAAAAAAATTGGTTTAAAGGAAATACCGGCTATCGTACGGCAGACAGATGACCTCAATACCCTAGAAATTGCCTTAATAGAAAATATCCAAAGAGAAGACCTAAACCCTATTGAAAAGGGCAAAGGATTCCAGGAATTGATCAACAAATTTAAGCTTACCCAAGAACAGGTTGCGCAAATAGTGGGAAAAGATCGAAGCTCTGTAACAAATTATATCCGTCTCTTGGAATTGCCACAAGAAATCCAGGACAACGTTTCACGTGGAACAATATCTATGGGACATGCCCGGGCAATTTTGTCAGTACAAGGGAGGGATGCTCGGTTGCGGCTTTTTGAGCAGGTTGTGAAAGAAGGACTTTCCGTAAGGGACGTAGAAGAACTTGCCGCATCGGGTAAAAAACAAGCAGTCCCTCAAAAAATAACAACCACGGCGACTTCTACGCCGCACATCAAGGATTTGGAGGACCGATTCCGAAGATTCTTTGGAACAAAGGTTAGCATCAGGGAATGGAAAGGGAAGGGGAGGATTACCATTTCTTTTCATAACAATGATGAATTTCACCGAATTGCTAATGCCCTTGGTATTCATCTCTAGTTATCTATTACATTTAAATTTAATATGTTAACGATGCCCTGATGAATTCTTTAAATAAAGGGTGTGGATTTGTAGGTTTTGATTTAAATTCCGGATGAAATTGCACACACATAAACCATGGATGATCTTTCAATTCCATGATTTCTACCAATTGATCTTTTGGAGAGTGCCCGCTAAAGATCATTCCGTTGGCCGAGAATATTTCCTTATAGGCATTGTTGAATTCATATCTATGTCGATGTCGCTCTGATATATTTTGCCTTCCATATGCCTTAAATGCCTTTGTACCTTCCTGGATGATGCACGGTTGTGCCCCTAATCTCATCGTTCCGCCTTTGTGGGATATTTTTCTCTGTTCTTCCAGCAGGCTAATCACCGGATGTGGGTTATTAATATCAAATTCAGTACTATTTGCATCCTTAAGATTACAAATGTTTCTCCCAAACTCTATGGCAGCACACTGCATTCCGAGACAAATACCAAAAAATGGTATCTTATTCTCTCTTGCGTACTGTATTGCTTCAATTTTTCCTTCAATGCCACGCTCACCAAATCCTCCAGGTACAAGGATACCTCTTACTCCTTCCAGATGAGCCTTAGCCCCGTTTTTTTCAATATCCTCGGATTCAACTCTCCTACTTCTTACCCTTGCATAATTCCCTATCCCCCCATGGATGAGGGATTCATATATAGACTCGTAAGCTGATTGATGACAGATGTACTTCCCAACAACTGCGATCTCTATTGCCTGGTTTGGATTTTTCAGTATCTCCAATATTGACAACCATTTATCAATATTATCACCGTTGGTTTTCAATCTCAATTTCTGGATAATGAGTTTATCAAGACCTTGCTCAACAAGTATCAATGGTATCTCATAGATATATGGTTTTACATCTCTTTCTTCTATAATTGCATTCTTATCTACGTTACAAAAGAGTGACAACTTTTCTTTTATCTCTGCGCTGATGTGTTTTTCCGTCCTGCAAATAATGATATCGGGTTGAATCCCAGCCTGCCGTAGCATTCCTACGCTATGTTGTGTGGGTTTCGTCTTTATCTCATCGGCAGCACTTAAGTAAGGAACAAGGGTTAAATGGATATACAGTACATTTTCCCTCCCTGCTTTTTGGCCAAACTGTCTAATTGCTTCAAGGAATGGCTGGTTTTCTATATCTCCAACAATCCCCCCGATCTCTGAAATAACAACATCTGTATCTGGCCCATCTAGCTTTTCAACACATTCTATAATTTCATTTGTGATATGGGGAATTACCTGTACCGTTTTTCCTAAATATTCCCCTTTGCGCTCTTTCATAATGACAGAGTAATAAATTGAACCCGTAGTAAAGTTACAATATCGGTTTGTTTCGGTATTCGTAAATCTTTCGTAATGTCCAAGGTCCAGGTCTGTCTCGGCACCATCTTCCGTTACATATACTTCTCCATGCTCATAAGGGCTCATGGTGCCTGGGTCTATGTTTACATAGGGATCAAACTTCTGAAGCCTCACCTTTAATCCCCTGCTCTCTAATAACATCGCAATAGAGGCAGAATTAAGTCCCTTACCGAGTGAAGATACCACGCCACCTGTAACAAATATGTGTTTAGTCATTTTTATACTTTTCCATAAATGCGATTAAATCATCCCTTGTGTCAATACCTCTTGTCGTATAATTTGTAATTGCTACTTTTATCTTATAACCATGAGAAATTGCCCTGAGCTGTTCCAGCATCTCAATGTTTTCTAAAGCTGATGACGGAAGTTTGGCATATCTCAATAAAAACTCTCTCTGATATGCATAAATACCCATGTGCCGCAAAAAGGTAATATTCTGGTTGTTGAATAGATATTTACTATCGCGAACATAAGGGATTTGCGAACGGGAAAAATAGAGCGCATATCCTCTATTATCCAGCACGACTTTTACCACATTGGGATTTGCTAATTCTGCCTTATCTGTTATTTTGCTCGCAAGAGTTGCCATCGTTGCATCGTTGTCTTCTGCCAAGACGTCTATGACTTGGTCTATCATAGACGCATTTACCTCCGGCTCGTCTCCTTGTATATTTACAATGATATCAGCGTCCAATCGTTCTGCTACCTCTGCAATTCTATCTGTTCCTGAGGTGTGCGTGGAAGAGGTCATCTCAACTTCGCCATGAAAATTTTTAACAATATCGTAAATAAGTACGCTATCTGTGGCAACGATTGCTTTATGAAGTCGTCTTGACTGTTTTACATTTTGATAGACGTGTTCTATGATATACTTCCCTGTAACGGCCTTAACTTCAGGTAGGATGAGTTTTCCGGGCAACCTGGTCGATGAGTATCTTGCTGGAATAATGGCAACGGCCTTTACATTGTTCATTTCATACTTATATATTAATTAGCTTTGTATTTTTCACCCTAGATAAGGTAGGATACAATTATTATCTTTCGTTGGAAAGAAAAGATAAAAAATCAATTTTATTGTATAAATCTTTCTTATTCAACCATTTTTTATTGAACAGATTGCCTTTAAATGAGTTTCTGAAATCTAATAGATTTGTTTTCACCTTGACATTTAACCAATCCCTGGTTAGCTATGACATTAGGATGTAAGATTTTTAATTTTTTCACTGAATTGACAAAAATCATTCTCATCATAATGAGTTGAATATGTTTTATCATTTTCATAGTTGGTATTATATGAGATTTTTGGAAGCTGACATGCGGAGTCTATTATGGGACGTTATACGGGGCCAAAAGCAAAGGTAAATCGTCGCTTGGGTGTACTGATTTTTGAGAACTCGGGCGCAGCCAAAGCATATGAACGCCGGAAAAAGCTTCCGGGTATGGCACGCCGGCCTAAAATTTCTGAATACGGTCTTGCCTTAAGGGAAAAACAAAAAATTAAGTTCTTTTATGGGATGAATGAACGCCAGTTTAAAAGACTTTTCAAGAGGGCTACACGAATGAAAGGCAACACTGGCGAGAATTTACTGATGCTTTGCGAGCGAAGGATAGACAATATCATTTACCGGGCAGGTCTGGTATTGACCCGTCTCCAGGCACGTCAGGGTGTAACGCACGTTCATTTCCAGCTTAATGGCAGAACAGTTAATATCCCATCCATCCAGGTGTATAATGGAGATATCATTACCGTACGGAAGCGTGAAAACCTGCAGAAATTTTATCGGGAATTGGTAGGACGGACTAACAACATACGGCCGGATTGGCTAGTCTTGGATCAGGAAAAAATGGAAATTACTGTGTTGGCGCTTCCCACCTATGAGGATATCAGTTTGCCAGTTGATGTTGATCGTGTTGTTGCCCTCATGACACGCTAAGAACAGTTTATGAAAAATAAATATACAACCGGGCAATTTATCGGGCATCAAAATATATTTATCAGAGTTTTCAATTAAAAGCAGACAATATTATTTCTTTTTTTGTAAAGAAGAAAGATTTGGTCATCTCTGTTATCTCCCTATACCCCCTTCTAATCCTCCTACAGCGGGAAATCGTAAAAAACATTTTTAATTTTTGTTATAAAGCTCATGTCGTTGTCCGTAAAATAAAAGAATAACCCTTCCCTGGATTCCCTGGAATATCTTACAAGTCCAAGCAATTTCAAAAATCAAAAACAGCTTTCATCTTCGTCTTTTATATTTGACATCACGTTTGTTTATGTTATAAGAATATAGATTTTTATGAAGAATAGTCAGTTGTGTAATATCTATACTATTTTCAATCTTTTTGATTGGTAGTTGCAAACTTTGATAAATCAGGAAAGGAAAAATATTTTTTTACTGCTCATGGTTGTATGAGAATATTAACGAAAATATAATGAATATATTATTAATATATCCTGAGTTTCCGGATACGTTTTGGAGTTTTAAACATGCACTTAAGTTCATACGCAAAAAGGCCTCCTTTCCACCGCTAGGATTACTGACAATTGCTGCAATGTTGCCGCCAGAATGGTCAAAGCGCTTAGTTGACGTCAACGTAACAAGACTCAGGGATGAAGACCTGGCATGGGCGGATTATGCGTTTATTAGCAGTATGGTTATACAAAGAAGGTCGGCGCAGCATATCATTAAACGCTGCAAGGAAGCCGGACTTAGTGTAGTTGCCGGAGGGCCTTTATTTACGAGTGAGCATGAGCAATTTGAGAGTGTTGATCATTTCGTACTCAACGAAGCGGAGTTAACCCTGCCATTCTTTTTAGAAGATCTGAATAATAATTGTGCCAGGCGGGTATACACCACGTCTCATTTTGCTGACATTCGAAAAACTCCAGCGCCTCTTTGGGAATTAGCTGATCTGAGGCAATATGCCTCGATGAGTATACAGTACTCCCGAGGTTGTCCATACCACTGTGAATTCTGCAATGTGACGTCACTATTCGGACAACGTCCACGTACCAAAACTGCTGAACAAATCATTACCGAGTTGGATAGTTTCTATAATATGGGATGGCGCGGACCCGTATTCTTCGTAGACGACAACCTCATCGGAAGCAAAAAAAATCTTAAGGATGAATTGCTGCCTGCTTTAATTAAATGGCAAAGAGAGCATGCACCGATACCATTTAATACGGAAGCTTCTATCAACTTGGCTGATGATGACGACTTGATGCGGATGATGTCTGAAGCAGGTTTTCATGCAGTTTTTATTGGAATTGAGACGCCGGATACGGACAGTCTGGCAGAATGTAATAAAAAGCAGAACAAAAACCGTAATTTGATCGAAGATGTGCGGCGTATTCAGCGAGCCGGACTGCAAGTACAAGCGGGCTTTATCGTAGGATTCGATAGCGATACGCCATCCATCTTTCAGCGACAAATTGATTTTATACAGAAAAGCGGGATTGTGTCGGCGATGATTGGCCTGCTTCAGGCCCCGGCAGGGACAAAACTATACGAACGTCTAAAGCAAGAGGGGCGTTTGCTTGGACAGATGTCGGGAGATAATGTAGACGGTACAACGAATATTATCCCGGCTATGGATATTAATACATTCCGGGAAGGATATAAGAGTATATTGAGATACATTTATTCCCCCGAAAATTATTATCAGCGCATAAAGATATTCTTTCGGGAATATAAAGCGCCAAAGATTAAAGCACAGTTTAAATTCAATCATGTACTCATGTTATTTCGTGCTATCTACCACTTAGGTATCCTTGGCAATGAACGCGTCCAATTTTGGAAACTCCTGTTATGGACGTATTTTTATCGTCGAGAATTATTGCCACTATCCATTACACTTGCAGTTTACGGCCACCATTTCCGGAAAGTTAGTGAATTACACGTCCTGTAATTAATTCCGAAAAGTTTAGGTTGAAAAAAAATTATTATTTAGCATTGCTTTATTGCATAATGTATGGTATCATGATGCTACATAGTTGACATTCGGCTATATTACAAATTTGTGTTAAGATTTTTTGATGTAATAATAAGGCTACAATAGTTACAACTATTGTAGCCTTTTTTTGTTTTCTTATTTTAAATGCTAAAAGGGGGTGATTAATATGGCAAGTGGAACAGTAAAATGGTTTAATGACAAAAAAGGTTTTGGTTTTATCACTCAGGATAACGGAGCAGATGTTTTTGTGCATCAGACCGAGATCCAGGGTAGTGGGTTTAGAACCCTCGCCGAAGGAGATAAGGTTGACTTTGAGGTCATTAAAGACCAAAGAGGTTACAAGGCGTCAAAAGTTGTTAAATTATAAATTTATTTAAAAGCGTACTCTTATTTTAAAGTAGAACCAACTAAACAGTTATAGTATATAAAAGAATACAGAGTAACCGGCTCAATATAATTATAATAACACTATAAAGAATCCCAATATCTGTAAAAAGATATTGGGATTTTTTGTTTGTTTTTCATTTTTCCTTACCCTATTTAACCACTCCATTATTTGTTTCCAGTTTTCATCTGTTACTTTACCTAGTTTACGATAAGAAAGCCCACATGTCAGTTTTAAAAATTGCATATAATTTTCGTTAATGTTAAAATGCCCCCAAAAATTCAATCACTAATTTTACTTGATAAAATCGGGAAAGTGGAATTGATATTTATTTTGAGTATGCCAGGTTGAAATAATATATTTAAGGGTTTTAATATTCCCGCTATCTTCATGACGATAGGCAAACTAAATGATTTTATCTTGGAAGATTTGGACTAAAGATAAATATGAAAAATTTTATTACCAACCATAATGCCAAAAACTTAAAAAAACGTTTAATTGAATTGATTCAAAAAAGCGATGAATTAAAGTTTTTAGTGGGGTTTTTCTATTTTTCTGGAATAAGGGAATTATATGAAGGGCTGAGAAAAAAACCCGATGTAAATCTGAAGGTTTTAGTCGGCCTCTATGTTGATAAAACAAATTTTGGCCTTCTAGAATTTTCTGGGCAGAATAATCAATTATCCGATGAGGAAAAATGTTACAAATTCTTGCAATCAGTAAAAAAATCGCTCAATACAGAGGATTTTGATACAGAAGAATTTTATCTGCAAGTCAGATATTTTATCAAACTTATCAGCGAGAACAAGCTCATCATCCGGAAGACATACAATCCAAATCACTCCAAGATTTATCTATTTAAATTAGAAGAAGGGCAGGTTGGCAGGAATAATTTATTTATCACTGGTAGCAGTAATCTGACAAAGGCTGGTATTACCACACAGGAAGAGTTTAACGTTGAAATAAGCGATTTTGGTTTTGACGATGCTGAAGAGTATTTTAATAGCTTATGGGACGAGGCAGTAAAAATAACCGAAGATGATGTTATTAAAAGAGGATTAATAGACATAATTGAGAATAAGACGCTCGTTAAAGATATTACTCCGTTTGAGGCGTTTGTTCTGGTACTGAAAACGTACCTTGATTCATTTGAACAAAAGGCGGTCGGCCAATCGCTTATTAAAACATTGGAAGAAAACGGCTACACACCATATCAATATCAGCTCGATGCTGTAAAACAAGCACTTGCAATTATTGAAAATAACAACGGGGTAATTATTGCTGATGTCGTCGGTTTGGGTAAGACAATCATTGCCTGTGCAGTTGCAAGAGAATTAAAAAGGCGCGGTATTGTTATTTGTCCGCCGGGTCTCGTTGGAGATAGGAACAAAAACTCCGGATGGAAAAAATATACCGAAGAATTCGGGCTTTATGATTGGGAAGTCCGATCATTGGGCGATTTGGAAAACATTGCAGACTTTGTAAACAAAGCAAAAGATATTGATGCGGTAATTGTGGACGAAGCGCATCGTTTTAGAAATCAGGATACACAAGATTATGAATATTTGAAAAATATCTGCCGCAACAGGATTGTTATTTTGCTTACCGCTACACCCTTTAATAACAGACCCGGTGATATTCTATCTTTACTAAAGCTTTTCATTACGCCAAAGAAATCGTCAATAACTTTGGAAAACAACCTTGTCGGTAAGTTTACCGAGTTTAAAAGTATTTTTGACAGGCTTGGTTACATAAAAAAATATTGGAACTCGCCACATGAATCTAAGAGAAAAAAGGCAGAGAATTATTATTCGGCACTTTTTGGAGAGCTACCAATAGATTTAGTAAAAATAAAAAAGCGATCTCACTATCTTGCAAAGCAAATCAGGGATGTGATAGAACCGGTTACCATCCGACGCAACCGCCTTGACCTGCAGAAAAATCCTTACTACAAAGACGAAGTTAAAAATCTGTCCAGGATTGAAGACCCTAAAGAATGGTTTTTTGAGTTGACCAAAGAACAGTCAGCATTTTACGACAGGATTATTCGTAACTATTTCGGCGACCCTGACGAGGGTGGGCAGTTCAAGGGTGCAATTTATCGTCCCTTTGAATACAAAACAGAGCGGGAAAAAATCGCTGGCGAGAAATTAACAGAAAAGGAAAATTTTCAATATATTCAACAGCGTAACTTATACGACTTTATGCGGAGATTGCTGGTTAAACGCTTTGAGAGTTCGTTCGGTTCTTTCAGACAAAGTATTAAGAATTTCCTGAAAATTACAGAAAATGCCTTAACGTTTATTGAGAAAACAGATAAATATATCCTTGACCGCTCTCTTTTGGAAAAAATATATGACTTGGACATGGAACAAATTGAGGAGTATTTGAAGGATTACTCTGAGAAGATAAGAAACGGAGATTATCCCAAAAATCATGAGATTTATGAAGTCAATAAATTTACATACAAAGATGACTTCCTTGCCCACATAAAAGCGGATTTGGCTCTTTTTGACAATATCCAGAAAGAACTGTCAGTCTTAAATTTGGTTGAGAACGATCCCAAAGTGGATTGTTTATTAAAAAATATCAAAGACATTCTAAAACAGAAACCAAACAAAGGCGAACCAAAAAGAAAATTAATAATATTTTCTGAATACCTAGATACCGTAAAATACCTTGAGCCCAACCTTGAAAAACACTTCAGTGAAAGACTCTTAGTTGTAGCTGGAGATCTATCGGTACATAAAATATCCCAGATCATTAAAAATTTTAACGCCTCGCATAATCAACAAGAGGATGCATATGATATTTTACTCACCACAGACAGGATATCTGAAGGCTTTAATCTGAACCGCGCCGGAATGGTGATTAATTACGATATCCCATGGAATCCTGTCCGGGTAATCCAGCGTGTAGGCCGTATAAACCGTATCAGTAAAAAGGTTTTTGACGAGCTTTACATTGTGAATTTCTTCCCAACCGAAAAAGGCTCGGAGTTGGTTAAATCGCGTGAAATCGCCTGTAACAAGATGTTTTTGATCCATAATACCTTAGGCGAAGATGCCAAGATTTTCGACATTGATGAGGAGCCAACACCTGCCGGACTTTACGAAAGAATCCAGCAAAACCCAGATAACATGGAACAAGAAAGTTTTTATACCATGGTACTAGCCAAATATTTAGAAATCAAAAAGGAAAATCCTGAACTTATTGACGATTTAAAAAATTATCCTCCCAGAGTAAAAGTTGCAAAAAGAGCTGGTGAAAACGAGCTTTTGGTTTTCTTCAAAAAGGGAAGGATGTATATCCACCATGTAAAATATGATGCCGGAAAAGAAAGCGGGATAAATCAAACAACCCTTGAAGAAGTATTTGATATTGTCGCATGTAATAAAAACGAAACCAGACTGCCTTTAAGCATTTCATTCTGGGAGAATTATGAAAAGGTAAAAATATTCAGAGAATACCGGCATAGTCCCCCCAGTGAAGTAAGCTTAGAGCAAAAAGCATTAAGTAATATTAACACCTTCATAAAGAAACCCTGGGAAGAATTGCTGCCGCATTTGGATTTCCTGAGAACTTTGAGGGAAGATATTCTGGACTACGGCACGCTTTCTGACTATACCCTGAGACGGATTGCCAATCTTGAAAATACCAATGATGTCAGATGCCGAAAATCTGTTGAGGAAATATCAGCGCTAAAAAAGGAACTCGGTGAAGACTATTTGCAAAAAGAAAAGGAACGGCAGAAGAATCTTGCAAGAGAGATTATTATTGCGATTGAAAATCAAAAAGATTTAACCACAAAGGGCACAAAGTTTAACCACAGAGGACACGAAGAAAAACCTTTTGTGTCCTTTGCGGTTAAAAGTCTACAAAATAAGCCACAAGAAACACAATGATGGAAAACGAACTTTCACATAAGATAATAGGAATAGCAATAGAAGTTCATAATGCACTTGGTCCTGGCTTGTTGGAAAGTGCATACAAAGAGTGTATGTATTACAAAATTGGGAAATCAGGACTTTTTGTCGAAAAAGAAAAACCGATGCCGCTGTTTTTTGAAGAAGTAAGATTAGAATGTGGTTACAGGATAGATTTGTTAGTAGAAAATAAACTAGTGATTGAAATAAAAAGTGTTGACGCACTAAATAATATTCACCTTGCACAAACTCTTACTTATTTAAAGTTAGGAAATTATAAACTAGGGTTACTGATGAATTTTAATGTCATCAAACTAAAAGATGGAATACAAAGGGTAATAAACGGAACTTTATAAACTGTGTGCTTCTTTTCTTCTCGTCCTTAATGATTAGCTTCATGCTCTTTGTGATAAATCTTTGTGTCCTTTGTGGTTAAATTTTTATCCCCTACCCGCTTAAGGCTTTTTTCAATATTTATTTTAGACAGATATAATGAGCAGAGAGATTTTAGAGAATATTATTGAAGATTTTAACCTGGAAAAATTTGTCCATTTCTTCCGCAATAAAAACCGCGCCTTTGCACCAAAAAAAGAAGAACTAAACCAGAATGACAATGGAAACCTGAGAAACGGTGTAAAACTAGGCGAAATTGACTTTTCAGGCAATGAACAAATGATCATCTGCGCCTTTGAAACTACTCAAGATCTCACAGAAAGAAGCGGTAAGAAGGCGCAGTATAAAGAAGGAAAGAAAATTCTGAAAGAGGGGCAATATGACGCAGGGATATTTATCTTCTATGACCAGAAGGGCAATTTCCGTTTCAGTCTCATTTATGCCAACTATTCAGGCACTCGCCGGGATTGGAGCGAATTCCGCCGTTTCACCTATTTTGTCAGTAAGGAACTTACCAATAAGACCTTTTTGGACCGAATTGGTAACGGTGATTTTTCGTCTCTTGATAAAATTAAAGAGGCATTCTCCGTTGAAAAGGTAACAAAGGCATTTTATAGCGATATTGCCAACTGGTATTTCTGGGCTGTTAAGCATACCAAATTTCCGGAAGACGCAGAAAGAGAAGAGAACGGCAGAAATATCGCTGTAATACGAATGATAACCCGTCTTATCTTCATCTGGTTTATGAAAGAACGGGGACTCATATCACAGGCATTATTTAACCAGGGAAATATCTCAACCCTGTTAAAAGACGCATCTTCAGACAAGACTACATACTATAAGGCAATCCTACAGAACCTGTTCTTCGCCACGCTGAACACGAAAATAAGGGATAGAAAATTCCGCTTCTCAAAATCATTTCAGGGAAGAAATAAAGATTATATGGACCACAGCATATACCGCTATGAGGATTATTTCAAAAATAAGGAAGATATGCTCGAAATCTTTAGAGATATCCCATTTTTGAACGGTGGTCTTTTTGATTGTCTGGACAGGCGCGAGGCGAAAAATGGGAAAAATATCAAAATTCGTGTAGATGGCTTCACTGATAAGGAAACGGGCTTAAGCGTCCCGAACTTCCTTTTCTTCTCTGGTGAAACAAACGTCGATCTGAATGAAGAGTATGGCACCAAGAATAAAAAATACAAAGTCAGAGGACTGATAGATATTTTATCCTCTTACAATTTTACCATTGACGAAAACGACCCCGACGACTGGGAAATAGCTCTCGATCCGGAACTCCTGGGCAAGGTATTTGAGAATCTTTTGGCGAGCTTTAACCAAGAAACCAAAATCACCGCACGTAAGGCGACCGGCAGTTATTACACCCCGCGCGAAATCGTGGACTACATGGTAATACAGTCGTTAAAAGAATATTTTAAAACCCACCTGCAGGATGTTGCCGATATGGAAAACAAATTGGAATCGCTTTTTTCCAAAGAAAATGAAGCTAATCCGTTTAACGAACAAGATACTTTAAGAATCGTTAAACTCATTGAAGACCTGCGGGTAGTTGATCCGGCGGTTGGAACAGGTACTTTTCCTATGGGTGTCTTACATAAGCTTGTGTTTATCCCTTCCAAACTTGACCGCAATAATACACGCTGGAAGGAGGCACAAATAAAAGCAGTGGAGGAAGGTGTACCTGATCCGATGGTAAAGCAGAAATTGAAGGTGCAGATTGATGGAATGTTTGCAGAAAAGAATCTCAATTATGGCAGGAAGCTGTATCTTATCCAACGATATATCTACGGCGTGGATATCCAGCAAATTGCCGTAGAGATAGCCAAACTACGGTGCTTTATCGCCCTTTTAGTAGATGAAAAGATTGACAATACAAAGGAAAACTGGGGCATAGAGCCATTGCCAAATCTTGATTTCAAGATCATGCAGGGCAACAGCCTGATTTCAGAATTTATGGAGATAGACCTTGATGCTGACGATAAATATAAACAACATAAACTTTTTAGCGACGAAGATGAATTGAACGGACTCGTTAAGCAGTTCCAGCAAAAGAAAAATGAATATCAAAACGAGCCGGATAGGGATAAAAAAGAGGGCTTAAAAAAAGAGGTAGACGACCTGATCATAGCGATGTTTGAGACAAAACTGAAAAAGCAAAAGGCAGACTATTTTAATCAATTGCAGGCTATTGAGAAGAATAAGTACCTTGGTATACCCAACGAAAAAGAAAGAAACGAAACCATTGCTAAAGAGAAAGAAATGCTTTACAGGAAGACAGGCTTTGATCTTGAAAAGGTTGAGAATCAACTGCATGAGTTTACCTACGGGTTAAGAATAAAACCGTTTTTTGCCTGGAAACTCTACTTTGTGGAGGTGTTTTACGAAAAAGGTGGATTTGATATTGTGATTGCGAATCCACCGTATATCAGGGCCGAAGAATTGGGTGATCAGAAAATGTACCTTAAGGCTGCCTATTCCGTATTTGCCCCTGGTGGCGATATTTTCTCTTACTTTTACGAGAAGTCTTTTAATATTCTCAAAAATGAAGAGGTATTTTGCTTTATCAACAATTTTACCAAGATCAGCGCTGGAGCAGCATTTATGGAGTTTTGATCGTCAGGGACAAGCTGAGCTATCAGAAAAGATAACTAAACATAAGAAATTGAGAGAGGTATTCGGTAAATGTTATTACGGCATTAAGACAGCATTGAACGACGCTTTTATAACAAAAAAAGATTTAGGAAACAGCAAACACATCAAACCTGTTTTTGAGGGTAAAGACATCAAGAAATGGCTGACACCATCCATTGACAAGAGCAGCTAAAAAACGATATGACAGGGGTGAATACTGGTGGGAACTTAGAAACTGTGCTTATTATGACCTGTTTGCAAAACCGAAAGTAATGTTCCCCAACCTTCAAAATTTCAACAAATTTGCCTATGATATGAGCGGAACGTACCTCAATGCTCCGGCGGTTTTCTTACCGACAGATGCAAAATGGTTATTAGGTCTTCTAAACTCAAAAGCGGTCTGGTATTTCTTGAAGACAATTTGTGTTGTTAGAAGCGGTGGCTTTATTGAGGTCAAACCTCAATATTTTGAGCAAATTCCAATACCAGTCCTCAAAGACACAGATAAGGAATAATTAGATTCTCTCGCTGACCAATCCTCACCGCAAAGCAAAAAGACCCTGATGCCGGCACATTGGCGCTGGAAAGGCAGATTAACCAGATGGCATATAAATTCTATGGATTAACAGAAGAAGAGATAAAAATAGTAGAAGGAAATAAATAGGATGGAAAATCCTGATATTCAACAATTAATAAATTTAACGACAATTGTTAAAGTGGATGATAATGTTTCTCGTTGCACAATCTTTGGAGACGAATACGTTTTTGATAGATTTCAAAAAAATCAAGGGAAACAGGTTATCTTAGGCAATTTTGAAGATAATTGGAACAATAAATGGAGATCGTTTAGTAATAATTGGAATAAGGAAAGACAAAATTATCGTTTTTTGTACGATTCGTTTAAGTTCTTTTATTTTAGTTTTGAACAGTTAAGATTCAATAAAGTAACATGTATCAATGAAACTTTTGGAGACAGCTTGAAAATGCTGCATCTTAATGAGCTAATTGGGGTCAGTTTATACGGGATGTATCATCATGGTAAAAAATGTGTCGATTTGTTAAAAACTTTACGACTAATAGACGACCAACATGCAGAAAAGAATTTTGTGAGCAGATTTTCTGAAACGAGAAATAAACTTATTGAACATAATCACAATCCTCTCGGTTTAAAGTTGCAGATAGATCCTTCAGTATGGAGTTTAGCCGGGACAAATTCACTTTTAGAAATTCATATTCATACACCTGACACTGAAAGAGCTTTTGACGCTTACATCGATTATTATGAAGATTACTATCGATTAGAAAAAATCATTACTGACATTATAAATAAATTTTAAATATGCTCTACAAAACTTTTAAACCATTAAAGGAATCGTAAAGAAAGGGGATAAAATCTTTACAGGCTTTCCGAGAATTGTTATTCCTAACTTATTTGATCCATATTATACTCCTAAAAAAGAAAACTGTCACAAAAAGAATTAAAAGATGAGAAAAATAGGGTTTAAATGGCAGATAAAGAAGCAGTAAAGTGGCTTAGAAATTATGAACAAAAACACAAATAATCTTGGTAGAAACACTCCGTGTCCTTGTGGTAGTGGAAAGAAATATAAAAAATGTTGTCATACTAAAAATACATCGAATAATCGGTATGTTGAAGGTATACCGTCCGAGGTCTACGATGAAATACTAAAAAAAACTCAGGATAACATTGCAAAGGAAAGCCTCAGAGAACAAAATTATGGCAAAGTACGCCCTATTATTCATAGTGATTTTAAAGGATACAAATTAGTAGCCGTTGGAAGTGAATTACATTGGTCAAGAACATGGAAAACATTTCCAGATTTTTTACTTGATTACATAAAGAAGGTTTTGGGTAATGACTGGGGTAACTCTGAAATAGCCAAGCCTTATGATGAGAGACATCCAATCCTCAAATGGTATGATGGATTGTGCCGTTTCCAAAATAAGCAAGAAAAGGATAAAAGCGGATTGATTTATGCCATACCAAATGGAGTTACAGCAGCATATTTTTTACTCGCTTATGACGTATATATTCTCAGACACCACGCTGCTCTTCAAAGAAAAATTGTAGATAGATTAAAGCATAAAGACCAATTTCAAGGGGCAAGATATGAATTGGTTGTTGCTGCAACATGTATTCGTGCAGGATTTGATATCGAATATGAAGATGAAACCGATAAAACTAAAAAACATCCTGAGTTTATAGCAACACATAAGCTTACAGGCCAAAAGATTTCAGTTGAGGCAAAAAGCTGTCACCGTCAAGATGTTTTAAAATTTAGTGGTCAAAATGAACCTTATCCTTTAATCAAGGTAAGAATTGGAAGCCTTTTGAACGAGGCAATTCAGAAACCAACCTGTTATCCTTATGTAATTTTTATAGATCTTAATTTACCACCATATCCGAGAAAAATTTTTGATAAGCCTTGGTTTAAAGAGATACTAAAAACACTAGATCGAATAGGTGGCAAATCGGAGGAAGAACCGAAACCTTATAATCTGATATTATTTACCAATCATCCACACCAATATGGCAGAGAGAACGAACCCGATCCTGAAAAAGACATTCTTCCAGTTTTTGCACAAAACTCAAAAATTCCCGCTAAATATCCAGAAACGATTTTAGGAATATGCGATGCTGCGTTGCAATATGGAAATATTCCGAGTGAATTCCCAAATGACCAAAACTAATTTCAATCTGGATGGAAGGGAGCGAAAAACACATTAACCAGCTTGTTTATAAACTTTATAGACTGAAGAAGGTAGAAATTAAGATAGTGGTAAATTCATGTAGTTAATTTAAAGTGATAATATTATTAACCTTTTTAGTTAATAAAATTGACATATAATCCAGAATATGATTATATTATTCAAGACGACTAAACTTGAAAAATTATGTAATGATGAAAAACTTATGATAAAAAGATATGGCCCTCTGCGGAGCAAATTGCTCAAGAGACGACTGAATGAACTTAGGGCCACAAATGTATTAGAAGATATAAGAAAGCTTCCCCAGGCTCGTTGCCATGAGCTATTTCACAATCGTAAAGGGCAGCTTTCGGTGGATTTAGATCATCCCTATCGGCTTATTTTTGAACCTGCAAATAACCCGGTACCCATGAAGTCTGGTGGTGAACTTGACTGGACAAAAGTAACTGAAATTACCATTATTGGCATGGAGGACACCCATGATTAGTGACGTGGAAGATAAGTTTTTACCCAATTATGCCGTACCTCCCGGCGAAACGCTTTTGGAAACAATTGAAGCGATCGGCATGTCACAAGCAGAACTTGCCGAACGGACTGGCAGACCAAAAAAAACCATTAACGAGATTATTAAAGGCAAGGCATCAATTACCTCAGATACAGCATTACAGCTAGAACGTGTTCTTGGTATCCCTGCTGGTTTTTGGAATAATCTGGAACGAAACTATCAGGAGACCCTGGCTCGACTCAATGAGGAAGAGCGCTTGAAAAAGCAAATAAGCTGGCTGGATGAATTACCACTCAAGGCTATGATTAAACTAAATTGGATCAAACCTTGTAAAAATAAGGTGCAACAGTTACAAGAGGTTTTGAATTTTTTTGGTGTTGCCTCGCCTGAGAGGTGGAAGGAAAAATGGCTCGGTCCTCAGGTTTCGTTTCGTAAATCTCATATCTTCCAAAGTCATCCCGGTGCATTAGCTTCGTGGCTGCGGAAAGGTGAATTGGAAGCGCAAAAAATTGTTTGTAAGCCTTTTAATGAAAACCAGTTTAGAAGTGCCCTTAACCAGATTCGTTCCCTTACAATACATCCACCAGAAATATTTCAGCCAGAAATCATTCGTCTATGTACTGAATCTGGCATTGCCATTACCTTTATACCAGAACTCCCCCAAATAAGGGTAAATGGTGCAACGTGGTGGCTAAACCCTCAAAAAGCAGTCATTCAACTGAGCCTTCGCTATAAAAGTGACGATCAACTGTGGTTCAGCTTCTTCCATGAAGCAGGTCATATCCTTTTGCATGGCAAAAAGGAAGTATTTATTGAGGAAGAAGGCAAAAACTCCAAGGAAAATGAGGCCAACAAGTTTGCTACTGATTTTTTGATTCCACCGAAACAGTACAGGGAGTTTATACAGTCCGTAAGATATAGCCGAACAGTTATACAGGAATTTGCCACTGACATTGGTATAGCTCCAGGTATAGTTGTAGGCAGACTTCAGCATGATCATAAAATTAGTTATAGTTTTTGTAATGACCTTAAGAAACGGTTTACATGGGAAAAAGCCGGTAAGTAAAGTTAAAGCAAGAAAAGCTATGCCGTCAAAAATAAAGATCGGAAGAAATAATACCTGTCTTTGCGGAAGTGGTAAAAAGTTCAAAAAATGCTGTAAAAGAATATACGTTAAGCGTACAAAACCTGATATACCATATGGCGAAATAAAGAAGAAGTTTGAGGAAATACAGGCTCTTCAGAAGCAACGTGAACTGCAACAGGGACTGGGACGCCCTATCATATCTTTGTTACATAAGGGATACCGGATCGTTGCTGTTGGAGATAGGCTATATTGGTCCAAAAAATGGAATACCTTTCATGATTTCTTGATGTATTACATAAAAGCTGTGCTTGGCAGCAACTGGGGAAATGATGAAATAGCAAAGCCCTTTGAGGAGCGACACCCAATTCTCCAGTGGTACAATAAAGTCTGCCTATATCAGCAGGAAACTATCGAGAAACCAGGGGAAGTATACAATGCTCCCATGATTGGTGCAGTAGCTGCATATTTGGGGCTTGCATACAACCTCTATTTGCTCGCCCATAATATTAAGATTCAGGCGAGACTTATTGAGCGACTTAAAGATAAGGAACAGTTCAGCGGTGCCTATTATGAAACCTATGCGGCGGCGGCGTGCATCAAAGCTGGATTCGATCTTGAATTCGAGAATGAGAATGATGTATCCAGAACACACTGTGAGTTTACCGCGACCTGTAGAAAGACAGGGAACAAGTATTCTATCGAAGCGAAGTCACGGCAGGCTGGCAAAGGACATGCAATAATAAGTAATCAGCTTTATAATGCTTTAAAGAAAGAGGCTAACCACAAAAGAGTAGTCTTCATTGATGTTAATGTACCAGATGATGGGGACAGGGAGAAAAATATTAAATGGTTGAAGGAGTCGCTTAAAAGCCTCAGACACAAAGAGAGAACGTTGATAATTAAAGGTAATCCTGCTCCAGAAGCATATGTTTTCGTAACCAATCACCCATGCCATTATAATCTTGATTCAACTCATCACGGCTGGACTGTGCTATCAGAGGGTTTCAAGCTACCCGATTTCAAGGTCGATACAGAATACTCAAATATTCGAGATGCTTTACGTTCACGCGAAAGACACGCTGATATGCAGCAGCTTATAAAATCCATGAGGGATCATTATGAAATACCTTCTACATTTGACGGAGAGATACCGGAGTTTGCTTTTAATAAAAATATATCAAGACTTAAGGTTGGTCAGAGATACGTAATACCCTCGAAGGATGGAACAGAAGTGGTAGGAGAACTGGCAACTGCCTGTGTTTCAGAATCAGATAAAATGGTTTATGGTGCTTATAGGCTTATGGATGGCAGATCAATCATTGCTACCAGTCCTCTGACTGATGAAGAGTTTACTGCGTACAAGAGGCACCCTGATACTTTCTTTGGCGTTTATATAAAGCAGGGTAAAGAAGCCAAGAGTCCTTTAGAATTGTTCGATTTCTTTTACGATGGTTATCAGAGCACTCCAAAGGAATGGCTCCTGGAATTCATGAAAGATCACCCAGATTATGAAAGTCTGAAAAAGGAGCCGCAGAAAGAACTTGCAATAATATACTGTGAGAGGTTGGTTTGTTCAGTAATTAGTAGGCAGAAGGAAGGGGGAACAAAAGGGGCGAATCTTTCAAATTGACAAATTCTATCTGAATGGAAATGTTCAAAGATACATCTTTGCCATTACGAAAGATATAAAAACAAACAAGAAACATAAAGACAGAATTGTAGAAGTATTTTCAAATCCTGAAAAGATATTTCAGTAACAAAAACGAAAAATTCGCACCATTGGTGCGAGAAGTTAGTTTGACGAAAAATATCATTGTTTTCGATTTCCTGGAACTTGGCGAAGAGTACTCAGAAAAGGAACTTGAGCGATTACTTTTCACTGATTAACAACAGTCCGCAATCAGGACATTCTTTCGTATCGGGACTTACACGGTAACCGCAAGCAGGGCATCTTCCCTGAGATTCCCATTCCTGGGAAGTCTTGATTTCAGGATGCTTTTGTGTATGGAATTCTTCAATACAATCGTGTGCGGCAAAGGCATCTCCTTTTGCTGTCAAAAGAAGATATCGGCATCCACACTTTCCCGTACTGCAACCAGGGGCCAATGCAATTTTACAAAAAATACCGTTTCTTGAAAGTAAGTCCGCTAACTCCCGGATGCCTTCTTTCCCTTCTTCTCTGATCGCAACCCATTCTTCGTTGAGAGGCACGGCAGTGTCTGTTTTTTTACTTCCCTCTTTTTCCATCTCTTCCGGCATTATCAGAGGAACGCCGCAGTCAGCACATGCCAAAACATGTGCATAATACTCCGATCCACAATTTGGGCAAAGTTTTATTTTTTCAATAGACATATACGATTATCCAGCACTATTTCACTATTTTAAAAAGTGTTTGCCAGTTACAATTATCCGTAAGGGGGCAGGGCAATTGCACTAAAATCATCCCAATATTCTTTCTTTTCACTCTTTAAGGTATATGAAGCCGTTTGCCTTGAAAGCTACCACTAAACTCGGCGGTAACTGGCGCATCGCCTGGATCTACTGGATTCACATCAGGCGCGTAACACTTACCGGATACCGTTAAATTGATTTCCTGAAAATTATTAGTAAATGTTATTGTATGATCGGCTATACAGTTACCCACCACTTCTCCGGAGGATGATTCAGTCGGCGGTAAGGCTGATATGGAAAATGTTTTCGCTTTAATCTGGTTTTTACCTTTTTTTTCCCATATGCCTACATCGTTGGTAAAAACAATTCCAGCTAATGTAGTATTCTGTATTCCAAACACCGTGGTGTAACTTCCGTCTTTCCTGATTTGTACGATTACTGGTGTAGATATTCCATCTTCATCACCTAGCGTAAAGTATGTACCTACAAATTCCTTTTCCTTTTTCCCTGCCTCTGACCGTTCCGGCATACCAAGCAGTATTATTGATATGCTACACAACATTAATAATAACGGTAATCTTCTACATTTCATAATTCATTCCCTTTCTCTTAATTCCGGTAAAAATGAAGATAGTGTTTAAAGTTTTATCTATTTGCGATCTTTAATACCGCAGGCTCTGCGTTAAATAACTCGGATTTTATTATTGATTCCTTTGAAGCAAAATTGGAGGATTGGGGATATTCCCAATCCTCCAATTTTGGGGTCGTTCTCCATAAGTGGAATAAGGATGATGATACCTCGTATCACATCCTTATTCCCAGCTAACTCGGCATCTCTGTACAACCGTTATTGCCAATTATCTGCTTCGGGGAATTGAAAGATACCTTCTCCTCTGATTACCGTCAAGTCATGTACACGCGGAAAATGTTATTTCTTGCATTTATCACCCCGGAAGAGGAGCTGAAGCTGTAGCGAAAAAATACTAAGTCATCCAAACGTATATTATGGCACCCAACTTCCCGGAGGAGGGGCTGAAGCTGTAGTGAAAAAAATACACCGGACGCTTGTTATAAATGCGTCTTCACCGAATGTTTTACGCGCTGCCACATCTAATTCATATTCCGTATCTGCTTCAAGGAAACCTTCGGGGATAGAAAAGGAAGTTGTTTCTTTCGGTAAAAATCTTATCAATTCGAGACTATTTTCTGCAGAATCTTGTGTTGTAAGAATCAAAAGGAAGCCATTAACGTCATCATCAGCCAGTGATTCCCATTCAAAGGTGGGAGCTAATGATACGTCTGTAGCATCGGCAACAGGACTGATAACTACGGGAGTTGGTGGGAAATCATATGCCATATCATATGTTACATCCCCGTATTTTCTAGGGGAAAGGCTAATCTGATATTTTCCTTCTGGAAATTTCTTCTGGAAATCTCCGATGCTCATATTGTAGGCTTCGATTTCCATATAAGAAAGACCCACAGGGTTTCTCAATACCATATTCTTACCCTTAGGTGTCTTTATTCGAACTATTTCAACGTCTTCCAATGGCTTGCCTTCGGCGTGGAATTGTGCATCATAATACTCACCGGATGAGGTTGTAACCCTATCTACCACCATTCTAAGTTTAATTTCATCATCTGCAATATCTTCATAATTCAGAGACTTGACATTGGTCATCAAAATATTGCCGGCCTTTGGTTTTTTGCCATGATTCAGGTCGGATGCCGGAGCGTCGGTATTCAAACCCCACAGTATCAGAAAAACACCCATACAACTTATTACAAACTTCCTCATGTCAGAATTTCTCCTCATAATAAGGTTAAAGGATGTAAACTTGCGCTGGATTATATCACAACCATGGAGAATGTCAGATTTTTGTTCTATAGGATAAATGAGTCCTATGTTTTTATAGAATTTGTTGGGAATCATCGAGGTAGGGTAGCCATCTCCTGCCAAATGAGGGTTCTACATGAAGGATTGGATCGAAATGGTTTTGGCAAAAACCGGTACTTGTCGTCGATCTCGAATGCCACACATGAAGAGTTTATCTGAAGCAAAATTGAATGATTGGGATATTCCCGCCAATTTTGGAGTCGTTCTCCATAAATGGAATAAGGATGATGATACCTCGTATCACATCCTTATTCCCAGCTAACCCGGCATCTCTGTACAATTGTTATTGCCAATTATCTGCTTCAGGGAATTGGAAGACACCTTCCCCTTTGATTATAGTCAGTCATGCACACGCAGAAAATTGTTGTTTCTTGCATTTATTACTCCGCAAGAGGGGCTGAAGCTGTAGTGAAAGAAATATACCGGACGCCCGTCATATACGCATTTTCACCGAAGGCTTTATATGCTACCACATTTAATTCATATTCCGTATCCGCTTCAAGGAAACCTTCGGGGACAGAAAAGGAAGTCGTTTCTTTCGGTAAATATCTTATCAGTTCGAGAGTATTTTCAGAAAAATCTTGTGTTAAAAGAATCAAAAGGAGGCCATCAACGTCATCGTCAGCCAGTGATTCCCATTCAAAGGTGGGAGCTAATGACACGTCTGTAGCATTGTCTGCAGGACTGGTAACTACGGGGGTTGTGGGGAAATCATATGCCATATCATATGTTACATCCCCGTATTTTCTAGGGGAAAGGCTAATCTGATATTTTCCTTCTGGAAATTTCTTCTGGAAATCTCCGATGCTCATATTGTAGGCTTCGATTTCCATATAAGAAAGACCCACAGGGTTTCTCAATACCATATTCTTACCCTTAGGTGTCTTTATTCGAACTATTTCAACGTCTTCCAATGGCTTGCCTTCGGCGTGGAATTGTGCATCATAATACTCACCGGATGAGGTTGTAACCCTATCTACCACCATTCTAAGTTTAATTTCATCATCTGCAATATCTTCATAATTCAGAGACTTGACATTGGTCATCAAAATATTGCCGGCCTTTGGTTTTTTGCCATGATTCAGGTCGGATGCCGGAGCGTCGGTATTCAAACCCCACAGTATCAGAAAAACACCCATACAACTTATTACAAACTTCCTCATGTCAGAATTTCTCCTCATAATAAGGTTAAAGGATGTAAACTTGCGCCGGATTATATCACAACCATGGAGAATGTCAAATTTTTTATAGAATCTTTTGGGAATCATCGAGGTAGGGTGGTCTCGCCTGCCAAAATTGAACTTTCGGGCGAATGGGTGGATGAATGGATGGGCCCACTAATTTACCCATCAACTTCTTTGAACCTTGGGATTTTTTTGACAGATATTGCCCGTCCTACCTGGCTATTGATGATGAGAGACAAGAATTGAATTCACTTGAAAACTCGATTTATCAGGAGGGAACAAGTAAAATCAAAATCCGTAAAAACGCATAAAAACATTACATTATTTCTAATGAAATATCGAGGGCTTTTGCCGAGTGGGTGATAGCGCCAATAGAAATTCTGTCTACACCTGTCTGGGCTACAACCTGCACATTCTCCAGTGTTATGTTTCCTGATGCTTCTGTCAGCGGCCAATGTGTGTTTTTTGCCGACCTCCAGTCTTTCACCACCGTGACGGCCTCTTTTAATTGCCGGGGGTTCATATTATCAAATAATATGATATTTACTTCTGCCCTAAGGGCATCCATAACTTCTTCCAGTGTTCTTGTCTCTACCTCAATCAAAATGTCCCTTTTTATTTTCTGTTTTACCAAGGACACGACGTTCTCGATAATACTGATATGAGGGAAAGCGCCGTTCCGGGATGATTCTCCACTATTCTTATCGGAAAGGGCATTGTGAGGTGTCCCCTCCGTTTTCTGAAATTTTTTGTCTTTCATATGAGAGGCGTGACTTTCAGAACCCCTTTTTTTAACGATATTAGCCTTATGGTTTTTCTGTTTCATAATATCCAGGTGATTATCTTTCACCAGTACCTGGTCATAGAGCCCCATTCTGTGGTTAACACCGCCGCCTGCTGCAACTGCATATTTTTCCAAATACCGCCAACCAGGAACGGTTTTCCTAGTATCCATAATGGGAGTTTTTAGTGGCATTATATGTTCGACAAATTGTGCTGTCAATGTCGCAATCCCTGAAAGCCTTTGAAGGAAGTTTAAGGCAATTCGCTCGCCGGTAAGGATTGTTCTCGCGCTGCCATGCACCGTCACAAGCGTATCACCCTTTTGAACAAGGGTCCCTTCTTTCGATATCCGCTTTAAAAAAACATCTTTATCGAGTTTTGAGAAAAAGTATTCTACAATGGGCAATCCGGCAACAATTCCGTTCTCTTTTGCAGTAAAAACTCCTTCTATAATCAAATCGCCCGGAATGATGTTTTCTGTTGTGATATCCCCTTCTCCAATATCCTCCTGGATGGCAAGCTGAATAAGGGAGTCTATTTTTTCATATTCAATTTTCGTCATAGTATGGCATGTTTTATTCTTATCATTTTTTCTTCATTTTTAATTCTATCTTTTTATCTTCTTCCTCTTCAAGTTTTACTTTATGTTTGGATTTTTTATATCCATTTCCGGTTGCTGTAATTATATATGTATCCGCCTCTAAGTTTGTAAATTCAAAAAATCCATCTGCACGAGAATCCGTTGTCAGTTTGGTTGTAGTTGTTTTCCCTGTAAGTTGTATTCTTACAGATTCAAGAGGGGTTTTTTTTGTGTCCAGTACATAGCCCGATATGCTACCCACTTTCATAGTTGTAACAGAAAGGTCACTATCAAACATTGAGACAATACCATCGTTGCTACCGTTGTGAGAGCTATCATAAGCGGCCTTAGTGACCGGGAAATTTGATGACTCGGTATAGCCGGTGATAAATACAATTCCTGTCGGATCTATGGCGATAGATTTCGTATAGTCCTGAGAAGAGCCTCCCAAAAAAGTAGAAGCTATGAGGGTTGTCAGGTTTTTATCCAATTTTGATACGAATCCGTCGTACGAGCCGCTAAGAGAAGTATTATAGGAACCAGTAGTGGTTGGAAAGTTTGATGATTCTGTATAACCTGTTACATAGATGTTCCCTTCTTGATTAACAGCCAAAGAATTGCCGCCTTCTTCTTCTGACCCTCCTAAATAGGTAGATGCAAGGAGACTTGTTAAATCCTTGTTAAGTTTCGATATAAATGCATCATAAGAACCACCAGGAGAGGAATTGTATGAGCCTGCAGTAGTTGGAAAATCCCTTGATTCAGTATAGCCAGTTACATAGATATTCCCTTCCTGATCAATAGCTAAAGAATTGCCTCCTTCTTTATCTGACCCCCCTATGTATGTAGATGCAAGGATGTTTGTCAAATCTTCATCAAATTTTGATACAAAGGTATCACTTTCACCGCCATATGAAGTATCGTATGCACCACCAGACACTGGAAAATAAGGTGAATACGTTACACCGGTCACATAGATATTCCCATCAAGATCTGTAGCTAAGGAATAACCCGTATCATTATCTAAACTTCCAAGATATGTAGAAGCAAGAAGACTTGTTAAATCTTCATTTAATTTTGATACAAAGGCATCCCCGCCGTAACTATAAAAAATGTTATACGCTTCATTCGTTGTTGGGAAATTCAATGAAAGAGTCGAACCAGTGATATAGGCGTTTCCGTTGGAGTCCACAGCAAGGGAGAAACAATAATCATCATGAGATCCCCCCAGGTAGGTAGATGCAAGAAGGCTTGTTAAATCGTGATTCAATTTAGATACAAAGCCGTCCCCGTTGTCACCGTTGTAAGAAGTATCGTAAGCATCTTTTTTTGTTGGAAAATCCAGCGAAAAAGTCCAGCCTGCGATATAAACGTTTCCGCTGGAGTCTAAGGCAAGAGAATGCCCAACGTCACCAGATGATCCTCCCAAATAGGTAGAGACCAGAAGCCTTGATAAATCACTATTGAGTTTTGCTACAAAGATATCACCATCACCACGATTATAAGAAGTATCATAAGCGCCGGTAACTTTTGGAAAGTTAGAGGATCTTGTTTGACCGGTTATATAGACATTTCCATCAGAATCGATTGCCAGGGAATGACCGTAATCGTCTTCTGATCCCCCCAGATATGTAGAGGCAAGAAGAGGATCGATGATCAGTTCCCTTGTTTTATCATAGGAAGCGACTCTGAAACCATAAATGCATTCAGTTTTCGGGTCGTGGAATGTGGATGGTAGTTTTTGGATTTCGATATTTGAATTTGGAAGTTCTGAACCCAGTCTGGAAGCTTCTGGATTCAGGTCCAAATCGCTGGTTGCTTGCCCCCTGGCACCCGTTCTATGGATGTTATACTCAACTGCAACTTCAGACCTTTTACCGTTAATTTCCTGATATGCCATAGGCTTCGTAAACCTTACTAGTCCAAGTCTTGTTTTTACTTCCAATTCTCCGGTATTTGTTACCTGTATCTCTTCTGCCCCCTTCAATCTTATTTTGATTTTCCCTGGATCAACTTCTGGCCTCACAAAAAACAGTTTTTCCACATTATTTCCGTAAGCTCTCAGCTTCAACCCTATTCCCCTGTAAACTTCTCCGAAATCAGCCAGTTCATATGTTGAAATATTACTCTTCCATTTCGATGGGTTATTTCCTTTAAAATAATTTACTTTTGTTGTGGATTTTCCTTCTCCCTTAATTTCACCTATCTCTCCATCTACAAACTCCTCTTTTAATATTAATTCTTTCTCCTCTATGTCCTGGGATTTATTTACTGACAGGATGCCAGGGTTTTTTAAGCGGCAACAGGTGTTATATGAGTACAAGAAGTTTGATATATGATGAAAAATATTTAGCCTGCATCTTTGGTCTTGATCTGCATATTTTAGCTGAGTGGATTTTTCTACAGGCCGATGATTACCGCTAACAATACTATTCGGTTCTGTGCTTTTTAAATCAGGTATTGAATAAATAACCTCACCGTCTTCCGTTACGAACACAGTTCCGGTAAAGGTGTTTGCATAAAACTTTACCCTTTCATCTGTCTGTCCCTTATTAGCGATAAAAGGTACCTGGAGTTTCTGTATTTTCTGGACTACTGTTGTTTTTGGCGGACTATCCGCACCTTCGCTTACGATGGCGACGGATACTATGGTAGATAATATTAGCAAAAGAACTGTAAATACGGCAAAAATGGCGTTTGGTGTTTTCATCTTATTACTCTCCACATACCGTTCTTTGAATATTTAAAGTGTTTCCGTATATTTCTGATTATAAAGATTTAGCCCGGTCAACATCTGTTTTTTCAGAAGGCCAATAATAGGCATCGGGAGTATTACGTGCCCCAAAAATAGCAGTGCCAATCCGAACCATATTTGCGCCTTCCTCAATTGCTATGGTGTAATCTCCTGACATCCCCATAGAGAGATATTTCATCTGTACCCTATCAATGCCTTCCTTGATAATCGTATCGTGAACCTCTTTTAACACTTTAAAACACTTCCGGATTTTTACTTCATCCTTGGTAAACAAACCAATAGTCATAAGTCCATATATCTTTAGTGTATCGTATTTAGCGGTTTGTTTGACTAACGAGACTGCTTCTTCCGGTGCAATACCATATTTACTCTCTTCGTGAGAAGTATTAACCTGAATCAGAATATCCATCGAACGGCCTTCCTGCTGGAGACGCTGGTCTAGTTTCTCCACCAGTGACAACCGGTCTACAGAGTGGATCATATTTGCAAATTTCAGAACGTCCTTAACCTTATTTGTCTGAAGATGTCCAATAAAATGCCATTCCACGTCTTCATCATGTAACACCGTATGTTTTTTCAATGCTTCTTGAATTTTGTTTTCTCCTATAATGCGTCCGCCTTGCCGAATGGCTTCACGTATGCGTTCAGGATCAACCGTCTTTGTTGCCATAACTAAGGTAATATCTTCTGGTTTTTTGCCAACCTTCATCGCTGCATGAGCGATATTTTGTTTTACTTGTTCTAAATTTTCTTTAATTGACATGTGGTCTCCTGGTTTAAATAAATCAGAAAGTGTGACACGAACACGTTTCTCTTCATGAACCGACCGCGGGTAGGTGCAACACACTTTTGCCGATTATGTAAAAACCTGTAACATAATTACGGTCCAACAGTATTTGAGTGATTACGTTCACGTAATCATGATTCGAGAATATAAAATGGTATCGTAAGGAACTCATATTGAAGTAAGGTAACACAATTGATATATTTAATCAAGAAAGTACAAGAAAATTAATCATTGATTTGAGATAATAAGTTATAATTTCTGGTATATATTTTGTTTTGCATTTTCTCTTTTAGGCAGGATCATCATGAAGAATATATCTTATTTCTTTTGCATTACAGCAGTTTTATCCTCATTCGCCCTCGTATTCATTCCTAACCCGCCGGTAAAAGGCTCACATTCGCCACAGCTTGAGAGGTTACTGTTCTATCTGCATAATAGTGCAGACGAACCTGCAGTGTATAAACCTCATTCTATAAACGATAGTCCGCAGCCTGTTGGTACCGCTCCTAGAGTAACGACCGAGCCGGCTGCGAATGTGACATATAGTGAAGCAACATTACGGGGAAAAGTGAATGCCAACGGATTATCAACAACCGTACGGTTTCAATATAGAATTGTCAATGGGCCATCAAAAACTACATTTTCAACAATGACTGTCGTTGGGACAAGCGATACAGAGGTAAGTATGAGAATAATCCAGCTCGTTCCGGGAACAACATATTACTACAGGATTGTAGCAGAAAACAATGCAGGTACGGTGTACGGAAATGAGTTGTTATTTACTACAACGGATATTAAGCCCTATCATTCAACGGATATAACTTCACCTGCTGGTTCCATCAGTATCAACAATGGGGTTAATTTTACCAGTTCTACAACTGTTACTTTAAACCTTTCTGCCAGTGACAATGAAAGTGTGACAGGTTATTATCTTTCCTCAAGTCCTGTACCTCCTTCTGTGTATGATTCAGGATGGGTATCTATAACACCCGTTCCCTATTATCAGGAAAGCGTTTCCCATGTCTTAAGCAATGCCGATGGCAACAATACGGTATATGGATGGTACAAGGATGCCTCCGGAAATGTATCGGATAAAGCCGGTGATTCTATCATTGTAGACGCAACACCTCCAACAATAACGATTACCAATCCTACGTCTGATACTACCTACACGACTACAAACGGCATGATAAGTATCAGCGGCAGCGCTTCGGATAACACCAGTGAAATACACGGTGTCGTGTGGATTAACAAGAGGACAAAAAGTGAAACAGAAAGGAAAACTATTGGCTGGACTATCCCTGATGTAGATTTACTGGAAGGAGATAATGAAATAGTAGTGAAGGCCACGGATAGTGCTGGTAATGTAGGAATTACTACAATAACAATAACGTATATCGCCGGTGATAATACCCCTGTGGTGGTAACAGAGCCGGCAACAAGTATAACGGCTAATTTAGCTACTCTGCATGGAACTGTGGATGCGAAGGGATTATCAACAAAGGTATGGTTCCAGTATGGAACAAGTAGCGGGCATTACAGTAATACATCGACAACACCAGGTATTGTCGACAGTTCCGGAAACATTCCGGTAAGTAACAGGCCGGGTGGTTTGTTAGCAGGGGCAACATATTACTACAGACTCGCCGCGCAAAACAGTGCAGGTACTACGTACGGGAATGAAATAACTTTTCGCACAGCATTGCCCAAGGGGAAAATTTCAGGGTATGTAACGGATTTTAGAGGGAAAGCTATTGAATCTGCACGATTGCGAATTAAAGGAACGCAGGCAAGGAAAAAATCTTTTAAGGTAACATCCTCTGCTGCAAACGGATTTTTTAAATTTCTTAACTTGGACGCAGATGTGTATGATATCTCCGCGGCAAAAATGGATTTTAAAACTACGAGCCGTACCGTAGAGTTAAAAGAAGGAGAGGAAAAAGAGGTTGAAATTACCTTGAAGAAAATAGAGGGAGATGTTGCAAAAGAAAGATGATAGCAGATTTAATAAGAAAAAACAGAAGTTACCGGCGTTTTTATCAAAACATTACCATAGAACTCAATACGTTGAGAGAACTTGTTGATCTTGCAAGACTCTCTCCCTCTGCGGGTAACTTACAACCCCTGAAGTATATTCTTTCTTGCGACAGTCAAAAAAATTCTTTGATATTTCCACACCTTGCCTGGGCCGGGTATCTTAAAGATTGGCCGGGCCCAAGCGAAGGAGAAAGGCCGTCTGCGTACATTATCATACTCGGCGATACAGAAATTACTCAATCTTTTGGTTGTGATCATGGAATAGCCGCTCAGAGTATTCTTATGGGTGCAGCAGAAAGGGGCTTAGGCGGCTGTATTATTGGTTCGATCCAGCGGCAGGGTATTCGTAAGTCTCTCGATATACCTATTCGCTATGAGGTACTCCTTGTTCTGGCCATTGGTAAACCCAGGGAAACAATAAAACTTGAAACGACGGAGTCTTCCGGAGAGATTAAATACTGGCGTGATCAGGAGGATGTTCACCATGTGCCGAAACGATTGTTGGACGATATTATCATTGGTTAAATATCGATGGAATTATTTTCTGGAAATGAACGATTCAATAAAGAAAATACAGAGGGCAGCGAGCAGGATCGTTCCCCAGAGGGTTTTTTTTGCCTCTCCCATAAGTACCTCACTTCCTCCACGTGTAGGAGAAGTAGTAATAGTAAGGTTTGTCCCACCCATAAGGGCTGTAATCTCTTTTTGAGTTACTTTGTCAAGATTAGACTCCCTGGTATCTATGTTTACGGTAAAATTATGAGGAAACTGTGGATGTGGTTTCCCGTTAACGGTTACAGTATAAACCCCCGGAACATTTGTTTCGCTATAAAGAAAGGATTTCTCATTATTAATGAGTTGCGGTTGTAAGGTGATTTTTGTCCCTTCTGGATTGGTTATTTCCACATTCTCTGTTTCATAGGAAGAGGGAAATTGCCAGTGATGTTTAACGAGGACTTCTTTTTGTGTTTCGTCCGATATGTTTTTGGAAACATATCTGCATAATTGCTGCATGAATGGAAGGAAAAAGGGTTTCACCGGCAGATCTGTCCAGTCCCTATCAAGAGATGATGTGAAAAGGATAACCTTTCCCTGTTCGACCTGCCTTTCAACAACAGCAGGCGTGTCATCAGAAAAAGTAAGTATGGTTTTGCAGTCTCCCAAAAGGGATGGATCGACATAAAATATCCTGTAGAATTTCGCAGAAGATAAGGTACTGATATTAGCCTCAGAAAAGAAGCGCAAGATGGGATGAAGAGACTGTCCGATCTTCAGGTGAAGAGGTTGATCTTCAGAAAGCGGACTATCACTGGAAAAGGTTCTTGTGGTATGGAGCCGGTGAGGTAATAGTGCACCAAACGAGCTGTTGTAGTAATGCGCATCTATTTTGTTGCCCAGTGAAAAAACAGCGGCCCCCCCCTCTTTTACAAACTTTTCAAGCTCCCTGATTTTTTCTAGTGAGAGGGTTTCTACATTACATAAAAAGATAATATCGAAATGAGCAAAAGTTATATTATCAACTTCGTATACGGAACATATCGTTGGTTTGATAGGAGATGCATGTTCTCGTCCAGGATTTAATGCCTTTTCTAAATAGAAAGTTTCACTCTCGTAGATATTTGCTTTTGGGTCGCCATCAATAAGCAGCGTATCTAGTGTATCTGCCGTATGTATCGTGAAGTACCGTTTGTTGTCTACAAGTAAATCATCTCCGGAAATCTCAACCCAGCCTGTAAGTTCTTTTCCTCTTTCTATACTGAAATAGAATTCCTTAGTTTCAGATGAATTGGCTTCGATAGTAAAAAATCCCTGAGTTACTTTTTTTTGATCTATGAACACCTGCGCCAGCAGGTTTTTTGCCTCTGATGATGTGAAATTAGATACGGTTACCTTGATGTAGCCTTCTCTATTCCCGTCTGATGTATCAAGCTGGTGTTCAATATGAGTAATAGCTATATTTTTAAGCTCCTTGTTCTCTGATAAGTCAATGATATGGACATTTGATACATGGTCTCGGAGTTTTTCATACCCACTTTTGAACCATGCAAGGTCCCATCCGTTTCGAGTCATATCAGTAAGGAGGAATATCCGTTTCACCGGGGCTTTGGCGGTTGTTAATATTTCAATTGCCGCATTTATTGCCGGGGTAATGTGGGTAGTAGAAAATGTAGGCTGCAATTGTTCTACGGTGTTTAAAAGATTTTTTTTGTCGTAATCGAGTTCGGGCAGGGTCTGTAATCCAACATCAGAGCAGGTAATTACAGTGGCATCATCATTTTTTGTTAATGTATTAACAATTTCCCTTGCCAGATTTTTAGCAGATAGAAAAAAAGAATTACGGTTGCTGGAATACTGCATACTGTATGAATCATCCACGATGATGACGTTGCTTGTTGGAACGTTTTTCCCGGGAGCCCCGCCGCCAAAGCTTTTTATCAACGGCCTGGCTAGGGCAATGGCCAGAAATACAAGCAAAGAGGCCCTGAGTATTAAAAGGATGAGCTGGCGAAGTTTGAATTTTACTGAGATGCGCTTATTGGTCTGCAGGAGAAAATCAATAGCTGCAAACTTATGAGAAATTGCTTTTCTCTTATTGATAAGATGAATGATGACGGGGATGCTTGCACCCAAAATACCAAATAACAAAATAGGGTTAAGGAAAGAGATCATAAATTTGTAACCTTGTAAAACATTTTAATAAATTTTCAGTAACTTTTTGGTGCAAAGGCACAAAGGCAGAAGGTGCAAAGTTTTGTTGTTGTCTATCCTTTTATAAAGGGTATTTGGTTTCAGTCATACTTTAAAAGACCGTCTGATAGAACAGTTTCTAAGGTCTCTACGCCTATATCCCTTTACGTGAAGGATATTATTTATTTGCATGTTCCCGAATCCAATTCCCAATAACACTCAAAACCCCGCTCATGTTTTTCTTAATGTCCAAGTCATTAAACCTCAAAAATCTCACCCCTAAAGATTCTAATTTTGCCTTATCTTATCTTCCTTGGCCTTGTAATTATGGGTACTTCCATCTATTTCAATCGCCAACATTAACTCATTACAGAAAAAATCAACAATTCATTAATATAGCCTTTTTGTTTTTCAACTTTTGAATGGATTTTTTATCCACCCCTAGCCCCCCCCCAGGAGGGGAATTTCTTGTCCCCTCTTGCGCTATCACCTTAACCGTCGCTAATAAGAGGCTTCCATATTCCCCTCCTGGGAGGGGCTAGGGGTGGGTCTTACGACATCTTCTCCAATTCGGGCTATTCACATAATTTGTGTAATTACATTTTCATTGTATAAATTTTATCAGTCATTGGTGTTTCTTTAAAATGGAAAATGCAAAATTATTTTTGCAATTTTCATTTTACACTCCCGGTTCGTTCGGGTTAGGTTCTATGATTTAGCTTTATCTTACTTAATACCTGAACGAAAATTAGCAGAACTATAGAAGGCGAAGGGGTTGAAATGGTAAAAGAAATATAGCTTATTACCTCAAATTAAAGGGGGTTTTCTTTAGGTACTAAGCAGTGATGGTGAAAGTATAAGGAATGCATTTATCAGATTTTTAGTATAAGCGCAGAGTACTTTCTCTCCTTGCCAGGAATTTTATCAATGCCTGATCAAGTGGCGTAGAGGAATCGATAAGCAAGTAATCTATTTGATTCTCATGGCAGGATTGCTTGAATTCTTCAAGAAAACGATTTATTTCGGAAAGGTACCGGTCTTTAATAGATTTGGGATCAGCCAGGATGCGCCTGTCGTCTTCCATGGATTCAAAAAAAGTAATTGTTTCGAAAGGGAAGGTAAGCTCATACGGATCGAGTATATGGAACAAAATGATCTCACTTTTTTTAAATTGAAAGTATTTCAACTGATGGAGTACTTTCCTAGTATCATCGAAAAAGTCGGATATCATAATTATTAAGGAACGACGGCTGATCTTTTCGATAAATTCGTTTAATATGGTGCTGATATTTGATTTCCCCGCAGTCTGTAATTTCGTTAAGATACTGATGATTGCATGTAAATGAGTAATACGGGATTTGGGAGGTATGTATTGCAGCACCTTATCACTGAAGCTGATAAACCCAACGAGGTCAGCTTGTTTTAATAACAAATATGCTAAGGAGGCAGCAAGGGTAGAAGCATATTCAAACTTGCTGACACCGGTAGATTTATACCCCATCGACCCACTCGTATCAAGAAATATGTAGCATTTGAGATTTGTTTCTTCCTCAAATTGTTTGATATAGTATTTATCCGTTCTCGCATGTACTCTCCAGTCGATATGTTTTGTTTCATCTCCTGTTGAGTATTCTTTATGTTCCAGAAATTCTATGCTGGACCCTTTATAAGGGCTTTTATGGATCCCGGACAATGCCCCGTCTACTACGAGTTTTGCACGTAATTCCATATTGGCAATTTTTGATAATGTTACAGGATCAAAAGGGCTTTCTACCATAGTGTTTTTTAAAAATAATTTTTATTTTTTTTGGAAAAAATTTAGCTATGTAGGGTGGGTAATGCCCCATATGCATCAAGCTAAACTGATTTACCGGAAAAGATTTTCTTTTGCCCTTTCAGGGCTTGATATTTTTCTCTTTCTTTTTCAGAGGGCTTCACCCTCTGCTATATCCTTACGGCCTTTCAGACCTATAAGGGAAAAATATTATTGATGAATCCGGTTGCCCCTACCCAAAAACCGCTTATAGAAAATGAAAATTCCTATATAATGAAATTAGGCCCGAAGGACAGAACGATCATAGCCAGAGGTGTAAGCCCCTGGAAATAAAAAATACCAAAATACAAGCCCCAAAGGGGCGAAAGAAAAGACTTTGGTTGCGGTTATGCTGTGCTAAGGATGTTCCTTTACGGTATCAAGCAACTGGTCAATAATCTGTAAGGGTGTTTTCCCCTCTGCTTCAGCATGAAAATTCGTAATGATGCGATGTTGTAAGATAAGCTTAGCGATTGCACGAACATCATTACAGGATGCTGCGTACCTGCCATCGAGTAATGAGCGTGCCTTGCTTCCGAGAATGAGATACTGGGATGCACGGGGGCCGGCACCCCAACCGATTAATTTTTTAATAAAATCAGGCGATCCAGGATCCATGGGCCTTGTAGCCCGCACTAGCCTTACGGCATATTCAAGGACATAATCAGCAACAGGTACCCTGGTAACAAGGTCCTGAAGGTTTTTTATCTCTTCGGGGCCGAAAACTTTATTTATCGTTGACTTAAAAGGAGTTGTGGTAGTCCTTACAATCTCAATTTCTTCTTCACGGGAAGGGTACTGGACATTGATTTGGAACATGAATCGGTCAAGTTGTGCTTCAGGTAATGGATACGTACCTTCCTGCTCGATAGGATTTTGGGTAGCAAAGACAATAAAAGGCAGATCTAGAGAATACGTGGTTCCGCTAGCGGTGACCTTATGTTCCTGCATTGCCTGTAATAGTGCCGCCTGTGTCTTGGGGGGTGTACGGTTGATTTCATCAGCAAGAAGGATATTTGAGAAGATAGGACCATGGATAAATTTAAAAAATCTTTTCCCTGAGGCGTGGTCTTGTTCCAATATATCAGTCCCTGTGATATCGGCAGGCATTAGGTCTGGAGTAAATTGTATACGATTAAACTTTAGATTTAAAACCTCTGCAAGGGTACTAACAAGGAGTGTTTTTGCAAGCCCCGGCACTCCAACAAAAAGACAGTGTCCCCTGCAAAAGAGTGCTATAAGGAGATTCTCAATAACCTCCTCTTGACCTACAATAATCTTTGCTATCTCTTTTTTTATTTTCATCCGTCCTTCGACCATCTTATCAATAGCCTTAAGGTCGGTCTTTTCAATTTCAGTGGTAGACATAAGGAAATTACCGGTTTATTAATTAATTTGAACGTATAGGGTTTTCAATGTTTTATTGTAGGGGCAGGTTTTAAACCTGCCCCTACATGTGTTCGCCCTTGCCCTGCATGATTCAAAACGTTTCTGTTTATTTCCCATTTGGGTGAACATAAGGTTTGCCCCTGCATAGGTGTTATAAAAATTAGCCGAAGGCCTCATTTTATAGGAAATTCAAATTGTTAGTTTTCCTCACCCTTGATGGGGGAGGTTAGATGGGGGTGGAAAAGCAAGCTAATCACCCTCCCTTAATCCCTCCCATCAAGGGAGGGAAAATTTACGTTTTAAGTAGCCGAAGGCTTAATTTATGTTTAGAATTTCAGTATTATATTAGGCAATAACTCCTGCTGATAACATTGTGGCATTTATAAACTAATGTGGATTGCCAATCACCAAGGGGAAAAGGTTCCTCCTGGTTCCATGACTATAAATAGCATAAAAACAAAAAGAGCGCAGATGTCGAAGCTGCTCAGATAAGCCCAAAACTGAGCGTATTACTTCCAAGGCTTTTCCCCGACACCCACGCTTATCTATATTTTTACCAAAAATTAAGGTGATTGTGAATGAAAATTTAAAAAATATATGAAATCCTTATCGTAAAGTGTGTGCAGTACCACCCTGTACCATTTTCCTCTTGAACAGTATTGACATAGCCTTAGCACTTCGCTCCGGAGATGGGTAGACTGGAAACATACGGTCTTCGAATAATTGCTTAACTCTCATAGTAAATGAACCACCGACAGTACAGATAACCGCTGGTTTTTTTGACAGTTTCATTGTATCGTCAACGACATCTACTATCCTCTCGGTCATGCCCTGAGGAGCCATGAGCGGTACGATGATAGCGGCATCATATTCATCGCTTTCAACCATACAGGTATGTAATGCAGTGCGATAGTCTTCATCACGCGCGCTTCCCGTTAAGTCAATGGGATTATTAACTACATAGAATGCCGAGAATTTGCTTCTTAACTTTTCTTTTAGCCGGGCAGAAGGTGGTGGTACTTCCAGGCCGTTTTCTGAGCAATGGTCTGTAACAATAACTCCAAAACCACCGCCATTGGTGACAATAAGGATTCGGTTTCCTTGAAGAGGATCTTGCATAGAGAGTGCCTTAACACCATCAATAAATTCTTCTAAACCATGTGCCTCAATAATGCCCGATTTTAAAAATGCTGCCTTATAGATCTCATATTTCCCTGCGATGGCGCCGGTATGTGATTTGGCTGCAGCGATTCCTGCGGCGCCTTTACCGACCTTTAACGCCACAATAGGTTTTTTCTTTGAACAGGCTTTTGCCGCTTCAATAAACCTTCGTCCATGATCAACCGATTCCATATATATAGCAACAACTTTTGTATGGACGTCATCTGTTAAATAAGGCAAAAGTGTTGATTCTCCCACATCAATTCTGTTTCCGTAATTTATCATCTTGGCTATACCCAGCCCCTCTTGTGCTGCCAGGTCTAACAGGGCAATTGCAAAGGCACCGCTTTGAGAAAGGATCGATAAAGAACCCTTTTTGGGTTTACTTACCCTTTCCCACGGTAAAAAGGAAGTAGTAAAATTTGTATAATTATCCAGGACACCTAGGCAATTAGGGCCCAGGATGCGGATGTTATTCTCGGCGGCAACCTGCTTAATCTTTTCTTCCATTCCGGCGCCTTCCGTGCCCATTTCGCGAAAACCGGCGCTGATAATGATAGAGTGATGGACCTGTTTCAATGCCTGTTGTTTTAGCACATCGAGTACAAAGGAAGCGGGAATTGCGATTACCGTTAATGCAATTTCATCCGGTATATCAAGTAACGAAGAAAAGCACCTTAGGCCAAAAACACTCTGGTACTTTGGATTTACCGGATACATTTTACCGGTAAACCCCATATCAAGGAGGTTTTTCAGGATAATGCCGGGAAGACTGCCCGCCTTTTCTGTGGCGCCTATAATAGCAACTGAGGAGGGGTTAAAAAATGTTTCCATGTTGTGCCAGAAAATGTTTGTGTTTAATGTTTAAGAAATTCAAACCAGGAGTAGGGCAACCCTTTAGGGTTGCATCCCGTCCTGTATTCAGGCGGGGAAGCATCGTAGGGACACGGAGCTCCGTGTCCCTACCACAAGCCTTGCCCTACATCATAATAATAGATAAAAGTTGCCGCAGTCCTAACGTAACGTAAGGATTTCAGTCTTTTTCGTTAAGCAATGAATAAACACACCCCCTACCCCTCTCAAGAGGGGACTTTTCGAATTCCCCTTCCGGGGGGAGTAGGGGGTGGATAAAAATAAAGGCTGTTAGGTTTTGCCTTTTAAAACAGCCTAATCCACAATGCTTGAAATCCTTGCAATCAAATCTTTTGCCCCTTGATCGTTGGGATTGAGCGTAAGGGTTTGGTTTAGCATCCTCTCTGCAAGTTCATACCGATGGGTATTATAATACGCGATACCAAGCATCTTGTAAACTGCAGGAGATTTTTCGCCAAGTTTCATTGCCTGTTCACATTCAAGAGCTACTTTTTCCCAATCTCCGTCCTTTGAATACAAGTTAGCGAGGAGTAAGTGGATGTTTATATAATTGTGATTGGGATACGATTTATGAAATGCCTGAAGTATGTCTTTTGCCTCGCCGAATTTGCCTGAATCAATATAGGTACTAGCCAAATTATAAGTATACACAGGATTATTGGATTCCAGCGCTACTGCCTTCTTATATGATTGAATGGCATCTTCCGGCTGTTTTTTCCTTTTATAAATTGAACCAAGATTATTATGATAATCCGCTACAGAGGGATTGAGATGAATTAATTTTTCATAGTACGGTATTAATTCATCATATTTTCCTAAGTTCAGATATAGTTTTGTTAAGTTATCCAGATAAATAGGTTCTTTTGGATTTATTTCGATAGCCTTTTTGAATGTATTGATTGCTTCTTCATGCATACTCTTTTTACTCAATATGGCCCCAAGATTATTATAATAACCAGCTTCGGAAGGATTAAGTTCAACCGTCTTCTTTGAAAAAATAAGCGCCCTGTCCAAATCACCTTTTTGTAAAAAGGCATTGGTTAAACGATCTGCATGGTTTGGTTCTTCTGGCCGGATTAAATATGCCTGATAGAGTTCCTCGATTGCTTTATCCAGGTTTCCCTTATTCATATAAAGGGATGCAAGATTGCTATGAAAAGGCGCCTGGAATGGGTCGGAATCAATAGCCTTTTTATAATAATCAATAGCCTGATCAATAGTATTACGATTGAAATGATCAGCTAACATTTGATTAATCATACCGAGGTGGAAAAACCCCATAAAGTGCTGCGGAATGAGTTGCAGGCTATTATTAGCCTCTCTATATGCCTTTTGTATCCATACCTCGTCTTTTGTTTTAACCGCATGTTGTATATATGTTCTGCAAAGTTCGTCACGATAGAAAGTCTCGTATGGATTAAGACGAATAGCATGTTTAATGAAAAATAACCCCTTTTCTGTTATTGAGGGTAAATTTCCCCTTTCGTATTCTAATATCCTTCTTCCGTATTCAAAATAGGCGTCTGCCCTGTAGAACCGAAGGGTAAAGATAGTAAAAAAGCCTATCGCCATCAAAGCGATTCCGCAACCTATCCATTTGCAAAAGACAGGAATTTTGGAACGTGGAAATTTGGGAAATTGATTGGGTCTCGCACCTTCACAACCGCCCGGCTCCGCACCTCTCCCCGCCTTCCTAACCTGTAATTCTCTATCTTCTATGCTTGATATCTCTTCTGATTCATGCATTTTTATGAGAGAGATACAAAGTCCCGTCATTATCCAGAAAAGTGTTACGATAGGTGTATTTCCAAAACTGAATTCATTCTGGATAAGGTAGCAAAGTATCCCGGCACAGATTCCTGACATGAGTAGTTTGTCTTGGTTACTTAACCGTTTGTAATTTTTCCCGACATATATACCAAAGGCGGCCAGTAACCAGATATAGGTTCCCAGGCCAAAGATACCCCGGGTGACGGTGGTATCGAGGATATCGTTGTGAATTCTATCCTGTCTGGGGAAGTGGAATCCTTTATCGCTTTCGAATACTGAGTATACTTTTTCCAAATTTTTTTGATACAGAATGCCTATAGTATCGGGACCAATACCTAACACAGGATAATCTTTAATAATCCTTGTAGCAGCCAAATACTGAAAGATACGGGAAAAAGATGAACCGGTAACAGAAAATTTATTGGCAATCCACGGCCTTGAGTGAATTTGTTGTTTAGCAGGCTGACTTTGAGTTGTTTGTACATCTGCGGTAAAATGTTTAATAACCGATGTTTCGTGTCTTACGTTGAAGAACGCTCCAATAAGAATAAATGAAACAACCATAACAGCAAATTTATGTCTCTCGGTAGTTTGTTTTTTAAAAATTACGATAAGGAGTGGAGTCAGTCCTCCAAGGAGTGCTATAAAACATGCGCGGGTATTTGTGAGCCAGAATGCGGTATATATAATTGCCGACAATACAAAAAATATCCATAAGATAGAACGATTACCGATAAAAACATCTTGTTGTAAGAAATACGACGGCTCCTTTTCCTTCGAGGGAGGGGTGATTCTGTTACTGGCTGCTCTACCAAATAATCTCTTCGAAACTGTTTCTTTTTGTAGCGAGGACTTGCTAAAAAATAAGACGACGGCCAATGGTAAGGTCATAACAAGGTAGGCCGAGAAGAATACCGGGTTTCCGAAGGTAGAAAATACCCGCCGTGCTTCAAAACTGCTCCACTTGAATATATCAAATCCAAGGTGCTGCATAATCCCATAAATTGAAGAGACCATGGCGCCGGCTATAATTGCAAATATTAATAGATAAAGTCTTTTTTTTGTCGTTACAAAATTTACCGTAGCATAAAAAAGAAGTATATAGCATAAAGTTGGAGTTAAGCCCTCAAACCGTTTGTAGGTACCAAAAAGGCTCATAATGGGATTTATTGAAAAAATCGATGAAATGATAAAGATGGATACATAGGCGAGGATGGGGATGTCTATTGCCGTGTGAAAGAATTTAAAATTGTGTTTCAATGCCAGTATCATGAGCCATACGATCAGAATTGCAATCGTCAGGAAATACAAGGCGCCTACCTTGCTAAGATCAAAAACGCTATAAAGGCGGATATCAAAGAAAAGAGGTACGATAATGACTGTTGCAAGTAATAAACCTACGATTAATTTATCACAATAGATGGTTATGTTTTTAAGAGTTGTTTTCATGTTATTTTATATATTTCAAAATACTGATGCACCCTAACCTATAAGAAATATAAATAGCCATTTGATAGTTTCGGCCTTTGGTTCATTCCTTAATTTATTTATATCAGCATTCGTTCCTGCCCAGAGTTTGTTAATATCGTTTTTTAATTCTCCACACAGTTTATTAATATCATCTTTTGCTACCAAAAAACTTTCCTGAAATTGCGATTTTATAGTACTCAAGAGATGAAACCGAACAGTATTTTAGACCGGGTGGCACGGACAAACTCGTTTGTCCGTGATGGTGTAATCAAATCCTGGTTTATTTTATTTGGTCTCATTAATATTCTGTTCGGTTTCATCTCTTGGATGCTATAGGTCTTCGTAAATCTCGAGGGTATTTATAATCGTCATAATAACCTCCATATCTGGCGCTTTCCTCCTTAAGAGAGCCTTGACAGAAATCCCCCTTAGAAAAGGGGGTAAGGGGGTTGTTATTCTACATTTATTTCGAGCAGGCTGAATTGCCACTTTTTGCAAATCTCTTTTTATAAAAATTCCACATGGTTTACCATATCTTTTTGTTCAGCAATATCCCAAAGTAATTTTAATTTTCTTATGAGATCCCCTACACTATACTTCTGTTGATGGACGTGCACAATCCCTTTATGTTCAAATTTCATTGCTATTGATAGGAAATCATCGTCATGTGTTACGATAACAAAGTTTTTCTTTTTTGCATACTCTAGCTGCTCTTTATCTGAAAGTCCCAAATTACCAACATCTCTTGCAGATGAGACCTTGACCCCTCTCCTTTTTAGGCCTTCTGAAATGGCAACGTTAACGCTCTCGTTTGTATAAAACTCAAGTTTAACCAAGTGCTTTTTTTAAAATTGACGGGGTTTTTTTGGCGATTTTGTCAATGATTTTTATTTTTTTTGTGATTTCCCCATCAAAAAAATCTCTTTTTTCATAATAGTATGAAAGGGCATCATGTACCGCTTCCAACTTTAGATGCGGATGGGCATCTATAATTTGATCTGGGGTAAGACCAAGCCTATCATATTCTATTGCTATATCTATTACCCGTATTCTTGTACCTGAAATCACAGGACTACCCTTTGCTATCCTGGAATTAATAGTAATATAAGGGTGTTTTGCTTTCCGACACGGTGTCGTTCGTTGAGTAGTCATGGTTCTATAACCTCCTTCTTGCTCCATTATTCCAGCCAACTTGATTTGTGATTTTAATATCTCAAATTTCTTTCTGATCTCCGAATCCTCTTCTATTCCTTATATGCATCCTGTTTGCTCTCGCTATCTCCACGAAAAAAGGACGGTATAAAATTGGTTTTCAACCATTCTGGTTTATTCCTATTCTATTGAATCCACCTGTCTTTTGCAATACATTATGAGTAGAATGGATTAGGCTTGATCTTTACGTCATTCATAAGCCATTTAAACTGTTGAAACGGCTTAAACCAATTGATGTGTCCGCAAGTCATGATAACAGTAATAAAAATAGATTATAGTAAAACATAAAGTAGTTGTTTTTAACTGGTATAGTCAGAAAAATGTAGTTTTATAGTACTCAAGAGATGAAACCGAACAGTATTTTAGATAGGGTGGCACGGACAAAGTACAGATGCAAAATCTTGTGTCTGTGCTTTGTCCGTGATGGTGTAATCAAATCCTGGCTCATTTTATCTGGTCTCATTAATATTCTGTTCGGTTTCATCTCTTGGATGCTATACAGTACTCAGAGGCAGAGGACAGACTTTCGGTGTACAGACCTCTTACTTCTGCATTTTTGTTTATTGTTGTCTCAGTTATGGGAATGTTATACAATTTTTATTTATCAGTATTCATCTGTATCCGAATAAAACTCTTTTCATTCCTATACGTTCGTGTAAATTGGTGTAAATTCGTGGCTAAACACTACAAATAATTATGAAAATAGCAATCAACGCAATGTCTGCAGTTGCAGGCGGAGGTGTTACTTATATAAAAAACCTATTATCTTATTTATCAAAGATGAACACCAATCATCATTTTTTAATATTAACTACAATATCAGGAAAAAAAACATTTTATTTTCAACATCCCGATTTTACGTTCCGGTCTTTCAAAATACCTTCAAAAGGTTCGATTCTTAGAATTTTGTGGGAACAATGTATGTTACCTTCTATTCTGAAAAAAGAGGGAGTAGATATCCTTTTCTCTCCTGGCAATGTATGTCCTCTTTTCACTGCCACTCCAAATGTCGTTATGGTACAGAACATCGAACCATTTAACAACGAGCTGTCAAAAGGGCAAGGTTTAATTCAAAGAGTAAGGTTGAAACTATTAAAGTCACTAACGATACTATCGATGAAAAGGGCTCAACGAGTTATTTTCCCTTCCATGAAAGCGCATACTCTTGCGGAAAGATCTGGAACCTTAATTCGGCATGCTAAAGTTATTTATCACGGCATTGATAAAAAAATATTTTATCCCCGTACTGAAGATGATATGTCCCGTCATTGGAAAAAAAAATATGGTTTGGATAAGTTTATCCTTTATGTATCCCATATCCAGAGATATAAAAATTTCTTAGAGCTTATAAAGGCGTTCATCCTCCTGAAGGGTAAGGTCGATGATAACATTCAACTTGTGTTTGCAGGGAAGTGCTTTGATAGAGGATATTACGATGAGATGAAGGCCTTTATAGCAGGACATGGATATGAGGACCGAGTTGTTTTCTTAGGCAATATTCCCTATGAGGAATTGCCTTATTTCTATTCTGGCTGTATGATTTTTGTTTATCCTTCAACCTGTGAATCATTTGGAATGACCTTAGTGGAGGCTATGGCCTGCGGTGCCCCAATACTTGCTTCTCAGATGGAACCCATGACAGAGGTCTGCGGGGACGCAGCCGTCTATTTCGATCCAATGAATCCTGCTGCAATGGCAGATACAATTCATACGGCACTAAAAGACCAAAATCAAATTTTTGCGATGATTAAAAAAGCACAAGAAAGGGCAAAGACCTTTTCCTGGGAAAATACCGTAAGATATACTTTAGAAATTTTTGGAGAAACTTCTGATTACAATAGATAGAAAACACATGTTTGAAATTTTTATCGATATACACGCTTTTGCCATAAATAAGCTCTGAGAGTTGATAAAACTTTCTTCCCAAAAGTTTTTAAGATTAACTGCCTGGCTAAATAACGTGTAAAGCTGTTTGCACAAATACACATCTCGTTAATGGTTGATGAAAGCTTGTAAGATCTTCGGATTGTCCAATCGTTGAAAGTAAAGGTTGCTCCCCCCTTTCCTCCTGCCCGCATCCGGGTAAGAACATCATCGAGTATAATCCAGGAAATGTTTTCCTGAAGGCATCGCAACACAAAATCATAGTCAGCACCAATGCGATAGTACGTATTAAATAGCCCAACGCGGTTATACACATTACGTCGCACAAATGTTGCAGGGTGTTGTACTGTCATTCCTCTATGAAGATGCAGCAAACTTGATTTTAAGACTACTTTAGCTCCATGAGGTAAATCTTCCCATATTTCTATGGCGCCAGATACAATACCAACATCGGGATTACATGAAAATACTGATGAAACTCGCTCAAGAGTGCCCGGCAACCAGGTATCATCGCTATTGAGGATGGCAATTATTTCACCGGTTGCACGTTTAATGCCCTTGTTCATAGCATCATATATGCCGTTGTCTGGCTCTGATTGCCAGCCCGGAATGGCCGTTGGATACTTTTCAACGATTGTTTTGGTATTGTCTGCAGATCCACCATCTTGTACAATAATTTGAAGGTCAGACCAATTCTGACCCGTTATGCTTTCAAGAGTATCTTCAATGGTCTTTGTGCTGTTAAAAGTAGGAATAATTACACTAATTTTCACTATCAGACAAAATCAATCTATAAAACGATATTTTAGGAGTGTCCATATTGCAATAAGGGCGTCTCTTGGTTTTATTTTTTTCCCGTTTTCTATTGAGCGAGGATGATATCTTATTGGTATTTCTTTTATTTGTGTATGATTTCTTATTAATTTTGCAGTTATCTCATGGTCTGTTTCGAATCCACAGGTCTTAATAGAAAATTCTTTGATTACTTTTGCCGGATAGAGCTTATAGGCAGTAAGTGTATCTGATATCCAATGACCATATAATATAAAAGTCAATATAGATAAAATTATTCCTGCACACCATGGTCCTATACTTTGCTCAGGATGTTTTCCTGGAAGGAAACAACACAAACCTCTTTCTTTAATTTGTCCCAAGGTTCGGCTACCATAAACAGCTATATAATTTCCCTTCTCTAGTGTTTGCAATAAAAAAACATAATCATTCGGGTCATATTCCAAATCCGCATCCTGAACTAAAATCCAATCTCCTGTAGATTCTTTAATTCCCCTTTGGACTGCTGCCCCCTTTCCTTGATTTTTGAATTGCTTTATGGTTTTAACATCTTTATAACTGCAGGCAATTTCAAATGTTTTGTCTTTTGAAGCATCATCGACTATGATTATCTCTTTAGTAAATCCCAATGGGTTCAAATCTACTTCGAGTATTTTTTTTAAGAGAATGCCAATGAATGCCTCTTCATTGTATGCTGGGATAATAATTGAAACTTTTTTCATATTTGACTTTTAAGATAATATTTAAAAAGTGTTATTAGAGCTTTTAGGCCTTCAAACATAGTCGTTTTTTTCCCCTCTTTTTTTGTCCTCGGACAGAATTTTACAGGGATTTCCAATGTCTTTAATCGCATAATTTTTTGTATACATGAACACCATAAGCGAAAAACATCGCATTAAAACGGCAATAAATAATATGTAAATTAGTATCTTTTTTTCAGATAATAAGCCAGCTTTAATATTTTTATTCCTCATATTTTGTCAGTCTGATTTTCAAAGGCTTTTTTAAGATATTCCTCTGATATGACATCAATCATATCTTTAACAATCTTCCTTATTAAATCGCTAATCAAATGTGACATCTGATGTGCTGACACCTTGTAACTCCAATTTAACATACTGGATTTCATCTTCTATAAGTTTGTTCATAAGTTGATCAAAACTCATGTCATAATTCCAGCCTAATTTTCCTCTGGCCTCCGAGTTATCTCCGTATATTATTTCAAGGTCTACAGGCCTATAAAGATTTTTATCTATCGTTACAAATTTCTCTAATTCTAAATTTAATTTTCCAAAAATCTTTTGAACTAATTCTTCTAAACTATGTGCTTCTCCTGAGCAGATAATATAATCCTTAGGAGATTCCTGTTGTAACATCAACCACATTGCTTCAACGTATTTAGGAGTATACCCCCAATCTCTATAAATCTTCAGATTTCCCAAATCTAATTTTTCAGTCTCCCCCATACTTATCTTAACAGCCGTATTAAGAATCTTTTTTGTAACAAAATGATTACCTCTCAAAACCGATTCATGATTAAAAAGAATACCGCAAACCGAAAATATACCATAAGCCTCTCTATAGTTTACCGTTATCCAATGCGCAGCAGCTTTCGAAATTCCATAAGGACTTACAGGATGAAAAACAAAACTTTCATTTACGGGTAGATTTTCTTTTCTGACATTACCAAACATTTCACTACTTGAAGCCTGATAAAATTTTATCTTTGGATTAACTATTTTTATCGCTTCCAAAATATTTGCAACACTGACTATATTAAATTCTAAAGTTCCTATTGGTTGCTCAAAAGATAAACTAACAGAGCTTTGGGCTGCTAAATTATAAAATTCATCGGGTTTGTTTTTGTCTAGTATTCTTATTACGTTGGACAAATCCAAAAGATTTGCTTCTATCAAGAGAATTCTATCACTAACACTTAAGTATTTTAAATTTTTTATATTACTTTTTGATGCATTTCTTACGATACCAATAACCTTATAATTTTTATTTAATAAAAAACTCGACAAATATGCTCCGTCTTGACCAGTTATACCCGTTATAATTGCCGTTTTCATAGTATACTTTTATATAACATCTTTGTTTGATTTGCTGTTTTTTCCCAAGAAAAATTTTTTAACCTTTCGTATCCTTTATTTTTCAATTTACACCTCAAACCATGATCATATGCTATCTTTTTAACTGCATTTAAAATCGATATTTTATCGAGCGGATCAAAGTACTCCGCAGCATCACCTGCAACCTCAGGAAGTGAGCTTATATTACTAGCTACAACAGGACATCCACAAAAGAAAGCTTCTAAAATAGGAATCCCGAAGCCTTCATATAAAGATGGAAATATGAAAGCCAATGCGTTTTGGTAAAGTTGCGCAAGTATATTGTCATCGAATGAGCATTGAGTTACTTTATTTATAACTCCTGATTTTTCTAAACTCGCTATCTCCGATGGAGTAAATTTGCCTCCACCTGCACAAATTAAATAAAGATTTTTGTCGTCTCTTAATAATTGTGAAATAGACTCTGTAAATGTATCAAAATTTTTATATACCCTTCTGTTGCCCACAAACAGTAAATATTTTTGAGGGAATTTACTGCTTATTCCTTTCACTTTTTCAATGTCATTAAAACAAAGTGAATTGCCAAGATGAATGACTTCTATTTTATCCTCGTTAATACCAAATAGTTTTATTATATCACGTTTTGTATTTTCTGAGATAGCTATTATCTTCGTAGCTTTTGACGCTAATAATTTTTTATGCACGCTTGTTTTATCTCTCGGAGAGAAAATTTGAGGAAATAGTTCGTAAACCATATCATATATGGTTAGTACAAAAGGCTTATCTCCTATGTACTTTAAAAAATAAGGATCATAATATGTTGGATGAAAAATATCAAAACCTTTCTTGCAGAGGAATTTTTTCTCAATGTGTTTATTTATAAAATTGAGAAGCCTTATTTTACCTCTAAAATTTTTTGTCTCCAAGAAAGGTTTACACTTTAAAAAGTTAGTTTTTTTTACATAATGATTATTTGAATACAGAAGTGGCAAATCGAAATGAATATCTTTCTGTTTATTAAATACATTCGTGAGTTCATAGAAATATCTTGAAATTCCTCCATAATCTTGAAAAACAAATATTTGGTGGTCATACAAAATTTTCATAAATCTTAACTTCTTCCACAAGATTTCTCGTCTTTAAATATTTCCAGTGCGCGATTATAATCATCCGGAAAAGTCAGGTTGAGATAATCTCCCGTGAAAGTAAATGGTTTCAGGATTTTTCCGTCTTCGATCATCTTCTGAAGCACATCGGTAATCTCAATCTCATTTCTCAACGAAGAGGGTGGGGTCGTAACAATATAGTCAAACACACTGCGATCAAGGAAGTAATACCCCATCCCGCAAAGATTATTGGGAAGCGCCTTCGGTTTTTCCACAACGCGGAATATCTTTCCTTCTGATATCTCAACGGAATAGCTGCGATGAATGTCGTCGGGACAATTTGTTTCATAAACACCTACTCCAGTTTCGAAGGTGGGGAGCAATTGAAAACTTCCCTTGCAAAGGCAATCGCCCAAAACAACAATAAATTGATCACGAACCAGTTTTTCAGCACAAAGAAGTCCGCTTGCAATACCTCTCAACTCATGCGGTTCTACGAAAGACGCATTAATTGGAAGTGAAGAAACATATTGGACAATCTCCTCCTTTTTATATTTTACAACAAAGATAAAATGGGAGGCAAAGAAAGACCAATAATCGATAATATATTGAAGGATCGGCCGTTCATAAACCATAATCATCGCCTTCTGTTTTTCAAGGGTCAGAGGGTAAGCCCTGCTTCCTTTCCCCCCGCAAAGGATAACACAGCTTGTTTCAGAAGGATTCATACTGAGATCCGTTTTTCCCAGAAAAGACATTTCGATAAATTTCGTCAAAACCATCAAGTATCCTGTCTTCATCAAAAACAACTTCTGCCGCTTGTCGTGCGCGAGATCCTATCATCAAGCGTTTTCTTTCAGAAGAAAGTAAGCTGTCCATCGCATGCGCAAATCCACTGACATCATTTCGTTCCACGAGCAAACCGGAGTAACCGTCTGAAATAAACTCAGGAATTCCTCCTACCTTTGAAGCGATAACCGGCTTAGCTGCGTACATGGCTTCACACAAAATTACTGGCGACATATTTTCCCATTGTTCGGGAATAATCAAACAATCACACCCTTTCAGAAAAGTAATAAATTCATTCCGTTTCAGTCGATCAAAAAATACGATACGTTCTTGTAATCCAAGGTCGCTAATTCTCGATCTGATTTGAGCTTCATAGGCTTCATTGGCGTTTAATTTTGCGATAACGAGACGGGCGCTTGGATGAGAAGAAGCAATTTTTCCAAAGGCATCGATTGCAATATGCAGCCCCTTTTTTGAGTCCATCCAGCCTGAAAATAATATTGTAGGAAAAGAAAATTGAAAAGGAGGAACAGCATCAATTTGTTCGTACTCAACAATCTGGGGGAGAATCCTGATCCTGCATTCTGATATCCCGCTTTTTTGGAGGATATCCCTGGATGAACGTGAAAGTACATGAAACAGAGAAATTTGCCTGAGAGAAGCATGAAGAAACCTTCTTCGCCAGTGATGGTAGTTTTGTTTCACCCTGCTTTTCGGCTTGCCATAGCAATCTGCACACATACGTCCTTCCATTGCGATACAAAACTCCCCCGATCTATCAAGCGAAACTTTTGGGCATATGACCCAGTAATCATAAAGAGACATAACCATACGCGTCCGGGTTAAATAATTCGCAAATATTGCAGGAAAGAAGAGATACTTACAATTGTGGATATGAATAATGGAATTTGCCGGAAGCCGGGAAAACAATTTACATAATTCCAGACAGGCTATTGGGTCAAAGTGGGTAAAGTCAGCAAGCATCTGCCCTAATTTCATTTTCGATGAGGCGCTTCTGATAAAATACGCATCCTGGTAAATTTCCGGCGTTGAAGGAAAAAGATAAATGATAAAATGCCTTCCTGGTGCACGTTTCCGAAGTGCAGAAATATATTTTGCCGTTAGTTGTTCGGCTCCACCCCAAACAGAATGGCTATATGGGAGGGTGTCAGTTAGATGATAAACTCTTGGCATAAACCATTTTCATAATAGTGAGAAACTGTTTTGGAAGAAGAGTGGGTCTGTATTTAATAAGAAAGATTAGTCTGCACATATACCTGAGAATTACCGGGAGTGACGATTCCTTGATCCCAATCCATTCGGCCCAACGCAACATCCGGTTAGATTGAGAAGATGAATCGTTATCAGGAGGCACTCCGGAAGAGGTCTTGTTAAAGATAGCGTCTATTTGCATGCCTTTATCGAACGGAACATATACGCTAAGATGGGCATTAATCCCATGTTTCAGTATAAAACACAAGCTCTCAATATCATCCTTTATAGTAGTTCCTGGTAAACTAAAAATAAAAAACCCATTTACTGAATCAAAACGCGGTTTAGCGATTGAGATAGCTTTCTCGATCTGGTCAAGAGTTTCACCTTTTTGTATCATTTTCAAAATTCTATCGGAGGCGGTTTCGACACCAAAACTAAGATGCCGGCACCCGGAGGTCCGTATCGCATCAGCGATTTCTTCATCGAACAAATCTGCACGAAGCCCATTTGAACAAATCCATTCAAGGCCAAGAGACTTGACTTTTTTCGCAAATTCCAAAACGCGCCCTTTTTTAAGATTAAAGCAGTCATCCATAATGCAAAATTTTCTGATGTCCCATTTTGTTTTGGATTGTTGTAGCTCATTAATACAATTATCAACCGATCTGGTTTGGTAAGACCTACTGTGGCTCATACAATACGTACATCTAAACGGACAACCAATACTTGTCATAAGCGGATAATACCACTCGCCTGATTGCCATTTTGCACGAAAAATCATAAACGAATCGAACAATGAATAATCAGGAAAAGGAAGGTTATCTGAGAAAGGAGTGTCAATATTCAAGGTTTCTTCGAAAGTAACAAACGGGTAACAGCACTGGATATCCAGAATACCCCTGAGTGTCCGAACGCTAGCATACGGGTGTTTTAAGAGTATCTCTTCTTTTATCTTCTGAGCGTGACCATAATTCCTTGATTGAACCGACAAAACATAGTCATTTTCCTTTTCATCGTAAAAGCGGTCGCTTGGATCAGGCATCGTATTAAGATCAATCACCCTGCCGCGGTATAATGTAGCAGCGTAAGCAACGGCGAGGTTAGGAATGTCTTTGTTGGTACGGCTATCCGGGTTAATGAAAATCACCCTTTGCTCTCCCAGAGTTTAAGTTCTTCTGTATCTTCGTGATACGTGGAAACATGAAAGGAAGGACAAAACTGACACTGAACGGGTACAACATTATTATGAACCCGGTTGCGAAATTGGGAATATTTTTCTGATTTCCAAATTTGTTTAAAAGGAGTTTGAAAAATATTTCCCATGGCATATTTACGCTGGAATTCACGGCGATTTCCTTCATTACCGGCGCAACATGGTATAACAGTGCCATCCACAAAAATAAATGGCATACTCCAATAGGTACAATTGCAAACGTCTGCCTTTCGTTGGGGTACATTCTTATTCCAGGCAGCAAGGACATTGAGTTCCAATGCCCTACGGTTGGTAGCCTCTACAATTTCTTCTGGAATAACAGTAGGGAGTCCTTCAATTTCCTTATATTGATGAAGGATGCTCGTAAAGAAGACTGAGGGTTGTTCCTTGCCACGGGTAACTTCGTAAAGTAATTCAATAAATTTTTCCGTTTCATATAAATTGTAATTGGAAATAATGTAATGAAACACAACCTGCGGGTAAATTTGTCCGGTCTCACGACGAGTATCAAAAAAATCGGAGAGATTTTGTTTAACCTGCTCAAAATTTGAACCAATACGGATTTTTTCATAGGTTATTGCTGTTGCGGCATCAATAGAGGCAATAATCTTATCGACCTTTAGTCGTACCAGTTCTTTTGCTTTGTCTTTTGTTAAGAGATGAAAGGCATCATAGATCTCAACGTCTATTTTTTTAGACTTAACGTATTCTATCATCCGCAAGAAGTCTCTGTTCAGGAAACTGGTACCAATTCCTGTCATGCCTACCCATTTCAAGTTAGGAAATTGTTCAATAATATAAATAAATTCGTCATAGGTCATATCCCTCCCAACTTCGCTCCAATATGTATGTTCACACATTACACATTTCAGATGACAGCGAGTGGTCGTTTCCACTTCTATTAATCTTGGAAGATGGAGTAAATAGGGAAAGAGAGTTTTTAAAATCAGTTTGCGGGGAGCATCTTTTCCGTAAGCCATTGTATACCATAATTTATTATATACACCCTTAATTCCCTGTTCCCGGAATATTTTTTTAAATTTTTGCAATGAAGGCATATTCGATTAACTCATACTTTCTTTAAACATAAGAAATTTTTAAGCTTAGAAAATTTTACATTCTTAAAATAATGGCACCAGTATTCGTAATTATCTATGAAACACAACTTAGTGTTTATCCGTAAATAACTCCGATTTTTCTCCAGCAGATAATGGCTGCAGCCAGGTGAAGAAGTGCTTCATAGGTCTCACGAAGCTTTTCATAGCGTACCAGTAATTTCCTGAATCGGTTAAACCAGGA
>JBDIVL010000011.1:0-95182 GCA_039794405.1 Candidatus Jinrextremum sp. | reverse complement strand
TTCTTTCGGTAATGCCTTCCACTGACAACCCGTTCTTAGTACATACACGATTCCTTCAAAAACCTTTCGTGCTTCCATAGGCTTACGTCCACCACCTGCCTTTCTTTTATATTCTTTCTCTGCGTTTCTCTTTGGCAAAACCGGAATGAGTGGCTTTACCCTCTCCCAAAATGCATCTGATACTTCCCATGATCGTATTTTTGACATATCCACCTCCATATACTCTAAAGTTATACATGGTGTGAAATATACCATATCTCCTGAAATATATCTATCTATTTACGGATAAGTTCTTAATCCTTTGAAAAACATTTTTATTACTTTTATCAATATCATCGTAAGTTATAGTCAACAACGATTGAAACCGAACATATGAGAAACACACCGAGAGAGTATTTCAGAAGTTCTCTGTGCCATAGAGGCAACAAAACCATTGAATGATCGAATCAAAGTCTTAAGAGTTTCCCAACAAATGTTATAGGGAAGGGTTTCTTTTGCCCATCGGATCCATTGTTCAGCAGCATTCATTTTTGGACTATAAGAAGGTAAGTGATGTACATGTCCAGGAGTTTCTTTCTGCATCTCTTTTGTGATATTACCTTGATGGTAGGGTGCATTATCCCAAATAGCATCAATATGATAGTCAGGCAAACAAGCACGAATTTTCTTCAGAAATCGAGCAGTATTTTCTTGCTGAGACTTCTTCACCTGCAACGTGATGATTTTTCCCAGAGGCCTTACTACAGCAACATAAAAAGAGAGCTTCTTCTTGCCAGGACTCAGAAAATCAACAAGAGCCTCTTTTGCCCCGGGACACCACCTTTTTTGGATGACTTTGTTTCACGTGATCAAGAGCCATGGCGAATGCTTTCTGGTCTTTTTCACTGGCTTTGGTAAACTTCTTTTGTGGCCTCTTCAATACAAAGCCCAACCGACGCAAATACTGTCGAACTGTATGGGGATGAACCGTTTTCCCAAATACTTTTTTTATGTAAGCAGCCACACTATTACCACTCCAACGACCGGTTTTTATCCCACTCTGGCGTGGAGGCTTTTGTACGACCTAATACAATATCTCAAACTTCTCTTTGGCCAGGTGTGGCTTTTGAGGACTTTTGAACTCTGGTACCAAACCCTCTATTCCTTTCTGATTAAAATTATGTACCCACTTTACGGTTTGACGTCTTCGGTGGATTTGCTTGGCAACACTTTGTATCGATTTACCAGAAGCAATAAGTGCCAATGCCAGATATCGTTCTCTCAAACGCTTATTTCCTGAAGTATCCTTTTCAACAATTTTATTTGCTGTTCGGTTTCACTTGTTTAGTACTATAGTCGCCCCAACAACACTGATATACTCGACTTTTTCCAGTGAGCCCGTGTTATAGGCAACAACAAAAATAAGCATTCTAGGTTTTCCTTTCATAAAAGACACTCAACTTTCCTACAAACATATGTTTAAAATATCGTACGAAAAACATCGACTTGGTTTGAAGAAAAAATATCGGGCGTGATTTATGATTAAAGAAATTTGATAAAAATGTAGAAAATGCATAGGAGACTACTGCAGAAATTGCAGCACCAATACTTGAATACAGAGGTATGAATATAACATTGAGTATAATATTTATAACTGCACCAATAAGGGTTCTTTTTAATGATAGTAGCATAAGATTTTCTGCTGCATCCCATATTTTCTGTGTTGCTGCTAAGAACATAAAAAAAACTGCCCAAATGTGTATTGCCAAAACCGGTCCAGCATCTGAATAGCTTTCTCCAAATAGCATCAAAACCAACTGTTTTGAGAAAAGTGTTACAGGAACAGCAATTGCAAACGCTAACCCTGCCATGAGATTAAAAAGCCTCTGCAACCTCTGATAATAAAGAGTTTCACTAATCCTTTTTGCTTCAATGATTGAAGGAGAGACCGAAGATACAATTACGGCAGGAATAAAATACCAGACTTCGGAAATACGCGTTGCTGCCGAATAAATCCCTACAGATTCACTCCCGACCATTTCTCTCAACATAACTTGATCGATTTTCATAAAAAGCCCCACTGTGAGACCTGAGAATATCAGCGGCCAACTATCTGTAAGTAACTCTTTCGCGTATCGAAGACTAATTCGCCATTTTTTGAGATAGTATCCATGTAATTTATAGGCAATGACAAGTCCAATTGTGCCTAAAACGATCTCTGCAAGCCCTGCACAGGCAAAGAGAATGAGAGACGACTGTGTCATAATGAGTATAATCTTGACGAAGGTAATGATTATAAATGCCGCATTTCTGACATAGACCGTATATTTTGATTTTACCTGCGACTGGAACCAAAAATCTATGGTATCAAATGCCTGAAAAATTGCTCCAACTGCGGTAATCCCTACTAGCCAGCAGGTTGTGCTGTCGCTGGAGCGTAATAACAAAACGGCTCCTATGGATACTATCAGGGTTACAATTCCCCCGGCGAATTTTAAGAAGAATGCTGTACCCATAATCTCATCTTTGCATGCTGGATCACGGACCATGTTGCGTACAACAATACCATCCAATCCTAAATTAGATAAGGCTGAAAACATAGCGACAAATACAATGGCATAGTTATAGACGCCAAACTGCCCTGGCCCCATATATCGAGCAATCCACACACCAACGAGCAATCCAACACACATACGTAGAATACGGTCCGCAAAGAGCCACCCTGTATTTGCCAGGATATTTTGCAGGTTATTACGCCCTTCTAATCTGATGCGGATAAACGAAGGTAGGCATTTTGTTAAAATATAGTTCATTTTTGACTTTGGAAGTGTCTGATTTTCGAAGGTTAAGGCTTAGAAAACATTAGATTAAGGCTGCGGCTAAGGTTGAGGTCGAGTCTTTTTTTCTGAAGAATAAGTAAACAGTAAGAAGTAAGCAGTAGGGGGAAAACGGACAAAACAGGCGGACAAGCGGACAAGTTAGCAAGCGAACAGGCTGACAGGTGAACAAGCTGACAAGCTGGCAGGCCAACAAGCGAGTAAGCGTGCAAGTCGACAGTCTATACACCTACTCAGCAAAAATCCCTCTAATCTATTCTTCTGTTTCTCTTTTCATACAACGCCTTTCCGTTTCTGGCTATAGCAGTCAAAAAAGAAAATTTTTCCTGCATAAGGGCATTAAATTCATCGGGGGTATAAACAAATAAATCTATTCCGACTGTCGGTTTGATTACACGAGATACTTCCAATATCCTGTCTAAAGGCCGTTTTGTTGTCCTTTTGACTATAAGCAGGTCAATATCACTCCATTCGTGAACATCCCCCCGGGCAGAGAACCAAAAAGAATTACCTTCTCCAGCCCATAATCTCTTTTGAGGATTTCCACAATACGGGTTAATCCTTCTTCTAACAGCTTCTTTCTCTGTTCAACGGTAAATAATTTCATTTCGAGATCTTTGGGTTTTTATATTAGCGGGCAAGCGAGCAAGCTGGCAAACTGGTAGGCTGGCAAGCGAACAAGCTAACAGGCTGGCAAGCTTGCAAGCTGGTAGGCTGGAAAGCTAACCTGACACTTTCTTGTAAAAGTTCCATAATAATTTACCCACTTCGTCACGCTGTTTCTCTGTTTTTGCATAATCTTACCCTGTTATATACTCAAATCTTACAAACTCTTTATCACCCTTTTGTGCATATCCTTCCACGATGTTTGTCGGAATTGATAATGCCGCACACCTGTTCTGCGAAGTCAATCCGTATAATTCATCCTTCGGGAATCCCTTTGATATCTTGTATATTTCAAGAGCAAGTTCATCTGCTTTCTGCCAGACTCTCAGGTCTTTGTATATCATTTTTGATAATTAAGCGGACAAGCGGACAAGTGCTCGTACATAGAGTTAAGGGTGAAGCCACTTAATGAGTGCAAACCGTTCAAACTGATGAGAAAACGGGTAAAAAGGTTAAGGTTGAGGTCAAGTTTTCTTTTCTAAGGAGTTGATCAGTGAATGTAGTTCTTTCCATATTCCCTGGGTAAGATATGAGTTTTTCTTGTTAGAGCAATTTTTCAATTTCTTCCATATTCTTTGATATTTTCACCGCTTCTTTTATTGACTCCAACTTCTCTATCACCACTATTTTCTTAATGCGTTCCAGAATTTTTAAACCTTCAATGCCATACTTTAGCTCCAAACCAATCTCTATCGCCTCTTTTAGGCCTTCTATCCGGCCTTTCCTCTCGCCCTCTCTCTCGCCTTCCATCCTGCCTTCTATTTTGCCTTCTATTTTACCTTTTTCTATTAATTTGGCTGCTATTGTCATACTTAATTTACCTCCTTCTTCCGATACTTCCTTTAGGGTATCTATAACCCGTTCTACCGCTATCTCCGACACATTGTACAAATACCTGATTACACTTTCAAGAAACTTTAATCCTTCCTCCTCTTCAAAATATTGCCTCCCTATTTCAAAGAAACCCTTTAGCTTGTCTTCCAGACACTTCTCATTATAGATGTTCCTCATTAACAACATGGTTATTTGAAGGGATACCCTTCTAAATACCGTGTTCTTTATCTCCTCATTACTGTAGCAACTGAGGTCCGTCAGCAGATATTCAAACTCCGGAATAAACCTGGAGTATACCTCATCTATTCCTTCAAAATAGTCGCTGAATCGCCTGACTTTCCACGTCTCTTTACCATGATACAAAATTACCGGAATTACTGGTATGAGTCTTTCTCCCTGCTTGCTATTCGCTTCCCATATTTTTAAAAGATATTTCATCAACTGTAGATATGGACATGTTACGGCATAACTCTTATGCTCAAATAAAAGGGTTATCTTGAGTTCTTTATCTTTACAGAAACAGGTATATACAATGTCTGAAAAGTGTTCTTTAAGTTCCTCATTGATATATGAGTTATTATCCTGTGTTAAAGTGGACAAATCCAGCTTTTTTAAAATTTCCGGGGGAAATGTACCCCTAAGAAAATCGATTACATTTTCTCGCAGAGAAAAGGTCTCTTTGAAGAATTTATCGTGGGGATTGAGGATTTCCATAGATGGTCCTTCTACAACATTTCTCTTTTTCCCGGATCGATGTCAGAGTTTCAATTTGTTGAGTTGACCGAGTTCATTTGTAAAGAGTAAACAGTAAGAAACAGGCGGAAAACGGGCAAAACAGGCGGACAAGCTAGCAAGCGAACAGGCTGGCAGGCCAACAAGCGAGTAAGCGTGCAAGCAGTCTATACACCTACTCAGCAAAAATCCCTCTAATCTATTCTTCTGTTTCTTTTTTCATACAACGCCTTTCCGTTTCTGGCTATTGCAGTCAAAAAGGAAAATTTTTCCTGCATAAGGGCATTAAATTCATCGGGGGTATAAACAAATAAATCTATTCCGACTGTCGGTTTGATTACACGAGATACTTCCAATATCCTGTCTAAAGGCCGTTTTGTTGTCTTTTTGACTATAAGCAGGTCAATATCACTCCATTCGTGAATATCCCCCCGGACAGAGAGCCAAAAAGAATTACCTTTTCCAGCCCATAATCTCTTTTAAGGATTTCCACAATACGGCTTAATTCTTCTTCTAACAGCTTCTTTCTTTGTTCAACGGTAAATAATTTCTTTCAAGACCTTTGAATTTTTTATATTAGCTGGCAAGCAGATAAGATGAAAAGTTAGTAAAATAGTTAAATGGTTAAGTAGATAATTGATTTGTATTGACGTTCTATTAGTACAAACCGCTCAAGCTGATGAGAAACTGGTTAAAGGCTAAGGCTGAGATTGAGATCTGGTTTTCTTTCCTAAAGGTTCAGGGTTCGAGGCTCAAATTTATAACTATAATTGGTATGCAGGACGTACCTTGCGTTCTTTAATTGTTATGTGTTTATGCTACGTCTTTTTCTTCTTTTCTCTTTCCAAAACCAGTTGAATTAATCTCAAAACAGCATCTTTATTGTCACGATACATTTTTATGGCTTGCCAGCGAAAGTTGAGATACCTGTGTGCCAGGCGATTCCTCTGGATGGCTAATCCAGACAAGGTTTTTTGTTCACCTTCCGATAACCCCATGAATTTACCACATTTTTCCAATACCTCCCCATAATTTTCTGCCCTTATTCCTTCTTCTGCAAGTATGGTCCCGCAGACTTCAATTAATGCAGTGAGGATGTTTTCTACCGTTCTATCCATCAACTTCTGGAGTTTTTTATCTTCCTGATAATCACCGATGGCCTTATTCGCATAATCAGATTGGAATTCCTTTATTTCTTCCGTTAAGAATTGGATGGATTCTTCTATTCTGCCCCGGGCATATTTGAACTCAGGCATGTATCAGTTCCTTTATATTTTTTTCTGCAATTTCCAACTGCCATTTAGTGCCAAAGATACTAAAGTCTTCCATCTGAAATATTGCTTCATTCAATAAGGCAGCATACCTATTTTGATCTCCAATAAATACGGGTACCCCAAGGACCGTTGCATTATAATAAAGCATAGGTTTTCTAAAATCCAAAAAGATAGGGATGATATTTACCTCTAACTTTATTCTTCCCATTAAAGAAAGTGTTATATCTGTTATCTTCTCAAAGACCTTATCTTCGGTATCTGTTTCAGAGAAAACGATAGCAATATCTACATCTGAAGTTTCTTTTGGATATCCTCTTGCCCATGAACCATAGAGAAAGGCCATTTCGATTCTGTAAGTGTCAGCGGTTTCTTTAAAATAGTTTTCCAATATGCTTTGTAGCTCATGCTGTGAGTATAACATGCCTGTTATCTTTCTTAGGCTGAGGTTTTTTATGAAGAGTAGGTAAAGAGTAAATGGTAGACGGTAAGCAGTAGGCAGTAAGCAGAAAATAAGCAAAGGGCAAAAAATCTGTTCTCGTGTAATATCCTTGCAGCATTCAGTCCATCGGTTGCCCTTTGTAATTCATCCTGAGCAAGAAGTTTTCCTTCTTCCTTGCCTATTCCCTCTTTTTTTATTTTGATGAAGAGCGTATTCATTTTATTTTCAAAATCTGATTCGGACACCAGGATAACTGAAACAATAATATCGTTTAACAGCTCGTGTTTGTAAATGATATCGAATATTTGATACTTCGTCTGCATCGAGACACTGCTTTCAGTAATGAGAAGTAAATCAATATCAGAATTTTCGAGAAAATCACCTCTTGCCTTTGATCCATAAAGTATTGCCTTTTTTATAACCGGATAGTTTTTCGTTAATTCGATAATAATATCTCTAAGCCCAAACCGTTCAGGGTTAGTTTTTTTATATTTCTTGAGATAGTTGATAAATCTACATATGACAGCACAGGCTCTTCTCTCTTGCTCCTGACTAATTTTATCTCTAATTAAATTGAGGGGTGAGGTTTTCTAAAGGTTTTATATCTATATTCGTATTACATTCTCTCATGCAATGAGCCAGGGCTTTTAAAATTGATCACCTAAACCTTCTACAATAAGGTCTATATCTGAACTCATACTGATTTTACCTGTAGTTATTGAACCGAATAGTATTATACGCCTGACAGAATAGTGATGGGTCAAAATATCTACAGTCTTCTTCAGGTCATTCTGAAGTATTTTTTTACGGGCTTCAATCTTTTTTGTCCTGTTTTTTATTATCCTTTCGGAAATGGTTGACATTTTAAACCTTGTATTTTATATGATGATTAATTTAGTTTTTCAGCCCAATGTCATTAAGGTAAGGGTTATTCGATCAAAACAACCCCCTAAACCCCCTTTGTTAAGGGAGACTTTTACGACAGGTAGCTTAACTTAATGACATTGTTTTTCAGCCAATATCTGTCTTCTTAAAAAGTATTGCCAGTAATAATATTATCTTAAAACCCTGTTTTCAAAGTCCATTCTAAATTCTTTGTTTTTATCTGTCAGGAGAATTCCCTCACTAACAATTTTAAAACCAAAGACAGGAGAAAGTCGGGAGTTTAGCATGCTGATCTGTACCGTTGATTCAATGGCTCTCGACAATTTTGCTTCGAGCTCAAACGATGGCCAAAGTCCTGCATTTTCAAGTGGCTCGGAAAAATATGCCGCAATATCCCAATCACTTTCCTCGCTTGCATATCCTTTAACTCTCGATCCGAAAAGGTATGCGAAGCTTACCGTGGGCTGATTATCGAGCGTTTCCTTCAAGCATTGAACAATATTTTCATAATTGATTCTTTCTAGCTTCAATAAAGTATTCAGTTTCCTTTAATCTCTGGATTTTATTAAACAGCACCTCGTTCATGCTTTTTTCAGAAAATTGTTACAGAAAATTGTTGTCTAAATACCATCGAATGGTCCTTTTTAACCCTTCTTCATCGCGCGCTTTTATAGATAATTTCTTATTCGTATCTTGAAATTGCGGACCATCTATTTTTGATATACCAGTCTATTGTCTTCTGTAAACCTTCTTCGAAGGGGGTTTTTGCTTTGAATCCAAATTCTTTTTCCGCCCTGGAAGTATCCAGTTTTCGCCTGGGCTGGCCATCTGGCTTCGATATATCCCAGATGATACTTCCCTTAAAATTCGTAAGACTGGCAATTAATTCCACGAGGTCATTTGTAGAAATTTCATATCCTGAACCAAGATTTACCGGGTCCGGGCTATTGTACCTTTCCGTTGCAAGAACGATTCCTTCCGCTGCGTCTTCCACATAGAGGAATTCACGGGTAGGTTTACCCGTGCCCCAAACAGTGATGGAAGGCCGAGGCTTAGAAAAAATAGGTTGAGGCTTAGGTTGAGGTTGAGAAAAAATTGACCGAGACTGAGATACCTCGACCTTAATCTTGGCCTCGGCCTCAGCGTTTTTCGCCTCAACACACTTTCTTATAAGCGCCGGTATTACATGAGAAGATTCAAGATCAAAATTGTCTCCAGGTCCATAGAGATTCACCGGTAGAAGATAAATAACATTAAAACCATATTGCTGCCGGTATGCCTGCGCCTGCACCAAAAGCATCTTCTTTGCTAAACCATAAGGAGCGTTGGTCTCTTCCGGATAGCCATTCCACAAGTCTTCTTCTTTAAAAGGTATGGGAGTAAATTTTGGATATGCGCATATCGTGCCGATGGCCACAAATTTTTCTATACCCATCTGTCTGCCCATCTCTATCATTTGCACACCCATTATTAAATTATCATAAAAATACTTTCCTGGATTTGACCGGTTGGCGCCTATTCCACCTACTTTTGCTGCAAGGTGGACGACAATATCCGGTTTGGCATCTTGATAAAGTCTTCTACAAGCTTCATTCTCAACCAAATCATAATCTTTACTTCTTGGCACAAAGATATCTTTACAGCCGCGTTCTTTTAGTTTTTTTATGACAAAAGAACCGAGGAAGCCGGCGCCTCCGGTGACTGTTATACGTTTGTTAGATAAGGGAGTCATTGGGTGTTATTCAGGCTAAGGTTAAGGCTAAGGTTGAGGTCGAGATTTTTTTTCTAAGGAATTAATGAGAGAATTTAGTTCTTTCCATATTTCCTCAATAAGACTTGCCGAACTCTCAAACTCTGGCTTTGAGAAATATCCTACTCGATAGCCATAAATCAAATGGCTTTTAGTTTCTGTCAATGAGCCACGGGAGTCGTAATAGAAATTTAATTTATCTTTTGTATGCTTTCTACGAATCCTTCTGCTAAATTTCCAGAAATTGATAGCGTTGATCGTCTAATCTGTGAAGTTAAACCGTAATCTTCTTTTCTTGGGAGTTTTTCAGTTAACCTAAATATTATCACTGCCAAGTCCATTGCCTTTTGCCAAACTGGCATTTCTTCAAATGAATTGTATCCCATTTTATTGGAGTTTCTGGTTTATTTGATTTAAATCTCAGCCTTAACCTCGACCTTAGCCTATTGTATTTCTCCTATCCAATCAATCCCCTTCTCTCTCAGAATCTTTTTGCTGTCACCTATTGGCTTTAAACCAGCTAACTCCAAATCAGAGTCGACCATTATTTTTGCAAGCTCTTGAAAAGTAACCTTCGGTATCCAGCCCAGTTTTTTTTGCGCCTTTGTAATGTCGGCGCATAAGAAGTCTACTTCTGTAGGTCTGAAGTATCTTTGGTCTATTTCTACAAGGGTATCGCCGGTTTTTAAGGAGGAGAGACAGGTTAAGGTCGAGGCTGAGGTTAAGGAGCGAATGATGCCTTTTTCTTCTGCGCCTTTTCCTTTCCATTCTAATTCAATTCCGGCATGCTTGAAGGCAATTTCTACAAACTCTCTTACCGAGTGGCTTTCACCGGTACCTATCACATAGTCATCCGGGCCGTCCTGTTGAAGCATTAACCATTGGCATATTACATATTCAGGCGCAAATCCCCAATCCCTTTTGGCCTCCAGATTACCCAGATATAATCTCTTTTGTTTCCCGGTAAGGATGTTTGCTACCGCCCGCGTTATCTTTCTTGTTACAAAAGTTTCCCCTCTTCTTGGTGATTCGTGATTAAAGAGGATTCCATTGCAGGCAAACATATTGTATCCGTCCCTATAGTTGACGGTCATCCAGTAGGCATAGACTTTGGCTGCGGCATAGGGACTTCTTGGTCTAAAATGTGTTTCCTCGTTCTGAGGAGGCGGAGCGCCTCCAAACATCTCACTACTGCTCGCCTGATAAAATCTGGTTGTAATACCACTTCTCCTTATTGCTTCTAACAATCTTGTAGTCCCCAGACCGCTAATATCTCCGGTAAACTCTGGCATATCGAAACTGACACGCACATGGCTCTGTGCTGCTAAATGGTAAATTTCATCCGGGTGAATGTTATAGATGAGGTTTGTTATTTGGCCGGAATCAGAAAGGTCTCCGTAATGAAGAAAGAGCCGTGCAAGGGGATCATGAGGGTCTTGATAAAGATGGTTAATCCTGTCGGTGTTAAAGGTGCTGGAACGGCGGATGAGGCCGTGGACCTCATAACCTTTTGATAGTAAAAATTCTGCCAGATAAGAGCCGTCCTGTCCGGTAATTCCCGTTATTAATGCTTTTTTCATAGGGTTTGTTTCAATAATTTTTTGGATTATGCTTTTCCGTTAATTTCTTTAACAGATGCTCCATTTGCAAAAAGTAGTCGGGGATATTGCTATAGATAATCTGGGCGACTTCTTCCTTGTATGTGTGGGAAGTGTCGTTCCTTCGGTCAGTCATTTCCAGGAATTTAACAGTTTCTTCTTCAGTTAAAATTCCCAAAGAAAAGACTTCCCTGAAGCAGGCCTTTAGAGAATTTGCGATAATACCTTCCTCTTCCTTGAGATATTCTTTCAAGGGTTTCCACAATACTTCAAAAGAGTATTCAAAACGTTGAATGGCTGCGTCCCTTACGATCAGTGAAAACGGCTGTTTTAGGATTTCCTTAAGTGTACTCAGCGCCCTTGTGGCATCGTGATATTTAAGTTTTAATCTTTCCATACAATCGCATCTTTCAGTACTTCATTCTTAAATTTTTCTGAAGTCTTTGAAAGATTAACTCTCTATTTTGTATGGAATAGGTAAGTTTTCTATTGTTTCCTTTAAAAGAGTGAGTTTTTTTTCATCAAACTTGCCCGTTGGCAGGATCCCTACATCTACATCTGAGTACGGATAATTATTCCCCCGTGCCCTTGAACCAAAAAGCATTACTTTTACTTTTTCATCTTTTAACAGGGCAATTACGGTCTTTTTAATTTCAAGGATATATTTATTTTCTTGTTTTAACATTCCTTACAACGCCTTGATATCCTGCCTAAATCCTGATATCAACAATTACCGTAGAGTATGGTATTTGTTTCATTTTTTTAGCATCCGGCTCTTTTGTTAATAAGAGAAAATGGGGGGAAAGGTTTGTTAACTCCTCAGTACCTATCACATAATAGCCAAATATTCTGATCTTTATCTCATCATCAACGATTGCAACAAGTTCTATTTCTTTATTTTTAATAACGAGATAGGCTACTTCCAGAAGATCTGTAACGCCGTAAATAGCGACACGGTTTTTACCCTCAAAAGGGATACTGTCGATCTTTTTTTCAACATCTTTTCTTACAGCCTTATAGAAATGGAAATTTCTGTCAAAAAATTTATAAGCAAGTTGGGATTTTTCTGCAATTCCTTTCGGCGTTAAAATATATCGTATCCGCCGTGGATTACTCCCCAGCATCTTTACCAAGCCTCTTTTCGTAAGTTTTTTTAATGCGAAATTTACCGAGGCTACATTGATGCCTAATTGTGATGAAAGCTGGCGCTGCGATATTTGCTCATCATGTTCAAGCGATTGAAGGATATTGTATTGCGTGATCTCTTCCTGATCGGTCATGGATTATTGTATCTTCTGCCTACATGTATGAGTAGTTGCAAATTATTACAAAGGAGAAAACTGTGCCTGGACTCCGTCCCTCTCAGTTACATGGGCTGTTTTGTGTAACTTACTAAATATAAATATCTTAAAATGTTTAGGAAACTCAAGCGAGAAATTAGGACGACCCTTTAGGGTTGCTATCTCCCGTGCACCCGTTTAGTGGGAAGAGCATCGTAGGTACCACGGAGTCCCGTGGCCTATACAAGCCTTGCCCTACATCTCAATAACAGATAAAAGTCGTAGAAGGCCTAATTTAACGTTTAGGAAATTCAAATTGTTAATTTTCCTCCCCCTCGATGGGGGAGGTTAGGTGGGGGTGTAAGAGCAAGCTAATCACCCTCCCTTAGCCTCTCCCATCAAGGGAGGGAAAATTTACGTTTAAGTTGCCGAAGGCCTAATTTAACTTTAGGAATTTCAAAGTTTTTCATAATACCATATGACCCACCCCTCCCAGGAGGGAACTTTTAATTCCCCTCCTGGGAGGGGTGGGTAAAAAGCCGTTGGGTTTTTACCTTTTAAAACCCGACCTAATTTAAATCCACTGCATTTCGTTTTTCTAATCTGATGTTCCGCCTCACAAGTCAATAGACTCAATGTCGGTTATATAAACCTCTGCTGATGCAGATTTTTGTAAAAGATCTATCGAGACAATGACCCGGTAGTCTGTCTTCCTCTTTAAGAGAATCCCTTCTATTCCCATTAAAGGGCCGGATTTAACCCTTATCCTTGTGCCGTCCGTTAAATATTTATAAGGATCTAATTTAACCTTACTATTTATCAGTAACTTTATATCATTTACCTGTTTTTCCGCGATAGGAATAGGGGTGAGATGATCTGAACCGACTATCCTTACCACACCTCGGGTATTTATTACGTCATAGATAGCATCTAATGCGGTATTTACAAATAGATAACCCGGGAAAAGGGGGATATCAACAAATTTGATCCTATCCCTTCTGCGGCTTTGTGTACTGATAAGTGGCAGGTATGAATCGATGTGTTTTTCTTTTAAGAATAGATCAACCTGTTTTTCGTGACGGGATCGTGTATGAACTGCAAACCAATAGGTAACGTTTCTATCCATTTTCCTTATTTTTATTAATTCCTCCCGCAGCTTTATCTGCTACGGGAGGAACCGGGGTCTCTCAGTTGGGAGTTTTGAGAGATCGTTGTTTATAATAGCAAACGTTTATTTTTTTAAACGTTTAATATATAAAACATTTTTTGGGAAAATGTCAACAGGAAAATCGAAAATAATTTTACTTTTTTGTGTTAAGCTCGTCCAGGATTTCTTGTGCAAGTTCCCGAACGGAGCCGTCTTCGTCGCCGAGGGCGCTTCGGATATATTCAACGGCAGTTTCACCACCTACTTCACCTAAGGCCTCCACCGCACTTTCACGTACCCATGGGTCTACATCTTTCAGGGCCGTAGAAAGCGGGTCTACGATGCTCTTGTCACCGATCTCCAGCAAGGCATCGATAGAACTTAACCGTACGTCTTCACTCGGATCATTAGATAATGCCTTTGAAATGACCTCGATGGCCTTTTTGTCTTTGCTTTCACCTAAAGCAATGATCGCATCTTCTCTTTTGCTTGCATCTTCGTTCTCTAAGGCGTCTTTTACCAGTGATTCAAAAGAAGGTTTTTCCTTTTTTGCTTTGCCTTTTTTTTCAACAGGTTGTGCTGGTTTTTGAGGAACTTTTTTCGGTGGTTCTTCTCTCGGCTTTGTAAAAATTTCTTTGGATTTACTAGCGCTTATGATGGAGAGTTTTCCCTCTCGTATTTCATGTGGGGCATAAACGAATGCATAATTTTTATCTTTCAGTATCCTGCGGACACCTTCTCTGACGGGTAAGTTTTGAAATTCCACAGTAACGGACATATCGACTGAATCGTTGAGCCAAATTCTGGCGCCGCTCTGTAACATGATTTCTTTTAAAACCTTTTCTAAAGGAGAGTTTTTTAACTTTGCAGATAATTTTCCATTGTCAAATTTAATATCAAAAACTTCTTCACCCGGTGGTGCATTTTCACAAAATGCTCGATGTTTCTGTGTGGTTGTTAAGATTAAGAAGGTTATTATAGTAAACAAACCAATTTGTATATACTTCATATTTATCATAGTACTACCTTTATAAAAACCTCTCTGTAATTACATTTTACGTAGCAATTGACCTTTTGAAAAGTTCCAACAATAACAATGTTTGCCATACCATGTAGGGGCGAAGCATTTGCTGGTGTGAGCTTGAGTGCAGTCTTTATATTCTCGACAGCAAATGCTTCGCCCTAACGTCGTCACAAACAAAGTCGCCGAGGGCTTCATGTAATTGTATAGGAATTTTCATTTTATTTAAGCGGTTTTGCGGGTGACACGGACTTCGTCGTGAGCTCAGTCGAACGACAAACTTTGTTTGTCCGTATCTAGGGTTGGTTCAATCGTCCACGATTGAACCGAAACGTTTTGGCTTGTTTCCTTATGCCTGGTACCGATCAAAAGCCATATGCCAATTCCAAACGCGTGGCTCTATCTGCAAGATTGAACCAACTCTGAAAATAAAGACACAAATATTTATGTCAGAGTACTTATAATTTACCCTGGATAATATTGGTTAATAGCTTTTTCCCTTTTTCCATAATATCTTGTGTTTTTCCTTCTAAATTTAACCGGAGTAGTGGTTCTGTGTTGGATTTTCTCACATTAAACCACCAATCAGGGTACTCTACCGTAATTCCGTCTAAATAATCAATTTTTCCATTTGAAAATTTTTTTGCAATATCTTCGATCTTTGCGTCTTTATCTTCTACCTCAAAATTCATTTCCCCTGTGGAGTAATATTTCTTGAGCGGTGCTATAATGTTTGAGAGGGGAACTCGCTTCGTGCTCAAAATTTCCAGGACATTAAGAAAAGCAATCATCCCTGAATCTGAATAATAATTATCCCGAAAATAAAAATGACCCGATAGCTCTCCTCCGAAAACGGCGTTTTTCTCCCGCAACGTTGCCTTCATATAGGCATGGCCAACACGTTCACGGCATGGTACACCACCGGCAGTCTTTATCTCTTCAGGAACTGTCCGGCTTGAACGGAGATCATACAGGATGGTTGCACCCTTCTCCCTTTCAAGGATTTGCCTTGAAATAAGGGCTGTAATAATATCGCATCCAATAACCCGTCCCATCTCATCAACAAAGACACAACGGTCGGCATCCCCGTCAAAGGCAACTCCAATATGGGACTTTGTCTCGCGTACCTTATTTTGCAAATCGAGGATGTTTTCATGCCTTAGCGGATCAGGTCCGTGGTTGGGAAAATTTCCATCCAGTTCAAAGTATAATGGGATGACTTCTATGGGTAGTCCTTTACAAATAACAGGGATAACCTTACCCGCCATACCATTCCCGGCGTCAACTACTACCCGAAGGTATCTTAGGTTGCCGGCAAATTTCAAAATGTGCTTTTTATAATCTTCAAAAATATCATTCAAAACGACTTTGCCAAGCTGTTCTCCGCGTGGCGGGTGATACTGCTTTGTCAATTTTGCGATACGACCTATACCAGATTCAAAACTAACAGGAATCGCCTGTTCTCTGCATATTTTAAAGCCATTATATTCAGGAGGGTTATGAGATGCTGTAACCATTATCCCTCCGTCGTATTTATAATGACCGACTGCGAAATACATCATCTCGGTTGAGACAACCCCAATATTAACAACGTTTAATCCAACGGTGCAAATGCCGTCAATGAGGGCATTGGCGAGCGATTTTGAGGAAGACCTCATATCCCTGCCTACCACGAGATTCTTAACGCCCGGATTTTCTTCTTTAAAGAACTGGGCTATTGACGTTCCTATCTTTCTTGCCGTAACATCATCAATCTCTCCCGGATATTTTCCACGGATATCATAACTCTTAAAGATATTCGCAGACAGCCTTGATTCAGCCTGTGATTGACCAGGGCGTCTAGGTTCTGTTTTGTCCAGGCATACGTTGCACTTAGGGTAGTTTACTCTTTGTCTACCCCGGCATACAGAGTCGCTAATCGTGTACGCCTCACCGGGACAACGATGTTGTTTCTCTTCTCCTTTTTCCATGAATCATCCTTTTCTCATAATATAAACTTCTGGATTGAACGAGCCGGAGGGAAAAATGCAAGTTACAAAATGAAAATATTTAATCTAATAATCGTTTGCCGGCGTCAAATGCCTTTTGTAATAATTCTTGTCTTTTATTTGCCTCACCTTTTTCCTCTAAACCGGTACACAATATATCGCCTACATATTGGATGTCCAGTACATGGAAAAAAGATTTTATCGTTTTTACCGCACCTGCAAATAATCCTTCTTCGGGAGCGCGTGCTGCCGTTGCAATAAAAAACCCCCGGGTAATCCGGCCATCCTCTCTGATCGGTAAATGTAAGATATATTTCCTGGCCCAAAAAGCCTGGCAACGGTCTATAAGTGCTTTTAGCTGTGCACTCACGCTCATAAAATAGATGGGGGACGCCACAATAATGCCGTCAGCGGCTACTAACTTGGGATAAATTTTTTGCATATCGTCGTTAATAATACAGACTCCGCTTTCCCGGCATCCTCCGCAGGAATTACAAGGGGCTATTCGTAAATCCCGAATATAGATCCTTTCAGTACTGATATTCAGTGCCTCAACGCCTCTTAAGGCGCTGTTGAGTAGGATTTCTGAGTTTCCACCTTGCCGGGGACTTCCAAAGATACCTATTACTTTTTTCATGGTATTTATTATAATACACTGTCCGAACGATTCGAAAGTGTAAAATGGAAATTGAGCCATGCAGAGAGATATAGTAATATTGAAACAAACTCTCTTTCATCCTGAACTTTGGACCTAGGCAGTTACAATGTTTTTACAATTTCCCACCGTAACTTTCAACCATCTTATTGAGCATATCTTTAAAATACGTAAGCGTCCTGCGTAATCCCTCTTCGCGTGAAACCCTGGGTTTCCAGCTTAAAACCTTCTTTGCTTTAGAAATATCGGGCTGCCGTATTTTAGGATCGTCAACGGGCAGGGGATTAAATATAACCTTACTCCTGCTATCTGTAAGGGCAAGAATTTCTTTTGCTAGCTGAAGGACGGTTATTTCTTCCGGGTTGCCAATATTTACGGGCTCGTGTTCATTCGAAATAAGTAGTCGATAGATACCATCTACAAGATCTGAAACGTAACAAAAACTCCTTGTTTGTAAGCCATTCCCAAATACGGTAATATCTTCACCCCTTAATGCCTGGCACATAAAGTTTGGTAACGCACGGCCATCTTTTACCCGCATCCTGGGTCCATAAGTATTGAATATTCTTACTATCCTGGTGTCTATATGATGATAACGATGATATGCCATTGTCATTGCCTCGGCAAATCGTTTTGCCTCATCGTATACACCGCGGGGACCTACAGGATTTACATGTCCCCAATAATCCTCTCTTTGAGGGTGGATTTGTGGGTCTCCATATACCTCTGAAGTGGATGCCAAAAGAAATTTTGCCTTTTTTGCCTTAGCCAACCCCAAACTGTTTAGAGTGCCCAGAGATCCGACCTTCAGGGTTTGAATAGGAAGCTCCAGATAATCAAAAGGACTGGCCGGTGATGCAAAGTGCAGTACGTTATCTATAGCACCGTCCACATAGATGTAGTCGCTTACATTGTGTTTTATAAAACGGAATTGGCTATTTCCCATTAAGTGTGCTATATTTTCTGCCTTACCGGTTAATAGATTATCAATACAGATAACCTCATGTCCCTCTCCTATTAAGTGGTCACAGAGGTGTGAGCCGATAAATCCTGCTCCACCAGTAATTACTGTTCTCATAGAAAAATACCTTTCCAATATACCGAAGATCCCAACTTTTCAGATTTGAGTTGCCCAACATGATTTTGAGCAATCACGAATTTTCGATGGATTCTACAACATTTTTTTATATATTCAAGTGAGAAAATCAATTAAGCGTGCAGGATTTCAATCTTATCGTAGGGGGAGAACCGAACCTTGTGTTCGCCCAAATGGGAAATAAACAGAAACGTTTTAAATCGTGCAGGGCAGGAGCGAACGCAAGGTTCGCTCCTGCGTCAATGTTATAAAAAGCCGCCAAAGTTTAATTAAATGTACAGGAATTTCAAACCATCTATGGAGCGGCAAGGCGTGCCTTGCCACTACACGGTTAAAAGTCGCCGAAGTCCTAATTTAATTAAGGCTTGTACTCAGCTTTATTCGATGATAAAATCTCGTTCCATGCGGAAAAATACAGAACCAAAGAAACATCTTGTTTCCTTCAATAGTCATACCTCGTCTCATGTCTTTACCGATGTATTGATAGTCGGTAGTGGAATAGCAGGGCTTAGTGCTGCCATACAGGCTGCAAGGTGTAGTTCAGTGTTAATTCTTACAAAAGATAAGATTGATGAAAACAACACGACGTATGCACAGGGAGGAATTGCTGCGGTACTATCGCCTAAAGATACCATAACCAAACATGTGAAAGATACCCTGGATGCCGGGCAGGGGTTGTGCGATAAAACCGCGGTGAATAGGGTTGTAAGTGAAGGTCCAAAACGAGTAAAAGAACTCATTGATTTTGGGGCGGGGTTTGACAAAGAGGATGATCATTTGGTCTTTACCCAGGAGGGTGGGCATCAGTTCCCACGGATTATCCATGCCCGGGGTGATTCTACCGGCAGGGAAGTGGAATACACTCTTATCCGTACTATGAAGGAGAATAAAAATATCAAAGTCTTTGAGCATACATTCGCTATAGACCTTATTACCAGAGATAATGTCTGTCATGGTGTTGTTGCCTGGCACGCAAAAAAAGGAATTATGTTAGTTTGGGCAAAACAAACGGTTCTTGCTACGGGGGGATGCGGACAGGTCTATCGTGAAACTACCAATCCTGATGTAGCTACCGGGGATGGGCTGGCAATGGCCTATCGTGCGGGCGCTGCTCTGCAGGATATGGAATTCGTCCAGTTTCATCCCACAACGCTTTACATTGCAGGGGCAGTGCGGTTTCTCATTTCTGAAACGGTACGGGGAGAAGGAGGGATATTGAGAAACAAAAAGGGGGAGCGCTTTATGCCAAAGTATCATTCGCGGGCCGAACTCGCACCGAGGGATGTCGTCAGTCAAAGCATTCTGAAAGAAATGCAGAAGACTGACCACACGAACGTGTATATCGATGTTCGTCATATTCCCAAAGAGCGGCTGTATGCGCGGTTTCCAAAGATCAAGGAGATTTGTGCTTCCTTTGGAATTGATATTGCGAAAGACTTGATTCCTGTTCGTCCCAGTGCCCATTACATGATTGGTGGGGTCAAGGTCAACCGCTTCTCCGGGACTACTATTAAACAACTCTACGCATGTGGTGAAGTGGCCTGTACCGGAATGCACGGGGCCAACCGGCTTGGCAGCAATTCTCTTCTTGAGGGGTTGGTAACAGGCTATATATCAGGAACAGATGCTTGCAAGTCCATCCAAAAAATGGAGCGTAATCTGCTACCTTACGCTGTACACGAATCGATGGGTTTATCAAAGATTACCTGGTTGGATTTGGAAGATATTCGAAATTCTCTTAAGAGCCTCATGTGGAGAGACGCTGGAATAGAACGGGATGAAAGGCACCTCCTTGAGGCAGAAGAAATGATCGAAATGTGGAGTAGCTATGTCATGGACAAAGAATTATCTAGTCCTGACGGATGGGAGTTGCAAAATATGTTACTCGTTTCCTGGCTTATTGTGTCTTCAGCCCTAAAACGCAAGGAATCCCGCGGTGTTCACCACCGTTCCGATTATCCGGAAACAGACAATGTTCACTGGAAAAAACATATTACTATAAAGAGACCCTAGCGGGGCGTAGCCTATATGCATCACACCGAAGGCAAATTATAGTAATCCAAAAAGTAATCCAAAAATGAGACCGAACAAAAGGAAAGAAAGATAGAATACACAAATATCAGTAACTACTCAGGTTGTCAGGTTCAAGGTTTACGATTGTTTTTTTTGGTTTTGGAATTTTTATGATCAGGTTTTTGCTCTGCTCTTGCCGGCTATAGTATTATTCCATTATTCCCTTGACAACTTTTCCTGGAGCCATTACATTAGACATTCTTTCCGAGTATAAATTGTTTTGAATACCGGCGGTTTAGCTGTTATCCTTATAAAAAGAGGCTCATTCATATGAAATTTTTAACAGAATACAAGACCTTTAATACCAAAAAACGCCGTGAGTTTATAAACATTACGAGGGATGTGGATACGGTGCTCCAGAAAAGCGGTGTTAAAGAAGGTATGGTCTTGGTTTCTGCCATGCATATAACATCAGGAGTTTTTGTTAATGATGCTGAGCCGGGGCTCCACCGTGATATTGAAGAATGGCTCTTAAAATTGATTCCAGAGGGCCATGACTATTACCATCATAGGACAGGGGAGGTAAACGGAGATGCACATTTGAGAAATCTTCTTATTGGGCATCAGGTAATCGTGCCAGTAACTAATGGAAAATTAGACCTCGGACCCTGGCAACAAATATTTTATGCTGAATTTGACGGACAGCGCAGCAAACGGCTTGTTATTAAAGCTATGGGAGACTAAATACTCCATATCCGATTTATCTTCACAAATGAATCAAGTTTTAGAAGTAACCAGGATTATATAAGATAAGCGGTCAGCCCTCATCATCTGCCCAATTGCTGAAGCTTATAGTCTCTTTCGTTGGCCTGAAGTTTCGTTCTCCTATTGCTTATTTTGTGGTAAAGTGAAGCGTACGGACACGGTTTAAATAGCTTAAGCCGTTTAAACAGTTTGTACGGGTTTACTCGTTTAACCCCTCTTGCTTGCAAATATTGACCTGAAAGCTGAATGCTCATTACTGACAAAGAGATTAACTATGGCTATAGACAAAAAAGTAAATGAAGAGGCACCCTGTATTCTTGCCTGCCCAATCCGACAGGATGCCCGTGATTATGTCCAGCTTATTGCCCGTGGCCGCTTCAATGAAGCTTTTCGGCTGGTAAGGTCGAGAAACCCTTTACCTTCGGCATGCGGCCGCATTTGTACTCATCCCTGTGAAACCAAATGCCGGAGAAATAGTACTGATGCCCCGATTGCAGTCGCTTGGCTAAAACGTTTCCTCAGTGATAATTTTTCTGAAGAAACAAAGAAAGTAACTGCCGAAAAATATCCGGAAAAAATCGCAATCATTGGCGCAGGACCTGCCGGGCTTGCCGCAGCTAATGACTTAGCCCTTTTAGGGTATCCCTGTACAATCTTTGAATCCGGTTCCGCCCCGGGTGGTATGCTTCGTATGGGAGTGCCGACTTACCGTTTGCCCAGAACGGCTATTGATAACGATGTTGAGTTTATTAAAAAACTCGGAATTGAAATTAAATATAATACAACCTTTGGCAAGGATGTTACCTTTGAGAGTTTAAGGAAAGATGGTTTTTCGGTTATTTTTATTAGCGTGGGACTATTGGAAAGCCGCATCTTAAATATTGAGGGTGTTCAACTCAATGGTGTCCTCAAGGGTGTACCCTTTTTAAATGAGGTAAACACTACAGGGAAGGCCAAAATTGGAAAAAATGTGCTGGTAATTGGCGGAGGTGCCGTTGCAATGGACTGTGCGCGAACAGCCTTACGCCTGAAACCAGATAAGGTATCTGTTGCATGTCTTGAATCGCGCAGGGAAATGCCAACGACTGATTTTGAAATTGAAGAGGCTATCCATGAAGGAGTAGTGCTGTACAATTCCGTAGGTCCAAAACGCATTCTTGGAAAGGATGGAAAGACGACGGGACTGGAAGTTCTTAAGGTTAAATGTGTTTTTGATGAACAGAAACGCTTCAATCCCGCTTTTTATGAAGGATCGGAATCTGTTATAGATGCAGATACCATTATCCTTGCGATAGGACAAACCTCTGATCTTTCCTTCTTAAAAGGGCAAGAGGGTATTCAGGTTACCCGTGGCGGTACGATTATTGTCAATCCTAATACCTTTAGCACCTCTGTACAGAACGTTTATGCAGGGGGAGATATTGTATTAGGCCGTGGTACCATGACAGAGTGTATGGCCCAGGGGAAAAAAACAGCGATTGCCATCCATAACACCTTGAGAAATGCCGCACGGAAAGATGAAAAATGGAATGAGAGACCTGCTGTACCTGATGTTGCTCCATCCAGGATTCCTCTTATCAAGAAAGAACCAAAACAAGAAATGCCAACCATGCAGCCAGAAAAAAGACTAGGTAATTTCGATGAGGTGGAGTTGGGGTTTCCGCTCAATATAGCCGTGAAAGAGGCACAGCGGTGTATGAACTGCGGTGCAGGCGCCTTCGTGGATGATAATCTTTGTGTAGGGTGTCTTACCTGTGTAAGGGTATGTCCCTTCGAAGTGCCGAAAGTCAAAAGGGGAGAAACCACTGCTTATATTGATGGAGACTGTCAATCCTGTGGCCTCTGTATTGTAGAGTGCCCCGCCAGGGCCATCAGCTTTAAAACCCCCTTTGAAGACCGGGGTAAAGATGCCCTCAAGGCGGTTTTTCAGGATAAATTTATCCAGAGCGTAAAACCATTTATTGTTAATTTTTATTGCCAGTATGGTGCATATAACGAAGATAAAGATGAAAGTGAATCAATAAATAATTTGATTTTTTTCCATGTTAGGCGTGTAGGTGTATTAGGGTTAGGAAAAGTAGACCCTTCATTATACCTTAATGCCTTTGAGTCAGGTGCCGACGGGGTATTAGTAACGGCCTGCAAGGACGATACCTGTCACTTCTGCAAAGAATACGAGTGGGTTGAAAGACGAACGAAATACACAACCCAACTTCTCCATGGATTGGGAATGGATACGAAACGGTTTCAGACACATTTTGTCTCATCGCAGAATGGAAAAGATATTATTGAAATTACCTTCAAGATGATTGAAGAATTAAGAAATTTGGTAGTTACCTAAAATTATGTTGAGTAAAACCATGTATATACAAGTTTTAGCTACGGTACCTTTACCCACCCCTAAATCCCCTCCCGAGAGGGGACTTTCTTATTTCCTTATTTCTTTCTTGGGAAGGGACAGCGATGGGTCCTGGGCATGTTCTTAATTTAAGTTATCCAACTGATTTTAGGTAACTGTCATTTGTCGCTGCATATATTTATTAGTTATTGTCAGTAGTTATTTTGTGTAATTCCGTGAAATTTAGTTGTGGGTTAATATCATGATTGTAGCTGCACCAAAACCGTTTCAGGAAATCAAACAGATGCTTTTGGGGTTTCAAAAGATCTGTGTACTGGGATGTGGTTCGTGTGTAACGATATGTCATACCGGTGGTGAGAAACAGGTTGCAGAACTTGCTGCACAACTCCGGCTTTCTGCGAAGTTAGAAGGCAGGCAGATTGAGGTCAGAGAAGATTCAACCCTCCGGCAGTGTGAATGGGAATTTATTGAAGATCTCAGGGAAATTATGAAAGACTGTGATGCCGTTCTCTCTATCGCCTGCGGTGTAGGCGTACAGTACATGGCTGAAAAATTTCCTGAAAAAAGGGTCTTTCCGGGTGTGAACACAACCTTTATGGGCGGGCCCATCGAGCAAGGGATTTTTTGGGAGCGTTGTGCTGGATGCGGTAACTGTATCCTGGCAACAACAGGTGGATTGTGCCCGGTAAGCAGGTGCGCAAAGAGTCTTATGAACGGTCCCTGCGGCGGTTCCCAAAACGGGAGGTGTGAAGTATCGCAGGAAACTCCCTGTGTATGGAATCAAATATATGACCAGTTAGATACTCAACAACTTTTGGCTACCATGGAGACTATTGTTCCTCCCAAAGATTGGACCACCGGCGCAGAAAACCATCCCCGAAAGATGGTGCTTGAACACCTGGTGATGAAGAAGAAATAAGTAAATACCTGGACGAAAATATTCGCATCGTTATTTCACCATCAATGTTGGTTCAATCTTGGAGATTGAACCATAGGTTTGGAATTGATGTGCGGATTTTGATTGGTGCCAGGCATAGGCAAACGAGCCAAGACATTTCGGTTCAATCGTGGACGATTGAACTAACCCTGAACCATCCTGTTTCAAGGAGAAGGGATAAATTATGTTAACGGAATATATTCAAAAAGCAATGGCACTTGCCCATTATGAGATAATTGAAGATGAAGGAGCATATTGGGGAGAAATTCCTAGCTTTCAAGGTGTATGGGGAAAAGCAAAGAACCTTGAGAGATGCAGGGAAGAACTTAGGGAGGTGTTGGAAGAATGGATTATCTTCAGATTAAAGAATAATCTTGAGTTGCCTGTAATCGAGGGTATAGACCTTAATATTGTAGAACATGTTGTATAATGGAGAAATTAAAGCCGGTTACATGGCAAGAATTTGTTTCAAGAATAAGAGAGCTTGGATTTGAAGGATCATTCTTTGGCGGAAAACATCCAAAAATGCAAAAAGGAACTCAGCACTGATAATTCCCAATAAACACGAGTCTGAAATTGGTGTAGGGTTTTTAACAAGACTTTTAAGACAAGCAGGAATTAGCAAGGATGAATGGCATAAAATCAGATAGTAACTTAGAAAAATTATTGCGAAGCGGACAATTTGCCGTTACGGCAGAGCTTGGACCTCCGCGAGGTGCTGATCGTTTGGTAGTAGAAAAAAAGGCCGGGATATTGAAGGGCTACGGCGATGCCTTCAATATTACCGACTGCCAGACTGCTGTAGTGCGCATGTCGAGTATTGCTTCTGGCCGTATCGTGATGGATGCGGGATTAGAACCGATCATCCAGATGACCTGCCGCGACAGAAACCGTATCGCCATGCAAAGCGATCTCCTGGGCGCTGCAGCCTTAGGTTTAAAAAATCTGTTATGCCTGACCGGTGATCACCAGAAATTTGGAGACCACCCAATGGCTAAGGGTGTCTTTGATGTTGATTCAATACAACTCATTCAAATGGTAAAGACCCTTCGGGATGAAAAAAGATTTCAATCCGGTCAGGAATTAAAAGCCGCCGAACCGAAGTTTTTTATTGGTGCAGCGGAGAATCCCTTTGCTGACCCTTTTAAGTTTCGGGCTATAAGACTTGCCAAGAAGGTTGCTGCCGGTGCTGATTTCATTCAGACTCAGATCATTTATAATATTGAAAAGTTTAAAGAATGGATGACAATGGTTACCGATATGGGCCTTCACGAGAAGGTATTCATCCTTGCCGGTGTGGCCCCGCTCAAATCTGCAGGTATGGCTAAGCATATGAAACATAATGTACCCGGCATGGACGTACCCGATGAGGTAATGAACCGTATGGCAGCAGCCTCTGTTGTCAAGAAAGGCAAAGAAGAGGGCATCAGGATATGTCTGGAGATTATAGAACAGGTTAGAGAAATCAAAGGCATAGCCGGTGTACACATCATGGCAGTTGAATGGGAAGAAGCCGTCCCTGAAATTGTCCAGCAAGCCAGGCTATATCCCAGGCCGACTTTGTAAACGAACAGTTTAAGCCATTTAAAACGTTTAGACTGATTAGAAGTCATCCCAGACCCTCAGTTTAGTATCTGTAATCATTTGAGATATAGTGTTTCTCTGGAGAGAAATTTTCATTTTATGTAAGCCAGTTCCGTGGGTGGCACTGACAAACTTTGTTTGTCAGTGTGTTATATTCCCTATCCATGTGCGTATTCAAACAAGCACGGACAAACCAGTTTGTCCGTGCCACCCGGTATGAAGTTATCCAAAAACTTCAATTGAGTATCTATAATCATTTGAAAATATAGAGAGGTATCCAGCACAGAAACAGATTTTGGGATACCTTCTAATATAGAATGTTCAGTACCTGTCTGGCTTCCCCTGCCACATAGGCCGAACCAGTAATACAAATCAAATCTTCCCTGGAAGCCATCTGTCTGGCACTCATTACCGCATCTTCGGTATTGTTCGTTATCTTCGATTGCTTTCCACAGAGTCTTTCTATCCTTTGGTATAAGTCTTCTGGCGCTGCAGCGCGAGGGTTTTTACTTCTCGTTACAATAATTGAATCTCCCGCCGGAGCAATTTCTTTTAAAATGGTATCTAAATCTTTATCTTGTGCAATCCCTAAAACCAAGATCAGTTTATGGAATTTGAAATTCTCTTGTAAGCCCTTTCTCAAAAACTGCATGGAATCGACTGTGTGGGCATAATCTAAAATAACCAGTGGATCCTTTGCAATAACTTCAATTCGTGCAGGGCAATGAATCCGGGTAAGAGACTCCCGAATGATTTCATCGGTAATCGAGACATTCCCCTGCTCTTTCAAAATCTCCAGTGCGCCTATCGCTACAGCACAATTTTTAGCCTGGTGGGTGCCAATAAGCGGTATGAAGATATTACGGTAGGTACACCGCCAGGTTTTTATTGTACAGAGCAATCCCCTTGTTTCATTTTTACTAATCTCCTTCAATCCATTTCCAAGTGGGGGTTGAGGGGGATTACCGTTCCCAATTTTACTATGAGTACAATAATCGGCTTGGCCTTCATTAATGTTACGTACATCTTCAATCAAAATATCCCTTCCAAGGAGATACATTTTAGCGTTTTTCTCCTTACATGTTTTCTCCAGTACAGAAAGGGCCTCCGGTGTTTCTGCGGCAGAAACAACAGGGACTCCCTCTTTGATAATCCCTGCCTTTTCATAAGCAATGCGTGAAATGGTGTTTCCGAGAATGGCCGTATGATCAAGACCTACATTGGTAATAATGGATATCTGTGGTATCACGACATTCGTAGAATCAAGACGTCCACCTAATCCTACTTCCAGAACCGCCATTTCTACATGGCTTTTTTTGAAGTAGAGCATTGCTGCTGCGGTAAGTATTTCAAAAAAGGTAGGCGATTCGGATGGATTCGTTTCGCGTAAATATTGAATGTATAATCGCAGATCGCCTATTGCATCGGTAAAATCGTGTTCAGATATATTTTGGTGGTTGACCTGAATCCGCTCTTTTAGATCGATAAGATGGGGAGAGGTATAAAGGCCGGTCTTGAGACCTGCATGCACCAAAATGGCTGAGACCATAATGGATGTAGACCCTTTTCCTTTTGTGCCTGTTATATGAACGCAGGGAAATGCTTTGTGCGGACTGTCAACATATTCAAGCATTTTTACCATTCTATCCAGGCTGAACGTTGATGCGTTATACTGGTAACTGATCAGCTTCTCATAATCAATTGCCTTGTAGAGAAAGGTTTGTGCTTCTTCGTACGTTTGAAATGGCATGGTATTTTTTATATTCACAATTTTTCTCGTGGATTCATTGATTTTCCATAAACGATAAAGACGTAGTTTTTCATGAAGTCTATCAGTTCATGGAAAGCAAGTCAATAATCTGCAAATATTAAAAAATAACATTGAAATGGGCTGAGAATTACTTATGATGTGGGGTATTATAAATCACGTTTAGGAATTTCAAAATTCTGTTGTAGGGGCAGGTTTTAAACCTGCCCCTACATGTGTTCTCCCTAGCCCTGCACGATTCAGAACGTTTCTGTTTATTTCCCATTTTGGGCGAACACAAAGTTAGTCCCTACGTCGGTGATAGAAAAGTTGCCGAAGGTCTCATTTAATTAGTATAGGAATTTTCATTTTCTGTATGCGGATTTTAAGGTATCTTTTCTGTAGGGTAAGGTAGTGCGAAGCGCCAACAAAAACATGCCAACGAACGAAATAATGATGGGTTCACTCTGCTTCACCCATCCTAATTGGTAACATTTTATCAGTGTCTGTCCGTATTAACCTAAGGTTAATTTAGGGGGACAAAAATTCAAGTATGCTGGCAAAAATCACGAGTGCGGCTGTTTTTGGAATAGATGCATATCTCCTGGATGTTGAGATATACATCGCCACCGGCGATATGCCGTATGTTGTTGTTGTCGGTTTACCCGATACGGCGGTTAAGGAAAGTCGTGACAGGGTCAAGGCAGCAGTTAACAATAGCGGTTACCGGTTCCCTCATAATCCGTTAACAATAAATCTTGCACCGGCAGACCGCAAAAAAGAGGGACCTGTTTTTGAATTGCCGATAGCAATCGGAATCCTTATTGCAACGGGTCAAATTGAGGTTCCGGATATACAAACGTATGCTATTGTTGGTGAATTGTCATTGGATGGCAAGGTACGCCCGGTTAAGGGGTGTCTGTCGATGGCACTCAAATGTAAAGAATCTGGTATCAAAAAATTTCTCGTACCTCCAGAGAACACTTCTGAGGCTGCTATTATTGATGGAATTGATGTAATTCCTGTGGGAACCCTTGCTGATACCGTAGGTATTTTGACCGGGTCAATTCCTTCCGTACCTTATAGGGTTGATTTACACGAGGTGTTTAAAGGACCTTCAGGGTATGATGTGGATTATGCCGATGTAAAGGGTCAGGAACATGCCAAAAGGGCGCTGACAATTGCAGTTGCCGGGAATCATAATATCATTATGGTAGGACCTCCAGGGTCGGGTAAAACTATGCTCGCCCAGCGTATTCCTACCATTATGCCGTTCCTCTCTTTAGACGAAGCCTTGGAGACAACAAAAATTTACAGTGTGGTAGGACTGCTCAGTCCAGGGATATCGTTGATTACCAGGAGGCCATTCCGTGCTCCACACCATACCATAAGTACTGCAGGATTAATTGGCGGTGGCTCATTTCCAAGACCAGGCGAGGTCAGCCTGGCACACAATGGTGTACTTTTTCTGGACGAACTTCCCGAATTTGAGCGAAAGACGCTGGAGGTGCTTCGGCAGCCGCTTGAAACCGGTAATGTGACAATCTCACGTGCGATGAATACCGTATCATATCCTGCCAGAGCGATCCTTGTTTGTTCTCTTAATCCCTGTCCGTGTGGTTTTTTTACCGATAAATTCAAAAAATGCCGGTGTACACCGCATCAGATTCAAAGTTATATGTCGAAGATTTCTGGTCCGTTACTGGACAGAATGGACATTCAAATTGAAGTGCCTGCAGTGCATTATAGTGAACTTATGACAGAAAAACATGTACAATCATCTGAGGATATCAGGAGAAGGGTAATAGCCGCACGTGATATACAGAAAGAGCGTTACAAAGATAGTTCAATCACGGTAAATGCACAAATATCCTCCCGGCAAGCGAAAAAGTTTTGCGTACTGAAAAAGGAGGCGGAATCCTTGCTCTTTCAGGCGATGACAGAACTGGGGATTTCTGCCCGCGGGCATAGCAAAATTCTCAAGGTAGCACGTACCATTGCGGATTTGGATGAGAGTGAAATGATAAAATCAGAGCATATATCAGAGGCGATACAGTATAGAAACCTGGACAGGAGCTTGTGGAAATGAATATTTTCCCATATATGGCTCATGGTTAAGTGGCTGGATGATTAAATGGTTAATAGCCATAGCGCAACGCAGCCGCAGCTAAAATCTTCGATATGGACTGGTGAAGTAATGGATTATTGTTATGAAAAAAACTTTAATACTCCATATCAATTATGGATTTACAAACGACATAAAAACTTGCAAGAAAAGAAGTTTTTAAAGAGTAATATTATATAACCATTCACCTAATCTGCAGTTTCAAGGTCTTTTATCGGTCTGAAGCTTCCTCCTCGCTGGACTTTATTTACTACTCTCTGAGGCGACCTTGTTTAATTCCTTAAGTAAAGGATTTATATCTACTCCACTCATCCCTGCCGTCTTCTCAATACTTGCGGCTCCTCCACAACAGGAGTCTACTTTAAATTTGCTAAAGACGGTAATTGTTTTCGGATATTTTTTTATTACATCATTGATGATCATATTTTTTGTGATAGTTGTCTTTTCTTCCATTTTTACTCCCAAATTATTTTATTGATGGTACATTTTATTAGATATTATACTGAAAACTTAGTTATAATAACGTACAACAGAACAAAAAAGCAATGTATTTTTAATTATGAAATTAATATATCACTTTTGAAATATTTAAGATATTTGTCCTGAAGTAATAAAAAATCGTTTTTTTATAAGATTAATAGACTTATATGCTTATGCAGAATAATGAAATATCAGGAAATTAATGTAATTGGAATACTAATTGTAAGTAATATATAATTACGTATAGGAAATTTTTAAGGGAAGGCTTTGGTACATAGTAATTTCTTCAAAAGGAGAGTGATTAACAGATGAGGGTTGTCAGGAATACAATTAAGACATTTCATCCCGCTTATTTTGCTATGGTGATGTCTACCGGTATCGTTTCTATTGCGTCAAACCTTCTGGGTTTTAAAGGCATCGCATATGGACTCTTTTATTTAAATATTTTTGCATATGCGATTATTTTATCATTACAATTGCTTCGGGTAAAAATGAATTGGTCCAATTTATATAGTGACCTCTGCAATCCAAAACTAAGCTTAGTCTTTTTTACTACCGTAGCAGCCACAAACGTCCTTGGTTCACAGTTTGTTACCGTGGTAAATCTTCCGGAGGTTGCAAAGATATTCTGGTATTTTGGCATATTCTTGTGGGTAATTGTTTCGTTATCTACGTTTAATATCCTTTTTCTTAAATGTGAACAGAGGATTGAACTGGTAATGCACGGGGGATGGCTGATAGCTGCCGTAGGAACGCAATCTGTTGCCGTGCTTGGTGCTCTCCTGGTGCCTCAGTATAGCAGTAATGCTGACTTTGTTTTGTTTTCTTCTTTTGTGTGGTGGATGATCGGTGCATTTCTTTATATGGTATTGATTACCTTAATAATGTATAGATTGGTATTCTTTAAGGTATCACCCGATGCGCTGGTCCCGCCTTACTGGATTAATATGGGGGCCCTTGCCATTACTACGCTAGCTGGTTCTGTTTTATGTATCAACATTCCGAAGGTTGGATCTCCCTATACCGATTTCTTGGGATTCACGAAGGGCTTTACCTTGTTTTTCTGGTCTTTTGGTACCTGGTGGATACCATTTTTGGTAATCATTGGGGTATGGAAATATATCTATAACAAGACACAATTTAAATACTCTCCCCTTTATTGGGGTATGGTGTTCCCTTTAGGTATGTATACAGCCTGCACATTAAGACTTTCTCAGGCTATTCAAATTCCATTTGTTGCAAATATCTCAACATACTTTATCTACGCTGCATATGCTGCATGGACTTTTATATTTATCAATATGGTACTTTCTATGATAAGGGCGTCTATGGCGAAAGAACCAAAAATGAAGGAGCAAAAAATACAGCAGCAAACAGAGATGACTACAGTTGCTAAAGGCTAGCGGATAGAGCCTCAGACCAATGAAAAAAGCAAGGCAAAAAGATAAGAGATATCGTGCAACGTGTATTCCCATCTAAAACCTGACTCATAAGAGGTTTTCAGGGTTGGTTCTGTTATATACGATTGAACCAGATGTTTGGCGTGTTCTATGCCCGGCCATCAATCGAAAACATACAGCCCAATGTTAAATATATGATAGAATCTGCAAGACAATGTCATTAAGCTAAGCTACCTGCGGTAAAAGTCCCCCTTAAAAAAGGAGGAACAAGGGGGGTTGTTTTGATCAATAATCCTTAACTTCATGACATTGGTCTGCAAGATATAAGCAACTATGAAAACTAACTTAATTGTATAGGATTTTTTACCTTATGTAAGTGGTTTTTAGAGTGCGAATCGTAAATGTCCTCGGTAGAGACGCAAGATTTTGTGTCTCTACTAAAGGGGACTTAGCAGGACTAATTTGGTATTCGGTTAATAGTGTATTAGTGTAGGTAAAATTTTTTTTAGTATATATTCAGTATTAATAAATAATTTATGTATACTGGTTATTAAAACCTTAGCGTGTGACAGAGTTTCCGTAAATTTAAATTTATGAAAAACTGAAGGGGGGTAATTTATGTCTGGTGCCGAGAATATTGATAGAAACAATCAGCAGGAATATGCCATACCAGTTATTGAGATCGATGCATATGCGCCAGCGAAAATGGCTGACAGGGTTGGCTTGGTTGGAGTATCGAAATCAAAATTAAGTACATTAACGTTACTTGCATTGAGTATTCTTGCTGGCGTTTTTATTGCATTAGGTACACAGCTTATGATGTTGGTAACACATACGGCAACCTCTAATTATGGTTTAAATCAATTGGTAGGCGGAGTGGCTTTTACTCTTTCCCTGGTTTTAATCGTAATTGCCGGTGCTGAGCTTTTTACCGGGAATTGCCTTATAGCGATGTCTTTTATGGCACGGAAGATTACCGGAAAAGATCTGGTGAGGAATTTGATTATTGCCTTTATTGGTAATTTTATTGGTGCCCTAACCCTTGTACTGTGGATATATAATTCTAATCAGTGGACAATTAATAATTATTTATTAGGCGCAAAAATTGTTCTTGCTGCCAATGATAAAGTGAATCTCCCTTTTGGTGTTGCGTTTGTCCGGGGAACACTGTGTAATGCGCTTGTATGCTTGGGGATTTGGTTGTCTTATAGTGGCAGGAGTAATATGGATAAAATCCTGGCACTGCTTTGGCCGATATCTTGTCTTATTGCATCTGGATTTGAACACTGTGTTGTTAATATGTGGCTTATCCCTATGGGGCTTGTACTGAAAGGCAACAGCGAGGTACTCGCAGCGGCACAAAAGGTTCATGGGGAAGGACTAGATCTTTCGAATCTCACGTTTTTTAAAGGTTTTCTCATTGACAATATGTTTCCTGTAGTGCTTGGAAATTTGTTTGGCGGTATTATTTTGGTTGCAGGTGTCTATTGGTTTGTGTACCTGCGTCCTTCCAAGAAATACCTCTAGCGAGGTGGAGTTTCAGACTTAACGAAAGGAGATGCACGGTACATGATACAGGATGCGTAATCTCATCACCATGTATCATGTACTGAAAACCCGACTCATCTGTGAGAATAAAACGCCTGGAAAGTATTTAAAGGAGATATAAAAGATGGCAGAAAATAACAATAAAGTTCCCAAGACTTTTCACGTTATTGATATAGATGCTTATTCCCCTCCCCAGATTGCCACCCGTATTGATAAAGTTGCCACGGTAAAGGCGCAGTTAAGCTTTACACAGACATTCCTTCTGGGTATTTTAGCCGGGGCCTATATTGCCATAGGTGCCCAGTTTGCTACCTTGGTAACAAGTGATTCTACGCTACATTTCGGCCTTACTTCACTTATCGCCGGTATCGTATTTTCCCTCGGACTCATGTTAGTGGTCATTGGCGGTGCCGAACTCTTTACTGGGAATACCCTGATTATCATGGGTTATATTACGAAAAGGATTACGACACGCGAATTGATGAATAATTGGATTATTTCGCTACTTGGCAATCTTGTAGGTAGTCTTACCATGGTTTTCTGGATGTCCCAATCACATCAGTGGGAGTTTTTTCATCACATGGTTGGAGCAAAGGCGCTGCTTATTGCCAATGCAAAAGTTAATCTATCTTTTAAAACAGCCCTGGCAAGAGGCGTTCTTTGCAACGCTATGGTATGTCTTGCCGTTTGGCTGTGTTTTAGTGGCAGAAGTGTAGCAGATAAAGTGCTTTCAATTGTTTTTCCTATAGGGGGCTTCGTTGCCAGCGGGTTTGAGCACTGTGTGGCGAATATGTATTTTATCCCTATCGGTATCGTGTTAAGAAAAAATCCTGATGTCGTTGCTGCGGCGGAAAAGATGGCAGGGAAAACAGTAAATTTATCTAACCTTACCTGGAAGGGATTTTTTATCGATAATCTCATACCTGTTACTTTGGGAAACATCGTCGGCGGGGTTATTTTGGTTGGAGTAGTGTTTTGGTTTGTTTATTTACGGCCACATATTCGCTTATCCCTCAGTGTGAAGCAGGATTTTTTCCAGGACAGGTAATTTAATTGTATAGGAATTTTCATTTTTGTGAGCGGCTTTTCAGGGTGACACGGACAAAGGAGAGACGCAAGATTTTGCGTCTGTACTCCGTGTCCTCAGGGTCGGTTCAATCGTTTACGTTTGAACCGAAACGTTTTTGGTTTGCTTCCCTATGCCGGGTACCAATCAAAAACCCTATGTCAATTTCAAACGTATAGTTCAATCTACAAGATTGAACCCAATGTCATGAAGTTAAGGATTATTGATCAAAACAACCCCCTTTGTTCCCCTTTTTTAAGGGGGACTTTTACCGCAGGTAGCTTAACTTAACAACATTGGGATTGAACCAGGTATGAGGAATACCTTGAAAAAATCCTGGTATTTAGTACACTATGGTAATGTTGCCGGGTTTAGTAAAAATATGTGGTTGCATGGCTACATGACTTAAAAGCCATGTAGCCATTTGCCCTGTTTCATATCCGGGTCTTCGTCTTTTCCGGTTCGTTTCATAATACCTTCGGCAACTTTTTCTTCCCATAGAGAGATGCGTTGCAGTGCATTTCTAAAAGGTTTAAAATTTTTATACATACATCATATAGGAATTTTCACTATATGTAAGCGGGTTTTCGGGTGATACGGGGTATAAAACCCTCCCTTAAAAAGGGGGCGAAGGGGGGAAATTGTCCGGAAAGATACATCCCCCTTAGTAGGGTTAACTTGATTAGGAAATTATGGTGCTTTATTTTCCATTGCTGACTGCAGCATTTCTTTCCCTTATGGCTTCTGCTGTAAGTTATTTTTTTGCCAAGGTGAAGTTGTTTTTATTTACGCTCCTCTTGTTTTATATGAGCAATGCGTTTCTTTCCTTTTTATTATTTTATGACCATCAGGCGATTCTTTTTTATACAATCATCGCACTCTTTATTGCCTTTCCCATCGGTTGTTTAATAGTCTTTGCCCTTGATAGATACTATGCAGTGTTCTGTACGGATACATCTTTTGTTATTGTTCTTATCTGGCTTTTTATACCCATCCTTTTTGCAGTAAATCTCACAGTCTCTCTCCTGAAAGTAATCCATGCCTGAAGTTTCCCGAAAAATATTTATTAGCGCAGGAGAATCATCGGGGGATATCCATGGGGCAAACCTTATGCGATGTCTGCTTGAAAAAGATCCTGATATAACGTTCTATGGGCTTGGAAAAGAGAATATGAAACAGGCTGGCTTGCATTGTCTTCATGATATGTCCAGGAAATCCTTGATGTGGCTCCAGGTTTTGATGGAAATATCCACTTTCCTGAGGATAAAAAGGGATTGTATTCGTTTTTTTGAACAGGAAAGGCCGCGTGTAGCCATTCTTATCGATTACTGCGGTCTTAATTTTCATCTCGCCTATGCAGCCAAAAGGCTTGGGATACCGGTAATTTACTATATTAGTCCACAGCTTTGGGCACACGGGCCGTGGCGTGCAAAAAAAATAAGAAAGCTTGTAGATAAATTAATCGTTATTTATCCCTTCGAAAAGCTTTTTTATGATCGTGCCGGTATTCCGGTAATTTATGTGGGGCATCCATTATTTGATGAGATCAGTAAGGTAGGGGTTCACGAGCAAATGGTTTTGGGACTGAAAAATCAATTGGGAGGAACTGTTATTTCCTTTCTTCCGGGCAGCCGGAAACAGGAAATTGCTCAATTATTACCGTTATTTCTCAAGGCGGCAGTACGGATAAATCAATCTGTTCCTTGTGCAAAATTTCTTGTTTCCTGCAGTAATGAACAATATTTCGGATTCATAAAGAACATCGTGAACGGTTCCGGAGTTGATTGCAGAATTATTGTGGGAAATGTACACGAAGTGATCAAGGCGTCAAGTCTTTGTATAGCAGGGGCAGGCACAGTGACGCTGCAGATCGCTTATTATCTCAAGCCGATGATTATTACTTACAAAATCTCCCCCTTTGCTTATTTTATAGCCAGACCATTCCTTACTACTCCTTACATTGGGCTTGTAAATAAACTTGCCGGTAAGATGATTGTTCCTGAGCATCTTATGTACAGGGGAGATCATCTCTGGTTGGCTGACCAGGCAATCCAACTCCTTTGCGATGCTCAAAAAAGGCAAGATTGTATTCATGAATTGACTTTACTTATGAAAGAGATTGCAAGGCCGGGGGCATCTGAACGTGTGGCAGATGAAATATTACCGCTACTCAGTTATCCGCAGGGATTCGGTAAAGACATTTGTGGATTTGTTCAGGATGAAAGATTAAATGGTCCGGGCGGTTGAAATGCCAATCCATTCCATCCGGTACATGGTAGTCGAGATACGGCCATTTCCGGAAGGGATCTGTGTTTAATGCCTGAATAAGCTTCCTGTTGTCCATTGTGACATTTCCAGCCCTGGGTGGTATTGGTCCTGCCTCTTTACGCATGCATCCTTTCAGAAGATACGGGTCATAGCCGCCCACCTTATTTACGATTTGTCCGATTTGATAAAGGCTGAGGTGCCGATGCGATCCCAGATGATAAATACCATGAATTTTGTTTCCAAGAGAAAGCTCGATAATCTTATTAAAATCTTCGCAATAAAAGGGAGACCTCTGTTCATCAAAGTAGAGGGTCGCCGGGTTGTTCTTTTTAAACCGGGAAAGTATCCAATCAATCGCACCTGCATGTCCGTTGACGCTAATCCCCATCGGGAGCGATATGCGAAAGATTGCCGCAGAAGGGTATCGGGTCATAATGATCTCCTCTGCTATAGCCATGGTTTTCCCATAGACCGTAACGGGAGATACAGGGTCTTCTTCCTTGTATAGTCCAGATGATTTTCCACCAAATACAAGATCCGTTGAAAGATGAATCAGACGGATGTTACGGTTTCCGATCATTTCCAGCACATTAAGGACCGACTGCACATTTACCCGATATGCTAATACCGGGTTCATCTCGCAGGATTTCAGGGCACATGATCCGGCCCCGTTTAAGACTGATTTGAACTGCTTCTTCTGCATGAATGCAGCAAGGCCCTGACGGTCTTCTATATCTAAGGGAATAATTCCGTCTTCGCGGAGTGGCCAGTACCGGACCGGGCGGATGCCAATAACGTGGTTCGGGTATTTTGAATGAAAAAACTTAAATGCACTATAGCCAGGTACGCCTGTTACACCGGTAATTAAAAGTGGTAAAAAAGCAGGCAGAGACATATGGTAATCAATAAACAAGTGAGTCCTATAAAATTAAACGCCCAGGAATTTCAAACTGCAGATGTAGTGGCAAGGAGCACCTTGCCACTTACACTATTAAAGTTGTCGAAGGCCTCATTTAATTAAGCAGCCTTTTGCAGCGACTTTTGACTGCTTGTCCCCAAACTCTGTTCAGGAATACAAGGTTACTACGAAACTCTGTTTCACAGATGCCGCATTAACTGCATAGAGGTGCAACATTGTTCGACTGTGCATACACAACCAAGTCTTGCATCTCTGCTTTATCGGCTGATTTCCTGAAAACAGAGTTTCTTGGCCATTACATTCTGAGGAACGAGCAGAAAAACAACCCCCTTTATTAAGGGGGATTTCCTCAAGCCCCCTAAGGTTGGTTCAATCGTGGACGATTGAACCAACCCTGAAGCACTATTCAGTACTTGATAAAAAACAGCAAAAATAATTTATCGCATATGCCATTATTCCTAAATTCCTTAACTGTACAGCTCCAACACATCTGTGTCTTTCATTTCAACCCTCTTTTTAAAACCTTCCCGGTAGGGCCGTGCGGCAATTCATCGGTGAACTCAATATATTTAGGCACCTTGTAGTGTGGTAACTTTTGCATACAATAGGCCTTAATTTCTTCCTCGCTGCATGCGGCATTCTCCTGCAAAACGATAAACGCCTTTGGGACTTCACCGCGGGTCTTGTCTGGTACTCCGATGACGGCAACTTCAAAAACCTTTTTATTTTTACTGATAACGTGTTCAATTTCGGTGGGGGACACATTTTCTCCACTGATAATAATCAACTCTTTTTTCCTTCCGGTTATCCACAGAAATCCATCTTCATCAAGCATGCCGTAATCTCCGGTTTTAAGCCAGCTATCGGGAGTAACAGTTTCTGCCGTTTCCCTGGGAAGTTTATAATATCCTTTCATTACACTCGGACCTTTTACCCATATCTCCCCTATAGTATTGAAAGGCTGTGATTGGCCGTTGTCGTTTGCGATTTTGACTTCAAGGTTACGTAAGGGGGGGCCAATGCTACCTGGTTTAAATCTTCCAGGATAGTTTGCAGAAACGATAGCCGTTGCTTCCGTCAGTCCATATCCTTCCATTACCGGTACCGGAAATACCTTATTGAATGTTTCCTGTAATTCATCTGGCAGATGTTCACCGCCTGATGCACAAAGCTTTAATGAACTCAAATCATACTTCCCTGATTTGGCAGATCGCAAAATTATCCTGTACATGGATGGAATGGCGAATAATGATGTTATTTTATAACGCTCAATGAGTTCCAGTACCTTGTGGCCTGAAAAGCGATCAAGATATACGGTAGAAGCACCTACACAAATGGTAAATACCATGGTAGTGGTTAACGCATATGTATGGAAGAGTGGAAGTATGCCAAGCGGCATATCTTTTTCAGTAAACTGAAATACGCTTATGCATCCTTCCAGGTTGCTTAAAAAATTTTTATGAGTTAACAAGACCCCTTTGGGATTAGCTTCGGTGCCAGACGTGTAGAGAAGAGTAGCAGGTTCTTCCGCATCTCTTTGTTTGATAGTTGTTTTTTCAATCGGTGAATAAGGGTTTTTTTCCTCTACCAGGAAGATATGCTTGATTTGGTTTCCTAAGTGTGATTTGAGCTGATTATTGGTAAAGATAGTGTTTATATCAGCATCTTGAATTACATATGACAATTGTGGGGGTGCAAGCAAAAAATTCAGGGGGACAGGTGTTTTTCCTGCCATAAGGATACCATAGAATGTTGCTACAAATTCCTTTGAATTTGGAAGTAAAATTCCAATATGGTTACCCGTATCCTCTGATAATACTTGAGCTGCATAGCCCAGTGCCCAATGGAGGAGGTCGTTAAAAGTAATAACTCCGTTTCGGTCGGTAACGGCTATTTTCCCGGGAAACTTTTTGCATGTATTTAACAAAGATTGAACGAGTGTCATGGGTCGACCGTTTCTGCATGGTGTGGTAAGTAAGTACAGTGTACAGGGATTTCAATATTTTTTTGTAGGGGCGAACCTTGTGTTCGCCCGAATGAGAAACAAACAGAAACGTTTTGGTTATGCAGGCAGGGGCGAACACAAGGTTCGCCCCTACATAGATGTCATAAAAAAGTTGTCAAAGGCCTGATTAAACGCTTAGGACTTTCAAACTGCCAGTGTAGTGGCAAGGCGCGCCTTGCCACTACACTATTAAAGTAACTGAAGGCCTCATGTATTAGTTTTTGGTGTCGTCGAACTCTAATTCGATAATTTTGCCTCTTAGATATTTCTTATCAATATCTTCCGCTTCTGTACTTTCTGGACTACCGATGATTTCTTCAAAGCTGTACGATGTTTGTGTTGTCCTTTCATTCCATTCCTTTTCCTCTTCTTCTTTACAACTTATACAGAGTGTAGTGAATGGGATAGCTTTTAATCGTGCTTTTTTTATAGGCCGCCCACACTGTTCACAAGTTCCATAATGACCGGTCCTGATCCGTGCCAGGGCATCATCGATTTGCTTCAGTTCTTTCACATCCTCCTCGGTGAGTAACATCTCCAGCTCGCCATTCAGGAAACTTGATGCAATCTCGGCAATGTCCGTTAGTTTCCCATTGTTACTATCCCGATACTTTTTAAATCGTTCCTCAACCTCTTTTAGTAATATACTTTTTCTGTCTAAAAGAAGGGTTTCTAGTTGTTTTAATTCTTTCTTTTGCATGAGATGATTGTACCCCCTATGGTAAAGATATCGTATTACTCTGTACTACAAATTTACAAAATCCTGTATTTTCTCAAAATCTTTGATGCACTATGTTGAAATAATGGGCCACAAAGGCCAGAAGGACCTAAGACATATTTTTCTTTGTGCCTTGGGTGTCTTTGTGGCAAAGTTTCGGTTGTGACTTTACCGCATGGTGAATTTACTCACCAAAACTAAACATCCAGATTTTTAACCTCCAATGCATGTTTTTCAATAAACTCTTTTCTCCTCTGAACATCTTTTCCTGCCAGGGTACTAAAAATCGAGTCTGCTTTTGCTGCATCTTCTACCTTTACCCTCATGAGAGTTCGGGTATTTACATTCATTGTGGTTTCAGCGAGTTCTTCTGCATTCATTTCTCCCAGACCTTTATAACGCTGTATATCCAGCCCCTTTCTTCCAATCTCGCGTATTTTTAACAACACCTCACTGAGAGAGTAGGCATACATTTCAATATTATCTGAGATAAGCTTATACTTTGGCTTTTTGCTGTTATTGCCATCAAAGCATTCGTCTACCGAGAACGTATAACTTTCTATCATCCGTATCGTTTTTTCGATTTCTTTGCTCTCGTGATACTCTATGACCTCAATTTCTCCTTCTTCCTTTCCCCGTTTCTCCTCCTCTGCGTCCTCCTCTTCAAATATCTCGAGTTCCCTTCCCTCTGCTTGTTGTTTTTCTTTGATAAATTTTTCTAGTTCTTCCTCTGAGTAAACGTATGATGTCTCTCCCCGGTAGGATACCTTATATAAGGGGAGGTTCCCGCTCTTTTTATCCCTGAGTTTTAAAAGTCTGTCCAGAGATATTCCTTTTTTTCTCAGGAGTTTTACATTTTCTTCCATTTGAACCAGAAGTTGTAAAAGTTTTTTAAGTTTTGCGTTATCTAATTTTTCTCTTTTACCGTTTTCTATCTCCATAACGGTCCCCTCGATCCCAAGGGTAATGAGTGTCTTTTGCAATTCCCTGTCATCGTAGATATATTCCAATCGCTTGTTTTTTGTCACCTTGTAGAGGGGGGGCTGAGCAATATAGACATGCCCTTTTTCTATTAAGTCTATCATTTGACGGAAAAAGAACGTCAGGAGGAGCGTTCTGATGTGTGCACCGTCAATATCTGCATCTGTCATGATAATAATCTTAGAGTAACGTAAGTTATCCAGGTTAAATTCATCTATTCCTATGCCTGTGCCAAGAGCAGATATCAAGGTTCTGATTTCTTCATTACCCAGCATCTTGTCAATGCGCGCCTTTTCTACGTTTAATATAACACCTTTGAGTGGAAGGATGGCCTGGAATGTTCGGTCTCTTCCCTGTTTCGCAGTGCCGCCGGCGGAAATACCCTCTACAAGAAACAGCTCTGATGTCTCAAAATCCCGGGAAGAGCAGTCTGCCAGCTTTCCTGGAAGGTTTGAACTACTGAGCGCTCCCTTTCTTCTCGTGAGGTCTCTTGCCTTTCGCGCGGCCTCCCGTGCCCTCGCAGCATCGATTCCCTTATTGATAATGGCCTTTGCCGTAGATGGTGTTTCTTCGCAGTAGATACCAAGCCTTTCATTTATTACTGCCTCAACAAGACCCTGGACCTCACGGTTGCCAAGCTTTGTTTTTGTTTGTCCCTCAAATTGAGGGTCCGGAAGTTTAATACTGATAACTGATGTCAGTCCTTCTTTATAGTCATCTCCTGTAGGGGCCTTTTCCTCATTCAGGAGCCCCTTATTTTTGGCATAATTATTAAGGGTCCTTGTAAGTGCAGCCCTAAAGCCGCTCAAATGAGTTCCACCCTCTACCGTATTGATATTATTTGCAAAGGAATATACGATTTCGCTATAACCATCGTTGTACTGCATAGCCACTTCGATAATTGTCCCGTCAACTTCCTTTTCAAAATAGATAATGTCCCGGTGAATGGTTTCCTTACCCTCATTCAGCTCTTTTACAAATGCCTTTATGCCGCCTTCGTATTTAAATGCTTCACTCTTATCGGTTCTTTCGTCGGTAAGGGTTATCTTTAATCCTTTATTGAGAAAGGCATATTCCCGGAGTCTTTTTGCTATGGTCTCAAAACAGAACGCTGTAGTTTCAAATATCTCGGGGTCCGGTTTAAAAACGACCTTCGTACCCCTTTTTTTTGTAACTCCTCTCACTTCAACGGGGGATTTTACTTCACCTTTCTCATAACGTTGAAAGTACGCATGTCCGTCTCTCCTTACCTCGACTTCCATCCATTCGCTGAGTGCATTTACCACAGATACTCCAACTCCATGTAAACCTCCGGAGACTTTATAGCTTTTGTGCTCAAACTTACCCCCGGCGTGCAGCATGGTCATAACCACTTCCAGTGCCGATCTGTTTGTTTCTTTGTGGATATCGACAGGGATGCCTCTTCCGTCATCTATTACGGTAAGGCTTCCGTCTGTATTTATCTTTACATTAATATTCGTACAGAAACCTGCAACGGCCTCATCCACACTATTACAGACAACTTCTTCCACCAGGTGGTGTAGTCCCTTAGCCGTGGTGTCTCCGATATACATTGCCGGCCTTTTCCTGACCGCTTCAATGCCACCTAAAACTTTTATGGAAGTTGCATCATAGGAGTCCTGTTTTATTGCTTTTTCTGTTAAACTACTTTCTTCCCTCATATAAAATTCCCGTTTTAAAACGGATATCCTCTATATATTTAGTCCCTAGTATATTGTTAATTCCCTCAATTATAGCATGTTTCTCAAAGTTAGTCAAATGATGAATTACTGTGGTTGATTCAGCATGTACAAATAATATACCACTTTTTAAGCCAACGATTTTTGTGTCTTTGCAGACTTCTTCACCCACGATATGTCTCCACGCATTTTTTACCTGCTGGTATGTTTTGTCCTCAATATTTTTTTTGGGGAGGATGTTCTTTAATATTTGTCCAATCTTTACAATCTTCCTTTTCTGATAAAAGTATCTTTCCGGCAGTTCTTCTTTCATAAATAATTAAGCCTTCGGCAACTTTTATCTCTTATCAAGGACGTAGGGCAAGGCTTTATTGTTTCTTCCCCGCCTGAACGTGTACGGGGGAGAGCAGCCCTAAAGGGTTGCCCTACAGAATTGAATTTCCTATACATTAAATGAGTCCTTCAGCAACTTTCATATAGTGAGTGGCAAAGGCGCGCCTTGCCACTACATGGGTGGTTTGAATCCTACACATCAAAAAATTTCTAACAATAACAATGTGTTACATGCCGCGTAGGGGCAGGTTTCAAACCTGCCCCTACAATAAATACCATTCGTGCAGGGAAGTTTTCAAAAAAGTAAATTGTACAATGTTTAAATGTTTCGGTGTGTTCTCTCGCCGAAAACAATCGCCCATGGACGTACATGCATTTCGGTATGATGACACACCGAAATATCCTAACTACTATTTACTGTTGTTTTATTTCAACTCCACTGGCATGATGACATTCAACTGTTCGTGGCCTGTCCTGAACAATGCTGCGCCATCACCTTCTCCAAATTCTACAGTAACCGTATTATCGTCAGAAACTTTTAAGATATCTAACACATAATCGGGATTAAAACTTATCTCGAAGTCGGGTCCATCATAGTTGGCAATAATCTCCAATTCTGTCTCTCCGACATCCGCAGTTTTCGATATCAGTGCCAGTTTTCCTTTCGTCAGGAAAAATTTCACCACCCGGTATCCCTCACTCGTCATAAATGATGCCATCCTCACGGTAGATAAGAGTTCATTTCTATTGAGTTCGACCTTTTTATCGTTTCCTTTTGGTAATACGTCTTCGTACCTTGGATATTGTCCGTCTATTAACTGCGATATAATTTCACCTCTTTCACCCGCAAAACGTATCTGCGATTCACCGATCCCGACCTTTAAGATACCTTTACACTCTGAGGCAAAACGTTGTAAAAAAGATAAACATTTTACCGTAACGATTCCGTCTATTGAAATTTTCTCCGGATTACTCACCTTACGTTTTATGCTGGATAATCGATTTCCATCCGCCGCCACCATGATAATATCATCCCCGGAGATCCTTACAAGAACTCCGGATAAAGGGCTTCTCGCTTTTACTGTTGAGACTGCATGGATAACCTTTCTCACCATATCGCTCATAATCTCACCGTCCACCTCTACCAGACCTTTCATGTCGGTTGTGCTTATTTCGGGAAATTGTCCGGAATCTTCGCCAAGTATCTTGAAATATCCGCCTTTCGACCTTATGGTGCAATTGCTTCCTTCTATTGATATTGACACTTCTTCATTGATTGCCCATTCTCTGAGGATATTATTGACACGGGTAGCCGGTAAAACGATACCGCCTTCTTCTTCCATACACTCTTTTACCGGCAGCACGTATTTAACCAATACCTCTAAGTCTGTTGCTGTTATTTCCGCGTTTTTGTCCCGGATTAACAACCGCACTCCCTGTAATACATGTTTCATTGCTGAAGACGGGACTATACTGGACACCAAATTAAAACTTCTATACAAGTCACTTCCAACAAAATTTGCGTTCATATGCTATTCCTAATCTTATAAAGCGGCACAGCCGCAGCTAAAAATGGTGCAATGGATGCTGGAGTATCGGATCGTTGCGATATGATATTTTATCCAATTACTCCAGTTCTCAAATACTGAGGGTTCTCTATAAAACAAAAAAACCTTGTTCTTTACTAAAAAACACGAAAACCTGTTCCTGGCAAGTTTTCCATTTTCCATTTACTTTTGTACTTTTGGTAACTGCTCAGGTGCAAGGTTCATGGTTGATTGTTTTCCTTTCTTCAAACCTTTCAGTCTTCAGTGTTGGTTCAATATTGATGAATCCGGTTGCCCTGATCTAAAAACCGCTTACAGAAAATGAAAATTCCTACACAATTAAATTAGGCCATTGGCAGCTTTCAACAGAGTAGGGTGGGCATTGCCCACCAAAACATCGCTTTACTCTCCCACATTGCCTATTTTTCCGGTGGGCAATGCCCACCCTACATGACTACTCAGGTTTAAGGTTAACGGTTGATTGTTTTCTTTCTTCAAACCTTTCAATCTTCAGTGTTGGTTCAATCGTCCACGATTGAACCGAAACGTTTTGGCGCGTTTCATGGGCCTTGTGCCAATTCAAGGTTTACAGACCGATTCAAAACGTGTGGAGCCGTCCAAAAGGTAATTTTTTGCAAATTTATTCCCCACTTAGGCGTTTATAATAGAGGGTCTTCCCTACAAATAGGTGTTAAAACACAGCTTTTGTGGGTATACAGCACCACCGATGATACTTTTTGGACAGCCCCAACTTGAGAAACAGTCGATAGTAAATAGGAGTGAATAGTTGGTAGAAGATTTTATTTTCATCCACTATCTACTATGCACTAACAACTATGCTACTTTTGTAGTTCACTCTCAAGCTTTTGTAAGATCAGAAGTAAGTTTTTGTCCTTTTTTGATATTTTTGTTATTTTCTCATCTGCATGGATGACTGTGGAGTGGTCTCTGCCGCCTATATACCCTCCAATTTCCATCAGTGACATATTGGTAAGTTTTCTTGAAAGATGCATTGCTATTTGCCGTGGCAAGGCAAGGCTCTTCGTTCTGCACTTTGATTGGAGCTGCGATACACTGACATTAAACCTGTTTGAGACGACCTCGAGAACTGCCTCAATGCTTACGGGTTTTTTGTTTCCTGAAATCTCCCGGACGACTTTTTTCACAAGGTCCAAGACTATGGCGTTCTTCGTCATCTTTGCTTCCTTGCTCAGTCTTGCTATAGCACCTTCGAGTTCACGGATGTTGCCTGGTATATTTTCTGCAAGGTACGAGGCTGATTCATGAGAGAGATTAATTCCCCAGAGAAGCGCCTTTTTCTCGATAATTGCAATACGGGTTTCTTTCATAGGAGTGTCTATACCGCAGAGGAGTCCCCACTTAAACCGGGAAACGAGTCTGTCCTCAAGAGAGTGTATGGATTCCGGTGGACAATCACTCGTAATAACGATCTGTTTCTTGGCATTATAAAGGGTGTTAAAGGTATGAAAGAACTCCTCCCTGCTTCCCTGTGAGTTTTCAAAAAATTGTATGTCGTCTATTAAAAGGGCATCTACGTTCCTGTAAAGTCTCCTGAAAGCATCCCAACTGTTCGTGCGTATCGTAGAAATATAATGATTTACAAAGCGCTCGCAGGACAGGTAGAGTGTGTTTGTTGCATGTTTTGACTGTAATACATTATTTATCGCATGGAGGAGATGCGTCTTCCCCAGACCTGATGCACCATGGATGAACAGGGGATTGTACGCATGTCCGGGTGATTCAGAAACGGCTACGGCTGCCGCATGCGCGAGTCTGTTACAAGACCCTACGATAAAGTTTTCAAAACTGTAATATTTATTAAATGGGATTGTATAGTGTTCCTCAAAGAGGTTTTCGTTCGTATAAGGGACATCATTGGCAAGAGGGGAAGTCAACGATTGATCGCAAATCTCACTTTCTGTGGAGAAAATTATCTCCCGGGAGGAGTTCAATATTTTATAGAAAATACTTGAGAAAATATCCGTATAATTACTGGCAAGCCATTCCCTGATGAAATTATTTGGTGCTATAAAGGTAATACTGTTGTCGGTAATAGAGAAAATTTTGAGGTTGGAAAACCACATATCAAATTGCTGGGCAGTGACCACTTTCTTTATCTCCGACAGTATGCATTTTATGATAAAATTCTTTTCACCTTCAGAGATGGTTGACTTTTGGAGAGAAGTATTAAGTGTCATTGTGTACTTTAGATCCGATGCATCTTTACAAATAAGTCGAGTTTTAAAGTAATCAGTATTGTATAAGCAATCAAGCTATCAGCATAGGGGCGCATTGCAATACTTCCCTACGTGCCCAATTGCTGACAGCTCATGATCTCTTTTCTGGATCTGAGAGACTATCTGAAAAGTCAATTTTTATACCTGGAATTTATCTCTCCGGGTTGGTTCAGTCTTGCAGATTGAACCATACGTTTCGGCGTTTAAGTCGGCTCAATCTTGTAGATTGAACCATATGTCTTGAACTGGTACATAGGCTTTAGGTTGACGTCAAAAACCAGTAACATGCCCAAACGTTCCGGTTCAATCGTGGACGATTGAACCAACACGGGAGTCTTAATCTCTTCCCTGTGTTGAAGCAAAGATTTCCTATCCGCTTCGCTTCTTCGAAATGACAAACTTACCATGTTCGATTTCGTGCATTGAATACTATAACTTAACTTACATTTTACTTTTTATCGGTCTGAGGCTCTATCCCGGTAGAATATTACCGTGTAAAAACACCTTTTTTAGTATGTTTTTGAAATATTTTCCATAGGAGTTTGGGAGTTAAGGAATTTAGGGGTTAGGGAGTTTATGAGTTACAAAGACCTTAAACTCCTAAACTCCGAAACTCCTAATCCGAAGACCGGAAGTGTTATAATGAAAATTGAAAAATTGCCTTTTGGGTTGAACGAAGCGAAACCCAACGGCCATGTAGGGTGGGCATTGCCCACCAAAATATTGCTTACTCGTCCACATTGGTTATTTTTTGGTGGGCAATGCCCACCCTACCCGGCTTTTTGGATAGAACGTTTCAACGTAGGCGCTGAAACTCTTCAACCCCTACCAAGATTGAAATTCCCATATATGAACTTAAGGCTTTGGACTTTGACATTTGTATATCAAACTGGTTTGGAATAATACCAAGAGGGACTTAGGAAGTCAAATTAAAAAATGTCCATCTGTAAGTTTTTGATAAGTATCTTGTTTTTGATAGCTTAGATAATTTTATGAGTTTTTCATGAGAGGGTGTTTTCGATTGAGGCCGATTTTATAACATTATTATAAGCAGGTGAGTTTGGTTTTTCTTACAGGAAGTGTCTTGACAACTTTAACAGAAAACAGAAGGTACTTCTTCTCTAAAGTTTTTTACCGTTTTTCCCTTGCGTTCTTTGCGTCTTTGCGGTGGGATGAATTGTTTCTTGTTTAGTTACGGTTTCGCTGCACCAGGAATAATAATTTTTGTATCAGGGTGCTAAATTTTTTTTTTTTTTGTTGACGGGGGAAAATTTGCGTGTTATATTTCCCCAGACCAATTATAGCCTTTGACGCATATCTATACCAGTTTTAACGTAAAACACGAATATTCATCATATCTTATTCAAAGAAAGGAGGTACTTATCGGAAAAACACACTTGATTCTCCTGTAAGGGTTGTCCGGCTAATAGATTACGTATAGGTTTTTAGTATATGTGCATGTTTTGCTACAGGTGTTTATGCTTCTATATAAGATCGGTAATTCTTACAGTAAATCAACAATTAGTTTTTCCCGTCTCTTGTCGTAATTGTTTTCTCATGAAAAGGCGGTAGAAAGAGATGAAAGGGGGTCGAAGTTGATTGGGAGATCAAAAATATTTTTGAAGTTCGGAGGTTTTAAAGAATAGAGAGATTTGTATAAGTTGATATTTTTGCTTTTAACTTAGTTTTTCATGGTCTTAATAAAGAAAAAAGGAGAATTGACGGGTATGAAAAGACCAAAAACAAGTAGTAAAAGAATGGCTTGGCTCAGCGCAGCCAGTTTGTTTTTGTTGGCGATTGTATTTGCATTGGGTGTAATTACAAATGCAAATGCCGCAACGGGGAGTTTTGACAGGGATAAGTATTTGCCGTCCTTGAGTGATACGAATGACTATGATCGTGCTTTTATTTCGGTAACCGATTCATCATATACGACTGCTACAACAGATACTATTACGGTTACCATAAAGGCAGGGTCGAATGAAATAGATTTTGAGTTGCAAGAGACTGGCGCTACGACCACGGTGTTTACCACTACTGGGTACATCCAGCCATCGCAAACAGGCGTTGGTACCACCACGGGATATGTTGAAGATTATAGCGGTAACCAATTATATTCTGGGTTGGGTACGGGTGTTATTGGCTTAAGCCTAAAATCTTTTGCAGTTCAGTCAGGTGGAAACGCTAGTTCTTCGACTGATGGTGTTTTGAATGTCGCCTCTGGTGACACATTACAGTTGATCTACGGAGGTAGCACCCTTGATACAGCGGCTGTGGGTTTTAGCGGGGCTAATGATTCATCTATAACATTTACAAAAGGTGCTGCTTGGGGAAATTCTGCATCGGGTTCTGCTAGTAGCGAAAATACAAATATTATCGTGACCATAAACGATCCCGATAAGAACTTAAACCCTAAGATGAAGGACGTTATTGGTCTTCAGGATGGGTTTACTTCGGGTTTGACAGGCACAGGGTCGTCCCGTGTTCAGATTGAAGCCCTTGACCAGACATCTGCCTCTGGTTCAACATTACAGGTCGGTGGTGTTGATGTAGTTGCACGGAATATCGTGTTGGTTGAAACCGGTCAGAACACCGGGATATTTACCGCGCAGGGTAAGGTTTATGGATCGGCAACAGCCGCAGGACAAGGTAATTTAACGGTAGGATCTACAGATGGTTATAGTGGAAGTGTTATTACGCTAGGATCTTCTACATCATCTCCGTATGTTCAATTTAAGATCATTGAAACAAATGCATCATCTGGAAGATTGGGACTCTTTTACCCAGGTACAGTAAGTTCTTCCGCAAGCGCAGGTACTGCAACCTTGGGATTTACTACGGGAAGTGATTTTACTGGCTTCGGGACATCAACTTGGTCTACCACTAAGGTTGTTTGTATCGGAACGAATACTAGTGCTTTTGGTGAACCTCAAACTTCTGGCAATTTAGGTACAGGTGTTGGCGGTTTGGTGAAATTAATCGAAGGATCCAATTACTGCCTTGTCCAAATTGGTACCTTTACAGCAACAAATACGGGTGGTTCATCTGTTGGTGATACCTATGAGACCGGCAATGCTGGTTCTGTGACTTTCTCGATAGGGAGCTTTGTTTTGGCAGGTCCTCGCTCCGGTGATACAATAAAGGTTTCTTATCTTGATAACTTGACCGGTTCGGGTGCTATAGGTACTATTACCAGCAAAACCAACTTTGGGCAAACAGGAGAAACGGGAACGATATCAGTTGATAAGACAACGGTAGATATTAACGATTTCCTTACCGTTACTGTTGTTGATGGAAATTTGAATTCCAGTTCTTCATCACGTGAATCGGTAGCATCAGGGACATGGAAAGGTACGACAACGAATTCCAGGGGCGATCGTCTGACAGTAAAGGCTTATTCTTCTAGTTCAGAAGGGGTAAGCAATCGGTTAAGTTTGTCGCATCCCGATGGCTCTGGTGTTGGTACTCAAACGATTAGGATTTCCAACTCAGATAATAGCCTGGTTTGGGTAGTGCCTACATCTTTAACCGGAACATTCCAAAGTCCTACCTCTTTTGGGAGCACAACAGTTAGTTTGGGTACCCAGTCAACTGCTACTATCCCGCTAGTCAAGGGTTCAACGGGCGATGCGAAGAGTTTCTTAGGTGGCGCTTCGACATCTTCGTTCGTAGCTACACTTGATGCCGTAGACGATACGGTTGAAATATCACCAGATGGTACTCACTGGATAGCTGTACCAATCGTTGAAACAGGGGTAAATTCGAGTACTTTTGTTGGCACCATTGGATTCGATTGTACGGCTGCCCGGCTAACTACGGATACTACGAAGACGGCAGCACAAACGTTCTCTGATTTTACCGGAACGTCTACTATAACGTTCTTCGATTCTCCAACGTTAACATCGAGCATTGGTACCGGATCTGTTGTAAGGATTTCAGATGGATCATTTAGTGAGATCCGCGAGGTGACTGGGGTTACTAATACAGTTCTAACAGTGACCAAGATGTCCAACAGTAGTTTCTTCACACCATGGAAGACATGGATTCAAGTTGTTGGTAACGATATGAGTACTGACCGGGTAGCAGCCGAGTCTGGATCTAACATTTTCCATATCGGCGGTTTTTATGGTGCAACCTACCGTGTCCGTTTCAACGAGGCCTTACACGAGAGTGGTGCGTATTTTGGTGGTGATACCTTAGCCATAACAACCTCAAATGTGGGTTTCCAAACATACACGGGGAATTTATCCGTATCTCCAACAGGTACAGTTGGTTTAAACAGCGAGATTGTGATTACTTTGGTCGACGATGATTTGAACATAAGTACGGCTACTGCACAGTCAACCTATAACGATACTGCTAGTATTGTTAATGTAAACGAAGTTGGTGTCGGAAATCCTGCTGGAACATCTACAGGTAATTCATCATTTGTAGATGGTGGTATAGCAAAGCAGATATTTGCTAGCCGTATTGCGAGTATTACGAGTACAGATTTCACCAATACAAGCAATACCGTATCCATTAAACTTGTAGAAACTGACGTCAACACGGGTACTTTCAAAGGTACGCTTAAACTGACAGGTAATTCTGGCTCTAGCACGAGTAATACTGCTACCCCACCAGAGTTAAAGGTCTCTAATGGCGACACTGTTACCATATTCTACAACGATTCTCCGAATGCTACGGCTGAAAATAATTTAGCAGCCTATACAACGGTATCGGTTGTAGGATCTGGTGGTTCTGGTTCTTTAAGCTTAAGTAAATCGGAGGCCTTCTTAAGTGGTGATTCGGTCGTGGTTACACTCGTGGATAACGATTTAAATACGACGAGCAGTCAGGATACGGCTTCAGTTAAGGCTAAATCATCATCAGATGATTCGGGTACAAATGGTATTAGTCTAACCCTGACGGAAACAGCAACAAATTCTGGTTCATTCAAGGGCACATTTACCACTGGAGCTTCTTCGTCTGGCACCACTGTAAGGGCCGTTGCGAACGGTAATATTACCGTAACGTATTCTGATGCGTCCCCTGCTGCTGATATTACCGCTCAGGTGAGCACAAAGAATTTTGGTGCAGCTTTAGCTATTACGTCTGATCCTCTGGCACTTGGCGGAAACGCTGAAGTTTCCTTGTATGATCCAGAGTCGAATTCTGCTATTGGTTCGGCAAATTTTGTGAATGTAAATATCACGTCAACGACAGATTCATCAGGTACAACCTTGCGTTTAACTGAGACCGGCGTTGATACAGGATCGTTCTTAGGAACTATCGCTGTAAGCGCAGATAGTACGTTATCTAACAAAAGGATCAAAGCCGCTGTCGGTGATACAATAACAGCCTCGTTTACCGACAACCCTGATGCGAGTGGTGGTATTTCTACGGTAACGGATACAGCTTCTGTATCGGATGCTGTGCCAACACCAAGTGAATCACCAACGCCAAGTGGGTCGCCAACACCAGTACAAACGCCTACAGTGCCGCCAATAGGACAAGGCAGTATTGCAGTTTCAGTTGCCGATGCTATAAGTGCTAGTCCGATTGCGGGAGCTACCGTGGTTCTTAGTCCTGGTGACGTTATAGGTACAACCGATGCTACTGGTACCTATACTTATACTGGTTTATCAGCCGGAGAATATGTTGTTGTTGCTATAGCAGATGGCTATAGTCCTTCTGCACCTCAGCCAGCTACAATACCAGCAGAAGGTGGAGATGTAACGGTTAGCATTGCACTACAACCGATTTCTACAACTCCGGTTGCAAGTCCAACACCAACAACTTCGCCAACGGCAACTCCTGCATGCACGGAAGCTGATGGAATGCAGGTTGATCAGAAGATACTGAAGCTTAAGAGGAAAGCCAGCGGAGATGTGACGGTAACAGTGACATGCGAAGATGGAGGTTTTGAAGGTGCAAATGTAAAGGTAACGGTTAATGCGGCTGGTAAGAAGCGCGTAGCAGTTACGCCATCAAGTAACGTAACGGATGTGAACGGTCAGGCTACTTTCACAATTAAAGCCAAGAATAAGACCGGTAATGCAAGAATCACATTCAAATCCGGTAGTTTGAAGAAGTCTATTACCGTAAAAGTAAGAAAGTAACACCTCTGTTGTAAGAAGTTTAAGGAAGTTTAAGAAAAGGGGTATCACGTCGAAAGGCGTGATGCCCCTTTCTTGTTTAACCACGAATGAATACGGATATTTATGAGATTGTGAGAAAACGTTTGACTGAAAAAGATTGTTAGTGCATGTTTTGGTTGTACCCAATGAACCTGGTGGAGGCTTCCTTGTAAGTGTATACGAAGCGGTTTATTCGTGAATTTTGGGAAATCAAAACTTGAATGGAATCGGTTTGTTTATTAATATTAACCACAGATGGATATAAATATTGGCACGGATAAACAAAATAGATCATATTATGTATGCGACTTTTCTATGTCCTCAGGTTGGCTCAGTCGTTTACGATTGAACCGAAACGTTTTCCCTATGCCTGGTACCAGTCAAAAGCTGTACATCAGTTCCAAACGTATGGTTCAATCTGCAAGATTGAACCAACCCTAATTTCAATCTTTTACGTTAAGCAATGAACAAACACACACCTAGCCTCTCTCAAGAGGGGAATTTAAGAAGTCCCCTCCTGGGAGAGGACTTTGTCGTGAACTCAGTCGAACGATTGTGGGGTTGGTAAAAAAATCGTCAGGTTTTGTCTTTTAACCCCAACCTAATTTAATATATAGGAATTTCAATATTCTGTTGTAGGGGCAGGTTTTAAACCTGCCCCTATATGTGTTCGTCCATGCTCTGTATAGCTTGTAGGGTGGGCATTGCCCAACCCTACCCGGCTGTTAAAAGTCGCCGAAGGCTCAATTTGTCCGTGTTCTTCCGTATCCATCCGTGGCTAATATTTTATGAAAAAGAATCAAGGTTTCACACTTATTGAATTAATTGTTGTACTTGTGATTATTGGCATTATCGCCGGTGTTACAGTCCCAAGATATACGGGCTCATTTCACTCCCTTAATTTTAGAAGAGTGATGTCCGATCTTGTGTTTTTCCTGAGAGAAGCGCGTATTTGTGCAATGTCGGATGCTAAGGCAACCCGTGTGGTATTTGATCTCCAAAGGGGGTTTTGCTGGAACGACAACAATGAAAGGGTATTTAAGATACCATATGAGATCGTGATGTTTACGGATAAACTTGAATCACGTGAAGACCAGGAGAAGTCTTTTACCTTTTATCCGAACGGTACAGCTTTGGATGAGAGGCTTGGATTTCTCTGCGACAAGATGGTGGCCGTACTCCATGTAGAACCATTAGGTGGTTCTGCCTATTTTAAGATGAATGAAAATATGGAACAAGTTGTCTTGTATACAAGAAGTCAAGACCCCATCAGTGATGAAGAGATCGAAAAAATTATTGATAAATTGAAAGATTCTGATACAGTAAAGGATGATGTTTCGATAGATGAGGAGAGTTTAGACGGTTATTTTCTTGAAGACGAAGACGAGGGTGAAGATGATGAAGAGGAGTATTATGAAGACGAAGATGATGAAGAAGAAGATTATGACGATGATGAATAGCCATGTAGCCGTGCAGGATGGGACTTGAAAACCCGACTTTTGAATGGCCTAACCAGAACGAGCCGGAAGAGAGGCACAATGGTTAATGCTAAGGCCAAGGTTAAGGTTAAGCATGACCTTTCTGTATTACATGTTTATCTGTGATTAGCTTATTTATGAACGTCCTATCCATTTATAACTATATCTTATATGGAGCGATTGGAAATGAAAAGTAAGAGATATTTACCGTTATTAAGAAGTGGGGGGTTTACTTTACTTGAGCTGCTTATTGTGATGATTATTATTGGTTTACTTGCAGCATTAATAGGTCCGAAGATGATTGGCCGTGTTGGTGAATCCCGCCAGACAGTTGCCAAGCAGCAAATTGAGGGTTTTTCCAGTGCGCTGGAGATGTATAAACTTGATACAACAAAATATCCCACTCAGGAACAGGGCTTGGATGCTTTGGTAACAGAGCCACAGGGGATTATGAATTGGAAAGGACCCTATTTGAAAAAGAAATTTATTCCAAAAGACCCATGGGGGAATAATTATGTGTATATTTATCCAGGTGAGCATGGGGACTATGATATTCTTTCCTACGGTGCAGACGGTAATTCCGGTGGAGACGGAGAGGATAAGGATGTGGCAAGTTGGGAATAAGGGACTAGAGAGACGTAGCCTCAGAGACTGATAAAAGAGCACATTACGTAACCGCGCTAATATTTATCATGTTAAAAACTGCCGAAGTTATTCTATGGAGGACATACCCATTGGAAGAACACGCCCTTTGCCTCTATCGAGAGGGGAATAGAGGAAATTCCCTCCTGGGAGGAGACTTCGTCGTGAGCTCAGTCGAACGATTTAGGGGTGGGTAAACCACGAATGAACTCAGAGGCAAAATTGTACCATGGAGTGTGGAGAGGAATAGTCTGCCGGGACGATAAATTTATGTTTAAGAATTTCAATGTTCTGTTGTAGGGGCAGGTTTTAAACCTGCCCCTACTTGTGTTCGCCTAAATAGGCGACGAAACAAATAGAAAACGTTTTGAATTGTGAAGGGCAAGGGCGAACACAAGGTTCGCCCCTACGTTGATGTTATAAAAAAGTCGCCGAAGGCCTAATTCAATGCTGAGGAATTTCAAAATTATACCCTCTACGTGTCATTTCGACTCCTTCGCTGTGTATCATTTCGGTCCTCTCTTTTTGTCATTTCGAGGAACGAAGTGACGAGAAATCTTTTGCTCAGGACAGGCTCCAGGAGAAATCTTGACCGCTAAGATTTCTCCCTTCGGTCGAAATGACAGGAAAGTCGTTGGGTTTTTGTCTTGTAAAACCCAACCTAATTTAATGTATAGGAAATCCAAATTGTTAGTTTTCCTCCCCCTTGATGGGGGGAGGTTAGGTGGGGGTGGAAAAGCAAGCTAATCACCCTCCCTTAATCCCTCCCATCAAGGGAGGGAAAATTTACGTTTAAGTTGCCGAAGGCCTAATTTAATGTATAGGAATTTCAAAGTTATATGTTCTCTGTGTCATTTCGACCGAAGGGAGAAATCTTAGCAGTCAAGATTTCTCCCTTCGGTCGAAATGACAAAAAAGTCGTTGGGTTTTGTCTTTTAAAACCCAACCTAATTTAACATTTTTCATTGTATTTTTATGAGTTTATTATGAATCAAACTATTACCTATAATATCGGCGATGCTTTAATCGATATCGGTAAGGTGACGAGGGCCGATTTAGACCGTGCCCTTGAGGTACAGAAGCAGACCGGTCAAAAACTCGGCCGTATCCTGATTGACCTGGGGACTATTTCTGAAGAAGATCTCCGGCTTGCCTATAGTAATCTGTTGCAAATACCGATTTGGGAAAAGAAGAAGGACGAACAGTACCCGATTGTAGAAGGTATGCCAAAAGTGTTTCTCGTAACAAACCGCATATTGCCTTTAAAGGTAGATGATGGAATGATGGATGTCGCCCTTGCAGACCCGTTCGATTCTTTGTTGACGGAGACAATTTCTTTAGCGACGAATAAGCAGGTTCGTATCTTCGCCGGTTGTGAGAAGGATATTTTAGCCTCTCTCGAAACCCTTTATGAAGGAGAAATGAAAGAAGAGGATACGGTAACCTCCAGCATAGAGATTATGGAGGATGTGGAGCAACTGCGAGATATGGCATCCGAAGCTCCCGTTATACGGCTTGTGAATAGTGTATTAACGAAGGCAATCGAAGTAGGTGCAAGTGATGTCCACCTGGAGGTCTTTGAGAGGAATGCACGATTAAGGTACCGCGTGGATGGTGTTTTGCGGGAACTAACACCGCCGCCCCGGGAAATTTACAATGCCATTATTTCACGAATTAAAATCCTGGCAAAACTGAATATCGCCGAAAAGCGGCTCCCCCAGGACGGCAGAATCAAGATGAAAGTGGCGGGAAAAGAAGTTGATTTGAGGGTCTCCATTATTCCCATGAGCCATGGCGAGGGCGTTGTCATGAGGATTTTAGACAGGACCGCCGTCATGCTTGATTTAGAGACGCTCGGGTTCAATCAGGAATTTTTGGTAAGGTTCCGGCGCATGATTAATAAGCCCGAAGGCATGCTGCTTGTAACCGGGCCCACAGGAAGCGGAAAAACAACGACCTTGTATGCCGTGCTTAAGGAGATACTCGCACCGGATATAAAGATTATTACCGTTGAGGACCCTGTTGAATACAGCATGGAAGGTGTCAATCAGATTCAGGTGAATCCGCAGATTGATTTGACTTTTGCCTCCGGCCTCCGTTCTATTTTGAGACATGATCCTGACGTTGTTCTGATCGGTGAAATAAGGGACCGGGAAACAGCATCGATTGCGATACAGGCCTCTTTAACCGGACACCTTGTTTTTTCTACACTTCACACAAATGATTCAGCATCAGCCTTTACCCGTTTAATGGATATGGGGATGGAGGACTATTTAATCTCATCATGTATCATTGGTGTTCTTGCACAACGGTTAGTACGGAAGTTATGTGAGAAATGCCGGGAGGCATATATCCCCGGGGAGGATTTACAAAAAACAGTCAGATTAAAGGAAGGGGAATGTTTATACAGACCCAAAGGTTGTGATGCATGTAACAATATGGGATTTAAAGGCAGAAAGTGTATTGCCGAGTTTTTATACGTCGATGATGGCATCCGGCGGCTTATTCTTGGGCATAAAGATTCCAGTGAAATTATGAAAGAAGCCGTAAAGAGAGGTACGAAAACCTTGTGGGAGGACGGAGTTGAGTCTGTCCGTAATGGAGAAACTACCCTGGATGAGCTATTGAGGGTATCATCGGATACGGAATAAGGGCAAAATCGGTAACTGTCCACCGCAAAAGTATAAAAAACGCAAAGGTGTTATTTTTGAGATAATACATTCCACATTTGGTTCGATCCCGAGAACCACACGTTAAGAGCAAGCCGGTAAGTCCTGGATTGACTCCAGGCACATGAAATGTACCAAAACGTTCCGGTTCAATCGTGGACGATTGAACTATAGCATCCAACAGATGAAACCGAACATCACATAATAAAACAAAATGAACCACGATTTGATTAAACCATCACGGACAAACGAGTTTGTCCGTGCCACCCGATCTAAAATACTGTTCGGTTTCATCTCTTGAGTACCATAACTGTGAAAAGTTTAAATACCGAATGGGCATCTCTCACTTCCAGACCTTATGCTTTTTATTTCAAATTACGCCTTCGACTACTTAAAACGTAAATTTTCCCTCCCTTGATGGGAGGGACTAAGGGAGGGTGATTAGCCCGACCTTCGCAATTCGAGGGTGGATAAGCCGCTAAGCCAGTAAATTCAAGGGAGTCATTAAAAAAGTCGGCACTACAAACCGTTTTGGGAGATAACCATTTAATATTAATGGCTACAAAGAGATACGGAACAAAAAGCAACAGTTTTGAGAAGCGAATTGCGAAAGTTGGGTTAGCTTGCTTTTCCACCCCCACCTGATCTTCCTCAGGAGTCAGAACCTCCATAGGAGCAAAGAAGCACCGTAATGGGTGTAAAGCGAAGGGAGGTAGGAAGGTGGATGAGTGAAGTCTATAGGGAAGGAAGAAAGACCAACGTCAGTGGTAGAAGAACCTAAACAAGTTGGAGAAGCCCACCAGATACGGCAGAAATGGAAGTGGGTAGAACCATCCGTATGGACAGAGCGCATGTTGACGACCCTGGAGAGAGGGGAAAGGAGGGGCCGTCTAAAAAGTAATTTTTGCAAATTTATTCCCCACTTAGGCGTTTATAATAGAGGGTCTTCCCCCCACAAATAGGTGTTAAAACACAGCTTTTGTGGGTATACAGCACCACCGATGATACTTTTTGGGACAGCCCCCTCCTTTGCTAATCTTGGGTTGTTCACAATAATCGCAGCCCATGAGTTAGCCTGTCAATCCCGAAGGGGTACCCACTGACTGGAGAGCCGTATGCGGGAGACCGCCTGTACGGTTCTGAGGGAGGGGAGGCGAAAGCCTTTCCTACCCCTATCAACAGAATGCTGAAATTCCTGTACATGAACTTTGGTATTTATCAAATGACTTTTTTCAAAAACCTTCCCGTATAAGACCGTTCAACTTTAGCTATTTGTTCAGGTGTGCCTTTAGCAACGACTTCGCCGCCATGGTCTCCTCCCTCCGGTCCAAGGTCGATAATGTAATCTGCTGTTTTGATAACATCCAGGTTGTGCTCTATTACCAGTACCGTATTGCCAAGATCTACAAGCCGGTGCAGTATTTTCAAGAGTTGCTGTATGTCGGCAAAATGGAGACCTGTTGTAGGTTCATCAAGGATATAGAGTGTTTTTCCCGTTGCCTGCCTTGAGAGTTCGGTGGCAAGCTTTATCCTTTGTGATTCACCGCCAGACAGTGAGGTGCTTGATTGTCCTAGTTTGATATATCCTAGCCCAACGTCCCTGAGTGTTCTTAAAATGCGATCAATTTTGGGGACGTTTTTGAAGAATTGGCAGGCCTCTTCAACGCGCATATCAAGGACGTCTGAAATATTTTTATCTTTATAAGTAACTTCCAGGGTTGCTTTGTTATATCTTTTTCCCTTACATTCTTCGCAGGTGACATACATATCAGGCAAAAAATGCATTTCTACCTTTTTGGTTCCTTGTCCTTTGCAGTCCTCACACCGTCCACCGCTGATATTGAAGCTGTATCTTCCCGCAGCATAACCACGAATCTTTGCTTCTTTTGTCTGTGCAAAGAGGGATCGTATTAAATCAAATGCCCTGGTGTAAGTAGCGGGGTTTGAGCGGGGTGTACGTCCAATGGGCGATTGGTCTATCTCTATGACTTTATCTATATGTTCTATGCCAACGATTTTATCATGTTCTCCGGGATGCTGATGGCTCCCATGGAGTAGTTTCGCAAGAGCACGGTGGAGGATATTATTGACCAGGGTACTTTTCCCGGATCCGGATACCCCGGTGATACAGCAAAATGTTTTTAAGGGGATTTTTACACAAATAGATTTCAGATTATGCTCTCTTGCTCCTCGTATCTCAAGAGAATTCTTCAATTCTCTATTCCTTCTTTTACCGGGAAGTTCGATTTTCAAGGTTTGATTGAGATACTGGCCGGTTAATGAACCGGGGTTGCTGGAAATTTCTTTCAGTGTACCCTGAGCAACGACACTACCGCCCCGTTCACCTGCTCCGGGACCGAGGTCGATGATATAGTCCGCATTGCGAATGGTGTGTTCGTCATGTTCTACAAGAATAACGGTATTTCCGTTATCCCGCAGTGCCTGTAATGTTTTCAGGAGCCGTTCGTTGTCCCTTGGATGGAGTCCTATCGTTGGTTCGTCAAGTACATAGCAAATACCAACAAGACCAGAACCGACTTGCTTGGCGAGATGGGTTCTCTGCGCCTCACCTCCGGACAGGGTATCGCTGCTGCGTCCCAGGGTTAAATAATGCAATCCGACATCAAGCATAAAGCAAAGTCTGTCCTGTATCTCCTTTAAAATTTGTTTTGAGATGACCGCTTGCTGTCCGTGTACTTTCAGATTTTTAAAGAATTGCAGGGCATCTCCGACATTGAGATCCATAATCTCATGAATGGATTTATTATTGATTTTTACAGAAAGGGACTCAGGCCGTAGTCGTGCCCCTCTACAGGTAGTACAGGTTCTGTAGTCCATGTACGTGGAAAGGCGCTTGTGGATGCGTTCGCTGTCCGTTTTCTCGTAAATGCGTTTGAGATTCGGGATTACCCCTTCAAAATCCTTTGTGCCGAAGAGGAGGGCATCCTGGATTTCTTTTGATAACTTGATAAATGGTGTGCTTAAGGAGATTGAGAAGGTTTTTGAGAATATCTTGATTTGGTTATCATAGTGGGTTTGGGTTAGTGATCCCCAATTTTGCCAGGCACCGATAGCACCATCTTTAATGCTAATCTTTTTATCAGGGATAATCAAATCCGGGTCAAAGTCAAGGGTATTCCCCAGGCCATCGCAATCGGGACAGGTACCATAAGGGCTGTTAAATGAAAACATGCGCGGCGTAAGTTCTTCATAACCTCTTCCACATTCCGGACACGCATATCGTTCGCTGAAAATATGGTCTATCCATGATTTCTCGTGCTCCTGGCTTACCAGCATTACCCTTTCACCAAGTTCTAAACAAGTTTCGATAGAATCGTAGAGGCGCGACTGGATGTCCTTTTTTATCACTAACCGGTCAACAACTACATCGATCTCATGGGTTTTGTACCTTGCTAATTTCGGGATTGTTTTAAGATCGATAATGGTATTATCAACACGGGCACGCACAAAGCCTTTTTGTACTATCGATTGAAATATTTCCCGGTGTTCACCTTTTTTCCCTTTAATGAGCGGCGCAAGCAGCATAATTCTGCTCCCTTGCGGGAATTCCATGATTCTCTGTACTATCTGGTCAATAGTTTGACGGGAGATAATACATTTACAGTGATAACAATAAGGGGTGCCAATTCTTGCAAAGAGCAAGCGCAGATAATCATAAATTTCTGTAACGGTTGCTACTGTGGAGCGTGGGCTTGGAGGGCATGTGCGCTGTTCGATAGCGATGGTAGGAGGGAGGCCCTCTATAAGTTCAACATCGGGTTTTTGTATTTGATCTAGAAATTGCCGCGCATAAGACGAAAGGCTTTCGATGTATCTGCGTTGGCCTTCTGCATAAATCGTGTCAAATGCAAGAGACGATTTTCCTGAACCGCTGATGCCCGTGATGACAACAAGCTTGTCTCGTGGAATATCAACGTTGATTCCCTTTAAATTGTGCTCCCTGGCGCCACAGATAGCGATGATATTGTTTCTTTGCTGTTCCGGTAAAACGTCTTTTATTTGCAAGCTTTCTATCTTCTCTTTATCCGTTTCCTGTGAAGGGGTAGATAAGGGGATAATTTGTCTGCGACTTGTTAACGTGTGATTCGTTTTGTTTTGCATAATTAATGATATCGGATAAAAGCTTTTTTAAACTATCTTTTTATTATCTTTCAAAAAAATTTTGGCATATTAGTGAAGCAATGAATAAACACACCCCTGCCTCTCTCAAAAGGGGAATCGAAAAGTCCCCTCTTGGGGAGATCTTAGGGGTAGGTAAAAAAAAGTCGTTGGGTCTTTGCCTTTTAAAACCCAACCTAATTTAACCCATTCTTCAATAAATTTCCATTACTCCACTGCTCCGTTTTTGTTTATTGCTGCGTCAGAGATATGTGTAGGTATAATCAAAAGGAAGATTTAAGGGCAAGTCTTTCGCGTGGGAAAAGAGTCCAATTCTGGATAAGCTGCACGAGTAGCCTGACTCCAACACCTGTAGCACCCTTTTGGGTACAAGGTTTGTTTTTATCACACCACGATGTACCAGCAATATCAAGATGCACCCAGGGATATTTTTCAGTAAATTTACTTAAGAAACAGGCAGCTGTTATAGCACCTGCATAAGGTCCACCAGTATTTTTGATGTCTGCAATATCGCTTTTGATTTGCTCCTGATATTCATCCCAGAGAGGAAGTTCCCAGACCCTTTCCCACGATTTCTCCCCGGCCATTTTGACTCTTTTTTTCAGTTCTTCGTTATTTCCCATCATGCCGGTGACAATATTGCCGAGAGCGACCACACAAGACCCTGTAAGGGTAGCGAGATCAATTACTGCATTGGGTTTATACTTTTCCGCATATCCCAGGGCATCTGCAAGGATAAGGCGACCCTCTGCATCAGTATTTACTACCTCTGCGGTTTTACCTGAATAGAATTTAATAATATCACCGGGTTTGATCGCCGAACCACTGGGCATATTTTCAGCACATGGTATGAGACCGACGACATGTTGAGGTAACTTCATTCTGGATATAGCCTGAATGGCACCCATTACAGCAGCACCTCCGGACATGTCACTTTTCATTTGGTCCATATCTTTGGCCTGTTTTAAACAAATTCCACCTGCGTCAAAGGTAATTCCTTTTCCTACGAGTACTATCGTGTCTTGTTTTTTTGCCCGCGCATTGTACTCGAGGATGATAAATTTGGGTGGCTGACTGCTACCTTGAGAAACACCAAGCAAGCCTCCCATATTGAGTTTTTTTAGTTCGGGTTTGGATAGTACCTTGCAGTGAATATCCAATTCTCTGGCCAATTTTTTTGCAATATCAGCTAAAACGGTTGGAGATTTATCCTGTGCCGGTGTATTAATCAGATCACGGGTAAAATAGACGGCGTCTGCAATGGTTTGTCCGTTCTTAACCGCCACCTGGACAGGCCTTATCGCTTCTTTGTTAGACAAGAGGAGTGTAAGGTTTTTAAGTTCCTTTTGTTCTTCCGGTGGAGTATATTTATATTTTTGAAAGCTATAGAGGGCAAGTATGAACCCTTCAACATAGGCTTGATACCATTCGCCTGGTGTTATATCGGGTATTCCAATCGAATCTATTACACTGGTAATCTTATCAATACCCATGCCGCGTACAGTACTTGCCGTGGTGCCTGCAGCCTGTCTTATTTTATCCATAGATATGTCTTTTTTCATTCCAAGGCCTACGAGCATGATACGTTTGGCTGGTGTTTTTCCATAGGTAAACAAAATCGTTGTTTTATTAAGCTTAGCGATAAATTCTTTTTTCTTTATCAGTTCAGACACTGATTTGTTTAATGCATTATCGTAATAGGTGAGCGAATTATCGATCGCTTTGGTATCCTCGTATAAATAAAAAACTAATACTTCTGCAGGCTCTTTTTCAGTACTTCCGATTTTTATATCAATGTTCATAAATTCCTCAGAATTTTGGTAGCAGTTCAGCCCATCGCTGGAAAACGCTGAGATCGCAGATGATGGGAAAACGGGCGGTAAGCAGTCTGCTTACTCCTTATAAAGAATAAACAGAAAAACTGTGGAGAAATTTCTCCTTTTCTCAGAGATGGTTCAATCGTCCCCGATTGAACCGAAACGCTTTGGGGTGTTCCATATGCCAGGCGCCAATCCGGGACTTACTGGTCGATTCAAAACGTGTGGTTTTATCTGCAAGATTGAACCAACTTTGGGAAATTTTCAGCATGTACTTCCTCAAAATAACACTTTGCACATATGTAGTGAACTATATACATAACTTACAACTTACATTTTACATTTTTTGGACTGGTATCGGTTATCTGCATCTGGTTATAATTCCTAAATTTAGGGCATTTTATGATTATAAAGAACACTGTCCGTTGTTGTCAAGTTATCTTTTACGTATAAGTTTATTTTTGGATTGGGAGCAAGTATGAGGTGAGGGGGTGATAAAATGTTCCTGATTTCTGATTTGATTGCGGCTTCGCTGCGGCAGGTATTATATCTCTTTCAGTTGTAAGTTTATAATATACTGTACATATTCCTCAAGAATTTTTGTTTGTTCTTCTATTGATAGGGTACGGTAAGATACGACGGAATTATTTATCCAGAAGCAGGTGTTTTTAATTGCCATACTGAGGTGGAGTATTCGAGGAAGGTGTTCTGCCGGATATTTTTTTACATCTATTCCGTAAATGCCAATAGATTCTAAGAATTTTTCAACCATGTTTTGCCCTTCATCAAGATAAAGGTGTAGACCGATTACATTAAACTTGTGAGTGGACTCATGAATGTTCGCTGAATATCCTTTATTATCGGTATAAATAATAATTAATTTAATAAAAATATCCATCATCTACAAATCATTCATTGAAAGCAAGAATCTAGCGGGGCGGAACCTTAGACCGATACAAGAGATTATGATCTGTCCAGCCATCAGTAAACCGGGCAGAAACTGCAAGCTGACGGCTAATAGCTGAATGCTTATCTTGTACAATCCTGGTTATTTTAAAACTTGGTTCATAGGTAAAGATAAACCAATTATAAAATTTTTAAAGCATTACATCTATTGTACGATTCTTTATAAATGGGGGTTTGATGAGGGGGAGTGAGATAAAAGTGTAGGGAAATTGAGATAAGTGGGTAAAATTTTACGGAAAAAGTTATAGAGACGGGTGGGTAAAATGAGGGGTTTTCAAATTGTGGTTGATTACGTCAAACATAAAATAATTTTAAAAAATATTTTTTTGAGGGAATTTTGAAGCTGGGGGAGACGGGTTGACGACCCGTACAATGATATAGGATTATATGTCTTTTATAATCCCGCTAGGGGCTTCCCTAGTGTTAAAAATAACGAAATCATTTCAATTCCTTATAGGCTCCCCCAACTTCACAACGTAGAATAGTACCTATATTATATACATAATCATTTGGTTTTCAAGTAGTATTTTCGCAACACTCGTCAAACTGACGAGTGTTGCGGTCGGCCTTTCCTTTAAAAAATCATTGTTCTTAATTTAACACCCTCAACTTCATTTAACAGTTCTGTAAATTTATCCATATCGCCGAGAAATACAAATCCAGGGTAAGTTCCTTCTTTTTCCACATTCTTCAATAAATCCATTTCGTGCAAATTCTTAAAACAAAGAAGCATTCTTTCATTTAACAAGTGAGCCTTATTAATTATAATAATGAATATTTTACCTTTGTCGGTGTATTTTTCTATAAGTGATTTTAACTGTCTAGTCCTTGTTTCTGCACTTCGTTTTGGCGATTCTTTCATTTTTTCTATCAATCTCCGCTCAAATTTAGTGTAATCTTCACCAGCAATAGCTGTCATCCGAACTATCTTAAAATCCTTAAGGTTGCCCCGCTCTTTTGGTAACTTACTGCCAGCGATAAAGCCCCCAGCGAAACGACCTAGACACGCAAATTTAAAAAGAGATTCTTGGGTATTTATTTTATGCTTTGCAGACATGCTTTACCCCCTTCTAAAAGGTTTAAAGTAATGTAATTTAGAATCAAATTTGATTATCCTGCATCGTTCGCTTTTTTTAAGTCACTTTGAATAGTAACGTTACGGGTCTCGTAAAAGGCATCGATGTTTTCCTTGATGGCGCTTATATTCTTCTTATTACTACCCTTGAAAATCTCAAGTAATTTATCAACATAAAGCCTTTCTTCTTCTGTATATCCGGGGACCTTCCCGACCATAAACTCTTTTATTAACTCTACGATATTTATGCCATGTTTGGCATATATCATGATAATTTTTAGCAGTTCTTTCGGGTCGATCTCTTCCGGTATGGGGATACCCCACTTGGTTATACTCTCCCCACTTTTTTCCCAAAATTCCTTATCAGCCTCTTTCCTGGCTGCATATTCTTCCTTCTCTTTAGCTATAATTGATTCCAGGTCACGTCCCAATATCCAGTCTACCGTCTTGCCGCATAGCTCTGCAACCCTTGATAATACTGGTCCAGGCGGCATTCTCTCGCCAGAATCATATTTCTGGTAAGTCACAAGTGGAATACCAATTTTTTCGGCAAATTCCTTCTGTGATAAATTTTTTCTTAATTTCTTAAGTCTATTTCCTATTTCAAGATAAGGGCGTTTTTTCTTCATAATATATACATACGTATATTTTTCTATTGACAATTATATACAAACGTATATAATTCTTCTCATGATAACCACAAAACAAAAAATAAAAATAGAGTTTATAAAGAAAAACATATCCGGGGCCGAGATAGGCCGCAGGATGGGCGTTAGCCGTGAGGCTGTATACCAGGTTATATCTGGTAAAACAAAATCTAAGCGTCTTCGCAAGGCAATTGCGGAAGCGATCGGCATGGAGGTGTCAGACCTCTGGCCATCCAATGGCAACGGGCATAAGGCCATAAAGTAAAGGGAAAGGAGGTGAATGTGGAAGCTGTACAGGCAGTTCCCGTCGTAAGAGAAGTAAGGATTTTTCCAATCGTAACGCATTTCTTGAATACTCCGGTTAGGTTTTTCCCAATGCAAGTAGAGAGGGAGATGGGGTCATGTAACGTGACCCCATCTCCGGATAAAAATCAAGCGATGGGGTCGTATTATACGACCCCATCTCATACAAAAATTACTATAGAAACCCAGGCTATTCCCCTGCCTGATTATGCAAGGGCAATTGATTATAAAGAGCATGGGATACGCCAAATGATAGCAAAGAATGATGATCTTTTTAGACAATTCTACAAAACGGAGATAATACCCGATTCCATTGGCAGGCTTCAACCTACCATTCTTATGGCCGTTGAGATGTGCGATATGCTTACCGCCAAACTTCATACCTCCAGGATTAAAGACCCTGTAGTCAGGTCTAAGGTGATTGAATTCCAGTTGTGGACGATGCTGATATTCGGCATGATCCGCCTGGGGCAGCTCCGGCCGGTCCACGTGCCGAAGGATGCCAGTATCCCCCATCAGGTGTATGACTTTCTTGCCCTGAAAGAATACAAGGGACGTGGAAAGTTTCAAGAAAAGGCTTGTAAAGAACTTGGATGGCATAAGTCTAAGTTTTATAAGATGGTCGATTTGGCAAGGAAATCCTGTTCTATACTGCCTGAATCTACAAAGAAAACGGGTAAGCCTAAAAAGACCCGGGCAGATAAGGGTTCTTTCGTCCATCTGCCGGAGTTTCAGCAGGTGCAGGAATACCTCCGTCTTTATCCTGGCGCTAAAGGTAGAGAGATAAAGAGGGCCACGGGGATTTCTTTTTCCGAATCTACGATCAATCGTTGGGTTAGTTATATTCAGACTCATAACAACTTTAACTTTAAAGGGTAAAAAAATATATGGCAAAACGATTTTGTGTATCTGAATACGAAAAGAAGGCTAAAGAGATCATGCGACGTTTCAAGAGATCAAGACTCCTTCGAAAAAGACCCAGCAGTAGCAGCACCGAACTTCTTTTTCATGTACTTTTTGTTCTCCTAGACGGGTCTCCAAATGGATTCTCAATGGGAAAAAAGGGTAAAAGAATAAATAAATGGTGTTAATTCCATAGCGATTCCCAATTAAAACAACGTTTATAGAGGGAGTAAAAAAAATATGAGGATTTCGAAACAATTATTAAAAATATTGAAGGATCATACTACTGACTCCCTGGCAAAAGGAATTTCATATGTATCATTCCGTTGCGAAGCAGACGAGATAATTTCTCGGCATCGGTTGTCGTCTCATCAACCAACTCAGGTACTGAAGGGTAAATTAAAATGAGTCCTCACTATTTTATAAAGGGTTTCCGGTGTTTCTTTCATGGTTTTTGTAAAACCGCACGGGCAATAATAACGACACCGATTGTCGAATGGATATCGAAAGATCCACAGAAAGCTCAGGTGCCCTTTACAGGCCGGGCACAAGGGGCCGATTACTGTCTGAAATGCGGATGGCCGATCAGTAGTGGCGTGGCGGAATATAAAGCCACGAACGGAGACGTCATGAGATTTAGCCTTCCACTTTCCGATCCCGAACACACGATCGGAGAGTTTAAGAAATGTTTCAGAATCGTCAGCCACGACCGCCTTGTACAGATTAAGCATCTTCAGGAAATTGGCCTTATTCTTTCTATACGTATATTCTGTGATGCCTGCAATCCCGAAGATGCACAATGCAATGGCTGTAGATTGTTTGACACCGGTAAAGGGAAAAGCCGCTCCTGCGGCAATAATTCCGGCAAGGAACGGGAGGACTGTCAGGCTCCTCAAGAGCTTTAAAGAAATAAGTTTAGGAATTTCATGAAACATAAGAGATGTCTATGAATAGAAAAGTGAAAAGTCTTATGGTTTTAAAAGGCATTAAGGGTACGGATAGCGCCAGGCAACTCGGCTTAAGCCGGGTGACCGTATCGGTGGTCATCACCGGTAAGGGCAAGTCAAGAAGGATACAGCAGGCGATTGCCGACACCCTGGGCGTATCATTTGATGAGCTTTGGTCAGAAAAAAACAAAAAGAGAAAGGGGGTGAATACGTAATGGTTCAAACAGACCACGTAGGGACACGGAGCACCGTGTCCGTACAAGCTGATACGAGAAGGATTATTGCAGCAAAGACCTGTGCGCTCCAGAAAAGGCATAATGAGATTCAGCGGTATTTCATGAGAAATTTCGGAAATCTTCTGATGGATTACCATACGCTTATGGACTCCTATGAAGTTACTCTTGACGCCTTAGTTCAATTACTTTCTCTAGAAGGGCTAAGTCCTTCGGAGATAGCTTTGAAAATTCAGGGTGTAGCGGATCATACAGATTCGCTTGTACTGCTAAAGAAAGAGATTGTGCGATCTCTCGACGCTTTCGACATAAGGGCTCCCCTTCGCTCTCCGGGCAATGGAACTGGTCGCACTCCCCCAGCTTTTGGAGGTACTCGAAGCAGGGCAGAGGCAGGAGTGCGTCAATGATCTTTGCCATGCGTTCGTTCACGGCAAAGCCGTATCGGGTCATTTTTGAAGGTAAAAGTTTCTTTTTCATGGGAAGTCTCCATAAAAAGGACGTGTATTTTCAAATTTTGGTTGATTCTAGCGTTTTTTGTGAAAAGGGTCAATGTCTAAAATGAGAAAAAGAATTGACAAGGTAACGCCAGGGCAGCTTAGCCTCTTTGACCTCATTAAGAGGGTTTCTCAAGAGGAAAATAAGCTGATAAAGAAGTCGGGGTCTTTCAATATCGATGCGCAGATCCGGGCACTTCTTTCCGAAGCACTGAAGAGGTGCCCCCTATCACGTGAGGTGGTTGCTGCGAAGATGAGCGAACTCCTGGGGAGGGAAATTTCAAAGGCGAGGTTAGATAGCTGGACGGCAGAAAGCAAGGAAAATCACCGGATCCCGTTTGACAGCGCAATGGCCTTTTGCGAAGTCACGGGAAGTATGGAGATATTCCAGGTGGCTACAGAAATACTTGGCTGCTATCTGATTAAGGGAAAAGATGCGCTGCTTACCGAGCTTGGCAGGATAAAGCAGCAGAAGGATGAGATTAATAAGAATGAACGGTTGATAAAAATGAAGTTAGAGAGGATGGGAGATTGAAAAGGGATTTAAAAGGAGATGGTATGGGAATAGACATGAAGGACATGATTATCAATATTCCTGTAAGCTGGAAGGTCGCAAAGATCAAGGATATGGAGGTGTACGTAACTATCGATGGTAAGGAACACCGTTTCCCGATGGATAATTTTTCTGAAAGCGGGCTGAAGCAATTACGGGCAAGATGGCTGGGACAGATGAAGGCGCTCCTCATGCAGAGAAGTACTATATACAAGTACATTGAGGTGGTAAACAGCGAATTGGAGAAAAGAGAGGGATAACACATCCCCGTAGGGACACGGTGTTCCGTGTCCCTACGCGGGAATAAAATCCACCCTGGAATGGGTGGGTAGAAAGGAGGGATGGGTGATAAGTAATATTGAAGAGAGTAAAGATATAAGTTTTAAGGCAGAGGGTTATTCGTGTGTGATTTGCCTCGATGGGCTTTCGGAAGAAGAGTTGAAAAATTTAAAAGAGCTGATTTTGAAATTACTGGGAGATGTGCTTGTTAAAAGAGAGCAGTTATATGAATGCATCAGGCGTATTAACGGGGAATTGGATCGAAGGACAAATGAAAAGGCGTGTAAGGAATAACACCCCCGTAGACACGGAGCACCGTGTCCCTACATGGGGAATAAAGCAGGAATGGAGGTATTCATGAGAGAACGGCAATATAACAACAAGGTTTTAGACAAGGCGCTCCAGATCGTCGATGCGCTTGGATGTCCTGAGTACATCGAAATGAGCATTGATGACCTGAGTGCGGCATTGAAGGTACCAAAAGGCACCCTCATGCCGTACCTGGCTACCTTTGAGCGGTACCAATGGCTTGAACAAACCCAGGAAAGGAAATGGCGAATATCCCCCCGTATTACCAGATTCGCAGAAGGGTGCAGAAAGCATTTTATGAATAAGCGGGTTGAAATAGACAGGATGGAGAAGGAGCACCTGGGGTAGTAAATAGTGGATAGTGAATAGTAGATAGTGGCCTTTACTGACAACTATTCACTAACTACTAACGACTGTTTTTTCTGTATTGGGCGTCACTTGAACGTCCACTCCTGGCAGAGTGGCTATCCCTCCCTCTGCCAGGGGATAGCCTTTCCGCTTGTGGAAGTTCACCGCAAAGGCGCAAAGAAAGGACAAAATGGAGGTTAGGATATGACGAAATATATTGATGGGAATGGACAAATACTCAAGGTTTCAAGCGGGATTTCGAACGGTGAAACGTGGATGACCTGCCGGGTAAAACCGTCAGGGTCTCTGCGAAGGGTTAAATCGAAATTCCTGCCTTTACGGGGCACAAAGGAAGAGGCACAAAGGGATCTGGATGTACATGCAGCAACGTATGGGTTTAAAAAGTTATCAGAGATAGATTCTTATGAGAGGAAAAAAATCGCAGAAAGCTTCGAGGTTGATGTAGAGTACGCAATACGAAACGCAAAAGTATATGTAAACTGGGAGCAAATAAGACTTTCAGGCGAATTCGAAAGGGAGAAAAAACGATGAATAAAAAGAAGGCGGATACGGGGATTGTTGAAGAAACACAGAGGGCAGCATTTGAGGTAGATTCACAGAAACGGCAACAAGGCGTCCAGGAAGGAGTTGAGGCTGGAAAGAAGATTGCAGAGATTCAATCGAAGGAGGAAAAAAGGCTTAAGGATATCGGAGATAAATATCTTAATGGCATTCCCTACGAGACTGAAAGGGTTATCGGTGAGACACAAGCCTTTTTTCAGCAATCAGTTACGGGAATTATTGAGGTAGGTAAAAGACTCCTGGCTATGAAGGAGGCTGAGAAATACGGTGTATGGGAAAGGATTGTTGAAGAAAAGATTGGTATTAGCCGTATGACTGCCTGGAGGTTTATGGCAGTCGCTAAAAAAATGGGCAGTTGTAACACCGTGTTACAACTGAATGCTCCAAATAAAGGTGGCACGGGTAAACTCTATGCCCTTCTTAATATTCCTGATGAAGACTTACATGAGTTTGATGAGACAGGCGTTTTAAAGGGTGCTACTATTGAAGATATTAACAAGATGTCGGCTAAAGAATTTAAAAGACTTATAGCAGAAAAAGAAGACTGGAAGGCAAAGGCAAAGCAATACGAAGAATTGGCTCAATCCAAATACGATACCCAAAAACAGTACAAGGAAAAGCTTGCGGTGAAGGATAAAGAGATCTCACAGCTCAAGGCTCAACTTGATGACCAGGGCATCCCTGAAGGTGACAAAGAGGCACTGAAAAAGATCGAAACCCTCAAGATCCAACTGCGGGGCATCATCAGGATCATCGAAAGCGCAAACCTTAAGGGACACAACGAAGAGGTAAAGGAAGATCTCCTCCTCCTGGCCCAGTACGCACACGACCGCGGCGAGCTCTGCCTTGGCAGGGTTTTGGAACTCACAAAAGGGCCTGCACATACCCCAGACCGGGAATATGCAGAGGAAGAATATAAGAAGGTCTGGGAAGAGGACTAGTAGGGGCGGGTTTCAAACCCGCCCGTACATGGGGCTGGTTTTAAATCAGCCCGTACATACGGGAGATGCACATGTCTACAGAATTAGAAAAGGAGATCGCCGGCAGGTTAATGCACGCCGGCAGTGGTGTGAAACGCGGCGAGATTGTTGCGTATTACATGCACACCTACGGGATGAGTAGAGGTAAAGTCTATACCATGGCAAGAAAGGGAGGATACCGTTCCCGGAGGAAACCTCGCGCTGATAGAGGGAAGATCAAGTGCGGCCTTACCCCTGACGATTTGAAACTTGTTGCCGGTATGCAGAAGTGTACCAAGCGGCGAAATAAAAACATGCTTATGCCCACCACAGTTGCCCTGGAGCTTCTCAACGATACAAGAAAACTCGATGGCAAGGAAGAGCTCGACATATCCCCTTCTACCGTCAACCGTCACTTACGGATACGCGGAATCTCGCGCAGGCAGATGCTCAGAAACTGGACCACCGACGATCACCAGACCCCGGCATTCTGCGTTTCTATGACAGCGGAGTTCGTGAACGAGTGGCACGCCTTCGACATCACCCCTTGCATTCAGTATTACTTCAAACCCAAAAAGGGCCTTGCACAGCACGATATGAACCTGGAGCTGTATCCGGGCAAGCTTGAGAACTTCAAAAAAATCGGCAAACACCTGCACCGGTACGTGCTCATTGATGTGAAAAGCCAGTGTTACTTTTTCAAATACTACTATTCCGCTGGTGAAAACCTTGCAGACCTGCTTGATTTCCTTTTCAGCGCATGGGCATTCAAAGAGAAGTACCCCTTTTGCGGCGTACCGTTTAACCTGTATGCGGATAAGGGTGCTGCGATGAAATCACAGTTCTTACGCTCCGTTGCAGACCGGTTGCAAATCAATTTAGATCATCACAAGAAGGGGAATTCGCGGGCAAAGGGAATTGTAGAAGAGCGGATGAAGTATATACAAGAGCACTTTGAATGCAAGACGGCCTTCCGTCCTGCTATGTCGCTGGAGGAGATTAATCAGTGGGCGTTCGAGTGGTGCATAAAAGACAATGCGCTTTCGATCCATACGCGCATGAAGACGACCCGGCTTGCAAAATGGACGGCGCTGATCAGGCCAGAACATAAGAGGATCCTGGACTGCACGAAGGAGACCTTCATGGGGCTTGCAACGAGTAAGCCTGTACCGGCAAGGATCTCGACATATAAGACGATACGGTTTAACGGGCAGGAATATCTCATCAGCGGCCCTGTGAACCGCGGTGATGAGGTTATGGTGGATTATGATTTCATCGATAAAAACAATATCCGGGCGTGGAAGGTTGAGATGGACACACAGAATATCATCCACCTGCGGGCAACGATAATTAGAAGGGATGCGTACGGTGACCGTGAGGATGCGGTAAAGATCGGCAAGGAATACAAGCGGCATGAGGATACGCCGATACAGGTGGCAATGAAGGAGATGGATGGAATAGATTACTCGAAGGTAGCGGCGGCCTCTTTCGGGCATGATCTGGAGAAAGTCCCGGAAAAGGTGGGATACATCGAGCGACAGGGGACGGTGATTGATGTGGGGATAAAGAATGTGGATCGTGAAATACCGTGTAGGGACACGGAGCACCGTGTCCCTACGGAGACCGGTGGCATGAAATCCGAAATCATCACCTATTCCCGGCATGACTTCTTCCGGGAGATACGGTTCAGGCTGAAACTGGAGCGCATTACCCCGATACAGTCGCAGCTTATCGAGGAATGTTTAGGGGACAGGCAGGCGGTGGAAGATACGGTGATTGAGGAAATATGTCAACTGTTGGGGAAGTCAGAAGACAGAAGTCAGGAGGCAGAAGTAGAATTAAGAAAGGTTGTTTTAGGTTGAGGGCTTTTCTTAACCTCAACCTCAGCCTTAACCTTAAAAAAGGAGGGATGAATGAGGCATGAATCGGTACTATGGGATAAGCTGCCAACCAAACCTCTCAGGCTGAAACAACGGCTTGCAGAGGCCGGGAGGCCAATGAAATGGCTGGCAGAAGAGGTCACAAAGAAGGGATATAAGATATCAAGAATAACAATCTGGGGAGTAATCAATAAGCAGTATGAAACTTCTGAGCATGATAAGCTTAAGAGGCTTATTGAAGAGGTGCTTGCTGAGCATAAGATTGCAACAACAGGCATCTGGCAGTATCTGGAGGGCGCTGAGTATAAGATGAAGAAGATTAGCTGCCAGAAGAGTTTCCGTCATAGGATACAGAACAGGTCGGGCAGACCGAGACAGAATAATATCCGGGTAAGAAAAAATATACAGGAGGATTCTCAGGTGAATTACACGAAGACATACCTCGATGACGAGGTTTTGAGGCATTTCGGGCTGGGGGGAGATCCATTTTTTGACGTTATTGATTTTACGGATATCTGGATCTCGCCGCGTCTAAAGGTGGTTGAAAGGCGGGTCTACGACACGATCAGGCGTCATGGGATTATGGCCCTGGTCGGCGATATCGGCGCAGGGAAAACCACATTCTTGCGTTACGTGCTTACGAAGATGATGAAGGAAAAAAACATCAAGATCATCTACCCGGACCGCATGGACCGCAGGATGCTCAATGGTTCTGCCCTTACCCAGGCAGTTATTACACAATTGGGAGGCCAGCGCATCCCCAGGAGTGCCGTTGAACGGGACGCTATGGCAAAGAGGCTTTTGGAGGAAAATGTCCGGATGGGATCAAATCCGGTTGTCATCCTGGACGAGGCGCATGACCTCAATGAGGAATCATACATTGCCCTTAAGAGATTATGGGATAGCGGGATGATTTTCAAACTGCTTTCGATAATCCTTGTTGGCCAGGGCGGTGTAGATAGCACGAATACGCCCTACGAACTCATGGACCGCTTGCAGAATAACCCGTTCATCCGCGAGTTCTCAGAGCGGTGCTATGTGATTGATCTGGGGAACCTGAACGGGTCCATGGCGCAGTATCTTGATTTCAGGTTCAAAAAAGTGGCCGGTGACGTCCATAAAGTTTTCAGTGATAAGGCGCTTCATATACTTGCGAAGCGAGCAGAGGTGCCGCAGTTGGCAAACAACATCGCAGTAAGGGCGATGCAGAATGCGTATAGGGATGGAAAGACACAGGTGACGCCTGAGCACGTGGCGGAGGCGTGAAATATGAAATTGATAAAACACATAGGCACACGGCGAAATTCTACCGGGAGGGTGATAAGCTATGCACTGTTTCATTGTGAGTATTGCAAGAGCGATGTTGAAAAAAACGTTACAAATGGCAGGAGAGCTTACTCTTGCGGTTGTATGAGAAACAAAAGGCCGCTTCGATTGGAGACGGTTATTTCTCCTTCTCAAGAGCGGACATGTCTTTGCTGTGGAAGGGTATTTATGAGCCGGGGCCCTCACAACCGGAGGTGTGAAATATGCGATAAGAAGATTGGGGATTCGGTACATTATCGGGATATACCGAATAAGGTTCATAGTATGAAGAGGAATTAAGAAAAGGAGGTGTAGTTTGGCACGGTTAAAACCGAAAAATAGTATTAAAAGCAGGGAACAGGCAGAGGCTGCAATGGCAAGGCTGAACAACATTGATATGCAGCTTGCAAGCTGGGATATGGACGAAGCGGAAGATATCGCTCTGGTAAGAGAAGAACATGCTAAAACACAGAAAAAGGCCGGGCGTGCGGGGTTGGAAGCGGAAAAGGCGCTGCTGGTGAAGGAACTCGGGGCCTGGGCTGAAGAGGCGGCAGACACGTGGGAAAAGAAGACGCTCGAAACACCGTTTGGGCGGTTGGGTTTCCGGGTGTCCACGCCGGCAGTGGTATTGATGAAGAGAGTGGTGAAATCCTTCAAGGATGCGGCAGAGCTTGTAAGGGTGTGCCTGCCTGATTTTGTACGGGAATCGTACGAGATTAACAAAGAAAAGATTCTTGATGCGGAACGGCAAGGTACTCTCGATAGGAAACAATTGAATAAGTGCGGGCTGGATGTCGACCAGGATGACGAGTTTTGGCTTGAAACGAATGCCTCGAAGGATCTGGATGAGGCTGCGAAGAAGTTGAAATGTGCGTGAGCCACGAATAGACACGAATAAACACGAGAAAGAATTAGCCACGAATGGTTGTAGGGGCGCGGTGCCCGCGCCCTTTTTTGGATAACAGAGATTTTGAGAAAGGAAGGATAAAGAAATGGATGAAACTGCAGTTGTAGAAAAGAGGCGGGATACACAAGAAGAGGGTCCTGCATCGCTGTGTGATATTGTTCCACCTGAGGAATTAAACACCCCCCGTAGGGACATGGAGCACCGTGTTCCTACACAAGGGAACGTGGTGGATCTGATCATGGAGCGGCTTAAGGCGTTTGATGCGGCGATTGCAGATAACAGAATTCTCCAGATTGACGGGCTGGCCGTCGATGGTAAGCCATGCGATACGGTGACGGCGGAAAGCAGGATCAAGGTGTTGAATCACAACATGGGTGAGGCGTTCGAGGTTTCGGTTGATGCAATCGTCCGGCAGCCGCTTGAGGACCTTGTTCGAGCGCTTGAAACAGGGCTATTTCACAGGCTTCATGGTGTGACGAGAATTGTCGGTTACCTGAGCCGGATACAAAACTGGAACAAATCGAAAATCGGCGAGCTGCAGGATCGGCACAAAGGGCAATATTCCGTAAATCCGTGACCGTGCTGTAGGGGCGGGTTTGAAACCCTCCCCTACGTTGTTCAGAAAGGCGATGAAGAAAGATCACGTTATAATATTAGAAGAGCATATCTACCGGTGGGAGTGTCCGGGTTGCGGGCACTATAACACGGCATACTATAAGAAAATACCTGAAGCACTTGAATGTGATCGTTGTGAATATAAAATTCTAATCAAGGAAATTAGCCACGGATGAACGCGGATTAACGCGGAACGGAGGTAAAGTTGAAAGATACACATAAAGAAGAAGGAACGCATATTATAAAACTCGGTTCTGCCTGCACAGTCGGGCAACTACGGGAACTGATCGGGCCGTACGAAAGAAACTGTCCGATTAGATATGAAAACAAAGGACCCGTTGAAGTTGAGTTTCATAGTAAGCACGCTGGTTTAGATTGTATCGTCCTAAAGTAGTCAGATAAAAAAATGAGAAATAAAACACGATATAAACTTTTGCAGGAATTATTTGCGGAGGCGAATAGTCAGGGACTTGAAAAGAACGATCCTAAGTACGAAAATTTTCGGTCGGAAACGGTGCCTGATCTTTGTGGTGGTAAACGTTTGTCACAATGCAACGAGCGGGATATAGAAAAGGTGATTGCATGGCTCAAGGATCGTGGACGTACATATCAAAGACAGGAGGTAAGAACGCTGGAAGATTACTACCGCAAGCAGTATCCATCTAATAAAAACGGTATGCAGGAGGAAATCCGGGATCTTGCTAAAATTCGTTTCGGGTCTGACTATATCGTGCCGCTTAATAACCTTTGTGCCAGGTTTGGCGAAAGCGATGGATACAGGAAGATGAAGATCGCTGGATTGAAAGAACTGAAAAGAAGGCTTATTGAGCTGCAGCGCGATGAGCCGTGGTGAGGTCAATATGAAAGAAAAGGAACTAGAAGAATTTACAGAACAATTTATTGAGCAAAACAAAAAGATATGCTGGGAAGCAACATATGAAAAAGGGCAGTATTGTTTGGGGGAAAACAAGGTAAGGGAGTTGGTGAAAATAATCAAAGAGAAACAAATATGAGAAAAATTATGTTGAAATTTACAACAGCTCCAAGTATAGTGACGAGCATCAAGAACTCTATAGGGGCTGCTCCGGACCTTGCCATCACCGGCAGGAAAGGAGGTGGTCTCACAATATTCAGGACACATTACGTGCCCGTAGATGCCCTTGGTCGCGAGGCCCTGGGGTGGTCTCCTATAGAGCCACTGATACATCTACGGGCATTTTTATTTGTGCCCAAAATATCAAAAAAAATCTATAGGAGGCATACCATGCCTAAAAAGAACTGGGAATCGCCGCAAACCCTGCAAAATGCGGCAGACGCGCTTGAAAACCTTTCAGCGCTTTTGCAATTCATCAAAGACCTAACCGCACAGCCAACACCGCCAGCAGAGCAATACGACTTTTCAAACCAGGGATATTATGGCCTTTATCTATTCATAGGATTTTGCCAGGACGTTCTGGAAGATTCCATGAGTTGTATCCACAAAAATTCTTAATAGGAGGATGGATGATATGTTGGAAAAAGTAGAAGGAAAACGGCTTGAAGACAGGGTGATTGATTTGCCAGGAAAACCGCCCTGCATGCTCGATAGAGACCTGGCAAGGATTTATGGAGTAGAAACGAAGCGGCTTAATGAGACAAGGGAGAGAAATCCAAAGAAGTTTAGGGAAGGTGTGGATTATTTTCGACTCACAAAGGAGGAGGTCGCAAATTGCGACCACCTTGGAGAAGCCGATAAATACAGGGGTTCTCCATTCTATATCTACACCAAAACAGGCGCCTTTATGTTTTCCACGATCCTGAACACTGATCAGGCCATAAAGCATGCCATAGCGGTAGTGGAAGGGTTTTGCACCTATTCGCTGCTGATGGAAGAGATCAAGGCTGGTAGGATTACGATGAAGCCAACCTCCGGGCATGAAAGGACTGCGGATGGATACCGCTTCAAGGCGCTGTGTTTTAAAGGCAGGCATATCCATCTGGTGAACTATGGCAGGTATGGGGAGGTGGCTATGGTTAAGGAGGTTACGGACGCGCTTGGTTTAAAAAAAGGCAATCTTCGGGATAGAGCGCGGGCGCACCCGGAGGTGCGTGCAAGTATTACCCTGCTTGAGGGTGAGGAGCTTTCGCTCTTTAAGGCAGTATGTAAGTCGACAGGTATACGGGTGAAGGCGAGCAAGGCAGTCGCCATTTGTCCCGTGGAGCTGCTCTCGAACCTGCTCTTGTATGGCCGCACGGGTAAAGAGGAACTGGAACTGCACCGGCTCGTGAATGGGTACCTTATGGGGACGCAGCCCGCAGCAGAGATTACGCCTTACAGGCGGCTTGTGCAAGGCCAACTATCGAGCAATAACTAAGGCGAAACGCTTGTTTGTAGGGGCAGGTTTCAAACCTGCCCCTACGGCGGGCGTCATAGGGTAATTGCCCTATCTGATGAGCCTTTTTCGGGAGATGTATGATGGACTGGCTGGAAGAATTAGACGTACATGAATTACCAAAACAATATCAAGAGATGGCAGAACTGATCGGCCTGGAAAATACCATCAAGCTGATCGAGTGTTTTGGTAAGCAGCCCTTCTATTTCCCAAGCCTGGATAAGTTCATTCGTGAAAAGAAAAAGGAGTACATCATCAAGCATTTTAGCGGCAACAACCACCGGGAGTTGGCCCGGGCTACACGATATAGCCTGGTATGGGTATATGAGATCCTCCGGGATCATAAGGCCCTCAGTAAGATTAAACAGAAGATGTTATTCAGAGAACACACACAAACATGATGGGTTCGCTTCGCTTAACCCATCCTACATAACTGCATCCCCCCTACTGTAAAAAGTTTTAAACCAGTTTAATAGATTCCCCTATTGCTTCACAGTATAATCCTTTCATCATTCATCCCGTCATGGGCTTGGCGCTTCCCAAAAAGGCCGGGCGGCGCCTTGCCCACCTACACACATTTTTTGAGGTATTCACACATGAAGCAGATATTGGAATTTTTTCAGGAAGATAACGGAGGCTACAGCATGGCACGGCTCATCGTGTTTATGATGTGCTGTTTGTATTTCATCCAGGGCTGCTATCAGATATTTGCAATCGGTAAGATCGATATGGACTGGCAGAATTTGGCGGCTGTTCTGGGACCGCTCTTTATCAAGTCGTATCAAAAGCAATTTGAGGAAAAGCAGGGGAATAAGTAAGGACACGGAGCACCGTGTCCCTACGACTTATTTTGGTGGGCAATGCCCACCCTACATTTAATAGGAGGAATTGGAATGGTGGTAAGGAAAAATGTGATGGCGCTGTTGGGTTTTGTGATGTTTCTTTCACTGATGATCGGGGTATGCTCTTGCGAAAAGTGGCAGATGACCACGGTGAGTTATGAGGGCGTGGGTGAAATCCTGGGCACGGTCAAAGAGGAAGCACAGGATTTGTGTGCACAGGGGACGCTTAAGCCGGACGTCTGCGAGAAGATCAAGGAAAACTACAATAAGGCACGTGAGATATACGTTGAAGCTGGTGACGTTTTAGTCGGTGCGATGAAGCTGGAAGGCTCTGCTGAGAAGCTGATTGAAACCGGGAAGTATCGGGAGCTGATATCGAATGTGGGATCGCTGGTAAAGGAGATTGTAGATCTGCTTAAAAGCAGCGGGGTAAGGGTGGATAAGATTGAGAAGGCGGTGAAGAAATACACAAATTAGCCACGAATGAACACGAATTTGACATAACAATTTTACAAGGAGACAACCATGCAAGTAGCAATAGTACCTCTGATAAATTTTGCGATTACGTTTATCGAGAAAGCGGTGGAAATGATCCCGAAGGTTAAAGAGGCATTGGCAAGCAATGAGTTGACGCCAGAAACCCGGGCGCAGCTTGAGGCAAGGATTAAAGAGGCACAGAATAAACTGACAAAGTGGGAATAGGGGTTTTGGATGAAAATAGCGATAGTTATGGCAGTAATTAATTCAATATGGGCTATTTATGTAAGTGTAAAACTTTGGCAAATATCTGAGCAGTTAAAGGCAAAATCTAAAGTTGAACCTCCTGAACCATGGCCTGACCCCCATAAGGAGCGATAAATATTAATGCAAGAAAACGAATGTCCAGGCCCGACAAAATACTGTGAAGTTGCGCTAAAACAGGAAAAGCAGTACGGGGAGATATGCGCTCAGTTGAGTGCAGGCACGGAGATTATGCGGTCGCTGAAGGCATCGCAGGAAGAAGGGTTCGAGCGTCTTGAAAGGTTGCTGGAAAAGCAGGATCAGCGCATTACAAGCGTAGAAAAAAGGGTCTGGTGGGCGTCGGGTGCTGCGTCAACGGTATCGGCGGCAGTTACTTTTATCATGACCTACTTAAAATTCAAAGGACAAAATGGATAAGAACACAAGGTATATAAAAGAAGGGTTGCTTGCAGAAAAGAAACGGGTGATCGGCAAGCTCGAAATTCAGGCTGATCGGTGCAGGAAGGATATCAATATCTACCTCTTCAGCTCTGACGGCATCAAAGGCATGGAGTTCGAGCACGCAAAGCAGGCGTTTGAGGAGCTGACGCAGGTGGTTGAAGAATACACGAAAATCATGAGCGAAATTAAAAGGATTGAGGCGGAATTGTGATTACACCGCAAAGGCGCAAAGGGCGCAAAGAAAGATTTAAATACTGTTTTACCTTTGCGCTCTCTGCGTCTTTGCGGTGAATAAATTATAAGGAATATGGGTAAATTCGAAAGCTATTACAAAGAGGCTGAACGCCTCGCCGTCAAAGAGGGAAAGACTCAGAGGGAGATCTCCGAGCTTCTGGGGATTTCTGAGAAGACGATCTCGCAATGGTCGGCAAAGGGCGAGTGGCAGCGGCAGAGAAAGGAATACCTGGTTTCTACTCGTGAAGGCCCTGCGGAAAAGCTCAAAAAGACACTCCTGGAATTACTTGAGAAGGCCACTCCGGAGGAACTCACCGAGAATGGCCGGCTTACGGATCAGATCACGAAGATCATTTCTGCTATTGAGAAGATCTCTGGAGGGAGAGATATCCTGGGGGCGACGATAGAGACGATGGAGCGGTTCACGAAGTATCTAAACCGCGTCGAGACGGATGCGGATTTTATATCGAAGCTGGCAGACCACATACATAGGTTTTTTGAGGAGACGCGAAGAAATGCCTAAACGCCGTAAAGTTTTACGAATGTATCATAGGATTCGTTGGCATAGGATTCCTCTGGTTCTTATAACTCGTCTCCCGGCAATGCTCATATTATGGCCTATCGTAATGATTGGCGAATATGTGAAAAGATTATACGAGTGGTGTGATGATCATTTTGCGGCATTAGACAACTAACGCGGGGTAGCGCAGAGGTCAGCGCAGCGGACTCATAATCCGCAGGCCGTGGGTTCGAATCCCACCCCCGCTACCAAATAAAACCGTAGGGGCAGGTTTGAAACCTGCCCCTACAAACAACAAAAACATTATGCTAACCAAAAAATTCTCCAAATCTGAATATGATAAGCGGGCAAAAGAGATCGTTGCTAGTATGAAGCAGAAGGCAACGCCGTTCCCTGACAATTCGGAATCGGCGAAAAAGGAACGCATTGCACGCGGGAGGCGCGACCGACTGTGGTTTCTCGAGAACTATCTGCCGCATTATTTCTCGAAACCCTTTGCAGACTTTCACGGGGAATGGAATACCCTTGCTGATATCCCGGATGAACCCGTCTTCATAGCGGCGCCGCGTGAACACGGAAAAAGCGCCTTCTGGACGCTCAGTATCCCGGTCCACGATATCTGCCATCCCGGGAAAACCTGGTTTGATCTCATTGTATCTGATACAGAAGACCTGGCAGCGGATTTTAATCAGTTCGTACAGATTGAGTTCGAGGAAAACGAGCGGATCAAACAGGATTTCGGAGATTTGTACAACCAGGGTAACTGGGAATCGAAGGATTTTACGACCAGCAACGGGGTAAGGATTCTGGCAAGGGGTCGCGGTCAGAAGGTTCGAGGGCTCAGGAACAGGCAGCATCGTGTTGGCAGGATACTGATAGACGATCTAGAGAATGATAAGAATTGCAAAAATCCACGACTTGTGAAAGAAACTGTAGACTGGATCCTCGAGGCGCTCATCAATACCGTTGCCGAAGGCGGATCGATGACGATGATTAATAACCTCATTTCCAAGCGGGGTGTGCTTGCGCAGATGATTGACATGAAAAGTGAAGATGATCCTCAAGTACCTCGGTTTATTTCCCGGATTTACAAGGCGCTTGGTGATGACGGCATGCCGCTATGGCCGGCCGTATGGCCGCTCAAGAGGCTGCTCAAGAAGAAGTCCGTAATCGGTTCGGTAAGGTTTAACAAGGAATATCAGAACGACCCGAAGGATGATGACGGCTTATTTCAGGAAGAATGGATCCGGTATTACCATCCGGAGGAAATTATTGGAAAAGCACTGAGGGTTTATACGGGCATTGATCCATCGATGAAATCAGGCGAGTCGTCAGACTATAAGGCAATAGTTACGATCGGGATTGATAGTGATGGAATTATCTATGTCCTTGATGCCTATATCCGCCGGTGTTCTGTCGATGGCATGGCACGTACAACATATGCAAGGTATGAGGAGTTGCATCCTCTGACGATAAGTATGGAAGATAACGCACTGGGTGAGTTTGCGCAGAGTCCCTTCAACCTTGTGGCGAAGGATAAAAGATACCACCTTCCTGTTACCTATATCAATCATACTGTTTCGAAAGAGGCTCGGATCGGGCGTATGTCGCCCCTGGTTGAGCGGGGAATAATGAGGTTTCAGAAGAGCCATTCGGATCAGGATCTTCTCGTAGAACAATTGATCTACTTCCCCTCTTCTACTATGAACGATGACGGGCCGGATGCGCTTGAGGTTGCAGTTGATATGGCAGAGAAGGGATCGGGGATTATTGAATATCAGTCAACCGGGAGTGTGAGGGTTTCGATGGGTAGAGAAATGGGAAGGTATGTGAATAACTGAAGGAATAACACACCCCCTGCCCCCTCTCAAGAGGGGAATAAAATTCCCCTCCTGGGAGGGGTGTAGGGGTGGGTAAAAAAGAACTATGGCGAAAACACAAAAAAAATCTGAAAAGAAAAAACCAGTACTCATAACAGACGAAATCGCAACCGTTAAAAACGATATCATCCAGGACTTCCTGGGAAATATCGTTACCAATCCCGACAAGGTACTAAAGTCAGAATCGGGCGGGAAAGGGATTGAGTTGTATGAAGATCTCCTGCGTGATTCGGAAATACAGTCGGCATTACAAACAAGGAAACTTGCCGTAGTTGGTAAGGAGTGGGAAGTGATTCCGGCTTCGGACGATGCTGAGGATCAGAAGATAGCCGATTTTGTGAAGGACGTGCTTTTGGGGTTTAACTACGATACGTTCAGACAGTCGCTGCTTTCCGGCATTGTGTTGGGGTTCAAGCCTGCTGAAATTATGTGGGAATATTCTGAAGGAGATATTTGGATCAGGGAAGCTGTAGGTAAGGCTGCGCGGAGGTTCATTTTCGATGTGCAGGGCAAACTCAGGTTGCTTACCTTACAGAACATGATCGAAGGCGAAGAGGTACCTGAACGGAAGTTTGTAGTTTTCAGAAATGTATCGGATAACGGCAGCTATTATGGTGATGGACTGGGAAGAAATTTGTACTGGCCGTCATGGTTTCGGAAGAACGGAATCAAGTTCTGGGCGATCTTCTGCGATAAGTTTGGATCGCCGACGCCGGTTGGAAAGTATCCACCTGGTACAACAAAAGAAAAACAGCAACAATTGCTTGATGCTATCAAGGCTATTCAGCAGGAGTCTGGTGTAATCATTCCTGAAAATATGCTCATCGAGTTGTTAGAGGCCACGCGGGGAGGTTCGATAAACTGTTATGAAACCTTCTGCGCATATAACGATAAGGCCATCAATAAGGTTTTGCTTGGCCACAGCGCCTCTACGGAGTCAACGCCGGGCAAGTTAGGGAACGAACAGCAATCGGTAGATATACGAGAGGATTATATTAAAGCTGATGCTGATGCGCTGTGTGAATGCCAGAACAATTCACTGATAAAGTGGATTGTCGATTATAACTTCCCGGACGTTAAAGCTTATCCAAAAGTATGGATAAGGACGGAACCCGAAAAGGACCTGAAACCCCTTGCCGACCGAGATCTGATCCTGGCAAGGGATATCAGGCTGCCGATAACGCAAAAGTATTTTTATGAAACGTATGGTATCCCTAAACCGGAAGAGGGTGAGGAACTGGTTGAAGCGTCTGCAAACCCACCCCTGCCCCTCCCAGGAGGGGATTTCGATCAAAGATCAGGAGGGGATTCTCGTCAGGAATATGCGGAAGGTCATACAAAATGCCCTGTCTGTTTTTCGGATGGTATATCGCATGTATTCCCCGATCAGCGGGCAGTCGATAAAGCGGTAGATTCCATAAAGCCAGAAGATCTACAAAAACAGATGGAAGGGGTTTTACGTCCTGTGATCGATATGCTCAAAAGCGGGGAGGATTATAACAGGATATTGGAACGCCTTGCAGAGGCGTATCCGGACATGAACGATAAAACCTTTGAGGATATGCTTAGTCGCGGGATCTTTGTCCTTGAAGTGTGGGGGAGGTTGAATGCCGGACGTTGATCTTCTCTATGCAATGGGATTGCCGCCGGAAAAGGCGATTGAGTATTTTGACTCGAAAGGCTATCGGTTTTCCTGGGACTGGAAAGATACCTGGCAGGAAGCGCATGCGAAGGCGTTTACTGTCGCGAAGGCGATGAAGCTGGATATTTTACAGGATATTCGTGGTATGGTGCGAAAATCACTAAATGAAGGTATTACGCTCAGACAATTCCAGAAAGAGCTGGAACCGACGCTAAAGGCAAAGGGCTGGTGGGGAAAGGTTCTTGGGGAGGATGGCAAAGAGGTTCAGCTTGGTTCACCTTACAGGCTCAGGACGATATACAGGACGAATCTGCAGACGGCGTATATGGCAGGCCGGTATAAGGCGTTTACGGATAATGCCGCAGACCGGCCATACTGGCAATATGTAGCCGTGATGGATGCCAGAACGAGACCGGCACATGCGCAGCTCCATGGACGTGTTTTTCTGCATGACGATCCCTTCTGGGATAGTTTCTATCCGCCGAATGGTTTTAATTGCCGGTGCCGTGTGCGGGCGTTGGATTTACAAGATCTCCAGGAGCGAGATTTAAAAGTCGGGTCATCAAAGGATAGTATCACCACGGAAGAGCGACGTATATCGGAAGACAAAACGGTACCCGTTGCGGTTTATAAGGACCCGGTAACGGGAGTGGAAGTGGCTACTGACCCGGGTTGGACCTATAACCCCGGCAAGGCAGCCTGGTTTCCGGAATTGGATAAATATGATTATGAAGTAGCAAGGCAATATGTAGAAGGAGGGCTGACAGGGCCTGACTTCAAGGCGTTCTATAAGGGAACGATTAAGGGGAATTACCCTGTGGCGGTGTTGGGTGAGGAATACAGAAACCTTATTGGGGCGAAAACGCAGACGGTGTATCTCTCTGACTGGACAGTAAAAAAACAAAAAGGGGAAATAGAAGGGTATAAGGGACATAAAGAGTTAACTTTGGCGGATTATCAAAAACTTCCTGAAGTCATTTCCCGCGCTGAGGTGATTATCGAAAAAAAGGGGTATATAGAAGTCTTTATAAAAAAAGATGAAAAATATTATCTTGCAGCGATAAAAACCACACAGGCAAAGGATGAGCTTTATTTACTCTCTTTCAGGAAAACAACAAAAAAGGACATTGAAAGGGAAATGCGTAATGGGAAGGTTGTGAGAAATCGTATGGAATAAGTTCCGGCAAGAGGACTCCCGGTTCCCTCTTTAGCTCTCTAACATGGCATTGGCCATGGAAGCACGGCTGGGAGAATTCACCGTGTCAACCGGAACTACCGTATAGTATACCACAAAAAAGGCAAATTTCAACATGATCGGAATAAAAATAGAAGACGGAGAAGTGAGGGGACTGCTCAACCGGATATCTGGCAGGTTAGGGAATATGAGCCCGGTAATGCGTGCCATTTCTGGTATTATGCATGATGCAGTAGAGGAAAATTTCCACCAAGGCGGGCGTCCGAGGTGGGAACCATCGCAAAGGGTAAAGAAGTACGGTGGACAAACCTTAATTGATACCGCGCAGCTCGTAGGATCGATCGAGCCTGGGCATAATAAGGATGCCGCGTGGGCAAGCACGAATAAAAAATATGCAGCCATTCATCAGTTTGGCGGCGATATTACCCATCCTGCCCGCCAGCGGAAGTTGTTTTTTAAAAAATACCAGCGCGGTGCGAAACGAGGGAAATCGTTATTTACAAAAGAATCAAAGGCAAGCATGGGAATGAAGGTATTAACGGGTGCGTATAAGATTCATATCGAGGCTCGGCCTTTTATGAAATTAACCGCAGGTGATCTGGAGAAGATTAAAGGGAAAATGGGGAGTTATCTTGTCGATGGAACGGTGTAATTTTTCGCTAGTGGCTGATAGCTGACTGCTGACGGCTGGCTGCACCTCTTAAAATTAAAACTAATCGGTTTATAAACAGGTGCCAGGGTGTCAAGGAAAAGAATGCGGATGTAAGGGCGTGTTTTTATGAGAAGGGCTTAAAAGGGCTTTAAATTAAAAATCTGATTAGGCCACGGATTGACGCGGATGAAACACGGATAATCTGCGTTTTATCCGCGTCAATCCGTGGCTAATAAAATTGGAGATAGTAATGTCTGAAAAATGGATACCGGTTTTTAGAACCGGAACTCATACGAATTCTGAAGGTAAAGAAAGCACCTGGACGGAGGCAGATATTGATCAGATTGTTTTAAAATACAGTCCTTCACACCGGGAGGCCCCGGCCGTAATCGGTCATCCGGAACATGATTCCCCGGCCTGGGGTTGGGTAGAAGAGTTGAAACGTGAAGGACAAATTCTGTATGCGAAGTTCAAAGAACTTGTACCTGAGTTTGTGGACATGGTAAACAAGGGTATGTATAAGAAGCGTTCGATTGCCTTATACCCGGACTGGACTTTAAAACACATCGGTTTTTTAGGTGCAAATCCGCCAGGGGTAAGAGGGTTGCCGAATGTGAAGTTTAAGGGTGGCGATCAAAAGGCGATCGAATTTTTATTTGAGTGTAAGCAATGTAATCATTGTGGTAGGGACACGGAGCACCGTGTCCCTACAAACGGAAATAACTTTTGTCAGAAGGAGGAAAAGCGTATGAAATTGTGGGAGTGGATAATGTTGAAGGCGAAGGGTGAAGGGGTGACGATCGATGATGCGCAGTCATTCAGCGAACCCGGTAGGGGCGCAGTGTCTGCGCCCTCTCAGGCAGACCTACAGACACAAATTAATACAGAAGTGGCGAAGCAGGTGAAGGCGAAGGAATTGGAGTTTGCTGAGAAATTGCAGACAGAGAAGCAAAGCCTTATGTCTCAAAAAGCCGATCTCGACAAAGAAAAGGCTGCGCTGGAAAAGGCAAAGTCTGAAAAGGTGAAGGCAGATATCCAGTCTTTCTGTGAAGGGCTTTGCAAGGAAGGCAAACTTACCCCTGCCATGATGAAGTTCGGCATGGGCATGCAAAACTTCATGGAAAAGATCGCGACTATCCAGGAGACAATTGAATTTTCTGAGGGTAATGAGAAGAAAACCCAAACGCCGTTTGAATATATGAAAGGGTTTTTGGGAAGTTTCAAAAAGCAGATTGAGTTTGGGGAGTTTGCACCGAATGAGAAGGATTTTGGCGGTGGTGATAAGCAAGAGAAAAGAGATGCGCTTATTAGCAGCTTCATGGAGAAAAACAAGGATGTAACATATAAAGTAGCTGTACTTGAGTTATCGAAGAAACATCCGGAATTGTTTAAGCAATAGTTGCGGGTGGCACGGACAAACTCGTTTGTCCGTGGTATCCTTAAATCTTATCAGGAGGACAGAAATTATGATGGGTCAAACGGACATAATGAGTAAGTCGGCAAAGTGTACCGCAGCAGTAAGCACGGCATACACGATTGCTAAATTCGGGGCTGATGATGATACATTTAATGTGGCATCAGCGGCAACAGATACCCTGCTCGGCATCTTTCAGCATACAACAGATGCAGCTGATGATGAGGTGCGGGTGATGATGATTGGTATCAGTAGATGTAAGCTCGGCGGGACGGTAACGAGGGGTAATCCTATTACGAGTGACGCAAATGCAAAAGGAGTGGCTGCAACTGCAGGGCAGTCAATTGTTGGATTTGCGATGGCGTCAGGGGTTGTGGGAGACATTATCCCGGTATTCCTTGTACCGGTTGGGGCATTGTAACAATTTTAGTTTATCGTAGGGGTAGGTTTGAAACCTATCTGTACAATCTGTAGAGACGCAAGATTTTGCGTCTCTACTATAAGAAGGAGGGAAATATGAAATATATCAGGAATGCGCTGTGTATGCTGATATGTGCTATAAGCGTAACAGCATTTATGGTTAGCGCAGTTTGTGCACATTCAATCAATGGCGTGGATAGCATAACCAGCGGCAAAAAAATAGAGTTCGGGTCAACATCGCTTACAAGCGGAAGCGTTACGGTATCTCATAGCCTTGCAGGTACTCCGACATGCGCTTTGTTTACTGCCGATTATGCCTCTTTAGGGAACGGATCGGGAACGACTTTCAAGGCGAAAATAACCGGCACGAATAGTGTTACTTTTTACGGATACAATGGGGATACCGGGAATACATCAACATCAAATTTTGATGGTTACTATTTTATAGCTAAATAATAGGTCAGGGGTCTCTGCCTGACGTCTATGAGTAAGTTAAACTTTTTTGGACGGAGGAAAATACTATGCCCCCAGAGGCGAATCAATTACATATCGATGCGGTTTTAACTAACCTGTCGATACAGTATCGAAACGAAGAATTAATCTGGAGTAAAGTTATGCCCCAGATTAAGGTAGGTAAGCGGTCGGATAAGTATTTCAAATACAACAAACAGGACAGTTATACTATTCCAAATGATCGAATCGGCCCAACCTCAATGCCGAATGAACAGTCATGGGGTGTTTCAACGGAGAATTATTCCGTAACAGATCATGCGCTCGGCGACTGGCTTGCGCAAGAGGCAATTGATAATTCTGATAATCCCCTTCAGCCTGAAATCGATACGAACGATTTCTTAAATAAATGCCTTGAACTCGCACAGGAAAAGCGCGTGGCGGATATCGTTTTTGCGGCTGCATCATACCCTTCTGGTAACAAAGTGCAACTTACGGGTAATGATCAGTGGGGTGGCTCATCGGACGATCCAATCGATGATATAACCGAGGCAATTGAGGCGTGTTTTGTTAGGGCAAATACCCTCGTTTTCGGGCAGGCAACATGGAAAAAGTTCAGGAGGTTGCCAGAGATATTGGATGCCGTGAAATCTTCTAGCAGGTACCAGGGGTCGCCGGGCGGTATGGCTTCTGCTCCGGAAGTGGCAGGACTGTTCGAGGTAGATAACATCGTGATTGGCCGTGCACGCTATAACACAGCTAAGGAAGGCCAGACGCCCACATATGCAAGGCTGTGGGGAAAACACATGGCGGCCCTCTATGTAGAGCCAAACCCGGGTATAAAATCAATCACTTTTGGGTTGACCATCTCTGAAATGTTGAAGCAGACGCAGCGGGATTTCGACAAAAAGCGCGGCATCAAGGGCGCACATTACTTCAAGGTTGCATGGAACTCGGACGAGAAGATTGTTGCAAATGATGTGGGGTATCTCATTGAAGACGCTGTAGCGTAAAAGAAAAATTTACCGCAGAGGACGCAAAGAACGCAGAAAAATAATTTTGGGTGGCACGGACAAACTCTGTTTGTCCGTGTTCAATAGAAAGGATTAAATATGCCAAGATATCTTGTAAAAGATGGACACAAAAAATACGAAGGCAAACGCTATGCGCCTGGCGATACGATGGAGTGTTCAGAAGATGTTGCGCATTTGTTACGACTAGAGGCGGTAAAGGAGGAGCGTATGGGCGAGGTAACCCCACCCATACCACCCGTACAAACCCCTCCTGCCCCACCTGTAACCGGGGAAACAGAGGAGCAAAATAAGGAAATAGAGGGGAAAAATCCCGTAGCTGCACAAAAGCAAGATAAAAAAGAAAGGAAAAAGTAGGGATTTATGCGGCCATTCAACGCATTCATGGTGGAAATTTCTTCTTTTTTCGCAGGATTATTTGCAGCCTTTACAATAACATGCGGGAGTCCTATACGCGTTACCGTGGTGTTTCTTATTGGACTGGTGTTTATTACCTGGTGTTGCTGGGAAAGGGAATAAATCGTTATGCCCTACGATGGGGGAGAGGGAATAAAGGATGACTTACTGCACATTAACTGATATACGCGGCATGATGACGGAGGATATACTGATCAGGATGACGAATGATGAAGAGATTGCCGTCACCCTGATTGACCCTGATAATCCAGCTCATGCGAGTATGGTAGGACGGATTAATGCAGCTATCGCAAAAGCAGATTCTACGATAGATAGTAAACTGAGAGATAAATACAATTTGCCGCTTTCCCCGCTGCCGGATGTAATTAGAGACTGTGCGGTGGATATTGCGATCTATAACATATACACGAGGAAAATGCCGGAAGCGCCACCATCACGGAAGGACCGGCATGACGAAGCGATTCGCACCCTTGAGCGTATTGCAGACGGAAAACAAAGTATTGGTGAAAACACACCGCCTGATGAACAGACTGAAACGATCGACAGTATATCAAACAGTAAAACATTAGATGACAGAGTGTTTACGAAAGAATCTTTAGGAGGGTTTTAGTGGGATATACCATCGCTGAGATAGAAACTGCAATGCTCAACGCGCTCAAGGCATCAGACCTGAACGCGGTTTGTAAAAAGATTGCTGCATATAATGGTGAAATATCGCTTCTTCTGGAAGAGATACAAGACTTTTTAATTCCTGAGCCGTCTCTCTATACCCTGTATACCGGATCTGATTATGATAATGAGCGTGGCGTAGAGCGCCAAACCTTCTCCTTAGTGATGATTGCAAAAAAACTCAGCGAAGTTTACGACCTGAAGGAAAAGACGCATGCAGCCACGTATAACAACGATTTTGGATTAGGCAATCTCTTGCCCTTTAAACCTATAAAAGTTGAGTTGTTACTTTCAACACCCGACCATGCTGCCTATGGTTTTCATATAGAAACATTTTTTTCAATAGATTAGTAGTAGGGGCAGGTTTTAAACCTGCCCCTACGGGAAAGGAACAGATATGTATACATTAAAACCAAACGTCCCGGATTTCGAGGTCGTTGACGGCCCTATGGCCGGCAGGAAATTCGAAGCCGGGAAGGTTTATAAGGAGATCCCGCCGCAGGAGGCGCATAAGTTCATATTCACCGCAGAGGACGCAGAGGACACAGAGAAAAAAGATTCTCATTCTTCCTCCGCGAGCTCTGCGCACTCTGCGGTAAAAAAGAAGGAGAATAAAGCATGACGAGAAATTATCTTGCCGATTATAATCTGCTTGCCGTCTCAGCAAACAATAAAGAAACCGCTCTGAATACCGAGCAAACGCTTGATACCTCTCTTCTCGTTGCAAAGTCAAATATCATCCAGCTCGACCCGCGACGGGAAGATAACCGTGATGAGCTTACCGGGAAGGAAGAGCCAGATACCGTCTATGATCTAGGCGCCCTTTCCTCAGGAACGCTCGATTTCGAGAAGGCACAGGCCCAGCACTTTGGTTTTGGGTATGCATTCGCCCTGGGATCAAGGTCCGTGGCTGGATGGGGCACGGGATACAAACATACCATTACACCGACCTCCGATATGTCAAATCCTGGTTTCACAGCAGCGCAAAGATTTGGAAAAACGATCTTGAAGAGGCGCTTTGCATCAATGTTTATTGATACCCTCACGGCTACCTTTACAAAAGACTCGTGGGTAAAATTAGCTCTAGGGATAAAAGGTACCGGCAAATATACCGATAACGTTACAAAAGAGACCGTATCGGCTGCCTACAATGCAACATCGTTATCCCTTGCAGCGAATGCCGTACAAGGTGGAGATGCAGCCACAAGGCTGGATAATGTCCATTCAATTCGAGTAAAGGTGCCAACTTCGGGGGAATGGAAAGAAGTTACTTTCAGTGTCGTGTCGGCAGCGACCCCTGCCGTGATCACGATCTCAGCGCCGGGCGGTGTTGCAACCTCGACAGATTACGAGATTATCTATGTTCCGACCGAACCTGCATGGTGTACATTCCCAAGCCGTGTGACGGAACCACCGCTGCGAGTGACGGACTTAGTCGTGAAGATCGGTGGCAAGTGGGATGGCAGCGCTTTTCAGGGTGGACGCACGATCGATGCCGAGATTGAAACAATCGAACACAGTTTGAATAATCAAATGCTTGTTGAGTACCGTGTTGGTGGTACCGGCTCGTATTCTAATTATGCCTTACGACAGGGAAGGCAGCAGACGCTTAAACTTGATCGGCAAATGAGGGATTATATCCTTCAGCAAAAGATTAAGGATAATGAGTATTTTGGCGTCAGCATGAAGGCGACCGGGGCAGAGTTTGAGAGCGGGAAGAATTATTATGTTGATGCCGTGTTCCCGCGATGTAATGTGTTGAAGGCTCCGCTAAAGGTAAATGGGAAGATCATGGGTGAGGAAGGAGATCTCATCGTTATGGAAGATGACACGTACGGGTCTGCAATAGTCGTAGTGGCAAATAAGGTTGCAACGTATGCAGCGTAAAATGGAATAACACACCCCCTGCCCCCTCTCTAGAGGGGAATAGACCAATCCTCGACTCGATCGGGGAAAGTCCCATCCTGGGAGGGATGTAGTGGTGGGTCAATTGAAAGGAGAACCATGCTCATACTAAAAAAACAAACATCAGGCGAAAAGCCACAATCACAACGTTTCGAATACTCTAAAGGTGTTGTATTCTATGTTCGTCCGCTTACGGGCGTAATCCTGCGTGACTTACGGGAGCAATGCACAAAAACAAGGATGGAATTGAACCGGCAATCAAGAAGAATGGAGCCGGTCGAGGATGTTGATGATGCCAAGCTAGAAGACCTCCTTGCCGACTATATTTTAGAGACGTGGGAAGGAGTGGAGATACAGGCAGGGGATGGAGGCTCTCTCCCCTTAGCCGTCACCCTCGAATCGAAAAAACTCATCCTAGATCAAATTGCCCTACGGGAATTCATTTGGGCTGCAGCGCAGAGCCTGGATATCTCTGAGGTAGAACAAAAAAACTCATAGACCTCGCCCACGTTTTCTGTAATGGGGGTGAGGTAGAGATCTTACCAGGTAATCGGGATATCTGGGAACTTATGAATCTGGCGGCCACACAGTGGCGCGCAGGATTCAACGGCGTTTACGGACTCGACTATACCGCAATCATTACCATAGCACAGGCATTACACATCGCGACAGACCGTACATTCTTTGAAAAACTGAAGGTGTTTGAAAAGGCGGTTTTGGAACAGATATGCGAAAAACAAAAATCTGAAACGTGTGATCCGGTCAAGTGTAAGTTCGAATATGGTGAATATTTTGAATGGGCGTGTGAGAATTGTAGGGACAATGTATGGCTAAAAAAGACGAAGTAAAACTCATAATAACATCTGACAACAAAGGCGCTCTTCAAGGCATCGGCGGAGTTACCTCAATGCTGAAGGACTTGAGCGATAAATCAAAGGGTTTTGTTGATCGCATTAAAAGTCACTGGATTGGCTTTACAGCAGCCACGGCGTCTGTTGCCGGTGCAATCTACACAACGAAAAGGATATTTCAGGAATTTGACGAAGCTGTTCAGAGGCAGGAGAAGCGAATTGCATTTGAAAACCTTGCAAATTCGGTTGGTCAGAATGCAAGAAAGATCGTCTCTGATGTGCGTGCCGCAGCGGGCGAGATGCTTTCATATCAGAAGTCATTGGAGTTAACTGGGCAGGCTATGCTTCTCGGTCTTGAGCCGGGGACAATTGTCAGACTCACGGAAATTAGCAGGGCATCTT